>NZ_JBDPLX010000002.1:0-539024 GCF_039871815.1 Micromonospora sp. B9E7
GGGCGGGGTGGGGCGGGGGTTTACGGGGTTGGGGGCGCTTGGGTTGTGCTTGCCTCGACGGCGCGGATGTGCCGGTAGGCGAACCAGAGCGGCGGGAACGCACCGACCGCGAAGGACAGGTCGATGAGCGTCCAGAACCAGGGGATGTCGCGGATCGGCCCGCAGATCAGCGCCAGGGGGACGATGCCCGCGCAGGCGATCATGCCGACCTGCACCACCCAGACGTTGCGCACCGGGTCGCGCAGCGGCCCCCAGAACGCCACCGCCAGCACCAGGTGGGCGAAGGCCAGCCAGTCGGTGCCGTAGAGCAGGAACGGGTAGTCCTCGCCGGCCGTGACGAGCCCGGTGTGCACCCGCTCGATCCAGGCGACCAGGGCGGGCAGTTGGCCGGCGAGCGGGTCCAGCGCGCGCAGCAGCCAGCGCACCTCGATCTCCAGCGGAAACGCGGTGGCACCGCTCAGGAAGAGCCCGATCAGCACGATCCACAGCCACCGACGGGTCCGTCGTAGCCGCTCCTCGATGTCCATGATCGCAGCGTAACGATGATCTTCGTGTCGTCAGGTCCCGTGCGGGGGCCGCCCGGGGTGACCGCTGTCTCAGCGGCGTGTCACCGGCCCGGCCGTGGCCAACTCCGGGAGCCGGATCGAGCCCGATCGAACGCCGTCGGCGGGCGCGATCACACAGACCGCCCCGGCGGGACGGACGATGCGGGCGGCCCGGAACGCCATCCGTCGTACCGGATGGCGTGGCCGGGGCGTGACCAGCGCGAGGGTCGCCGCGCGGGCGTGCTGGCGGTCCAGGGCGACCGCCGCCGCGACCGTGGCGATCGTCGCGGCGGTCCCGGCGAGGACGAGCGTCTGGCGCGGTCCGGCGTACTCCGCGAGCCAGCCGAGCAGCGGTGCGCCGACCGCGGCGGAGACCGAGCCGGTGACCGCCAGCGCGGCGAGCACCCGGCCCCGCATCGCGGCGTCGGTGTCGAGTTGGGCGCGGGTGCCGACGGTGGTGTCGATGACCACAGCGGCGGCGGCGATCGGGAGGATCACCGCCGCGAAGCTCACGGTGCCCGGGGCGAGGCCGGCGACGATCTGCAGCCCGCTGGCGAGCAGGCCGGCGGCGACGAGCGTCCGGTAGCCCAGGGAACGTCGGCGGGCCGCGACGAGGGCACCGAGCACCGTTCCGATCGCGAAGACGGTCGACAGGACGCCGTAGCCGGAGGCACCGGCGTTCAGCGGGCCGTCGCTCATCGCCGCCATCGTCACCTGGTAGTTGCGGCCCAGGCTGCCGAGCACGAACGACAGGGCGAGCGCGAGGAGCAGCACCGGCTGCCCGCGCAGGTAGGCGAACCCGGCCCGAACGCCACTGCGGGTCGCGCCGGCGGCGGTCACCGCCACACCGGCCACGGCCCCCGGACGGACGGCGAACAGCGCCACCACCACGGCGGCGAAGCTCGCCGCGTTGATGCCGAACAGCAGGGCGGGGCCGACGGCGGCCACCACGACGGCGCCAAGGCTCATGCCGAGGATGCGGCCGGCGGAGTTGGAGAGCGAACCGAGCGCCAGGGCGTTGCCGAGGGTCTCCCGGTCGACGAGGGTGGAGGCCCAGCGCCCCATCACCGGGCCCTCGATGGCCGAGACGGCACCGGTGGCCAGGGAGATCGCGAAGATCAGCGGTAGGCCGCCGAAACCGGTCAGGGCGACCGCGCCCAGCCCGGCGGCGAGCGCCGCGTGGGCCACCTGGGCGGTGATCAGCAACGGGCGGGCCGGCAGACGGTCGGCCAGCACGCCTCCCCAGACGCTGAGCAGCAGGGTGGGTGCCGCCTGGAGCAGCACCGCGAAGCCCATGGACGTCGCCGAGCCGGTCTGCTTCAGGACGTACCAGTTGACCCCGAGGACCTGCATCCAGGTGCCGATGACGGAGACGAACCCGGCGAGCGCCCAGATGCGGTAGTTGCGATGGCGCAGCGCGGCGAAGGTGGCACCTCGGGCCACGACGAACCTCCAGCGATCGGCAGCATGAGCATTCAGGCCGATCGCGGCGCGGTTCGGCAGCCGATAAGTCTTGCCGCCTTAAACCTATTTGCCCATATTTGTGAGCAGCTTCACCAGCGGGAATGCCCGGCCGGTGGGCAGAAACTGCCCACCGGCCGGACCTCCATCGACCAGCCTGGTGAAGCCCCCGAGCCTCAGCGAGCGGCGAGGGCCTGCGCGGCCGGGCCGACCGGGGCCGACAACGTGCCGGCGCCGCCGAGGTACCCGTGGATGGCGGCGGCCGCCGCACGACCCTCGGCGATGGCCCAGACGATCAGCGAGGCGCCCCGGTGCATGTCGCCGGCGACGAACACCCCGTCGGCGTCGGTCTGCCAGTCGTCGCGGGCGTCGACCGCGCCGCGAGGGTTGCGGGTCACCCCGAACTGGGCCAGCAGCGGCTGCTGCTCGGTGCCCTCGAAGCCGATCGCCAGCAGCACCAGATCGGCCGGCAGCTCCCGCTCGGAGCCGGGCACCACGGTGACGACCCGCCGGCCGTCGCGCTTCTCCACGGTCACCTCGGCGATCCGCACCGCCCGCACCTGGCCGGTGCCGTCGTCCACGAACTCCTGCACCGCCACGGCGAAGACCCGCTCGCCACCCTCCTCGTGCGCCGGGTAGCTGCGCAGCACCCACGGCCAGGTCGGCCACGGGTCCCGTGCCTCGTCGCGCTCCTGCGGAGGCTGCGGGTACAGGTCGAGCTGGTGCACGCCCGCGGCGCCCTGACGGTGCGCGACGCCGAGACAGTCCGCCGCGGTGTCACCGCCACCGATGATCACCACGTGCTTTCCGGCCGCGTCGATCGGAGTGCCGTCCGGCAACACCGCCCGCGCCAGCCGACGCTCGTCGGTAGCCACGACGCCGGCCTGGTCGGTGGCCGCGGTGGCGACCGCGCGATTCGCCGCGACCAGATGCGCCATCGCCTGGTGTACGCCCCGAAGCGCCCGTCCCGGGGTTTCCGGCGTGTCCCGGCCCTGCAACGCGCCACAGGCCAACAGCACCGCGTCGTGCTCGGCGCGCAACTGCTCGGCGGTGACGTCCACCCCGACGTTCACGCCGGTACGGAAGCGCACCCCCTCGGCGGCGAGCTGGGCCAACCGGGCGTCGATGTGCCGCTTCTCCAACTTGAAGTCGGGGATGCCGTACCGGAGCAGACCACCGATCGCGTCGTCCCGCTCGTACACCGTCACCGCGTGACCGGCGCGGGCCAACTGCTGGGCGGCGGCGAGCCCGGCGGGGCCGGAGCCGACGACGGCGACCGACCGGCCGGACGGCGCCGGCACCGGGCGGGGGGTGAACCCGCGCGCTGCGGCCGCGTCGGCGATCTCCACCTCGACCTGCTTGATGGTCACCGGTTGACCACCGGAGATGCCGAGCACGCAGGCCGCCTCGCAGGGCGCCGGACAGAGCCGACCGGTGAACTCCGGGAAGTTGTTGGTGGCGTGCAGCGACTCCACCGCGGCGTCCCAGTTGCCGGTACGGACCAGGTCGTTCCAGTCCGGGATGCGATTGCCCAGCGGGCAGCCGTCGTGGCAGAACGGGATGCCGCAGTCCATGCACCGCGTGGCCTGCTCACGGACCAGCTCCTCGCCGGCCGGCGGGTAGACCTCACGCCAGTCGCTGATCCGCACCGGCACCGGACGGCGGGCCGGCAGTCGCCGGTCGTAGCGCAGGAAACCGTTCGGGTCAGGCACGTGCCACCTCCTGGGCCGCCACCCGCGGGGCGGGCGGCACCGGCATCGCCGGCACAGCGGCTGCGGTCAGTTCTGTCATGACCGCGTCGTCGACGTCGCGGCCGGCGGCTTCGGCGGCCCGCATGATCTCCAGCACCCGGCGGTAGTCGCGGGGCACCACGGCGGTGAACTCGGCCACCGCCTCCGGCCAGCGCTTGAGCAGCTCCTCGGCGACCGCCGACCCGGTCTCGGCCACGTGCCGCTGGACCAGCTCGTGCAGCAGCGCCTGCTCCTGCTCGCCCAGCGGCGCCAGGTCCACCAGCTCGGTGTTGACCCGCGCACGGTCCAGGTGGTGCACGTACGCCGTGCCGCCGGACATGCCGGCCGCGAAGTTGCGGCCGGTCGCGCCGAGCACCACGACCGTGCCGCCGGTCATGTACTCGCAACCGTGGTCGCCGACACCCTCGACCACGGCGACCGCGCCGGAGTTACGCACCGCGAACCGCTCCCCCACCCGGCCACGCAGGAAGACCTCGCCCGCCGTGGCGCCGTACAGGATGGTGTTGCCGGCGATGATCTGGTCCTCGGCCCGCTGCCCCGGCTCGGCGTCCGGGTCGAGGAACGGCGCGGCGGCGTCCGGACGGACGATGATCCGCCCACCGGAGAGGCCCTTGGCCACGTAGTCGTTGGCGTCGCCGTGCAGCCGCAGGGTCACCCCGCGCGGCAGGAACGCACCGAACGACTGCCCGGCCGTGCCGTGCAGCACGAACTCGATGGTGTCGTCCGGAAGGCCGGCACCGCCGAAGCGACGGGTGACCTCCCCGCCGAGCATCGCGCCGACGCTGCGGTGCTCGTTGCGCACCGCCACCTCGACCCGCACCGGCGCCCCGTCCGTCAGAGCCGGACGGGCCAGCGCGATCAGCTCGTTGTCGAGCGCCTGATCCAGGCCGTGATCCTGCGCGCGGATCCCGCGTCGGGCCGCGCCGGCGGGCAGCTCCGGCAGGTGCAGGACGGGCGCCAGGTCCAACCCGTGCGCCTTCCAGTGCGTCAGGGCCGGGGCCACGTCGAGCAGCTCGGACTGCCCGATCGCCTCCTCGATCGACCGGAAACCCAGCTCGGCCAGGTACCCCCGGACCTCCTCGGCGAGGAAGAGGAAGAAGTTCTCCACGAACTCCGGCTTGCCGGTGAAGCGCTCCCGCAGCACCGGATTCTGGGTGGCGATGCCGACCGGGCAGGTGTCCAGGTGGCAGACCCGCATCATCACGCAACCCTCGACGATCAGCGGCGCGGTCGCGAAGCCGAACTCCTCCGCGCCGAGCAGCGCCGCGATCAGCACGTCCCGGCCGGTCTTGAGCTGACCGTCGACCTGCACGGTGACCCGGTCGCGCAGCTTGTTCAGCAGCAGCGTCTGCTGGGCCTCGGCCAGCCCCAGCTCCCACGGGGTGCCCGCGTGCTTGAGCGAGTTCATCGGGGACGCGCCCGTGCCGCCGTCGTGCCCGGAGATCAGGATGACGTCCGCCTTGAGCTTCGCCACCCCGGCGGCGACGGTGCCGACGCCGACCTCGCTGACCAGCTTGACGTGCACCCGGGCCGCCGGGTTGACGCACTTCAGGTCGTGCACCAACTGGGCGAGGTCCTCGATGGAGTAGATGTCGTGGTGCGGCGGCGGCGAGATCAGACCCACGCCGGGAGTGGCGTGCCGGGTACGGGCGATCCACGGCCAGACCTTGTTGCCGGGCAACTGACCGCCCTCGCCCGGCTTCGCGCCCTGGGCCATCTTGATCTGGAGGTCGTCGGCGTTGACCAGGTATTCGCTTGTCACACCGAACCGGCCGCTGGCGATCTGCTTGACCGCCGAACGGCGCGCCGGGTCGTGCAACCGCTCGACGTCCTCGCCGCCCTCACCGGTGTTGGACTTGCCGCCGAGCCGGTTCATCGCGATGGCCAGCGTCTCGTGTGCCTCGGCGGAGATCGACCCGTACGACATGGCGCCGGTGGCGAAGCGCTTGACGATCTCGGTGGCCGGCTCGACCTCCTCGATCGGCACCGCCGGGCGGAGCCCGGTGCGCAGGGTGAACAGCCCGCGCAGCGAACCGGCCTGCGCGGCGAGCGCGTCGACCTTCGCGGTGTACTGCCGGAAGACGTCGTACTGCCGGCTGCGGGTGGCGTGCTGCAGCAGGAAGACCGTCTCCGGGTTGAACAGGTGCAGCTCACCCTCGCGGCGCCACTGGTATTCGCCACCGACCTCCAACCGGTCGGACGCCGCGGTGCCGGCCGGCGGCCAGGCCAGCGCGTGTCGGGCGGCCACCTCGGTGTGCACGCCCGCGAGACCCACCCCACCGATGCGGCTGGGGGTGCCCCGGAAGTAGCGCTCGACCAGCCGGCTGTCCAGGCCGACCGCCTCGAAGACCTGCGCCCCGCAGTACGAGGAGACCGTCGAGATGCCCATCTTCGACATGATCTTCAGGACGCCCTTGCCGAGCGCCTTCGCGTAGTTGCGCACCGCGGCGGCGGGCTCCACCCCCGCCAGCGCGCCAGTGTGGATCATGTCCTCGACCGACTCGAACGCCAGGTACGGGTTGACCGCCGCCGCGCCGTAGCCGATCAGGACGGCCGCGTGGTGCACCTCCCGGCAGTCGCCGGACTCGACGATCAACGCCGCCTGGGTGCGGGTCTGCTCGCGCACCAGGTGCTGGTGCACCGCGGCGGTGAGCAGCAGCGACGGGATCGGCGCCAGGTCGGCGTTGGAGTCCCGGTCGGAGAGCACCAGGATCCGGACGCCGTCCTCGATCGCCTCGGAGACGTGCCGGCAGATCTCGGTCAGCCGCGCCTTGATCCCGGCGGCGCCCTCCCGGATGCGGTACAGCCCGGACACCCGGACCGCCTTGAAGCCGGGCAGGTCGCCGTCCTCGTCGATGGAGAGGATCTTCGCCAGCTCGTCGTTGTCGAGGATCGGGTGCGGCAGCACGATCTGCCGGCAGCTCGCCGCGCCCGGGTCGAGCAGGTTGCCCTCCGGCCCGATGGTCGACGCCAGGCTGGTCACCAACTCTTCCCGGATGGCGTCCAGCGGCGGGTTGGTGACCTGGGCGAAGAGCTGGTGGAAGTAGTCGTAGAGCAGCCGCGGCCGGGTCGACAACGGCGAGATCGGGGTGTCCGTGCCCATCGAACCGAGCGGCTCGGCGCCGGTGCGGGCCATCGGCCCGAGCAGGATCTTCAGCTCCTCCTCGGTGTAGCCGAAGGTCTGCTGCCGGCGGCGCACCGAGTCGTGGGTGTAGACGGTGTGCTCGCGGGCCGGCAGGTCGCCCAACTCGATCAGCCCGGCGTGCAGCCACTCGCCGTACGGCTGGGCGGCGGCCAACTCGGACTTGATCTCCTCGTCGTGCACGATCCGACCGGCGACGGTGTCGACCAGGAACATCTTGCCCGGCTGGAGTCGCCCCTTCGCGACCACGTGGGCCGGGTCGAGGTCGAGCACGCCCGCCTCGGAACCGAGCACGACCAGGCCGTCGTCGGTCTGCCACCAGCGCCCCGGACGCAGCCCGTTGCGGTCCAGCACCGCGCCGACGATCTCGCCGTCGGTGAAGGCCACCGACGCGGGACCGTCCCACGGCTCCATCAGGCTGGCGTGGAAGCGGTAAAAGGCGCGCTTCGCCGGCTCCATGCCGGGGTCGTTCTCCCACGCCTCGGGGATCATCATGAGCACCGCGTGCGGCAGGCTCCGCCCCGCCAGGTGCAGCAGCTCCAGGACCTCATCGAAGTTCGCCGAGTCGGAGGCGCCGGGCGTGCAGACCGGGAAGACCCGCCGGATGTTGCCCGGCACGTTAGGCGAGCGCAGCAGCGCCTCCCGCGCCTGCATCCAGTTGCGGTTGCCCCGGATCGTGTTGATCTCGCCGTTGTGGGCGATGAACCGGTACGGGTGCGCCAGCGGCCAGGACGGGAACGTGTTGGTGGAGAAGCGGGAGTGCACCAACGCGATCGCGCTGTCGATCCGCTCGTCACGCAGATCCGGGTAGAACGCCGGCAACTGGTCGGGGGTGAGCATTCCCTTGTAGACCATGGTGCGGCTGGACAGCGACGGGAAGTACGCCGGCACGCCCCGCTCGGCGGTCTCCCGTTCGGCCTGCTTGCGCAGGCTGAACGCCACCCGGTCCAGCTCGATGCCGTGCAGCGGGGAACCGGCCGGCCCCTCGGGCGCGTCGGTGAGCCGGCGGGCGGCAAGGAAGAGCTGTCGGACCCGGGGCATCGCCGCCAGGGCGGTCTCGCCAAGCTCGCTGGGGTCGATCGGCACGTCGCGCCAGCCGAGCAGGTCGGCACCCTCGACCAGCGCGTACTTCTCGACCACCCGCCGGGCGCGGGCCTCGGCGGTGTCGTCGTCGGGGAGGAAGACCAGCCCCGTCGCGTACTCGCCGGCCGGGGGAAGCGCGACGTCGGCCACCGCGCGCAGGAACGCGTCGGGGACCTGGATCATGATGCCCGCGCCGTCGCCGGTGTTCGGCTCCGCGCCCCGGGCGCCGCGATGGTCCAGTCGACACAGGGCGCCGAGCCCGTTCGCGACGACCGCGTGCGAACGCCGGCCGTGCAGATCCGCTACGAAGGCCACTCCGCAGGCGTCGTGCTCCTGCGCCGGGTCGTAGAGGCCCTGGGCGGACGGGTGGGCGTCGGGCATCGGGGACGCCTGCGGGCTGTGCGGGTACGGCTGTGTCATATCCGCGTACGGCTGAGCCACCGGGCCTCCTGTCGTCACTCAGGTTGGATCATGGTGGGGACGACGTCGGCCCGTGGGTCTATTGAGTCTACGTTAGGGCGGCGGTCGCACGGCCACCTGAGATTGATCACACCGTCCACTGGCTGGGACATGTAGTCTCGCGCGGTGGATCCGCTCAACAAGCACGTCTTCGACCGGTTGGAACGTTTCTACGACTCGGTGCCCCGCGACGTCGCCGGTGCGGAGGAACATGGCGGACTGGTGTTGTTCGTCCGCGACGGTAACGGCTGGCCGTTCTACGCCCGCCCCCGGCTCGACGCCACCGAACCGCCGTCGCTGGCCGACGTGGCCTCGGTCCGCGAGCGGCAACGGAAGCTGGGCCTGCCGGAAGCCTTCGAGTGGGTGCACGAGACGACCCCCGAACTGCTGGCGGTCGCCCGCTCGGCGGGGCTGCACGTGCTGGAGGCACCGCTGATGGTGCTCGACCCGACCGAGCTGCCCGACCCGGCGACGCTGTCCGACGTGGCGGTGCGAATGCTGGCCGCCGACTCCCCCGGCTTCGCCGCCGACGTCGCCGCCCGGCGCGCCGTGGCAGCCGTGTCGTTCGCCGCCGCCGGCACCGCGCCCGGGGAGGCCGGCCCGGCCGAACGCGACGCCGCCGTCACCGAACTCGAACTCGCCGCGCTCGACGAGGAGCGCACCCGAATCGCCGACGGCCGACGGATTTCCGCGTTGGCCGGCACCTCGACCGAGGGCGCGCTGGCCAGCGGCATGGCCATGCGGGTCGACGACGTCGCGGAGATCGCCGGGGTGGCCACCCTGCCGGCCGCCCGCCGGCGCGGGCTGGGCGCCGCGCTCACCGCCACCCTCGCCCGGGAACTCCTCGCGGCCGGCACCGACCTGGTCTTCCTCTCCGCGGGCAGCGAGGAGATCGCCCGGGTCTACCTGCGGGTCGGCTTCCGCCGCATCGGCACCGCCTGCATCGCCGAACCCGCAGCCCTGATCCCCTAGCCCCCACCCGGCCCCCACCCGCCACCCGCCACCCGCCTCCCACCACCCGCCTCCCTCGTCGATCATGGAGCCGTGGTGCCAGGTTTGGACGGTTTTGTCACGCTTCGTCCGCCACCATAAGTCCATGATCGACGTGGCGGACGGGTGGGTTCGGTCAGGTGGGGGGACGCCACTGGGCCGCGGAGGCGGCGGCGCTGGAGAGCAGTCGGGAGTTGATCGTGCCGAGCGCGGCGTCGCGGGCGCGCAGCGCCAACCGGCCGCGGGCCTGGAGCACCGCGGACATCCGCCGAGTCTGCCGCACCACCGTGGCGGCGCGTGGGCGGCGCACCCGGTCGTACGCCTGAACGGCGTCGGGCAGCCGAGCCTCACGGAGCAGGGAGGCGAGCGTGGCGGCGTCCTCGAACGCGAGGCAGGCGCCCTGCCCGAGGTGCGGTGGCATGGCGTGCGCCGCGTCGCCGAGCAGCACCACCCCGCCGGGCCCGGCCGGGAAGCCGTACGCGCGGGGCAGCGGTCGCAACTCGCGGACCTCCTGCTGGACCAGATCGGAGGGGTCGGTGGCGTCGAGCAGCGCGCCGATCGGGTCGGGCCAGCCCGCGTACCAGCGGCGCAGCAGGGCGAGTTGGGTCTCCGGCGGTTCGGGGCGTGGTGCGCCGGCGGCGGTTGCCACCCAGTAGATGCCGCCCCGGGTGGAGCCACCCGACGAGCCGCGCTCGCCCAGCGACGCGGCCACGAACCGGTAGCCCGCGCCGAGGATCTCACCGGCCAAGGGCTGGTCGTCGGGGAGCCGAGGCGCCTTGTACCAGGGGATGACGGCCCGCCAGGCGGCACATCCGGAGCTGACCACCCGGGACTCGGGGGCGAGTTGGCGGCGGATGCCGCTGTCCGTGCCGTCGGCCGCGACCACCAGGTCGACCTCGATGGTCTGTCGCCCGTCGCTGACGGCCGGCCGCTCGCCCGGCTCGACCCGGACGTGGCGCACGGTCACACCGGTCCGCAGGTCGACCCGCTCGCCGAGACCGGCGATCAGCGCGTCGTGCAGGTCCTCACGGTGCACCACCACCGGCATCCGGTCGGCGGGGATGGGCCGGGGCTGCACGAGCCAGTGCCCGTCCGGGCGGCGGACCCCACCGTCGGGTAGCGGAGTGGCGATGGCAGCCAGCCCCGCGCCGAGGCCGAGGGCTTGCAGCGCGCGCACGCCGTTGGGCCAGAGCACCACGGCGGTCGGCTCGGGGCGGACCCGTTCGGCGCGCTCCATCAGGGTGACCATCCAGCCGGAGCGGGCCAGCGCGCCGGCGACCGCGAGGCCACCGACCCCGGCGCCGACCACCACCGCGCTTCGCATCGGTGTCGCCCCCGCTCAGCTGTCCCGGTCGGCGGGGCGTGCGCCCGCAGCGTCAGCCCGGTCGGCGGAGCGGGTGCCCGTGACGTCAGCCCGATCGGCTGACGGCTCGTCCGCCTGGTCGTCGTCGGCGGACGGGCCGTCGACGGCCGTCCCGTCGGCGCGAGGCTCGCCGGCGTCCGGGCCGGCCGCCTCGTCGCTGGCGGGCTCCGGCGGCACGACGCCGGTCTCCTGCCAGGCGGCGTACTGCTCTTCGCTGACCACCCGGTAGCCCTCCGGCGCGGCGGCCCGGGTGGGGGTCTCCCGCTCGGAGAGGTCCACCTGGGACAGGTCGGACGCGGGGGGCGGGGTCGGCGTCGCCGTCGCGCCGAGCGGGATCAGGAACTCCTGCGGGCCGCGCACCCGCACGAAGTAGATCAATCCGCCGAGGAAGACCAGGGCGGCGGTCCAGACGTTGAGCCGGACACCGAGGATCTGGTTGGCCTCGTCGGTGCGCATCAGCTCGATCCAGAACCGGCCTGCGGTGTAGCCCATCACGTAGAGCGCGAATGCCCGGCCCCGACCCAGCTTGAGCCGGCGGTCGAGGAGGAGGACCAGGGCGACGACGCCGAGGTTCCACAGCGCCTCGTAGAGGAAAGTCGGCTGGTAGAGGCCCGGTTCGAGGATCGGCTGCCCCGCGTCGTCGCGCAGCGCGTGCCCTGGGTTGTCCGGGTCCATCCGATGGATCTCCAGGCCCCACGGCAGGGTGGTCCGGGCGCCGAACAACTCGTTGTTGAACCAGTTGCCGAGCCGGCCGACCGCCTGGGCCAGCGGCAGCCCGGGCGCCAGCGCGTCGGCCACCACCCCGAACGGGATGCCGAGCTGCCGGGCCGCGATCCAGGCGCCGAGGGCGCCACCGGCGACGGCACCCCAGATGCCGAGGCCGCCCTCCCAGATGGCGAACGCCTTCATCGGCTCACCACCCGCGCCGAAGTATTTCTCCGGCGAGGTGATCACGTGGTAGATCCGGGCGCCGATGATGCCCGCGGGCACCGCCCAGACGGCGATGTCGAGCACCGCGCCGGGCGCGACGCCGCGCTGCCGCAGTCGGCGCTCCGTTACCCAGCAGGCCAGCACGATGCCGGCGATGATGCAGAGCGCGTAGGCCCGGATCGGCACCGGCCCGAGCTGCCAGACCGCGGTGCTGGGGCTGGGCAGGGCCGCCTGGGGGGACAGCGAGGCGAAGGTCACGGGTGCACACGCTACCGCTGCACACCCCCACAGCGGCACCCCGGGCCGCCGGAGCGCGCAACTCGGTGACTTCTGGTTTGCACCCCCGTACGCTCTTTGTCCATGAGCGCGCTCACCTGGGCGGTCGCCGCGGTCGTCAGCGACGACACCGGCCGGGTGCTGCTCTGTCAGCAGGGCCGGGGTGAGCGCCGCTACGCGCTGCCCGGTGGGCGACTACGTCCGGCGGAGAGCCCGGTACGGGCGGCCCTGCGGGACATCCGGGCGGAGACCGGCTGGGAGATCGAGCTGGACGACCTGGTGGGCGTCTACCACCTGACCGGCTCTCCAGGGGAGGCTGCGGCCGGCCGTGTCGGGCCGCTGCCGGACGTCCTCGTGCACGTGTTCCGGGCCCGCGCGGCCGGGGTCCGACCCGCCGCCGACCCGCCGCCGGGCTGCCGGTTGTCCTGGCACTCCCCCGACGCGCTGCCCGGGACGGTCACGCCCCTCACCCGGGCCGCCGTCACCGACGCTCGCGCCGGCCGCTCCGGCGTACTCCAGGATGTTCCCTGCACGCCCGGCACCGACGCACCCGCGCCGCTGCCGGCGGCTCGCCCGGCCGAGGACGGCCGGCCGGGGACCGGCCAGGACGCGCGGCCGGGGACCAGCCAGGACGGGCAGCGACCCGGGACCGGCCACGACGGGCATCCGGGGGCCGGGCAGCCACCGGAGCAACGCGGCGAGGCCGCGGACCCGTCCCTGCACCCCTGACAAGCCGCAGCCGTCCCGAGATCCGCCGCGTGGCCGCGGACAGTCTCGCCGGCCAGGCCACATCCGATCAGGCGATATACCTGTGAGTCATAACTATGACTCACAGGTATATCGCTCAACAGACAGACAGACATGCCCCGCGTGCTGCGCGGTCCGGCCGACCGCCGCGCCGACACGAGCGCCGGAAGTTCGGTGGGCCCGGGCCCAGCGGGGCCGGGGCCAGCGGGGCCGGGGCCAGCGGGGCCGGGGCCAGCGAGGCCGGGGCCAGCGAGGCCGGGGCCAGCGAGGCCGGGGCCAGCGAGGCCGGGGCCAGCGAGGCCGGGGCCAGCGAGGCCGGGGCCAGCGAGGCCGGGGCCAGCGAGGCCGGGGCCAGCGAGGCCGGGCTCAGCGGGTGGGGTTGCGGACGCCCTCGGCGAGTTCGGCACTGAGGGTACGCAGCGCGGCCAACCCGTCAGCCTCGGTGGGCGCGTCGAGCACGCACCGGACCAGGGCACTGCCGACGATCACCCCGTCGGCGTACCCGGCGACGGTGCCGGCCTGCGCACCGGTGCCCACGCCCAGACCGACCCCGACCGGCAGGTCGGTGACCGCCCGGACCCGGGAGACCAACGTCGGAGCGGCGTCCGACGTGCTCGCCCGGGCACCGGTCACACCCATGACGGCGGTCGCGTAGACGAAGCCACGGCAGTGCTCCACGGTCATCGCCAGCCGAGCGTCGGTGGACGACGGCGAGACCAGGAAGGTGCGGTCCAGCCCGTGTGCGTCCGAGGCCGCGAGCCACTCGTCGGCCTCGTCGGGGATCAGGTCGGGGGTGATCAGACCGGTGCCGCCGGCGGAGGCGAGGTCCCGGGCGAACACGTCCACGCCGTACCGCTCGACCGGGTTCCAGTAGGTCATGGTGACCACCGGCGCGCCGGTGGCCGCCACCGCCTCGATGATGCGCATGGTGTCGGCGGTGCGTACGCCACCGGCCAGGGCGATGTCACTGGCCTTCTGGATCACCGGCCCGTCCATCACCGGGTCGGAGTAGGGGATCTCCACCTCGATGACGTCGACGCCGGCCTCGACCATGGCGATCATCGCGGCGATGCTGCCCTCGACGCTCGGGAAACCAGCCGGCATGCAGCCGACCAGCACTGCCCGACCGTCGGCGCGGGCCTTGTCGAAGGCCAGCCCGATCCGGCTCATCTCACCGCTCCTTGTCGAGGATGCCGAAGTAGTCACCGGCGGTGTGCACGTCCTTGTCGCCCCGCCCGGAGAGGTTGACCACGATGGTGGGCTCCCGACCGAGTTCGGCGGCGAGCTTCGGGGCCAGCGCGACGGTGCCGGCGAGCGCGTGTGCGCTCTCGATCGCCGGGATGATCCCCTCGGTGCGGCAGAGCAGTTCGAACGCGGCCATCGCCTCGTCGTCGGTGACCGGCAGGTAGTTCGCCCGGCCGGTGTCGTGCAGCCAGGCGTGCTCGGGCCCGACGCCCGGGTAGTCCAGGCCGGCGGAGATCGAGTGCGACTCCAGGGTCTGCCCGTCGGCGTCCTGCAGCACGTACGTTCGGGTGCCGTGCAGCACGCCGGCCGACCCGCCGGTGATGCTCGCCGCGTGCCGTCCGGTGGCCACCCCGTCGCCGCCGGCCTCGAAGCCGTACAGCCGCACGTCGTCGTCGCCGACGAAGGCGTGGAAGATGCCCAACGCGTTGGACCCACCACCGACACAGGCGGTCACCGCGTCCGGCAGCGCGCCGGTGAGGTCGAGGCACTGCTGGCGGGCCTCGTCACCGATGCCCCGGACGAAGTCGCGGACCATCGCCGGGAACGGGTGCGGGCCGGCGGCGGTGCCGATCAGGTAGTGCGTCTCGTCGACGTTGGCCACCCAGTCGCGCATCGCCTCGTTCATCGCGTCCTTGAGGGTGCGCGAGCCGTTGGTCACCGGCACGACGGTGGCCCCGAGCATCCGCATCCGGGCCACGTTCAGCGCCTGCCGCTCGGTGTCGACCTGGCCCATGTAGACCACGCACTCCAGGTCGAACAGGGCGGCGGCGGTCGCGGTGGCCACACCGTGCTGGCCGGCACCGGTCTCCGCGATCACCCGGGTCTTGCCCATCCGCTTGGTGAGCAGTGCCTGGCCGAGCACGTTGCGTACCTTGTGCGCGCCGGTGTGGTTGAGATCCTCACGCTTGAGCAGCACCCGCGCGCCGACCTTCGCGGAGAACCGCCGGGCCTCGTAGAGCAACGACGGGGTGCCGGCATAGTCGCGCAGCAGCGCCCCGAACTCGGCACGGAAGGAGTCGTCCGTCATCGCGGAGCGCCACGCCCCGTCGAGCTCGTCCAACGCGGCCACCAGTGCCTCGGGAACGAACCGACCGCCGAAGCGGCCGAAGTGGCCGGCGGAGTCGGGCTGCGGGCCGGCCACCGGGGCCAGCGCGTCGGCGCTCATCGGAAATCCTCTCGGTGGGGCGTCACGTCGGTGCGGGGTCAGCGCACCGGCCGGGGCGTTGCCGGGTGGTTGCCCGCGTTGACCAACTCGGCGACCGCCTCGCGGGGGCTCTTCTGGGTGACCAGGCCCTCGCCCACGAGCACCGCGTCGGCGCCCGCGGAGGCGTACCGGATCAGGTCGTGCGGGCCACGAACACCGGACTCGGCGATCTTGACAACGCTGCTGGGCAGGCCGGGCGCGATCCGTTCGAAGACCGACCGGTCGACCTCAAGGGTACGCAGGTCACGGGCGTTGACCCCGATCACCTGCGCGCCGGCCTCCAGAGCCCGGTCGGCCTCTTCCTCGTCGTGCACCTCGACCAGCGCCGTCATGCCCAGCGACTCGATCCGCTCCAGCAGGCCCATCAGCACGTTCTGCTCGAGCGCGGCGACGATCAGCAGGACCAGGTCCGCGCCGTGCGCACGCGCCTCGTGCACCTGGTAGCTGGAGACCACGAAGTCCTTGCGTAGCACCGGCACGGTCACGGCGGCCCGGACGGCCGCCAGGTCGTCCAGCGAGCCGCCGAACCAGCGCCCCTCGGTCAGCACACTGATCGCCCGCGCCCCACCGGCCGCGTAGTCGACGGCGAGATCGGCCGGATCGGCGATCTCGGCCAGTCGACCCTTGGACGGCGACGAACGCTTCACCTCGGCGATCACGGCCACGCCGGGCTTGCGCAGCGCCGCGTACGCGTCCAGCGGCGGCGGCGCAGCCGCCGCCAGTTCACGGATCCGCTCCAGCGGAACCTGCTCCTGGCGTCGGGCGACGTCCTCACGTACGCCAGCCAGAATCTCGTCGAGCACGCTTACGGACGCTGCCTGACCGGCCTCGTCCCCCTCCGCGTGCGCATGCTCAGCAGTCACCAACGGACTCCCCTCTCCGGGCGTCATGGGCCGATGCTAGGGGCAGCCGACCGACGCCGAATGCCGGGGGTATGGCGCTGCTCACGAAAAGGGCTGCGGCATAATGGCCGACTTGCCGTGAACGGTATGTCACGCAGCGCCACCTCCGGTATCGACCGCCGCCACACGGTACGAGGCCTGACAGCCGCGGTCAGACCGGGCCGATCCATCGATCATGCCACCAGCCGCCGGTCGGCGCGCGATGACAACAACGTCGATCGATGCTGTGAGCAAGCTCAAGGTCGAACAAACAGCCCTGGTCACGGCCGAGGCGCGACAGTTGACCGGGCGGTCACAGCGGTGAAACCTCGGCCGACGAGCATCGTCCTCGGGCAGACTCAACGGCGCGCCTGCCCGACCGTCGCAACTCCTCGTGCGAGGTGACCATGAGCATGTCCGAGCCGCAGCCGACCAACGGGTTGACCACCATCTCACGGACAGTGGCGTCGCTCGCCGTCGGCGTGGTGCACACCGTCGAGCGCGCGGTGGTCGGCGAAGGGCGGATGCGGACCGCACGCGGCAACGCCTGGGAGGCGGTCTGCGCCGACCGGGCCCGCGCCGACCAACGCGCCGAGCTGAACCGCCTGGTGGCCGAACTGACCGCCGCCCGCGCCGCCAGCCGCCGAGCACAGCGCGAGCGTCAGCCAGTCGGCTGACACCCCGCCAGCCGCACCTGACGACCCGTCAGTCGGCCGTCGGGTCCTCGCCCCGGTCCAGAGCGTCCCACGCCTCCGTGGTCCGCCGGCCGGCCAGCGGAGCCGACGAACCCTCCGGGCCGGCCGACCCCGACGCGGTCGCCGGGCCTGAGCGCACCGGCCGTTCGTACCGAGCGCCCATCGCCGGCCAACCGCCGCCCCGCAACGCCGTCCACCAACCACCAGCGGCGGCAGCCAACCCACCGAGCAGGCAGAGCACCGGCCACTGCCGGCTCACCGAGCCACCCACGTCGGCGACCAGCCCGTAACCGCCGCCGGCCGCCACGGCCAGACCCAGCACGCCGAGCAGCCCGCCGAGCACCCGCCGCACCCGGCCCCGGGTGGCCAGCACCGCGCCACCACCCGCCAACGCCACCACCGCCAACGCCGGCAGCCACGGCAGCAGGGCCGCACCGCTGCGGGTGTCCCGCAGCGGCGGCAGCGGCGCCGGGCGCACCGTCAACTCGACCGACCAACTCCGCGTCGCAGCCCACAGCGCCAGGCCGGCGCCGGCCAGGCAGAGCAGGACTGCGTACGTCAACTCGCGCCGCCCCACGGCGGACCGCTCCCCGCCACTCATCGGGCCGGCCTTTCGTTCGCGACTGCGGGGCTCCGCTCCGCCGCACTCCTCGCGCTCACCGAGCTGGCCCTTCGTTCGCGACTGCGGGGCTCCGCTCCGCCGCACTCCTCGCGCTCACCGGGCTGGCCTCAGTGTCTCGGCTGCGGCGATCGCCGCCAGCACCGCGGCGGCCTTGTTCCGCGTCTCCTGGTCCTCGGCGGCCGGGTCCGAGTCGGCGACCACCCCCGCCCCGGCCTGCACGTAGGCGCGGC
Organism: Micromonospora sp. B9E7; assembly: GCF_039871815.1. Classification (NCBI taxonomy): domain Bacteria; kingdom Bacillati; phylum Actinomycetota; class Actinomycetes; order Micromonosporales; family Micromonosporaceae; genus Micromonospora; species Micromonospora sp. B9E7. The sequence continues at coordinate 17,625 of NZ_JBDPLX010000002.1, forward strand.
CGTCGCGGATGAGCGCGGTCCGGATGGCGATCGCCATGTCCAGGTCACCGCCGAAGCCGAAGTAGCCGACCGTGCCCCCGTAGACACCACGGCGTACCGGCTCCAGTTCCTCGATGATCTCCATGGCCCGCACCTTGGGCGCGCCCGAGAGGGTGCCCGCCGGGAAGGTCGCGGCGAGCGCGTCGAAGGCCGACTGATCGTCACGCAGCGTGCCGGTGACGGTGGAGACGATGTGCATGACGTGGCTGTACCGCTCGATGGTCGCGAACTCGGGCACCTCCACGCTGCCCGGCTGACAGACCCGGCCCAGGTCGTTGCGGCCCAGGTCGACAAGCATCACGTGCTCGGCCCGTTCCTTCGGGTCGGCGAGCAGCTCCGCGGCGAGCGCGGCGTCGGCGGCGGGGGTGCCGCCGCGCGGTCGGGTGCCGGCGATCGGGTGCAGCAGCGCCCGCCGCCGCCCGTCCTCGGCGGCGGTGACCTTCAGGTGCGCCTCCGGGGACGAGCCGACGATGTCGAACCCGTCGAAGCGCAGCAGGTACATGTACGGGCTCGGGTTGCTGGTGCGCAGCACCCGGTAGACGTCCAACGGGTCGGCGTGGATCGGCCGCTCGAAGCGCTGGGAGAGCACGATCTGGAAGCACTCACCGGCCCGGATCGCCTCCTTGGCCGCCTCCACCGCCTTCGGGTACCCGTCGGCGGGCGTCCGGCAGAGCACCTCCCCGACCGGCGGACGTTCGACCGTGGAGATCATCGGTGGGATGGGCCGGGACAGCGCGGTGGTCATCGCGTCCAGTCGGCCCACCGCGTGGTGGTACGCGGCGGCGACCTGCGGGGCGCGGTCCGGGGCGTCCGGCGGTGGCAGCACCGCGTTGGCGACCAGGATCGCCGAACCGTCGTAGTGGTCGAGGACCACCAGGTCGGTGGCGAGCATCATGCCCAGCTCCGGCACACCGAGGTCGTTCTCGGTCAGCTCGGGCAACCGCTCGAAACGGCGGATCAGGTCGTAACCGAGGTAGCCGACCATGCCCCCGGTCAGCGGCGGCAGCCCGTCGGCGGCATCCCCGACCGGGCCGGCCAGCGCCGCGACCGTCTCCCGTAGCACCCGCACCGGGTCGCCCTCGGTGGGCAGCCCGGCCGGCGGCTGACCGAGCCAGGTCGCCATGCCGTCCCGCTCGACGAGGGTCGCGCTGCTGCGTACGCCGATGAAGGAGTACCGCGACCAGGCCATGCCGGCCGACCCGACGCCCTGCTCGGCCGATTCCAACAGGAACGTGCCCGGTCCCCCGGCCAGCTTCCGGTAGACGCCCACCGGGGTCTCCGCGTCGGCCAGCAACCGCCGGGTGACCGGCACGACCCGCCAGCGGGCCGCCAACTCGGTGAAGCTCGCCAGGTCCGGGTTGACCGCGCCGTCGGTCACGGCTGAGCCTGGGTGGTGACGGGCAGCTCGGTGAAGAAGCAGGTCCGGTGCCCGGTGTGGCAGGCGGCGCCGACCTGGTCCACGCTCACCAGCAGCGCGTCCCCGTCGCAGTCCAGGGCGACCGACCGGACGTACTGGTGGTGCCCGGAGGTGGCGCCCTTCACCCAGTACTCGCGGCGGCTCCGCGACCAGTAGGTCGCGCGACCGGTGGTGAGGGTGCGGTGCAGCGCCTCGTCGTCCATCCAGGCGACCATCAGCACCTCGCCGGAGTCGTGCGCACGGACCACGGCGGCGACCAGGCCGTCGGCGCTGCGCCGCAGCCGGGCCGCGATGGCCGGGTCGAGCCGGGAGGGGCGAGCCGGCTCGGGCGTCACCGGGCCGCTCGGATCGCTGGGGACGCCGGTCACCGGCGCGTCAGGTACGGGCACAGTGACCAATTGTCCCGCACGCGGCGCGGGTACCGGCGACCGCTCCCGCCCGGGCTGCGGTGGAGGCCCGACGGGTCGGGCCAACTGGGCCACGTAGCGGTCCAGCCGGCCGTCGACCAGGGCGGCGGCCAGGTCCGCACCGGCGGTGTCGGCGATCCCCTCGGCGTACGGCCGGATCAACGGCAGCGTGCCGGCGACCAGCCGAACGGCGGCGGCCCACAGCGCGCTGGTGGCACCCGGGCGCAGCCCGAGGCAGAGCAGCATGTCGGCCCGGTAGCCAGGCGGGGCCACCGGCAGTTCCAGGGCCGCCGCGAAGGCCGCCCGGCGGGAGTGGACCCGCACCGACGGGTTGGCCGGTCGCAACACCGATGGGCAGAGGCGGGCCAGGTCGGCGACGGCGAGCCGGACGCCGAGGCGGTCGTTGACGGCCCGGGCGGCGGCGGCCTTACCCAGCGTGGCGATCAGTTCCTCGAGTCGGGGTGGCTCGGCGGGCTGACAGAGCACCGGCAGGTCGATCCGGGGCCGCCAGTGCGGGTCTGCCCAGAGCAGTCGGGCCGGCGCGGTGACCGGCAGCCCGAACGCCCAGTCGGCCGGTTCGCCGAGTCGGTGCACCCAGGAGCGGACGTCCCGGGCGGCCACCGAGACGTGGGTGACCCGGCCTGCGGATTCGGCCAGGTACGCCTGTCGGGCGGCGTACGGGGCGCCGCCGACGAGCACGTCGAGGTCGACGTCGCTGTGTGCGGTGGCGGCGCGGCGGGCGTGACTGCCGCGCAGCAGGATGCCGACGACCGGCCGCTCGGCGCCCTGCCGCAACCGTGCGGCCCAGTCCTCGAGAAAACCGCTGTCCGGTAACGGAGCGTGACCCACCGCGTCATCGTGCCGTACGTCCGATCAGCGCGCAATGCCCGTTGGCGGACTTGGTGTCCGGTCCGGAGCCTACTGCCCGTTCTCATGCTGGGTGCGACGACTGGACGGCGGGACGCGTTGCGTCGGCATCGGTAATTCACCTAGCGTTGAGTTCAACGGATGATGAGTTTCCTTGGAGGTGCGGGATGGACGACGCGATAGCCGTCCGGGACCTGGTCGTCGACCGGGGCGGGCGGCGGGTGCTGGACGGCATCAGTTGCCGCGTCCCGCGCGGCGCCGTCACGGGCCTGCTCGGCCCCAGCGGCAGCGGCAAGACCACATTCATGCGCGCGGTGGTCGGGGTGCAGGTGGTCAGCGGCGGGGCAGTCACCGTGCTGGGCCGACCGGCGGGCACCCCGGCACTGCGGCACCGGGTGGGCTACCTGACCCAGGCACCGAGCGTCTACGCCGACCTGACCGTGCGGGAGAACGCCCGGTACTTCGCGGCCCTCTACGGCCGGGGTCGGGTCGAGGCCGACCGGGCGATCAGCGATGTCGGGCTGGCCGAGGCGGCCGGCCAACTGGTCGCCACCCTCTCCGGCGGTCAACGCAGCCGAGCCTCCCTGGCGTGTGCGCTGGTCGGCGAGCCGGAGCTGGTCATCCTCGACGAGCCGACCGTCGGCCAGGACCCGGTGCTGCGAGCCGATCTGTGGGCCCGGTTCCACGCGATGGCCGCCGGCGGCACCACCCTGTTGGTGTCGAGCCACGTCATGGACGAGGCGGCCCGTTGCGACCAGCTTCTGCTGATCCGACAGGGGCGGTTGATCGCCGACGACAGCCCGGCCGCCGTCCGCGCCGCCGCCGGTGTGGACGACCTCGACGAGGCGTTCCTGCGCCTGATCCGGGCCAGCGAGGCAGGTCCGGCCACCATGGACGCGACGAACGGACAGGAGCGATCGTGACCCCGCGGATCCTGGCGGCCACCACCGGCCGCATCCTGCGCCAGCTCCGGCACGACCGGCGGACCATCGCGCTGCTCGTGGTGGTGCCGGCGGCCCTGCTCACCCTGGTCTACTTCATGTACGCCGACCAGCCCACCCCGCCCGGCCAGCCGACGACGTTCGACCGGGTCGCGCTGGTGATGCTGGGCATCTTCCCGTTCGTGATCATGTTCCTGGTGACCAGCATCGCCATGCTCCGGGAACGCACCTCAGGCACGTTGGAGCGGCTGCTCACCACCCCGCTGGGCAAGCTCGACCTGCTCTTCGGGTACGGCATCGCGTTCGGGCTGGCCGCCGCCGTACAGGCCGTGGTCGCCGCCGGCGTGGCGTACTGGATCTTCGGGCTGGAGACCGCCGGCAGCATCGGGCTGGTGATCGGGATCGCCGTCGTCGACGCCGTGCTCGGCGTCGCGCTCGGGCTGCTGTGCAGCGCCTTCGCGCGCACCGAGTTCCAGGCAGTACAGTTCCTGCCAGTCGTGGTGATCCCCCAACTGCTGCTCTGCGGGCTGTTCGTGGCCCGCGACCAGATGGCCGGCTGGCTCCAGGTGCTCAGTGACGCCTTCCCCCTGTCGTACGCCGTCGAGGCGTTGCAGGAGGTCGGCGCCCACGCCGAGCCGACCGGCCGGATGTGGCGGGACGTGGCGGTGGTGCTCGGGGCGGTGGTGCTGGCGCTGGTGCTCGCGGCGGCCACCCTGCGTCGGCGCAGCGGCTGAGGCTGCGGCAGCCGTGGGTCGACCGGCCCACGGCTGCCCAGGTGGACGAACGAGGGGCGGCGATGACGCGGCGGACCGGCCGGCGACCCGGCAACCCGGACACGCGGGAGGCGATTCTCGACGCGGCGCGTACGGCATTCGCCGAGCGTGGCTTCGACTCCGCCTCGATTCGCGCCATCGCCGGCACGGCAGGTGTCGACCCGGCGCTGGTGCACCACTACTTCGGCAGCAAGGACCAGCTCTTCCTCGCCGCGATGAACTTCCCGGTCGACCCGGCCCGACTGGTGCCGACGGTGCTCGCCGGTGACCCGGACGGCGCCGGTGAGCGCCTGGTGCGCACCTTCCTCAGCGTCTGGGACTCGCCCGCCGGCAGTGCCGCGCAGGCGCTGCTGCGCTCCGCGGTGAGCAACGAGTGGACAGCTCGGCTGCTGCGCGAATTCGTCACCACCCAGGTGCTGCGCCGGGTGCTCGAACATCTCGACGTCGACCCGGCGCAACTGCCGCTGCGCGTTTCGCTGGTGGCCACCCAGATGATCGGCCTGGCCATGATGCGACACGTGGTGCGCCTGGAACCGGTCGCGTCGGCGGACCCGGAGACCCTGGTCGCCACGATCGGCCCCACGATCCAGCGGTACCTCACCGGACCGCTGCCGGCCGAGGTCACCACCGGACCACAGCCGTCCTAGGTCGGCACCCGACCGCAGCCGACCCAGGACGCCACCGCGCCACAGCCGGCCCAGGTCGGCACCGTTGAGCGGTCAGCGGGGCGGACGGGCACCGGCCGGGAGCCGCAGCGGCGGCAGCACCCTCGGCAGGTCGGCCGGGTCGGCCACCGGGCCGGGGAAGGCCAGCCGGATCCGACGCCGGGAACCGGGTCGGCCGAGGGCTACCACCAGCCCGTAGCGGTCGATGCGCACCACCCGGGGCGCTCCGTCCGGCGCCTGCTCGGTCAACCCGAGCTGCCGGCGCAGGTACTCGGTGACCTGCGCGCCGTCGCCCTCGGCGAGGTCGGCCAGCAGCCGCGCCTCGACCGGGTGCACCGGGTCCGGCTCGGCCTCGGCGTACTCCACCGGGTCGACCCGGTGCACGACGCCGGCCCGCTCCCAGCGGACCTCGACCACCTCGAAGCGGAACAGCCGAAAGCGGGTGCCCAGGTCGAGCAGGTCACCGGTCGGGTCCACCGTGGCGAAGTCGACCGCCGCGTGGCGGGCCTCGTCGCCGTGCAGCTCGGCCGCCCAACCGGACACCCACGCCCGCCCGAGACCGGGCGCGCCGGCGGCGGGCGGCAGGTCGAGCACGTCGAGCACCACCGCCACGTCGTCGCCCCCGGCGACCGGTTGCAGGGCGGCGGCCAGGTGGCTCGCCACCGGCACCAGCAGCAGCACCCGACCGTCGGCGTCGGTCACGTGTCGGGCGTGGTGCGGGCCGGGCCGGTGGGCCAGGTGAACGAGACCGGGCAGGCGGCCGGCGACGAGCGTACGGACGATCTCGGCGGGATTGGGCCGCATGGGCGCGACCTCCTTCGAAGGTTAGGCTTACCTAAGCCGGAGCCTAGAGCACCCGACCTCCGGCGTCCACCACACCGGCATACCGCCTCACCGGGTCTGCTCCAGCCAGGAGGCGTAGAGCAGGCCGTAGACCGAGTCGGCGTCACGGACCAGCTCGTCGTGCGGGCCCCGCTGCACCACCCGACCCCGATCCACCACGATCACCTCGTCGGCCGCCTGCGCCGTGGAGAGCCGATGCGCGATGGCGAGGGTCGTCCGTCCCCGGGTGACCGCGTCCAGGGTGCGTTGCAACCGCACCTCGGTCGCCGGGTCCACCGCGCTGGTCGCCTCGTCCAGCACCAGCAGGTCCGGATCGGCCACGTACGCGCGGGCCAACGCGACCAACTGCCGCTCCCCCACGCTGAGCGCCTCGCCGCGCTCGCCGACCGGCGTGTCCAGGCCCGCAGGCAGACCCTCCAACCAGTCCGACAGGCCCAGCTCCGTGAAGGCCGCACCCAACTGCTCGTCGGTCAGCTCCGGACGAGCGAACCGGACGTTGTCCCCCACCGTCGCGTCGAACAGGAACCCGTCCTGCGGCACCATCACCACCCGGGAACGCAGCGAGTCGAACCGCACCTCCGCCAGCGGCACCCCGGACAGGAGCACAGCCCCGGCCGACGGGTCCATCAGGCGGGTCAACAACTTCGCGAAGGTGGTCTTGCCGCTGCCCGTCTCGCCGACCACCGCAACCCGGCTCTTCGCCGGAATCTCCAGGTCGATGTCGTGCAGCACCGGCGGGCCACCCGGATAGGCGAACCGCACACCCGCGAAGCGGATGTCCAACGGCCCGCCCGGCAACTCCCGCCCCTGCTCCCCCGGGTCCGCCACGTCCGGGGCGACGTCCAACACGTCCAGCACCCGACGCCAGCCCGCGATCGCGTTCTGCGCCTCGTTGAGCACCTCGGTGGCGATCTGCACCGGCTGGATGAAGAGCGTCACCAGGAAGAGGAACGCCGTCAACTGGCCGATCGACAACGTGCCGCCCACCCCCAGCGTCACCCCGAGCACGACCACACCGGCCAACGCCACCCCCGCCGCCAGCTCGCCCACCGAACTGCCCACGATGCTGATCCGGATCGCCCGCTGCTGCGCCAACCGCTGCCTGTCGATGGCCTCGTCCAACCGCCGCTCGGTACGCCCCGCGATGCCGTACGCCCGGATCACCGGCGCACCCACCACGCTCTCACCGATCGCGCCGAGCAGCGTGCCGGTGCGCTGACGCACCGTCGCGTACGCCGTTGCGAGCCGGCGTTGCAACTGCCGGATGACGAACACCGCCGGCAGGAACGCGGCCAACACCACAAGGGTCAACTGCCAGGAGTACGCCAGCATCACGGCCGTGGTGACCACCAGCTGACCGAGGTTGACCAGCAGGATCACCCCACCCCACTGGAGGAACTGGGTGATCTGGTCGACGTCGCTGGTCACCCGCGAGACCAGCGACCCGCGCCGCTCCGACTGCTGGTGCAGCATCGACAGGTCGTGCACGTGTCGGAACGCCCGCGTCCGCACGTTCGCCAACGCCGTCTCGCTGACCGTGAACAATCGGCGCATCATCAGATAGCCGCAGATCGTCGTGATCGCCAGGATCGCCGCGGTGATCACCACGACCGACCACACCACGCCGAGATTCAGACCCCCGACGATGCCGCGGTCGATGCCCTGCTGGACGGCGACCGGCACGGCCACCCGACCGACCATGTAGACCAACGCAAGGGCCAGCGTGCCGGCCAGACCGGTCCGCAACTCCGGCGACAGCGCCAGGCCCCGACGCAGGGTCTGCCAGGTCGTCTCGGTCCTCTCGTCCCGCTCATCGGTCTTGGCACTCACCGGGCTGGCCTTTCGTTCGCGACTGCGGGGCTCCGCTCCGCTGCACTCCTCGCACTCACCGGACTGGCCTTTCCGTTCGCGACTGCGGGGCTCCGCTCCGCTGCACTCCTCGCACTCACCGGACTGGCCTTTCCGTTCGCGACTGCGGGGCTCCGCTCCGCTGCACTCCTCGCACTCACCGGTCCACCTCGATTTCCAGGCCCGAGGGCAGCGGCGCGACGTCGTCGCCGTACGAACTCTCCTGCGCGCGTTCGACCTCGGCCTGCTCGTACGCCGTGACCAGGTCGACGTAGCCCGGCACGGTGGCCAGCAACTCGCTGTGGGTGCCCCGGGCGACCACCCGCCCCTGCTCCACGTAGATGACCTCGTCGGCCAGCGCGATGGTGGCCCGGCGGTACGCCACCACCAGGATCGACGCTACCGGCACACCCGGCTCGGCCGTCGACGACCGCAGCCCGGCCAGGATGGCGGCCTCCACCCGGGGGTCCACCGCGCTCGTCGCGTCGTCGAGCACCAGCAGGCGCGGGCGTCCGGCCAACGCGCGGGCCAGGGTGAGACGCTGCCGCTGCCCACCGGAGAGCGAGGTGCCCCGCTCGCCCACCATGGTGTCCAGACCACCGGGCAGCGCGGCGACGAACCCGTCCGCCTCGGCGAGCCGCAGCGCCGCCCAGACGGCCTCGTCGTCGATGCCCGGCCGGTCCAGGGCGATGTTGGCGCGAACCGTGTCGTCGAAGACGAACGGCACCTGGGCGACCAGCGCCACCGTGCCGGCGAGTGACGCGGCGGTCAGCTCGCGCACGTCGACCCCGTCCAGGGAGACGACGCCGGTGTCCGGATCGACGAGGCGCACCGCCAACGAGGCGATGGTGGACTTACCGGCGCCGGTCGGGCCGACCAGGGCCACCGTCCGACCGGCCGGCACGGTGAAGCCGACCTCGCCGAGGACCTGCGCGCCGGGCTGGTGTGCCTCGGCCGGCGGGTAGGAGAAGTGCACGTCGTCGAAGGTGAGGGTGGCCGGGCCGGAGCCGGCCGGGTCGAGCACACGTTGGCCGTACGGCATCTCGCCGGTGGCGTCGAGCACCCGGCGGACCCGGTCCCAGCCGGCGACGCTGCGCGGCAGCTCGGCCAGGACCCACCCGATGGCCCGCACCGGGAAGGCCAGCACGGTGAAGAGGAAGGCCACGCTGACCAGCTCGGTCACGCTGACCGCTCCCTGGCGCAGCCGGAACGCCCCGACCACCAGGACGGCGAGGGTGCCGAGGCTGGGCAGGGTCTCCAACAGCGGGTCGAAGATGCCCCGCAGCCGACCGACCGCGATCAACGAGTCGCGCAGCTCGCCGGCGCGGCCCGCGAACCGGGCGGTCTCCTGGGCCTCGCGACCCATCGTCTTGACCACCAGGGCGCCGTCGAAGCTCTCGTGGGCGATGCCGCTGACCTCGGCGCGCAGCCGCTGGGCCCGGGCCTGCCGGGGTGCCATCCGGCGGGAGTAGACGACGTTGAGGGCGAACAGCGCGGGGAAGACCGCGAGGCCGACCAGGGCGAGCGCCCAGTCGGTGGCGAAGAGCGACACGATCGCGCCGACCAGCATCACGAGGGTGCCGACGGCGAAGGGCAGCGGCGCGATCGGGTACCAGGCCGCCTCCACGTCGGAGTTGGCGTTGGACAGCAGCGTGCCGGTGGAGTTGCGGTGGTGCCAGGACAGCGGCAGCTCCAGGTACCGCCGGGTGACCCGGCGGCGGTAGGAGGCCTGCAGGCGGTACTGCATGTAGCCGGCGCCGAGTCGGCGGCCGACGATGCCGGCCACCCGCAGCACGCTGATCCCGAACAACGCCGCCGCGGCCAGCGCGAGGGTGCCCGTGCCCACCTCGCCGCGTTCGATCGCCGGGAGCGCCACCTCGCCGATGACCGTCCCGACGACCCGCGCGCTGATGATGATCATCCCGCCGAAGACCACGCTGCCGACGACCGCCACCGCGAAGATCCGTGGCTGCTCGCGAATGGCCTGCCGCAGGACCCCCAGCCCTCGACTGAGCACGTCCCGACTTGTCCTGCTCGCCACGCTCTCCCCCGCCGTAAGCGTCAATTATCTCCCTCATCCTTACCGGTCCGGACCAGCACCGCCGACCCCGATCGGATATGTCGACCGTCACGTACCGGACGGCGGCGGGCGGCAGGCGTCGCCCCGGCGTCCGCCGTCGCGCGCCGACGGGTCGCCGGGCCTACGATCGGGCCATGCCGCGGTACGCCCGAGCCGAGCGCGAAGCGCTGGCCGACCTCCTACTGGCCCTCGGGCCGGACGCCCCGACGATCAACGAGGGCTGGGCGACCCGCGACCTCGCCGCGCACCTGGTGCTCCGGGAGCGTCGCCCGGACGCGGCCGGGGGGATCCTGCTACCGCCGCTGCGCGGCTACGCGGAGCGGGTCCGTCGGCGACTCGCCGCGCGACCCTATCCCGACCTGGTCGCACAGGTACGCCGTCCGCCGCTCTGGAGCCCGATCAGCAACCCGGTCACCGACGAGGCGGCCAACACGATGGAGTTCTTCATCCATCACGAGGACGTACGCCGGGCCAGCTCCGGATGGCAGCCGCGTGACCTGCCCGCCGGTTTGCAGAGCGCGCTCTGGAAACGCGCCGCCCAGATGGCGCGGTTGATCCTGCGCCGCTTCCCGGCGGACCTCTACGTGCAGGCGCCCGGCCACGGCGAGTTGTCCGTCGGTCGTGGGGGCGAGCCGCTGCGGGTGGTCGGCCCCCCGGCGGAGCTGGTCCTGTTCCTCTCCGGCCGCCAACGGGTGGCCCGGGTCCAGCTGGACGGCCCCACGGAGGCGGCACGACGGCTTCGCGCCGCCAGCCTGGGCTTGTAACCGTCTGTTCCTAAACGGACACGAGACGAGTGTGGTCTTTCCCACACCCAGCGACACATGCGGATGCCTCCTCCCGTACGCTTCACCGCGCCGCTCCGCGCCGGGCGGCACGAAGTGGGGGCGCACTGTGCGAAGTTTCGCGATTTCGGCGCTGCGGGAGCCCCCGTTTTCCACGGGGCGCCATGGCGCGACGGAGCAGGTGGCGGGCGAGAGCGTGGAGTGGGCACGCGCGTTCGGGCTGGTCGATTCCAGCCAACGTGTACGCCGACTGCAACTGGCCGACGCCGCCGGCCTGGCCGGGCGTGCCTGCCCGGACGGCTCGACCGACGGGCTGCGGCTGCTCACCGACCTGATCAGCTGGCTCTTCGTGATGGACGACGCGTGCGACGACGATGGCCTCGGCGCCGACCCGGTCCGGCTTGGTCCGGCGATCAGTACCCTGCTCGACGTGCTGGACCGGTACGGCGACCCGGCCGTGGCACCACCCGCCGTCGGGCCGCTCGGTGACGCGCTGCACGACCTGTGCCGCCGCACCCGGCTGCACGACCACGCGGCCCTGCTGCTGCGATTCGTCAGCCAGATGCGGGAGTACCTGCTGGCGTTGCTCTGGGAGGCGACCAACCGGGAGCGCCGGCGCGTGCCCGACGTGGCGGAGTACGTCCAACTGCGCCGGCACATCGGTGGCGTGCACCCCTGCCTCACGCTGACCGACCTGGCGTCGGTACGGCCCCCCGGGTCGGTCCAGCGCCCCAACCCGGCGCTGCTCGCCCTGGATCTGCTGGCAGTGGACCTGGTCTGCTGGTGCAACGACCTCTTCTCCTACGGGAAGGAGAGCCGGACCGACCCGGACGCGCACAACCTGGTGACGGTGATCGCCCAGCACAGCGACGCGGACGAGCCGGCCGCGCTGCGTGCCGCGGCCAACCGGTTCAACCAGGGCCTGGCGGAGTATCTGGACGCCGAGGAGGCACTGCTGTCCAGCGGGGACGACGAGATCCGCCTCGCGGTGGCCGCTCGACGCAACTGGGTCCGGGCCACCTACGACTGGTCAGTCGTGGCTGCCCGGTACGCCTGATTCCGCGTACCGGTCGGCGGGTTGGGACGGCCGGACGATCACCAGGGCTAGCCGATGCACGGTGGCAGGCAATACTCTTCGGTAACCATCATGACGTGACGCCCGTCACGCCACCACCCCCGAAGGCGGCTACAGCGATGGCTCTCGATGTACCGTACCGCTCCATCCCGGACATGTTCCTCAAGCGCGTGGCGGCCACCCCCGACCGGAACGCGTTTGCGTCCCCGACCCCCGACGACGCGGGGCCTGCATGGTTGACCTGGGAGCAGGTCGGCCAGCGCGCCAAGGCGGTCGCCGCCGGCCTGCACGGCCTGGGCGTCGGCCAGGAGGACCCGGTCGCGATCCTCGCCAACACCCGGCTGGACTGGGTGATCGCCGACCTCGGCATCATGTGTGCCGGCGGCGCGACCACAACCGTCTACCCGACCACCGAGCCGGCCGACGCGACGTACATCATCGCCGACTCCGGGTCGAAGGTGCTCTTCGCGGAGAACCCGGCCCAGGCGGCGAAGATCGCCGACGCCAACCTGCCCGCGCTGACCCACGTGGTGCTCCTCGACGGCGCCGGTGACCCGACCGCCGCGATTCCGCAGTTGACGCTCGCCGAGTTGGAGGAACGGGGCACCCGCGCGCTGGCCGCCGAACCGGATCTGATCGACATGCTCGTGGCCGGCATCGGTCCGGAGCACCTGGCCACCCTGATCTACACCTCCGGGACCACGGGTCGACCCAAGGGCGTCGAGCTGCTGCACGCCGGTTGGTGCTGGGAGGCTGTGGCGCAGGCCGAGGTGGGGCTGCTGCGCGACGACGACCTGCAGTACCTGTGGCTGCCGCTGGCCCACTCGTTCGGCAAGACGCTGCTCTGCGGTGCCATCCACGTCGGCCTGCCCACCTACGTCGACGGGCGGGTGGAGAAGCTCGTCGACCTGCTGTCGGTGATCCGCCCGACGCTGATGTGCGGCGCGCCGCGGGTGTTCGAGAAGGTCTACAACCGGGCGGTGACCACCGCCCAGGGCGCCGGCGGCGCGAAGGCGAAGATCTTCGCCTGGGGCGTCCAGGTCGGCAAGGAGAAGGTGGCCCTGGAACAGGCCGGCAAGCCGGTGCCGGGCGGGTTGAAGCTGCGCTACGGGCTGGCTGAGAAGCTCGTGTTCAGCAAGCTCCAGGCCCGACTGGGCGGCCGGATGCGGGTGCTGGTGTCCGGCGCCGCACCGCTCAGCCCGGAGATCGCCACCTTCTTCGCCGCGGCGAACCTGCCGATCTCCGAGGGCTACGGCCTGACCGAGACCAGCGCCGGCAACTTCGTCAACCCGCCGTCGGGGCTGCGGATCGGCACGGTGGGCCGGGCGATGGGTGACCTGGAGTGCCGGATCGACACCGACGGGGAGATCCTGGTGCGGGGTCGGCCGGTGATGCGCGGCTACCACAACCTGCCGGAGGAGACCGCCGCCGCGTTCACCGAGGACGGCTTCTTCCGCACCGGCGACATCGGCACCCTCGACGAGCAGGGCTACCTGCGGATCACGGACCGCAAGAAAGACCTGGTCAAGACCTCGGGCGGCAAGTACATCGCACCGTCGCACATCGAGGGGATGTTCAAGGCCATCTGTCCGTACACCTCGCAGGCGGTCGTCGTCGGTCAGGCCCGCAACTTCTGCACGATGCTGGTCACGCTGGACCCGGACGCGATCCGGGGATGGGCCGCCGGCGGTCCGTTGGAGGGGCGCAGCTACACCGAGATCGTCGCTTCGCCGGAGGCCCGGACGATGGTCGAGGAGTACGTCGCCCAGCTCAACGCGAAGCTCAACCGCTGGGAGACGATCAAGAAGGTCGCCATCCTGCCCCGCGATCTGACGATCGAGGACGGCGAGATCACCCCGTCGTTGAAGATCAAGCGACGCGGCGTGGAGAGCAACTTCGCCGCCCAGATCGACGAGATGTACGCCGGCAGCCTCGCCGAACTCTGACGAGTCGCCGATGGCCCCGCACCCGAGCGGGTGCGGGGCCATCGGCTTCGTCGGTGCTCTGCCGCAGGGGTCGTCACCCCTCGTCGCCGCTCTGCTGCGCGGCCCTCGGCATTCGTCGGCGGGGCTCAGGCGATGACGGCCGTCTCCCGCCACCGCTGACGGCCGGCCCGGTCCAGGTCGTAACGGACCGCCGCGATCCGCCCCACCGCCTCCACCAGGTCTGCGGCGGGCAGGGTGAACGGCAGCCGCAGGAACCGCTCCAGGGTGCCGTCCAGGCCGAACCGAGGGCCGGGCGCCAGTCGTACGCCGACCTCTTCGGCGGCCCGGGCCAGCGCGCTGGAGACCGGGCCGTCCAGCTCGGCCCAGAGCGTCACTCCGCCCCGGGGCACGGTGACCCGCCAGTCCGGCAGCCGGTGCGCCAGCGCGCCGAGCAGCGCGTCGCGTTGGGCGGCCAACGTGACGCGGCGCTCGGTGACGATGGCGTCGGCGTGGGCGAGCAGGTGCACCGCCACCAGTTGGTCCAGCACCGGGCTGGCCATGTCCACCCCGACCCGGACGGCGGCCAGCCGCTGCACCTGCGGCGCCGAGGCGCGCACCCAGCCGATCCGCAGGCCACCCCAGTAGGGCTTGCTCATCCCGCCGATGCTGATCACGCGGCTGTGTCGGTCGTAGACGCCGACCGGTGGTGGCACCTCGGTGCCGTCCAGTGGCAGGTCCACGAAGGACTCGTCGACGACCAGGTCGGTGCCGACCGCGTGGGCGGCGGCCACCACCCGCTCCCGGAGCTCGGCCGGCATCAGGTGCCCGGTCGGGTTCTGGAACTCCGGAATCAGGTAGGCCAGCTTGGGTCGGGTCTGCCGGAGGCTGCCCAGCAGCAGGTCGGAATCCCAGCCGTCGGCGTCGGCGGCCAGACCGTGGGTGGTGATCCGGGCCCGTCGTCCGGCCAACGCGGCGAGCGCGTTGGGGTAGGTCGGGGACTCGACCAGCACACTGCCGCCCGGGGCCAGGGCGAGCCGCAGCACCAGGTCCAGTGCGTGCTGGGTGCCGCTGGTGACCATGATCTGGTCGGCCGACGTGGGCAGCCCTCGCGCGGTGTACCCGTCGGCCACCGCCTCGCGCAGCTCGATGATGCCGGTCGGGTGGTAACCGGCTCCGCCCAGGTAGCGGGGCAGGTCCTCGGCGGCGGCCCGGGCCGCCGTCAGCAGTTGCGGTGGGGCGGCCGGCGCGGCGGCACCGAGATCGATCATGTCCCGGTCGTCCAACGGGGTCCACAGGCCGGTGCTGGCGACCCGGTGGTTGCCGGGCAGCATCGTCCAACTGCCCGCGCCCCGCCTGCTGGCCAGGTGCCCGGTCTCGCGCAGGTGCCGGTACGCGGCGGTGACCGTGGTCCGGCTGATCCGCAGCGCCTCGGCCAGCTCCCGTTCGGCGGGAAGGCGGACGCCCAACGGCAGCCGACCGTCGGCGAGCAGACCGCGCACCGCGCCGGCCAGAGCGGCGTAGTCGGGGCTGCGTCGGCGGCCCGGGAGGGCATGCCACTGCCCGAGCAGGCGAGCCAATTGGACCCCGCGCACCTGACCAGTCATGGCCACTCCCCCGATATTGGCTTCTTCCTCGACGAGGATTGGCATCTAGGGTGGCATGCATGGCATTGCTTGGCAATCTGCGGCATCGGCCGGTTCGACGGTTGGTCCAGCTCTACCTCGGGCTCGGCCTCTACGGCGTCAGCATGGCTCTGATGGTCCGCTCCGACCTTGGCCTCGACCCGTGGGACGTGTTCCACCAGGGCCTCTCCAAGCTGACCGGGCTCTCGTTCGGCACCGTCACCATCGGCGTCGGCGCGCTGGTGCTGCTGCTCTGGATCCCGCTGCGGCAGCGGCCCGGCCTCGGCACGGTCAGCAACGTCGTGGTGATCGGCCTGGTCGTGGACGCCACACTGGCCCTGTTGCCCGCCGGTGGCCCGCTCGGCGTCCGGATCGCGCTGCTGATCACCGGGATCGTCGCCAACGGCGCCGCCACCGGCCTCTACCTCGGCGCCCGACTGGGCCCCGGCCCGCGTGACGGGCTGATGACCGGCTTCGTGGCCCGCCGACCGGGGCGGTCGGTGCGGCTGGTCCGCACCGTCATCGAGGTCACCGTCCTGGCGCTGGGCTGGCTGCTCGGCGGCAAGGTCGGCGTGGGCACCGTCGCGTACGCGCTCGCCATCGGCCCGTTGGCCCAGCTCTTCATCCCGCTGTTCGCCGTGCCCGAAGCCGCCGCACCCGACGACACCGCACCCGAGGAGGCCACGCCCACGCCCGGTAGCGCCGCACCGGTCACGCCCGCCGGCTGAACCCTCACCGACCGTCCGCGAACCGGTACACGGTGGTGCTCCACAGTGCCGGATGGCGGGTGGGTGTTCCCTTCCGGGACGCGCGCCGTCATCATCTCTGCATGGGGGAGAACGGTTGGCGCTGGACGGACGCCTGGATCTTCGTGTCTCTGGTCATCGCGAGCGGTGCCGGTCGGCATCGTCGGTCGGCGACAAGTCGACGCCCGGAGGGCGTCCGCCTGACCGACGTGCTGTCCACCGCCGACCACCTCAACCACACGATCCCGCAGCGGCACGAGGTGGAGGCCGCGATCCAGCGGCTGGTCGGTGCCGGGCTGGTCAGCGTCGTCGACGGTTGGTTCCGGATCACCGCCGAGGGTGAGCAGCTCTGGCGTACCCGCCCGCGGGCGGGGGTGGCGACCATGGTGGACACCGTGCAGGGGGTGCTGACCCGCCGACACGCGCCCGGCAGCGCCGAGTGGAACCTGGACGAGGCCGACCACGCGGCAGCCGTCCAGGAGTACGCGGTGCGGTCGATCCCGACGCCCCGCCGGTCGCCGGAGGGCCACTCCGGAGGGCACTGAACGGCTCAGCGCACCGGGTGACCGCTGCCGCGCAGCGCGTCCTTGACCTCGGCCACCGTCAGCTCGCCGAAGTGGAAGACACTGGCGGCGAGCACCGCGTCCGCCCCGGCGCCGATCGCGGGCGGAAAGTGGGCCACCTCGCCGGCACCGCCACTGGCGACCACCGGCACGTCCACGACCGCTCGCACCGCGGCGATCAACTCCAGGTCGAAGCCGGCCTTGGTGCCGTCGGCGTCCATCGAGTTGAGCAGGATCTCCCCCGCGCCCAGCTCGGCGCTTCGGGCCGCCCACCGCACGGCGTCCATCCCGGTGCCGCGCCGGCCGCCGTGGGTGGTGACCTCGAAGCCGCTGGGCGTCGCGCCGTTCGGGGCCCGGCGCACGTCGAGCGAGAGCACGAGCACCTGCCGGCCGAACCGGTCGGCGATCTCGGCGATCAGCTCCGGACGGGCGATCGCGGCGGTGTTCACGCCCACCTTGTCCGCCCCGGCACGCAGCAGCGTGTCCACGTCGGCGACCTGCCGGACCCCGCCGCCGACGGTGAGCGGGATGAACACCGACTCGGCGGTGCGACGCACCACGTCGAGCATGGTGCCCCGGTCGCTCGACGACGCGGTGACGTCGAGGAAGGTCAGCTCGTCCGCGCCGGCCCGGTCGTACGCGGCGGCCAACTCCACGGGGTCGCCAGCGTCACGCAGGTCGAGGAAGTTGACCCCCTTGACCACCCGTCCGGCGTCCACGTCCAGACAGGGGATCACCCGTACCGCCACCGTCATGCGGCGAGCCTATCCTCCGCGCACGGCACGGCGGCCGACCCGACCGGGCCGACCGCCGTGAACGAGGTCTGCGTCACACCCGGACGAGCATCTTGCCCAGGTTGTCGCCACGCAGCAGGCCGAGGAACGCCGCCGGGGCGTTCTCGATGCCGTCCACGATCGTCTCGTCGTAGGACAGCGTGCCCTCGCGTAGCCAGCCGGCGACGTCGCGGACGAACGCCGCGCGGACGTCGCTGTGGTCGTTGACCAGGAAGCCGCGCAGGGTGAGCCGCTTGCCGATGACCAGCGCCAAATTGCGCGGCCCGGGCTGCGGCTCGGTGGCGTTGTACTGCGCGATCATGCCGCAGATGGCGGCCCGGCCGTGCAGGTTCATGGCCGAGATCGCCGCCTCCAGGTGGTCGCCGCCGACGTTGTCGAAGTAGACGTCGACACCATCCGGCGCGGCCACCCGCAGCGAGTTGCGGACCGGCCGGTCGTGGTAGTCGAAAGCGGCGTCGAAGCCCAACGTCCGCAGCCGCTCGACCTTGGCCGGCGAGCCGGCGCTGCCGACCACCCGGCCGGCACCCTTGAGCTTGGCGATCTGACCGACCAGGCTACCGACCGCGCCGGCCGCGGCGGAGACGAAGACCGTCTCGCCGGGCTTCATCGCGGCCACCTCCAGCAGCCCGGCGTACGCGGTCAGCCCGGTCATGCCGAGCACGCCGAGGTACGCGCTGACCGGGGCGAGGCTCGGGTCGACCGTACGGGCGGCGGTGGCGTCGAGCAGCGCGTACTCCCGCCAGCCCAGCTGGTGCAGGACGGTGTCCCCGACGGCGATCCCGTCCGCCTCGCTGGCCACCACCTCGCCGATCGCGGCACCGTCGAGCGCCGCGTCGAGTGCGAACGGTGCCACGTACGACTTGACGGGGTTCATCCGTCCGCGCATGTACGGGTCGACGGACATGTACTGGTTTCGGACCACGATCTGGCCCGGGCCGGGTGTCGGGACGTCGGTCTCGACGAGCCGGAAATTGTCCTCGGTGGGCCAGCCCCAGGGGCGGCTGGCCAGGTGGATCTCGCGGTTGCTGGTCACGGGGGTGGTCGTCCTCTCGTCCGCGGTGGGTGCCTGGGGCCGTGCGGTCAGGCGGCCAGGGTCTCGCGGACGGTCAGCGTGACGTCGATGTTGCCGCGGGTGGCGTTCGAATAGGGGCAGACCTGGTGGGCCTGCTCGACCAGCTGCTCGGCGGTGTCGCGGGGCACGGCGGGCAGGTCGACGACGAGCTGCACGGTGAGCCCGAAGCCGCCGCTGCCGTTCGGGCCGATGCCCACCTCGGCGCCGACGACGGAGCCGGTCACGTCGGCCTTGGCCCGCCGGGCCACCACCCGCAGCGCGCCGTGGAAGCAGGCCGCGTAGCCGGCGGCGAAGAGCTGTTCCGGGTTGGCCGCGCCGCCGGCGCCACCCATCTCCTTCGGCACGGCCAGGTCGAGCGCGAGGGTGCCGTCGGAGGTCTCGACGTGACCGTCCCGGCCGTCGCCGCTGGCGGTCGCTGAAGCGGTGTAGAGCACCTGCATGATGGTCACTGCTCCTTCTGTCGGTGGATGGTGTCGGTGACCTGGGTGAGGGTGTCGCGCAGCGCCACCAGCTCGGTGACGCCCAGCCCGGTGGCCTGGGCGACGCACATCGGGACGTGGTCGACCTGTTGGCGCAGGGCCCGGCCCTGCTCGGTGAGGCCCACCTCGACCCGCCGCTCGTCGTGGGCCGACCGTCGTCGGGCCACCAGCCCCGCCCCTTCCAGCCGCTTGAGCAGCGGGGAGAGAGTGCCGGAGTCCAGTCGCAGCTCGGTGCCCAACTCGGACACCGTGCGGGCGTCGTCGGGACGCTCCCAGAGCACCAGCAGCACCAGATACTGCGGGTAGGTCAGCCCGAACTCGTCGAGGATCGGCCGGTAGACGTCGGTCAGCGCGCGCGACGCGGTGTAGAGCGCGAAGCACACCTGCCGGCGCAGCACCAGGTCATCGGTCACCGTTGAACCATAGCCCACAATTAAGTTGTGCACAATCTATCGGGCCGAGGTGGGCAGGCCACGGCTCGGGCCACGAGCCGGCCGGGCGTACCTCAGCGATCGCCGAGGTACGCCTCCAACTCCACCTCGACCAGGTGCTCCGGGTCCAGCAGAGCGGCCACCACCACCAGGGTCGCCGCCGGCCGGACCGCCCCGAAGACCGCGTTGTGCGCCCTGCCCACCTCGTCGGCGTGCAGCCGGTCGGTCACGTACATCCTGGTCCGGACCACGTCACCCGGCTCCGCACCGACCTCGGCCAACGCGTCCAACCCGATCCGCAGCGCCTGCGCGGTCTGCGCTGCGGCGTCGCCGACGTGCACCACCTGCCCGTCCACGGTCGCCGTGCAGCCAGCCGTCCAGGCCCGGTCACCGGCCCGGACCACCCGGGAATAGCCGTAGCGCTGCTCCCACGGCCCGCCAGACCCCAGCCGGGTGGCCGTCACGCCTCGGCCAGGGTCCGCAGCGCCTCGGCCACCGTGAAGGCGCCCGCGTAGAGCGCCTTACCGGCGATCACGCCCTCCACCCCGACCGGCTCCAGGGTCGCCAACGCCCGCAGGTCGTCCAGCGTGGACACCCCACCGGAGGCGATCACCGGCCGGTCGGTACGAGCACACACCTCACGCAGCAGGTCCAGGTTCGGCCCGCGCATCGTGCCGTCCTTGGTGATGTCGGTGACCACGTACCGACTCGCGCCCGCCTTGTCCAACCGCTCCAGCACCTCGTACAGGTCACCGCCGTCCCGGGTCCAACCACGCGCGGACAGGGTCTGGCCCCGCACGTCCAACCCGATGGCCACCCGGTCGCCGTACTCCCCGACCACCCGGTCACACCAGACCGGATCCTCCAGGGCGGCGGTGCCGATGTTCACCCGGGCCGCCCCGGTGCCCAGCGCCGCACGCAGCGACTCGTCGTCGCGGATGCCACCGGACAGCTCCACCTTCACGTCCAACTGGCGCACCACCTCGGCGAGCAGGTGCGCGTTGGTGCCCCGCCCGAACGCCGCGTCCAGGTCGACCAGGTGGATCCACTCCGCGCCGTCCTGCTGCCAGGCCAACGCCGCGTCCAACGGATCACCGTAGATGCTCTCGCTTCCGAGGGCGCCCTGCACGAGCCGGACGGCCCGGCCGTCGGCGACATCCACGGCGGGTAACAGGGTCAGGCTCAACGTCTTCTCCTCGATCAGGTACGACGGTCCAGGGCGATCACGACGATCGCCGGCAGTACGAGCAGCAAGAGCACGATCAACGCGATACGCAGCGCCAGATTGTCGACGAACGTCCAGATCAGAATCAGCGCCGCGCCGGTGAGTAGCACGATCGCCGCCCGCTCACCCCGGCTGTGCCGGGCCAGCCGACCCGAACGGCCCCGCCGCACCTGCGGCGTCAACCGGCGGACCACCGCGCGACGACGCTGCCGGCGGGCCACCTGCCGCTGCCGGACCGCCTTCTCCCGGGCCTGCTCCGCCTCCCGCTCCGCCCGCCGACGGGCCCGTTCCCGGCTCACCGCGACGCCCCCGCGCCGGGCACCGGGCGACGACGCTCAACCACCGCTGGGCAGCGTGGCGAGCCAGTTGCGCAGCAGCGCGGCACCGGTGTCGGCGGACTTCTCCGGATGGAACTGGGCCGCCGAGAGCGGACCGCGCTCCACCGCGGCGACGAAATCGACGTCGTGGTGAGCGGTGGTCACCGTGGCACCGGCAGCAGCCAGCGCCGCCGGATCCCCCATCGCGTACGAGTGGACGAAGTAGAACCGGCTCTGCTCCGACAACCCGGCGAAGAGCACCGACTCCGCTGGCGCCCGGACCGTGTTCCAGCCCATGTGCGGCAACCGGGTGGCGGCCAACCGGGTCACCCCACCGGGCAGCAGACCGAGCCCCTTGCTCACGACGCCGTGCTCCTCGCCGTACTCGAAGAGCACCTGCATGCCCACGCAGATCCCCAGCACCGGTCGACCCGCCGCCACCCGCTCGGCGATCACCGGGCCGGCGCCCAACGCCTCGATCCCGGCCATGCACGCCGCGTACGCGCCCACCCCCGGCACCACCAGACCATCGGCGGCGGCCGCGGCGGACAGGTCGTCGGTCACCCGCACGTCCGCGCCGGCGGCCGCCAGCGCCCGCTCCGCCGAACGCAGGTTGCCCGAGCCGTAGTCGAGCACCACCACGGCGCTCACGCGTCCTGCCCCGGTAGGAGCCACAGCACCCCGCCGACCGTGGCGAGCACCGCGAGCAACGCGGTGACGCCCACCGCGCCCTTCGACGCGCCCTGGCGGTACAACGACCACGCGCCGCCCACCAGAACCCCGGCCAGGATCAACAACAACGTCGGCAACGCGGCGCTCATCAGAGCCGCCTCCCCTTCGCGACTGCGGGGCTCCGCTCCGCTGCACTCCTCGCGCTCATCAGAGGGCACCCTTCGTGCTCGGGATCGCGCCGGCCGCGCGTGGGTCGATCGCGGTGGCCTCGCGCAACGCCCGGGAGACCGCCTTGAACTGCGCCTCCACCACGTGGTGCGCGTCCGGGTGACCGCCCGGCCGGGCCGCCCGCAGCACGTCGACGTGCAGCGTGACCCGGGCCGCCTGCCCGAAGGACTCCCAGATGTGCCGGGTCATGCTCGTCGCGTACACCGGCCCGATGTACGGGGCCAGCACCGGCTCGTCATGCACCACGTACGGCCGACCGGACAGATCCACCGCGGCCCGAACCAGCACCTCGTCCATCGGCACGGTCGCCGAACCGTACCGTCGGATGCCGGCCTTGTCGCCCAGCGCCTGGTCGAACGCGGCGCCCAGGGCGAGCGCGGTGTCCTCGATGGTGTGGTGCGCGTCGATCTCCAGGTCACCGACGGTGCGCACGGTCAGGTCGAAGCCGCCGTGCCGGGCGATCTGGTGCAGCATGTGGTCGTAGAAGCCCACGCCGGTGCTGATCTCGACGGCGCCGGTGCCGTCGAGGTCGATCTCGACGAGGACCTTGGTCTCCTTGGTGATCCGCTCCACCCGGGCGGTCCGGCTCATTGAGAAGTCTCCATTGCAGAAAGGAAGGCGTCGGTCTCGGCGGCGGTGCCGGCGGTCACCCGCAGCCAGCCGGGCAGACCGACGTCCCGGACCAACACGCCCTGGGCCAGCAGAGCCTTCCACACGATGGCCTGGTCGCCGCCCACCTCGAAGAGCACGAAGTTGGCGTCGCTGTCGGCGACCCGCAACCCGCGTTCGCGCAGCGTCGCCACGATCCGGTCCCGTTGCGCCATGACCGCGCTCACCGTACCGAGAAGGGCCTCGCGGTGGGTCACCGCCGCACGTGCGGCGGCCTGGGTGAGCGTGGAGAGATGGTACGGCAGTCGGACGAGCTGCACGGCCTGCACCACCGCCGGGTCGGCGGCCAGGTAACCCAGCCGCCCGCCGGCGAAGCCGAACGCCTTGCTCATCGTGCGGCTGACCACCAGCCGCGGGTGGCCAGGCAGCACCGCTAGGGCGCTGACCGTCCCGGTGCGGGCGAACTCGGCGTACGCCTCGTCGACCACCACCATGCCCGGCGCGACGTCGAGCACCGCGGCGATCACCGCAGGGTCCAGTGCCGTGCCGGTCGGGTTGTTCGGCGAGCAGAGGAAGACCACGTCCGGTTGGTGCTCGCGGACCTGGGCGACCGCCTCCTCGACAGTCAACCCGAAGTCGACGCCACGTTCGGCGGGCACCCACCGGGTGCCGGTGCCGAGCGCCAGCAGCGGATGCATCGAGTACGCCGGGACGAAGCCGAGAGCGCTACGCCCCGGCCCACCGAAGGCCTGGAGCAACTGCTGCTGGATCTCGTTGGAGCCGTTCGCCGCCCACACCTGCTCGACGGTGAGGCCGTGCCCGAGATATTCGGCCAGGTCGGCGCGGAGCGCCACCGCGTCCCGGTCCGGATAGCGGTTCAAGTCACGCAGTTCGGCCGCGAGCGCCTTGCCGATCGCCTCGACCACCGGCTCCGGCACCGGGTAGGAGTTCTCGTTGGTGTTGAGCCGCACCGGCACGTCCAGCTGCGGCGCCCCGTACGGCGACAGCCCGCGCAGGTCGTCGCGGATCGGCAGATCGTCCAGGCTGGTCACGCCGG
The DNA here is from genome assembly GCF_039871815.1 of Micromonospora sp. B9E7. Classification (NCBI taxonomy): domain Bacteria; kingdom Bacillati; phylum Actinomycetota; class Actinomycetes; order Micromonosporales; family Micromonosporaceae; genus Micromonospora; species Micromonospora sp. B9E7. The sequence goes on from NZ_JBDPLX010000002.1 coordinate 41,102, forward strand.
CCCTCCTCCCGGGAGGCGAACCTGCACCGCCTGGCCGTGCGCGGGCAGGTCCTCCACGTTCGCCAGGGTGACCACGTGCGGGGCCACGTCACGCAGCGCCGCCTCGGTGTACTCGATCAGGTGCACGCCGCGCAGGAACGACTGCACCGACAGCCCGGAGGAGTGCCGGGCGCAGCCGCCGGTGGGCAGCACGTGGTTGGACCCGGCGCAGTAGTCGCCGAGCGACACCGGCGACCAGGCGCCCACGAAGATCGCCCCGGCGTTGCGCACCCGAAGCGCCCACTCCCGGGCGTCGACCGTCTGGATCTCCAGGTGCTCGGCCGCGTACGCGTCGACCACCCGCAGCCCCGCCTCCAGATCGTCGACCAGCACCACACCGCTCTGCTCGCCGGTCAGCGCCGTGGTCACCCGCTCGGTGTGCTTGGTCGCCGGCACCTGCCGGGCCAGCTCCCGCTCGACCGACTCGACCAACGCCGACGACGGGGTGACCAGCACGCTCGCGGCCAGCGGGTCGTGCTCGGCCTGACTGATCAGGTCGGCGGCCACGTGCGCCGGGTCGGCCGTGTCGTCGGCCAGGATGGCGATCTCGGTCGGCCCGGCCTCGGCGTCGATGCCTACCACGCCCCGCAGCAGCCGCTTGGCGGCGGTCACCCAGATGTTGCCCGGGCCGGTGATCAGGTCGACCGGGTCGCACCGCAGCTCGCCCAACGGGTCGACCTCCGCGCCGTACGCCAGCATCGCCACCGCCTGGGCCCCGCCCACGGCGTACACCTCGTCGACACCGAGCAGCGCGCACGCGGCGAGAACCCGGGCGTCGGGCAGGCCGCCGTTGTCCTTCTGGGGCGGGCTGACCACCACCAGCGAACGCACGCCGGCCGCCTGTGCGGGAACGACGTTCATCACCACCGTCGACGGGTACATCGCCAGGCCGCCGGGCACGTAGAGGCCGACCCGGTCGACCGGCAGCCACCGCTCGGTGACCGTGCCGCCGGGCACCACCTGCGTGGTGTGGTCGGTGCGCCGCTGGTCGGCGTGCACCCGACGGGCCCGGCTGATCGACTCCAGCAGCGCGGCGCGGACGCTCGGGTCGAGCACCCCCTCGGCCTCGGTGATCGCCTCGACCGGCACCCGCAGCACCTCCGGGGAGATGCCGTCGAACCGCTCGCTGGCCTCCCGGATCGCGGGGTAACCATGCTCGCGGACCGCCTCCACCAGCGGTCGGATCCGCTCGACGGCAACCGACACGTCGAGCTGGGCACGGGGCAGCAGGCGGCGCGGGTCTCCGAGACCGTTGCGCAGGTCGATCCGGTTCAGCACCCTTGCGAGTCTAGGCTGCCGGCCCGCGGTGCACCCGAGTCGCCCGTACGCCGGGACGGTGAGCCGGGCCACGCTCACCGGGGCGAGATTGGTTAGGCTCGACCATGTGACCGCACGGCTGCCGGTGTTTCCGCTCGCAACGGTGCTCTTTCCCGGGTTGGTGCTGCCGCTGCACATCTTCGAGGAGCGCTACCGGGCGCTGGTCCGACACCTCGTCGACCTGCCCGAGGGTGCTCCGCGCGAGTTCGGCGTGGTGGCCATCCAGGCTGGTTGGGAGGTCGCGCCCGCCGGTCCCGGCGCCCGCGCGACGGCGGGCGTCGGCGAGGTCACCCTGCACGAGGTGGGCTGCACCGCTGAGCTGCGCCAGGTGACCGAGCTGGCCGATGGCGGCTTCGACATCGTCACGGTCGGCCGGCGCCGGTTCCGGATCGCCGAGGTCGACGACAACGCGGCTCCCTACCTGACCGCGGACGTCGAGTGGCTGCCCGACCCGGCCGGGCCGGACGAGGTGGCCGATCTGCTGGCCGCCCGGGTGATCGCGGTGTTCCGGCAGTACCTGGGGTTGATCCGCTCCGACCCGGAGGAGATCTCCGAGCAACTGCCGGAGGATCCGACGGTCCTGTCCCACCTGGTGGCGGCGACCGCGGCGCTCACGGTCGACGACCGGCAGCGCCTGCTGGCCATCGACGACACCGCCGCGCGGCTCCGCGCCGAGCTGCGGCTGCTCAACCGCGAGGCGGCTCTGCTGCGTCAGGTGCGGGCGGTTCCGGTGCCGTTGGCGGAACTGGCGTCCCCGCCGACACCCAACTGAGCCCGGCCGGCTCGGGCTCCGGGCGCAGGCCGGGCCACCGCGACCAGCCGGCCAGCAGGGTGTACGTGATCGCGGCGCCGAACGCCGGCAACAGCAGGTTGCCGTGCGGCACCGGCAGGACACCGAGCAGCCAGTCGACCCCGCCGGCCCGCAGGTCGGCGGGTTTGGTGAAGGCCTGCCCGGCCGGGGCGGTGGCCAGCAACCGGTCGAAGGTGCCCAGGCCGACCCGCCGCCCCACCTGCCAGGCCACCGGCGCGGCGGCCAACGCGCCGAGGACCGCGGCGAGCAGACCGACCGGGCCACGCCGACGTCGCAGCACGAACCACAGGGCGAGCGCCACCAGCAACCCGAAGGCCAGCCCGAGGAGACTGAACCATCCGTCGGCGGCGATCGGCTGCTCCGGTTGCGGGTCGGCGTAGATCGCCCCCTCGGCGGTCTTGAGCACCGGCGTGTCCGGCGCGAGCGCGGCCCAGAGCAGCCCGAACGGCACACCCAGGACAGCCAGTGCGAGCACGCTGACCAGCACCGTCACCACGGTGCGCAGCGGGCGACGCGGCTCGTCGAAGCTCAGCTCCAACGAGCTCTGGTACGCCGCCGAGGCAGGAACGTCGCCCGGACCGAACCCATGCTGCGGTGTCACGGGGTGGGCCTCCGGCGGCGATCCGGCCTCCGGCGACAACCCGGCCTCCGGTGGCGAACCGGCGTCCGGCGACAACGCGGCATCCGCCGGCGAACCGGCGTCCGGCGAACCGGGCGACCGCTCAGCCTCCGGCGGTGTTCCCGTCCACCGCTCAGCCTCCGGCGAGGTCGCGCCTGGTGTGCGGGGCGGCGCGGGTCGGACGGGCTCGTCGACGGGCCGCGTAGGGTCGGGGTTGTCCGGGCTCACCCGATGATCCTCTCAGGCCCGGTGGAAGGCTGGGGCTCCGGTGGCGGCAGACCAGCTCACCGGGCGAACGGCTCCACCATCATCGCCGCCGCCCGCAACCACGCCTGCCGGGTCTCCGGCTGGAGCTGGTGGTACTCGATCGACGCCCCCGTCTCCAGCGCCGGGTCGTATGGCACCACGGCCACCGCACGGGTACGGGTGGCGAAGTGCCGCTCCAGGTCGTCCTGCAGGGGCGAGCGACCCGGGGTCGGGCAGGAGATGAGGGTGATGGCGTTGTCCGCCAACTCGCCCATGCCCTCCTCGTGCAGCAGGTCGAGCATCCAGTCCGCGCTGAACGCCGCGTCCTCCCGGGGCACCGTGGTCACCACCAGCTGGTCGGCGGCCTGCATCACGGTGCGCCAGTTGGGGCTCTCCACGTTGTTGCCGGTGTCGACGCAGACCACGTCGTGGGTGCGCCGCAGCAACTCGAGCACACGCCGGACGGTGAACTGGTCCAGTCGCTGGGCGAAGCGCGGGCTCTCCTCGCCGGCCAGCACGTCGTACGAGCCGTCGGAGGCGTGCCGCAGGTAGTCGTCGAGCCGACCCAGCAGCGTCTCGCCCTCGAGGATCTCGATCTGGGCCAGGTCGCTGACCAGGTGCCGGATCGTCCGGGCGTGCCGGGCGCTGCCGGCGCGCAGCCCGAGGGTGCCGCGCAGTTCGTTGTCGTCCCAGGCCAGCACGCCCTGCCCGCGCACGCTGCCGACGGTGGCCGCGGCGAGCACGGTGGCGGTGGTCTTGTGCACTCCGCCCTTGGGGTTGGCGAAGGCGAACACCCGGGGGGTGCCCAGATCCCGCCGGAGCACCCCGTTGGCCCGTTCCTGCTCCTGGTCGACGCCCTGCGGGCGCCACTCGATCCGGGCCGGGTAGGCGCGTTCGACGACCGCCGAGCCGACCGACGGGGCCGGCGGGGCGACCGGCGGGGGTGCGACCGGTGGCGGTGCGGCCGGCGCGACGGGTGGCGCTACGACCGGCGGAGGAGGCGGCGGCGCGGCGACCGGATAACCGGTCTCCGGCTGGTAGCCGGTCTCCAGCAGGGCGTATCGCGACTCCACCGGCGGCTCGCCCGGTCGGTAGCCGTTGTCCAGCAACGCGTACCGCGACTGACCTGGGTCCGGGACGGCCGGCGGCGGCTCGGGCTCGGTCCGGTACGTCGGCTCGACCCGATGGCCCGGGTCCGCCCGATAGCCCGGCTCGGGGCGGTACGCCGGCTCCGCGCGGTAGTCCGGCTCAGCCCGGTACGGCTCGGCCCGGTAACCGGGCTCGGCCCGATAACCCGGGTCCGGGCGATAGTTCGGCTCCGACCGGTACGCCGGCTCGGCCCGATAGTCCGGCTCAGCCCGGTAACCCGGCTCGGCGCGGTACGCCGGCTCGGCGCGGTACGCCGGCTCCGATCGGTAGTCCGGCTCCGACCGGTACGCCGGCTCGGCCCGGTAATCCGGCTCGGCCCGGTAGGCGGGGTCGACGCGGTAGGTCGCCTCGGCCCGGTAGTCGGGCTCCGCGCCGTACGACAAATCTGCTGGATGCCCGATGGCGGGTGCCCGCCCGGCGTAGCCGTTGGGGGCCGCGCGCCGGGGCAGCGGGTCCGGCGGCGCGTCGTCGGCACGCCGGTCCGGCTCGGTCTGCTCCGCGCCGCGACCGCCCAGCCGGGCGCGGTCCAACAACGCACGCCACCGCGGCGCTGGTTCGGCCGGCCGGCCCCAGCCGGTCTCACTGCCCTCCACGGCCCGCCCTCCCAGCGCCATCGATCTCCGTCTGACAGGCTACGAACCAAACCCTATTCGGACCACACCTCAGAGCGCACACCAGCCGACGCAGATCACGACGACGCGGGTGTCGGCGACTCGGCGCCGGTGCTGTCCGGGGAGGTGGTGATGCTCGGCGGCGGTGGCTCGGTCGACCCGGCCGGTGACGCTGCGGGTGACGGAATCGTGACGACTGGTGCGGGTTCCGACGATTCGCCCATCGACGCCAGCGGCGCGGGCGCGGGTGGGGTGGACTGCACGGGACCGTCCGGGGTCGACGCCGGGCTCGGCCCGGTGTCGGCCGGCGGACGCACCACGTCGCGCTGCTCGGGCAGCGGTGGTGTGAAGACCGTGCGGTCCAGCCGGTACACCTCGGGGGCGGGGTCGACCGCCCGGACGTTCGGCCGGGCCGCCACACCGCGCAGCGCCCCCGGCGCCGCACGCACCACCGCGGCGTAGACGCAGGCGCAGCCGGTCCGGTACGCCGCCGCCTCGGCGGTCGCCACCTCGGCGCCGCTGACGTAGCGTTCCCGCAACTCCCGCTCGTCCGGACCGTCACCGTCGACCGCTGCGGCCCGGGCCCGGTAGTCGGCGGCTTCGGCGTCCTTGCGGGTCGCCACCTCTTCCATCCCGGCGACCACGTCGTCCGGTACCCGCAGGGCGGGAATCCGGACGATCTCGGTCTGTCGCCCGGGTAGCGGCACCCGCCCGAAGACGGTGGAGACTCCGACGTCGCCGAGCACCGCCGACAGGCGCTGTGGCGGCAGGTACTCGGTGAGCGTGACCAGCGCGTAGGTGCCGTTCCCCGTGGACGAGTCGGACGCGGAGAGCGCGGCCAGGTCGGCAGCGGCGGAGCGCAGGTAGCCGGGGACGGAGTCACCGTCGGTCACGCCGACCCGGGTCACCTCACCCACCGTCCGGTCGCCCACCGGTGTGTCGTCGGCAGCCCAGACCGCGGTGCCCAGGACCGCCGCCGCGGAGAGCACGGCGGCCCAGGTGAGCACGCCGGACCGCGCCGACCGGTCACCCAGCCGGGCCACGGCCCGGGTCAGCGGCGGCAGCAGCCGTTGGTCCAGCTGCCGCAGCAGGTTGCCGGCGCGCACGGGCGGGATCCCCTCGTCGGATCGGTGTCGGGCGGTCGCCGCTCAGTCACGCAGGATCTGGAGCGCACGGTCCAGGTCGTCAGGGTAGTCGCTGACGAACCGGACCTCGTCCCCCGTTCGGGGGTGCAAGAAGCTCAGTTCGCGGGCGTGCAACCACTGTCGGGCCAGGCCGAGACGGGCCGAGAGGGTGGGGTCGGCGCCATAGGTGAGATCACCCACGCAGGGGTGCCGCAGGGTGGAGAAGTGCACCCGGATCTGGTGGGTCCGACCGGTCTCCAGCCGGACGTCGACCAGACTCGCCGCCGGGAACGCCTCGAGGGTGTCGTAGTGGGTGATGCTCGGCTTGCCGCCGGACACCACCGCCCAGCGGTAGTCGTGGGTGGGGTGCCTGTCGATCGGGGCGTCCACGGTCCCGCGCAGCGGGTCCAGGTGACCCTGCACCACCGCGTGGTAGCCCTTGTCCACCTCGCGGTACTTGAAGGCCCGTTTCAACGCCGTGTACGCCTGTTCGCTCTTGGCGACCACCATGATCCCGGTGGTCCCCACGTCGAGCCTGTGCACCACGCCCTGGCGTTCGGCGGCACCACTGGTGGAGATGCGGTGCCCGATCGCGGCGAGGGCGCCGATCACCGTCGGACCGGTCCATCCGGGGCTGGGATGCGCCGCCACTCCCACCGGCTTGTCGACCACCACGATGTCGTCGTCGGCGTAGACCACCCGCAGCCCGGGCACCGCCTGCGGCACCACGGTGGGAGGTGCGACCGGGGCGGGCAGCGTGACGTCCAGCCAGGAGCCGGCCTTGACCTTGTGCGAGTTGGGCCGTGCGCTGCCGTCGACCAGCGCGTCTCCGGCATCCACCAGGGCCGCGGCGGCGGTGCGGGAGAGCCCGAACAGACGGGACACGGCCTGGTCCAGTCGCATGCCGTCGAGGCCGTCCGGCACCGGCAGGGAACGGTGATCGCCGCCAGCGGCGAATGCGGAGGTCATGCCCGCTCCTGCTGCTCGGCGCCCCGCGGGGCGTCCGTCTCGGTCGGGTCGCCGTCGCGGCCGGCCCGCCGGCCGTCCCGCTGGCGGCCGGTCAGCTCCAACAGCACGGCCAGCAGCACGCCGCAGACCAGCGAGCTGTCCGCCAGGTTGAACACCGGCCACACCTGGCCGTACGCGTCGAAGAGGCTGATCATGTCGACCACGTGCCCGTGGAAGGGCGCGGGTGCCCGGAAGATCCGGTCGACGAGGTTACCCAGCGCGCCACCCAGCACCAGGCCGAGGGAGATCGCCCAGGGCAGTGAGCGCAGTCGCAGTGCCATCCAGACGATCCAGCCGACCACACCGATGGTGATCAGCGGGAAGATCCAGGTGTGGTCCGCGCCGATGCTCCAGGCGGCACCGCTGTTGCGGGTCAGGCTCAGGTAGACGAACCCGCCGAGCAGACGGACCGGCTCCCGGTCGGTCAACGCGGCCAGCGCGAGGTGCTTGGTGACCAGATCGGCCAGCAGGGCCACCAGGGCGACTCCGGCGAGAATCGCGACGGCCCGAGGTCGGCGTGTGCCGCCGCCCGGATCGGTGCGGCCGGGTTCGGCGGACGGTGCTGCGGTCATGCGCTCCCCATCGACAGTCTCGGCGGTGATCGCTCACCGTCTCATCGCCGCCGGGGAACGGACCTCAGCGCCGTTCCTCCAGCTGCTTGCACGTCACACACTGGGTGGCCGACGGGAATGCGGCGAGGCGCTCGACCGGGATCGGGTTGCCGCACCGCTCGCACCAGCCGTAACCACCCTCGTCGAGGCGCTCCAGAGCGCGCTCCACCTGCGTGATCCGTTCCAGAATGCTGTTGGCGAGAGAGATCTCCTGCTCCCGCTCGAGCGTCTTGGTGCCCGTGTCGGCCTGGTCGTCCCCGGCCGAGTCGGTCAGCCGATCGCGCTGCAGCTCGGTGATCTCGCTCAGCGTCTGATCGTACTCGGCGCGGAGCTCGTCCCGCCGCGCCGCCAACGCCGCCCGGATCTTCTCGGTCTCCGCCGTGCTCCGGGTGGCCTTGGCCACCGGCTTGCGCCTGGCGGTCCTGGTGTCGGCTGGCTTAGCCATGGGTCGCTCCCTCGGCCGGGGAGCCGCGTGATTCGCGGCATCCTGGTCAGGGGGCGCCGACCAAGGCGTCCCCTAATGGACGAAAAGGGGCACACGGCGACGTTGGCCGTGCACTCCGGAGGTTGGCAAGAATACGGAACGTACAGGCGTCCGACAACGTGCCGCACCGTTCCACCACTCAACAGCCCCTAGCCTTGCCAAACTGGGGCAAAGGGAACGCTAGCAGATCAACCAGGCACCTCATCCCCGTACTCGCCAAACCACCGGGCCAGCCGGCCCCGCCGGCTGACCGCCCGCAACCTCCGCTCGGCGGCGTCCCGCACCCCGGCGGTCGCCACGATCAACAGGCTGTCGCCGGTCTTCAGGCGGGTGTCCGGTGCGGGCACGAAGCCCACCCCGTCGCGCAGCACCAGCGTCACCGATGCGCCCAGCGGAAGCCGCAGCTCGTCGACGTGCACACCGGCCAACCGTGAGCCCGGCGGCACCTCCACCTGGAGCAGGTCCGCGCGCATCCGCTCCAGCGGCGCGGTCTCCACATGGATCTCGGCGGCCTCGGTCGGCGCGGTCACCCGCAACCAACGGGCGAACGGCCCGAGCGCCCCGGCCTGCACCAGGGTGAAGATCACTACCAGCACGAAGACCACGTCGAAGAGACGCTCCGCACCGGGCACCCGTTCGGAGAGCGGAATGGTGGCCAGCACGATCGGCACCGCCCCCCGCAGCCCCGCCCAGGACAGGAACGCCTGTTCGCGGAGGCCGACCCGGAACGGCAGCGCCGAGACGGCCACCGACAACGGCCGGGCCAGCAGCACCAGGGCCAGTCCCGCGACCACCGCGGGCAGCACCGCCGCGTCCAGCCGGCCCGGTGCGGCCAGCAACCCGAGCAACACGAACAGCCCGATCTGGGCGAGCCACGCCAGCCCGTCCGCGAAACCGAGGATCGCCTGCCGGTGCGACAACCGGGCGTTTCCCAGCAGCACCCCGGCCACGTAGACGGCGAGGAACCCCGAGGCGTGCAGCACCGCCCCGGCGGCGTACGCCAACACGGTGATGCCCACCGCGGCGATCGGGTAGAGGCCGGCCGAGGGCAGCGCCGCCCGCCGTAGCGCCCAGGCGCCGGCGACACCGGCGCCCACCCCTACCGCCACGCCCATGCCCAGCTCGTAGCAGACCAGCCCGACCTCGTACCACCACGGGTGCGCCCAGCCCTGATGGGACAGCAGCACCACCAGCAGCACCACCGGGGCGTCGTTCATGCCCGACTCGGCCTCCAGCGTGGCCACCAGCCGGGGCGGCAGCCGCAGCCGACGCAGGGTGGCGAAGACGGCCGCCGCGTCGGTGGACGACAGCACCGCGCCGTAGAGCAGCGCCATCCGCCAGTCCAACCCCAACAGCAGGTGTACGGCGACACCGACCACCACGATGCTCACGATCACGCCGACCGTGGAGAGTGCCGAGGCCAGCCCGAGCACCGGTCGTAGTGTCGTCCACCGGGCGGTGAGGCCACCCTCCGCGATGATCACGATCAGCGCGCAGAAGCCGAGGGCCCGGGTCAGCTCGACGTCGTCGAAGCGGATACCCAGCCCGCCCTCGCCGATCGCCACGCCCAGCGCCAGATAGACGAGGAGGCTGGGGACGCCGAGCCGGGTGGAGAGCCGCACCGCACCGACGGCGACCAGCAGCACGGCCGCACCGAGCAGCAGCGCGATATCCAACCCGGGCGTCACGGTTGATCCAACCCGGACGTCACGGCTGCCTGGCCTGGGCGTTCCTCACTCGGCGGATCCGTCGCGCAGTCGGCGCAGCAGCTCGGACAGCTCCGGCGCGGGCCGGTCGATGAGGAAGAGCTTGTCCCGGCTCGCCGCGCCGGCCCGCAGGGACACCGCGGCACGCCGGAGGCCCAGGGCGGCGGCCAACGCCCGTCGGGCCGCCTCGGTCGCCCGCCCGTCGACGGCAGGGTCGTGCACCGCGATCACCAGGGCGGGCCCGTGTGGACCGTCGAAGCGCCCGCCCACCCGGTCCCGGGAGGCGCCGGGTTTCACCCGTACCGCCACGGTGAGCGTCTCCTGCGCGGGCACCGGCGCCGCTTCAGATCGGCCGGGCGTCGGCGAGCAGGGCGGTGGCTGGCGCGCAGTGCGCGCAGGGAGTGAAACCGAGCTCGACGGCCTCGGCCACCGGCAGCTCCTCGGGCACCCGGCCAACGAGGTGCGGACAACTGGCGAGGTGGTAGCGGGGACGACCGTCGACCACCTGGACGACGTCCGGAAGGCGCGCCACCCGGGCCGCCTCGGCGGGGGTGACCGGCTGCTCGGCCGGCTCGTCGGGCACCGCCGCGTCGTCGCGGGAAGCGCCGCCGGTCGACGTCGCGAACGGCGACGCCGGGCTGACGGGCCGGGCGGGAGCGGACGCGCCGGCGGCCGGCGTCACGAACGGTGCCGCGTCGTCGAACGGTGCGGCACCGTCGAACGGCGGCACATCCTCGGCCCGGGGGCCGAACGGCGGCTCACGGTCGACCGGCGGCTCGGGTGGTTGCCGCCACCCGGTGCCGCCGGTACCGACCGTCGTGGGCACGTGCTGGACCGGCACCTCCGGCTCGGCCAGCGGAGGCCCGTACGCGAAACCCGTGGCCTGGCTGGCCATGCGGGGTGCGTCGGGGTGTCGCCGGCTGGTCCGACCGGGATCTGCCGTAGCGCGGTTGGTGGCTGCCTGGCGGGCGCCCACCACCAACGCCACGGCGGCCAGCAGACTGGCCGCGATGGAGATGATCAACAGGAAGCTGGATCCACCGGCCAGACCGAGCACCAGGAGAACCACCGCGACGAGGATGAGCAGGAGACTTGCGACTATCACGGCTCACCCCCGCCGCGTCGTACCGCCCAGGCTGGGCCGGCGACCGTCACCATTGTCGGAGAGCGATCGCCGGCCGGTGCTCAGCGTCCGGCTTCGAGGGCGCCGGAGCGCCCGCCGCCGCCGTATGAACCGGCGAGGCCCGCAGCCGCCAGCCCGTTGCCGCCGGCGACCCGGCCCGCCTCGGAGCGGGTCATCTCGGCCTCGAGGCCCTGGCCGCGACCGTCGAGGTCCCGCAGCTGGCTCTCCAGGTACGCCTTGAGCCGGGTGCGGTACTCGCGCTCGAACTGCTTGAGCTCCTCGATGTGCTTCTGCAGGGCCGTGCGCTTGGCGTCCAGGCCGCCCATGGCCTCCTGGTGCCGCTGACGGGCGTCCCGCTCGAGTGCGTCAGCCTTCGCGCGCGCCTCCCGGGTCACCTCCTCGGCCTTGCTACGAGCCTCGGACAGCAGGCTGTCGGCCTCGCGGCGAGCGTCGGACACGTGGTCGTCGGCGGTGCGCTGGGCCATCATCAGCACGCGCAGGGCCTGCTGCTCGCCGTCACCGGTGACCCCTGCGGGGCCGCCGGTCGTGCGGACCTGCTCCAGCTCGGCCTGCATCGCGCGGGCGGCCTGCTCGGCCGCCGACTTGTCACGCTGCACCCGGTCCAGCTGGGCCTTGACGTCGTTGAGCTCCGCCGCCAGTCGGGCGTCGCCGCCGGGGCCTGCGGGGGCGCCGCCACGGCCGCCGCGCTCCACCTGGGCGCGCAGCTCGTTGTTCTCCTCGATGAGACGGGCGAGCTCGCGCTCGACCTCGTCAAGGAAGGCGTCGACCTCCTCCTCGTCATACCCCCGCTTGCCGATCGGCGGCTTTTTGAAGGCGACGTTATGGACGTCGGCCGGGGTCAGCGGCATCGAAACTCCTCGGGTCAGTTGCGGCCGCGAAAGCGCGTCGGTCATCAGGCAGATGCCCTGATCGACGGCCCTAACACGAACTCCATCAGCACGAACAGGATAACCAGGAGCACAAGGGAGGCCAGGTCGATGCTCACGGTACCAATTCGCAGCGGAGGGATCACACGCCTCAACGCGTTGAGAGGGGGATCAGTGACGCTCCACACGGATTCCAATCCTGCCGATGCGCCGCGGCCCGGTTGCCAGCGCCGGCCGTACTGCAGGACGGCGCTCAACACGAACCGGGACAAGAGAAGGAGCAGGAAGACATAAAGGATCAGGTACAGCACTTGCAGTAAGATCGACAACACGGTCAGCGACGTCCCTCGGGTCGGGCGGGGTCAACTCAGGCTGAAAAAACCGCCCTCAGCGATCTTGGCCTTGTCCTCAGCGGTGACCTGGACATTGGCCGGTGAGAGCAGGAACACCCGATTGGTCACGCGCTCGATCGTACCGCGCAGGCCGAACGCCAGACCGGCGGCGAAGTCCACCAGACGGCGGGCGTCGGCCTCATCCATCTCGGTGAGATTGATGATCACCGGAACACCGTCACGGAAGTGCTCACCGATCGTGCGTGCCTCGCGGTAGGTGGTCGGATGCAGCGTCGTGATCTGGTAACGCTGCTCCTCCTCGGGCAACGCCCGCTCACGTGCCGTGACCTGCGGCGCGAGGGCCAGGTTGTCACGGGTGTGGTAGGTCAGCGCGCCGGAGGTCTCACCAGCCGACGACCGGGTGATCGACCGGACGCTGGACCGCTCGATCCGCTCCGGACGCTCACCGTCGCCGCGCTCGGACTCGCTCAACCGCCCGCTCGTGCGCTCGGAGAGCCGCCCCCGCTCACCGACCCTTGACCGGGGAGCAGGCGGCTCCTCGGTGTCGTCCTCGTCCTCGTCGGCGAACTCCTCGGCGTACCGGCTCTGCCGGTAACGCGACTCGCGGTAGCCACCCTTGTCGTAGCCGCCGTCGTCGTAGGCCCGCTCGTCGTCTTCTTCGACCAGACCGAGCCAGACCCCCGCCTTGCGCAGTGCACCCATCCCGCGCCCTTCCGTCCGCCGTGCGGCACGCGCCCCCGTGCCATGTCGCCCGTCGCGAGTGGACAACCATGCCCATCGGACCGAGACGGCAATCCCCCGGCGCGCGATTCGCGTCGCGCGCCACGACCCCCGACTAGGAGACGCCGTCTCTGAAACAACACTGATGTAATTTGCATGTCTCGCGGTCAGGCTACCGCAGCGTGGAACGCATTCCGAGCAACGCGCTACCGACGCGGACAAGTGTCGCGCCATATCGGATCGCGATGTCGAAATCTCCGCTCATCCCCGCGGACAGCTCGGTCGCTCCCGGGTGGACCCCTCGAAACACGTCGGCGACCTCGGCGAGACGGGCGAAGGCCCGCTCCGGTTCCCAACCCAGCGGAGCGACCGCCATCAGACCGACCAGACGCAGCCCGGGCGCGTCGGCCACCGCCTCGGCCACCGGTTCCAGCCCGGCGCCCGGATCGGCCGAGCCGGGCAACGCCCCGCCCCGGGCCGCGTCGCCGTCGATGCTCACCTGGACCAGGACGTCGAGCGGCAGTTCCCGGTCGGCCGCCGCGGTGGCCAACGCCCGGGCCAGCCGGACACTGTCGACGGACTGCACCACGTCGGCGTACCGGACCACCGAGCGGGCCTTGTTGCGCTGCAACTGACCGATGAAGTGCCAACGGGGACGCACCCCGGCCGCCGCCACCTCGGCGGCCTTACCGGCCGCCTCCTGGTCGCGGTTCTCCCCCATGTCGGTCACCCCGAGCCCGGCCAGCGCCAACACGTCGCTGGCCGGGTAGGTCTTCGTCACCGCGATCATCGTGACCTCGGCGCGGTCCCGGCCGGCCTGCGCGCAGGCGTCGGCGATCCGGGACCGCACCTGAGCCAGGCCGGCCGCGATCTCGGCGTGCCGTTCCGGCCGCGCCGTGGCTGAACTGTCGGTCATCGGCGGTGCTCAGGACCCGTTCTTGAGGAAGTCGGGAACGTCCACGTCGTCGAAGAGCACGCGGCGCGGCGACTGGGCCGGAGCCGGGTTGGTCGCCGGCGCCGGCACCGGAGTGCTCTGCGGCGCCGGCTGGTTGGTGTTGGTCTTGCGGGTCGGCTCGGCCGCCTTGTACGCGGGCGTGCCGCCGTCGAAGCCCGCCGCGATGACCGTCACCCGCACCTCGTCACCGAGCGCGTCGTCGATGACCGCACCGAAGATGATGTTGGCGTCCGGGTGGGCCGCGTCGGTGACCAACTGGGCGGCGTCGTTGATCTCGAACAGGCCGAGGTCGGAGCCACCGGCGATGGAGAGCAGAACGCCGCGCGCGCCGTCCATGCTCTGCTCCAGCAGAGGGCTGGAGATGGCCGCCTCGGCCGCCTCGACCGCGCGATTCTCACCGCGGGCGCTGCCGATGCCCATCAACGCGCTGCCGGCGCCGCTCATCACGCTCTTGACGTCGGCGAAGTCCAGGTTGATCAGACCCGGGGTGGTGATCAGGTCGGTGATGCCCTGCACACCGGAGAGCAGCACCTGGTCGGCCGTGCGGAACGCGTCCATCATGCTGATGTTGCGGTCGCCCAGGGCCAGCAGCCGGTCGTTCGGGATCACGATCAGCGTGTCGCACTGGTTGCGGAGTTCGTCTATCCCCGACTCGGCCTGGACCTGACGCCGCTTGCCCTCGAAGGAGAACGGGCGGGTCACCACACCGATGGTCAACGCGCCGAGCTTGCGGGCGATGTTCGCCACCACGGGCGCGCCGCCGGTGCCGGTGCCGCCACCCTCGCCGCAGGTCACGAAGACCATGTCGGCGCCCTTGAGCACCTCCTCGATCTCGTCGCGGTGGTCCTCGGCGGCGTTCTTGCCGACGTCCGGGTTGGCCCCGGCCCCCAGGCCACGGGTCAGCTCCCGGCCGACGTCGAGCTTCACGTCGGCGTCGCTCATCAGCAGCGCCTGCGCATCGGTGTTGATCGCGATGAACTCGACGCCCTTGAGCCCAACCTCGATCATCCGGTTGACGGCGTTGACGCCGCCGCCCCCGATGCCGACGACCTTGATGACCGCCAGGTAGTTGTGCGGAGGTGTCATCTCCGGTCCTTTCCTTCGAGATTGGCTTCGGCCGACCGGGTACGGCGTGGCCAGACCAGCGGCCGACGACAGCTGTCACCAGCGAGGATCAGGGGTGAACCCTCACCCTCTACTAGAGGCTTACAGTTATGTCAACCACTGAACCTCTTCGGGGCAACGTAAGCGCCACCACGCCATGAGCCAAGGACCCGCTCGGCGTGTCGCCGAGCGGAGCGCAACGGGTCACGGCGCCACACGCTCCCCAGCTCAACGGAAGGTCACCACGTCCGGCGCGCTCACGTCGATCCGATCGGTGTCCTCGTCGAGCAGCGCGGTGGCCACCCGGGCCTTGTCCGTGCCCCGCGTCGCGTCGCCCCAGACCACCGTCCGGTCCCCGCGCAGCCGCAGGGTGATCCGGGCCAGCCCCGCCACGTTCACGTCCACCAGCTCCGCGCGGAGCTGCGGGGTCAGCGCGACGAGCACCTCCAGCCCGGCCCGGGTGCCCGGGTCGTCGGCGGCCGGTCGGGCCACCGTCAGCTGGGGCAACTCGGCGGGTCGCCGGTCCACCGTCCGGAACGCCACCCCGTCGCGGTCGATCAGGGCGAACCCCTGCCCCTGCGGCACCGCCGCCACCGGAGTCCGTTCGGTCACCCGAACCACGAGCGTGCCGGGCCAGTCCCGGGACACGATGGCCCGCTCCACCGGGGCCAGCGCGCCGACGCGACGGGCAGCGGCGGCCAGGTCCACCCGGGCCAGCGGCACCCCGTCCGGCACCGCGACCGCGTCGTGCACCTGCACCGGGGTCACCAGGTCGGCGCCCTCCACGCGCACTTCCCGCACACCGAACAGCCCGGTGCCGAGCACCGTCCAGGCGACCAGCCCGGCCAGCGCGAGCACCCCGGCGGCCACCGCCCAGGGCAGTGCGGCGCGCATGCGACGCTGCCGGGCCCGGGCCATGAATCGGCGGGTCGAGGGCGGCACCGCGTCCCGACCGGCCCGGACCAGCTGCCAACGACGGGCCGGACCGCGACGCGGGGCGCCGCCGTCGCCGGCGCTGGTCCGCCCTCGGGCCGGGCCGGGACTCATCCGGCCGTGGAAGCCGTGCCGCCGGGTGCGGCGGTGCCACCGAGGGCCGCCCCGTCACCGCCGGCCGTGGCCCCACCCGACACCGGATCACCGAGCACCGGGGCGCTGGCCACCGGGTCGACGGTCGCGGTCGGCGCGGAGCCGGCTGCCCGCTCCCCCAGGGCGGCCAGCAGTTCGTCGCCCATCAGCGAGATCGGCGGGGCGCCCATGGTCACCACGACGTCCCCCGGACGGGCCCGACGGGCCACCTCGACCGGCGCCGCCTCCCACGAGTCGACGAAGACCTTGCGGTCGGCGGGCAGGTCCACCGCCGCGATCAGTGCCGCCGAGCCCTCGCCGGGCTGGCGCAACTCGCCCGGCCCGAAGACCTCCAACAGCACCACCTCGTCGGCGATGGCCAACGCCTCCGCGATCTCCGCCTGGTTGTCGCGGGTGCGGTACAGCCGGTACGGCTGGAAGACGACGATCAACCGCCCGTCCCCGGCCACCTCGCGCAGCGTCTGCAACGCCAGCGTCATCGACGTCGGGTGGTAGGCGTACTCGTCGTAGACCAGCACGCCGTCCGCGACACCCTTGCGCTCGAAGCGCCGCCGCACCCCGGGAAAGACCGCCAGCGCGGCCTCCGCCGCCTCCAGCGGCAACTCGAGCAGGTACGTGGCCAGCACCGCGGAGGCGCTGTTCAGCCCCATGTGCCGCCCCGGCACCGGCAGCCGGAACTCGCCCAGCGACCGGCCGTCGATGGCGGCCAGGTAGCGCACCCCGCGTGCCGACGAGGAGATCTCGGTCAACCGCAGGTCGGCGTCGGCCGCCTCGCCGTAGGTGAACACCCGCCGCCCCTCGGCGCGCAGGCTCTCGGCCAGCCGCCGACCGCCCGGGTCGTCGGCGCAGGTGATGATGAACCCGTCCGGGTCGGTGAGGCGGGCGAACTCCACGAACGCCGCCTCCAGCGTCGCGTAGTCGCCGTAGGTGTTCAGGTGGTCCGCCTCGACGTTGGTGATGATCGAGACGTACGGGCGGTAGATCAGGAACGAGCGGTCGCTCTCGTCCGCCTCGACCACGAAGTGCTCGCCGGTGCCGTGGTGGGCGCCCGAGCCGACCTCGGAGATCTCACCGCCGATCACGAAGGACGGGTCGACCCCGGCCTGCTGCAACACCATGGTCACCATCGACGTGGTGGTGGTCTTGCCGTGCGTCCCGGCCACCGCGATCGCCCGGCGGCCGGTCATCGCCGCCGCCAACGCCTCGGAGCGGTGCAGCACCCGCAGGCCGCGCCGACGCGCCTCGACCAGCTCCAGGTGGTCCTGCGGGATCGCCGAGGAGTAGACGACCGTGTCGACCCCGTCGAGGTTGGTCGCCTCGTGGCTGAGGTAGATGGTGCCGCCGAGCGCCCGCAGACCCGCCAGCGAGGGCCACTCCCGCAGATCGCTGCCGGAGACCCGGATGCCCCGGGTGAGCAGCAGCCGGGCGACGCCGAGCATGCCCACCCCACCGACACCGATCAGGTGGACGGCGCCCAGGTCCTCGGCGGTGAGCGTGCCGGCCGGGGTGAACTGCGCGGTCATCGAGCCACCGCCTGGAGCACGAAGGACCGCAGCGCCTCGTCACCGTCACGTCGCCCGTACGCCGCCGCGGCAGCGCCCATCGCGGACAACCGCTGCGGATCGCGGATGAGTGGGATGACGGTGCGCTCCAGCCAGTCCGGGGTGAGTTCCGCGTCGTCGACCAGCAGCCCGCCGCCCGCCTCCACCACGGGCAGGGCGTTGCGCCGCTGCTCCTGGTTGCTGTGCGGGTACGGCACGTAGATCGTCGGCAGCCCGATCGCGGCGACCTCGGCGACGGTCATCGCGCCGCCCCGGGCCAGCATCAGGTCGGCGGCGGCGTAGCCCAGCTCCATCTCGGACAGGTACGGCAGCGTCACGTACGGCACCGGCAGGTCGGTGGGGATCGGCACCGGCTCGTTGCGGGCACCCATCACGTGCAGCACCTGCACACCGTTGCGGGCCAGTTCCTTGGCCGCCCCGGAGACCGCCAGGTTGATCGAGCGGGCGCCCGACGAGCCACCGGAGACGAAGAGCACCGGCAGGTCCGGACGGAGCCCGAAGTGGGCGCGGGCAGCGTTGCGCAGCGCGTACCGGTCCAGCGCGGCGATGCTGCGACGCAGCGGCACCCCGACGACGGTGGCGTCGCGCAGTGACTCGGCCTGGCTGGGCTGGTGCGGGAAACCGACCGCGACGTTCTTGGTGAACTTCATGCCGAGCCGGTTGGCCACACCCGGCGGCACGTTCACCTCGTGGATCACCATGGGCATCTCCCGGCGCCAGGCGGCCAGGTAGGCCGGCACCGAGACGTACCCGCCGAAGCCGACGACGACGTCGGCGCGTACCTCGTCGATCACCTTGCCCGCGGCGCGGGCCGCGGTCCACATCCGGCCCGGGGTACGGACCAGGTTCATGTTGACCGACCGGGGCAGCTGGTACGCCGGGATCGGCCGCAGATCGTAGCCCTGCGGCGGGATCAGGTCGTTCTCCATGCCGCGTGGTGTGCCGAGGCAGGTGATCCGGACGCCCGGGTCGTGTCGGCGCAGGCAGTCGGCGAAGGCGAGCAGCGGGTAGACGTGCCCCCCGGTGCCACCTCCCGCGAGCACCACCGAACGCAGCGGACCCATCAGCGTCTCCTCTCGCTCGCCGTGCCTCTGCGGCTCCGGTCCTGTCGGACCCCGCGCGGCGCGGCCTGGTCGTCATGGCGCCGCTCACGGGACCGGGGCACGGACCCTCGGCCAGCGGGCGGCGTCGCCGGACGGCGGCGCCGGCCGGGAAGCGGCGGCAACGGGGCCCAGAGTAGTCGGACCCACCGGGCCGGCGGACGGGCATGCAGTGCTCTGGCCGCATCGGGTTCGGCGCGGGCGAAGGACGCCAGCATGCCGATGCCCGCCAACGTCACCACCAGGGCACTTCCACCGTCGGAGATGAACGGCAACGGCAGGCCGGTGATCGGCAGCAGCCCGACCACCCCACCAATGTTGATCACGGCCTGGCTGACCAGCCAGGTGGTCACGGCGGCGGCGGCGAGCCGGCGGAACGGGTCGTCGACCCGGCGGGCGATCCGCAACCCGGTGTACGCGAGGACCGCGAACAGGGCGAGCACCACCGCGCAGCCGATCACGCCCAACTCCTCGGCGATGATCGCGAAGATGAAGTCGTTGTGCGCCTCGGGCAGCCAGTCCCACTTCAGGCTGCCCTTGCCCAGCCCGACCCCGAACCAGCCGCCGTGCTCGATGGCCAGCCGCCCCTGGTAGAACTGGAGGCAGCCGTCGAGCTTGCAGGTCTCCGGGTCCGGTGGGTTGAAGAACATGGCCAGCCGGGCGAAGCGGTAGTTCTCCTCGCCGCGCTCGCCGGAGCCGGCGCCCAGCGACGCCACCGCGATGAGCAGGCCGACGCCGAGCAGACCGACCACCGTCAGCACGCCGAAGACCCGCATCCGGACGCCGGCGGCCCAGAGCAGGCCCACCACCAGGGCCAGCAGGCAGAGCATCGTGCCCGTGTCGTTGTAGCCGACCAGGACGAAGAGCAGACCGACCACCGGGAAGAGCGGGGTGGCCAGCTCGCGCCACCACCCCAACGCGGCACCCTTGCGGACGACCAGGTGCGCGCCCCAGAGCACCATCGCGAACTTGGCCAACTCGGAGGGTTGCAGCTGGATCCCGCCGACGAACAGCCAGTTCAGTCGCGCCTCGACCGGCCCGAACCCGGCCGACCGCTGACCGGTGAGCCGGGCGTAGGCGACCAGCAGGTTGAGCACCAGCAGCAGCGCCACCGAGGTAAACAGCAGCGGCCGGCCCAGGGACCGGTAGGTGCTGGCGGGCAACCGTTGGCAGGCCCAGAACGCCCCGATCCCGATCACCGCGAAGATGGCCTGCTTGGTCACCGAGGCCGAGGCGTTGCCGTCCTCGGCGTAGTCCTTCACGCTGGTCGCCGAGAAGACCATGGTCAGCCCGATCAGCAGCAGCAGGCCGGCGCAGGACAGCAGCAGGTAGTAGGAGGCCAGCGGCCGGTCCAGCAGGCCGCGCAGCGCGGCGAGCCCGGCGGCCCCGTCCAGCCCGCGCAGCGGCACGGGCGGTGGTGGTTCCGCCGCGCGCGGCGCCCCGCCCGGTTCCGGCCCACGGGCGTCGTCCGGCGGCGCGCCGGCCTCCGCGGTACGTGCCGCGCCCGGTGACCGTCGCGGTCGGCCGGCTGTTCTGTCGTCGGTGCCTGGTTCCTCCCCCACCCCGACATCATCACCGCTAGCCACGCCCGGCGAGCCCACAACGGAACCCCCGGCGTGTCGGACCGTCAAGATCCGCGCGACATCGGGGAAGTTGCTGCCTCAGACCATGTCGAGGCAGCAACTCCGCCGAAGTTGCGCGGATCTTGGGCGAGGCACCCGGGCGTCCGGCGGCGGGCCGGTCAGGTCATGTTGGCGAGGAACTCGCTGTAGAACAGGCCCAGGGCGATCGCCACGCCGATTCCCGCGATGATCCAGAAGCGCACCACGATGTTGACCTCGCTCCAGCCGGCCAACTCGAAGTGGTGTTGCAGGGGCGACATCCGGAACACGCGTTTACCGGTGGTCTTGAAGGAGATGATCTGGATCACCACGGACATCGTGATGATGACGAAGAGCCCGCCGATGATCGGCAGCAGCAGGATGGTGCGGGTGGACATCGCCATGCCGGCGATCAGGCCGCCCAGCCCCAACGCCCCGGTGTCACCCATGAAGATCCGCGCCGGGGACGTGTTCCACCAGAGGAAGCCCACACAGGCCCCCGCCGCCGCCCCGGCTATCAGCGCGATCTCCAACGGGTCGCGGACCTCGTAGCAGTACGGCTGGGTGTAGCTCGGGTCGGCGCACCAGTGCCGGTACTGCCAGAACGCGATCAGCGCGTACGCGGCGAGCACCATCACCGACGCGCCGGTGGCCAGACCGTCCAGGCCGTCGGTGAGGTTGACGCCGTTCGTCGCGGCCATCACCACGAAGATGAAGATGATCACCGCGCCGACCTTGCTGACCTCCAGGAAGTCGATGTCCCGGATGAAGCTCAGCGTGGTGCTGCCCACCGTCTCGGTGTTGGTCGCCTTACCCGTCGCGTCGGTCATCGTGCTCGGGAACCACAGGGCGATCACCCCGAAGACCGCGCCGACCAGGATCTGGCCGAGCAACTTGCCGCGCTTGTTCAGCCCGGCGCTGTTGCGCTTGCGCACCTTGAGGAAGTCGTCGAGGAAACCCACCGCGCCGGAGAAGACCATCAGGCCCAGCAGCACCAGCGCCGTGATGGTCGGCTCCACCTGCGCGATCTGCTGGTCCGGCAGGGTGGTCAGGGCGAGGTGCCCGGCCACGTACGCGATCACCGTAGCCAGGATGAAGACGACGCCACCCATGGTGGGCGTGCCCTTCTTGCCCTGGTGCATGGCCGGGCCGTCGGTGCGGATCGGCTGACCGGCCTTGAGCCGGGTGAACACCTTGATCGCGATCGGGGTGCAGAACAGCGACACGAGGAAGGCCACCCCGATGGCGACGATGACGGCCCTCATCGGGTGGGCTCCCCGCCGGCGTCGGCGCGCAGGGCGTCGGCCACCTCCCAGGTCCGGTACCGGGAGCCCTTGACCAGGACGACGTCACCCGGTCGTAGTTCGCTCCGCAGCACCTCGACGGCCGCTGCCTGATCGGTGAGCAGCACCGACTCTCCTCCCCAGTTCGCTACCGCTGTCGCGCCTTCGTGAATCGGCGCGGCCGGCTCGCCCACCACGAGCAGCCGGTCGACACCCAGCTCGGCCGCGAGTCGGCCGACCTCGGCGTGGCCGTCGGACTCGAACGGGCCCAGCTCGGCCATGTATCCGAGCACCGCGACGGTACGCCGCCCCTGGCCGATGCTGGCCAGCGCCCGCACCGCCACCGCCATCGAGGCCGGGTTGGCGTTGTACGAGTCGTCGATGACGGTCACCCCGTCGGGGCGGTCGAACACGTCCATCCGCCGGGTCGAGACCAGCCCCAGCTCACCGAGCGCCGCAGCCAGCTCGGCGAGCGGCATGCCCAGTTCCCGGGCGACCGCCGCCGCGGCGAGCGTGTTACCGACCTGGTGACGGCCGGTCAGCCCGAGCCGCACCGACGCGCGCCCCTCCGGGGTGACCAGGGTGTACGACGGGTGCCCCCGCTCGTCCAGCGTCACGTCCTCGGCGCGTACGTCGGCTTCCGGCGCCTCGCCGTAGCGGACCACCCGGGCCCCGGTGCGGCTCGCCATCGCGGCCACCCGCGGGTCGTCGGCGTTCAGCACGGCCAGCCCGTCCGCCGGCAGGGCCTCGACCAGCTCACCCTTGGCCAGGGCGATGTTGTCCTGCGAGCCGAACTCGCCGATGTGCGACGTGCCGACGTTGAGCACCACGGAGATCCGGGGCGGCACCAGCTCGCACAGGTACCGCACGTGCCCGATCCCGCGCGCGCCCTTCTCCATCACCAGGTAGCGGGTGTCCGGCCCGGCCCGCAGGGCGGTGTACGGGTGCCCCAGCTCGTTGTTGAACGAGCCGGGCGGCGCCACCGTGGCCCCGAGTCGGGCGGTGAGCTGACCGATCAGGTCCTTCGTGGTGGTCTTGCCGGAGGAGCCGGTCACACCGATCACGGTCAGCTCGGGGAGCCGGTCCACCGCGGCGCGGGCCAACCGGCCCATCGCGGTGAGAGCGTCGTCGACGAGCACCATCGGCACCCCGGGCACCTCGCGGCTGCCCAGCACCGCCACCGCGCCGGCCTGCATCGCCGTCGCCGCGTAGTCGTGCCCGTCGACCTTCTCCCCGGGGAAGGCCACGAAGAGCGACCCCGGTCCCACCTTGCGCGAGTCGAACTCGACGCTGCCTGTGACGGTGACGCCCGGGTCGGCGGCGACGAGCCTCCCGTCGACCGCGGCGGCCACCTCTGCCAGGCTCAGCGCGATCATCGCTGACCCGCCAGGTCCCCGAAGCGGGCCCGCAGCGCGGCGGCCAGCTCGACGCTGTCGTCGAACGGGAACACCTCCCCCGCCACCTCCTGGCCCCGCTCGTGGCCCTTGCCGAGCAGCGCGATGACGTCGCCCGGCTCGGCCAGCCGTACCGCCTCGTCGATCGCGGCGCGGCGGCCCGCCACCTCCACGATCCGAGCGGCCGTGGCGGCCCGGTACGCCCCGGCGAGCACCTCGGCGCGGATCTCCGCCGGGTCCTCGGTACGCGGGTTGTCGTCGGTCACCAGCACCACGTCGGCTCCCTCCGCCGCGGCGGCGCCCATCACCGGCCGCTTGCCCCGGTCCCGGTCCCCGCCGGCGCCGATCACGCAGATCAGCCGACCGGCGCTCAGCTCACGCAGCGCGGCCAGCGCGGCCACGATCGCGTCCGACTTGTGCGCGTAGTCGACCACCCCGCGCACCGGCGCGGCGACGTCGACCAGCTCCAGTCGCCCCGGCACACCACCGCAGGCGGCCACGCCGGCCGCCGCGGTCTTCGGATCCACCCCGGCGCCGACCAGCGCGGCGATGGCCAGCAGCGCGTTTGCCACGTTGTGTCGCCCGGGCAACGCCACCCCGGCGGACAGGACCACGCCGTCCGGGCCGTGCGCGGTGAACCGCTGGGCGTACCCCTCGCCGCTCACGCCGTCGGCCCACCAGCTCGCGCCCTGGTCGCCGGCTGCCGAGTAGGTGACCGTGGCCGGCTTGTACAGCGGCTTGAGGGCCGGGTCGTCGAGGTTGAGCACCTCGACCGCGCACCGCCCGTCGAAGAGCTGGGCCTTCGCGGCGAAGTAGTCGTCGCTGTCGGCGTGGAAGTCCAGGTGGTCAGAGCCGAAGTTGGTGTAGCCGCCGACGGCGAAGCGGACACCGCCCACCCGGCCCATGGCCAGCGCGTGGCTGGAGACCTCCATGACGACCGCGGTGACCCCCCGCTCGCGGGCGGTGGCCAGCATGGCGTGCAGGTCGGTCGCCTCCGGGGTGGTGCGCACACTGTCGATCACCAGGTCACCGAGCCGGGTCTCCACCGTGCCGATCAGCCCGGTGGTGTGGCCGGCGGCCCGCAGCCCCGACTCGACCAGGTAGGCGGTGGAGGTCTTTCCGGCGGTGCCGGTCACCCCGATCACGGTGAGGCCGGCGGTCGGGTCGCCGTACACGGCCGAGGCCAGCTCGCCGAGCACGGCACGTGGGTCGGGCACCACCAGGACGGGCAGGCTGCTCCCCGCGGCCAGCTGCGCACCCGCCGGGTCGGTCAGCAGGGCCACCGCACCCGCCTCGGCGGCACCGGCGACGAACTCCGCGCCGTGTCGGCGGGCACCGGGCAGCGCCGCGTACAGGTCGCCGGGGCGGACCTCCCCGCTGGCGTGGGTGGCACCGGTGACGACCACCTCGGCGGCGTCCGCCGGAAGGTCGACGGCGAGTCGGACGGCAAGATCACCGAGCCGGACTCCGGTCACGGTACGTGGACGTGGATTGCCGGGCACGGCGTCAGACCCTACCCGGTCGTCCGGTTCCGGCCGCACAGCCGCCCCGGTGGTTCGTCGGCACTCACCGATGATGTCCCGCCGTCGCTGCTCAGCGCGGATAGACCGTGAACTTGGGTGCGGAACCGCCGGTGGACGGCGGCACGCGGTAGTGACGCAGAGTGAACTGCATCATGTCGCGGAACGCCGGATTGGCGATCGCCGCGCCACCACCGCCGGGCGCGTACACGAAGACAGCGATCACGTAACGGGGGTTCTCGGCGGGGGCCATGCCGATGAAGGAAGACACCTTGTCGGCCTCTATCTTGCCGTTGACCAGCCGCGATCCGGTGCCGGTCTTGCCGGCGACCCGGTAGCTGGGGACCGCGGCGGTGACGCCGGTGGCGCCGTCGACAGTGGTGACCGCCTCCAGCATGGTGCGCAGGGCTGCCGCGTTCTGCGGGCTGAGCACCGACCGGGTCACCGGGGCCGGCGCGGGGGTGCGCTTGCCGTCCGGGCCGATCACCTCCTTGACCAGGTGCGGCTGCACGTACGTGCCGTTGTTGGCGATGGCGGCGTACGCGGCGGCCATCTGCAACGGCGTGGCGTCGACGCTGTGCCCGATCGGCACCGACCCACGTGACGATTCGCTCCACTCGTCGGCCGGCAGCAGTCGCCCGCTGGCCTCCCCGGGCATCCCCTCGCCGGTCGGCTTGCCCAGCCCGAACCGCTTCTGGTAGTCGATCAGCCGGTCCCGGCCGAGCTTCTCGGCGATCGTGATCGTGCCGACGTTCGACGAGTACGCGAGCATCCCCGGCACGCTCATCCGCTTGCCGTTGGCGGGGTGGGTGTCGGAGAACCAGGTGTCGCCCATCTTGATGCGGTTGGCGATGGGCAGGGTGGTGTCCGGCGTGATCACACCCTCCTGCAACGCCGCGCCGAAGGTGATCGCCTTGTGGATCGACCCGGGGTCGACGACGAAGCTGGTCGCCGCGTCCTCCCGTGCGACCGGGTCGCTGGGCAGCGGTTTCGCCGCGTTGTAGGTCGGATGGCTGGCCTGGGCCAGCACCGCGCCCGAGGGAATCTCCATGATCACGGCCGCAGCGGTGCCGCCGGGCGCCTTCGCCATGCCGTTGCTGAGGATCTGCTGGGTGCGGAACTGGAGGTCACGGACGATGGTGAGCGCCAGCGAGCTGCCCGGTTTGGCCTGCGTGGTCCGGCTGTAGCCGCCCGGGATCGGTGCCCCGAGGTCACCGAGACCGGCCTCGTACACCCGCTTGCCGTCCTGGCCGGCGAGCACGTCGTCGTAGCGGGCCTCCAGCCCTTCCAGCCCGGCCATGTCCTGGCTGGTGAAGCCGATCAGGTTCGCCGCCAGGTCGCCGCCGGGCACGTCACGACTCTCGTCGCGGTGCACCCCGATGCCGGGCAGATCCAGCGCCTGCACCCGCTTGGCGGTCGCGATCTCCACCCCCCGGGCCAGGTAGGCGAAGGTGGACGGCTTGCCGCCCTCCAACTTCCGGGGCTTCATCAGCTCGACGAGCTTCGACGCCGGAATGCCGAGCAGCGGGGAGAGCGCCTTGGCGACGCCCGCTGGATCCTTCACCTCGGTCGGATCGGCGTACACGTACCGCGCCTCGACGCTGCGGGCCAACGGCGCGCCGGTGCTGTCGTAGATCGCCCCACGCGGTGCCGGCAACTCGACGGTGCGGAGCCGGTCGGAGACGCCGCCGCCCGCGTACGCGGGCGCGTCGACCGCCTGGAGGAAGACCAACCGGATGCCGATGCTGGCGAACAGCGTCAGGGCGAGCACGGTGCCCAGCCGCAGACGCAGCCGCGAGTCGGCCAGCTTCGGCGGGCGCGGAGGCTTGCGGGACGGGCGGCGGGCCACCGGCCGGTCGGCGCGGCGCGGCGCGCGCGGCGTGGTCCGGCGGCGCGGCGCGGGCTCGTCGACACCCGGAGGACGCGGGGTGCGCGGGGAGACGGTCCGCACGACGCCGCCGCGCCCGGCGGCCGGGGCGTCGCGCCGGCCGGAACGGGCGGCGGCCCGGCCACCGTCGAGCACCTGCAGCGCCGGCCGGAACGGGTCGCCGGAGCGGGTGCTGCGCGGCGTACGCCGTTGCTCGGCGCCCCCGCTGCGCGCCGGCGTGCCGCGCTCGTCGCGGACGGTCCGACCCCTCGGGGTGTACGCGCGAGCACCGGAGATGCCCCCGATGCCGGGCTCGCCGGTGCGCGACTCGCTGTCGGCGGGGCTGGCATCACGCGAAGAACCGCGCCGGGCCCCCTTCGGGTCCCGGCGCGGCTCGTCCGATCTCGGTGGCACTGGTCAGCCTCCCGCACCCTGGCTGGTCACCGACGGCTGGCCGGTCGCGGGCTGCGGCACCTCCAGCGTCTTGCCGTCCGGCAGCCGGATGTAGCCCGGCTCGCCGGCGTCCACCAGGCCCAGCCGCCGCGCCTCGGCGGTCAGGTTGCCCGGCGCCTCGGCTTCGGCGATCTGCTTGTCCAGTTGCTGCTTCTCCAGGTCCAGTCGAGCCTGCTGCTGCTGCAACCGCTCCAACCGGAACGCATTCTCATTGATCTTGGTGTTGACCGCCAGGATGCCCAGCACCCCACCGACCACCAGCACCACGATCAGCGCCGCGAACGGCGCACGCGGCACCGACACCGGCGGCGGTGGTGCCACCCGCAGCCGGGGCGGGCGCGCGCTGGTGGCGGCGCCGGCCTTCTCGACCGGCCGCAGGGCAGCGGTGCCCTCGGTGGGGAACTCGCGCGCCCCCCGGGCGCGAGTCTCCCCCTGCCGGTTCACTCGATCGATGCGTGGCGTACCGTTTCCGAGGCGCGGAGCTCGCTCCGCCGCGATCCGGCCCCCCGACCGCGGTGCGCGCTGCTCGCCGCCGGTGACGCCCCGGCGGTCGCGCTTGTCAATGTTCATGTCCCTCCCCCTCAACGTCCGTCCCTCTGCCGTCCCGGTGCCCCTGACCCCCCACGGATCAGGCGGACCCCGTGCCCGGTTGGTGCATTCCCTTCACCCGTCGGCGAGACCGTTCGCGGTCGGTCCGCCCAAGCTCTGTCGCGTTCGGGTCGAGTCGTTCCGCTGCCCGCAACCGCACCGAAGCGGCGCGCGGGTTCGCGGCGACCTCCGCCTCCCCGGGCAGTTCGGCGCCCCGGCTGAGCAGCCGGAACGTCGGACCGGACCCGGGAAGCTCGACCGGGAGGTCGACCGGGCCCTTACTGCGGACCCGGTCCGCGAGCGCCACCTTGGTGAGCCGGTCCTCCAACGAGTGGTAGGACAGGACCACCATGCGACCGCCCACGGTCAGTGCGTCGAGCGCGGATGGCAACGCTGTCTCCAGCGCTGCCAGCTCTCTGTTTACCTCGATCCGTAAAGCCTGAAACGTTCTCTTTGCCGGGTGCCCACCCGTTCGTCGGGCTGGTGCCGGAATGGAGTCCCGAACCAGCTCCGCCAGGAACGCGGACGAGGTGATCCGGGCACGTTCCCGGTGCCGGATGATCGCCGAGGCGATCCGGCCGGCGAACTTCTCCTCGCCGTAGACCCGCAGCACCCGAGCCAGGTCCGGATGTGCGTAGGTGTTGACCACCTCCTCGGCGGTCACCCCCCGGGTCTGGTCCATCCGCATGTCCAGGGGCGCGTCCTGGGCGTACGCGAACCCGCGGTCGGGCGCGTCCAACTGCAACGACGAGACGCCCAGATCGAACAGGATCCCGTCGATGGCCGGATAGCCGAGCCGGTCCAGCACATCCGGCAGCTCGTCGTAGACGGCGTGCTCCAGGTGCACCCGATCGGCGAACCGAGCCAGTCGGACCCGCGCGTGGGCGAGCGCCTCGGTGTCCCGGTCGAGCCCGATCAGGACCGTCTCCGGGTGCGCCTCCAGCACCGCCTCCGCGTGCCCGGCCAGGCCGAGCGTCGCGTCGACGTGGACCGTCCGGCCGCCTCGACCCAGCGCGGGGGCCAACAGCTCGAGACATCGCTCAAGCAGCACCGGCACGTGCGTGCCGCGCAACTCCCCCATGGTGACCCCCACTGGTTGAAACGTCCGTTCTTCTCGTGCGCCTGTCGTCGGACGGCGCTGCCGTCGTACCGCCAGATCCCCATCCGCTCCCGCCTGACACCGGACTCGCACCGATGACTGGATCGTGCGCCTGGCACCGGGGAAGGGATGCCAGGAACTCGAAAGCGGCTGGAGATCTCGCAGTACGTCGGGCGCCGTTCCGCCCTACAGACCGCCTGGCAGCACCCCCTCCTCGATGTCGGCGAAGTCGTCTTCGCTCTCGGCGAGGTAGGTCTCCCAGGCGACCTTGTCCCAGATCTCCACCCGCGTGCTCGCGCCGATCACCACCAACTCGCGGTCCAGTGCGGCGTACGCCCGGAGGTGAGCGGGGATGGTCACCCGACCCTGCTTGTCCGGAACCTCGTCGTGCGCGCTGGCGAAGAAGACCCGGCTGTAGGCCCGGGCCGCCTTGTGTGTCATCGGCTGCTCGCGCAACTGCTCCGCGATTCGCTGGAACTCAGGGGTGGGGAAGACGTAGAGGCAGCGCTCCTGCCCTTTGGTCACCACAACACCCCCCGCCAGCTCATCTCGAAACTTGGCCGGAAGGATCAACCGGCCCTTTTCGTCCAGGCGTGGAGTGTGGGTGCCGAGAAACACGGCCCTACCCCCCTTGCCCCTGAGCGGCGTTCGCGGCGCCGCTGACCCCCCGGGCCGGTGAGCCCTCCCGGCCTCACCATTGGCCCCCACTCTACTCCACTTCCCTCCACCCGCAACCAGATTGGCCCGCGTGGCGCGCCCGATCCGGCGGCAAAACCGCACGTCACAAGGGGTGGAGCGGAGTGGAGGGCCACCGCCTCCCTCCGGCGTGGTCCGCTTTCCGACATAGATCGACTCCGTCCGGCGGAGGCCCCACCGGCCACCCGCCCAGCCGCCACGGCCGAACGGTTCACCGTCGGCGGCGATCTGGAGGGGCGGGCGGTCCGGTAACCTCGCTCGCGTGACGGACGCGAAAATGCCCCTACGGGCCAAGGTGGCCAGCTCCGTGTCACGGACCGCCGCGGCGCTCTCCCGGGCGGCCGGCCGTGGCGACGGTTCGGTGATCGGTGGCTGGATCGGCCTGAAGATCGACCCGGACCTGCTGGCCCACCTGTCGGCCGGGCGTGCGATCGCGCTCGTCTCCGGCACCAACGGCAAGACCACCACCACCCGGTTGACCTCCGCCGCGGTCGGCGTGCTCGGCCGGGTCGCCACCAACTCTTTCGGCGCCAACATGCCCAGCGGGCACACGTCGGCACTGGCCAAGGCCGGCAGCACCCCGTACGCGGTGCTGGAGGTCGACGAGCACTACCTCGCCCAGGTGCTGGAGGCGACCGAGCCGCACGTGGTGGCGCTGCTCAACCTCTCCCGCGACCAGCTGGACCGCGCCAAGGAGGTCGCCATGATGGCGCAGCTCTGGCGCGCGGCCCTGGTCCGGCACACCGATGTCCGGGTGGTGGCCAACGCCGACGACCCGATGGTGGTCTGGGCCGCCACGCCGCCGGGCGACCCCGCCCGCGGCATCAACCCGCCGCACGTGACCTGGTTCAGTGCCGGCCAGCGCTGGCACGACGACTCCTGGGTCTGCCCGGAGTGCGGCTCCACCATCCAGCGCTCCGGCGACCAGTGGTGGTGCACCGGCTGTGCGCTGCGCCGGCCGGAGCCGCAGTGGGTCGTCGAGGACGAGGGTGTGCTCGACCCCACCGGCGCCTGGCACAAGGTCTCGCTCCAACTGCCCGGCAAGGTCAATGTCGGCAACGCGGCGACCGCGCTGGCCGTGGCCGCCGAGTTCGGTGTCCGTCCGGTCGACGCGGTGTCCCGCCTCGGCATCGTCACCTCGGTCGCCGGTCGTTACGCGCAGGTCGACAAGGACGGGCGCAACATCCGGCTGCTGCTGGCCAAGAACCCGGCCAGCTGGCTGGAGGCGTTCGACATGGCCGACAACGCGCCGACCCTGCTCTCCATCAACGCGCGCGACCCCGACGGCCTCGACACGTCCTGGCTCTTCGACGTCGACTTCGCCCCGCTCCGCGGCCGGCAGGTGTTGATCACCGGCGACCGGGCATACGACCTGGCGGTTCGGCTGGACGTCAACGACGTGCCCTTCCAGCACGTCCGCACGTTCGACGACGCCATCCGGTCGGTCCCGCCCGGGCGGCTGGAGGTCATCGCGAACTACACCGCGTTCCAGGACATCCGAGCGGAGTTGGACCGTGTCATCTGAAAGCCTGCGCATCGTCTGGATCTACCCCGACCTGCTGTCCACCTACGGCGACCGGGGCAACGCCCTGATCCTCGCCCGCCGGGCCCGCCAACGGGGGATGCCGGTCGAGGTGGTGGAGGTCCGCTCCGACCAGAAACTCCCCGCGACCGCCGACATCTACCTGGTCGGCGGCGGCGAGGACGGCCCGCAGGCGCTGGGCGCGCAGCGGCTGCTCGCCGACGGCGGCCTGCACCGGGCGGTCGCCCAGGGCTCGGTGGTGTTCGGCGTCTGCGCCGGCTACCAACTGCTCGGCACCTCCTTCTTCGCCAAGGGCGTGCAGTGCCGTGGCCTGGAGCTGCTCGACCTGCAGTCCGACCGGGGCCAGAGCCGGGCCGTGGGCGAGCTGGCCGGTGAGATCGACCCCCGGCTGGGTCTGCCCCCGTTGACCGGTTTCGAGAACCACGGTGGCCGCACCCACCTCGGCCCCGAGGTCTCCCCGCTGGCCCGGATCAGCGCCGGGGTCGGCAACGACGGCACCACCGAGGGCGCGTGGCGCGGCAAGCTGCTGGGCACCTACTCGCACGGCCCGGCGCTCGCCCGCAACCCGGCCCTCGCCGACCTGCTGCTGCGCTGGGCCACCGGGGCGCACCAACTCCCGCCGCTCGACGACACCTGGTCGGACCGGCTCCGCAACGAGCGCCGCTCCGCAGTGGCCGCCGCCCGGGCATGATCCATGCCGTCCGACGGCTGCTCCGGCAGCCGTCGGCCGCCCGGTTCACCCTGCTCGTGCTGCTGATCGGCGGATGCGGGCTACTGCTGCTCCTGGTGCCCCGGCCGGATCCGGAGCAGCTTCCGCTGCTGGCCGACCGGCTGGGCGACCTCGCACCGGTGGCGGCGGTCCTCGGCGGCGCGCTGCTGCTGGTCGCGCTGGTCCCCCGGACCTTCATCACGCTCGCCGCGGGCGCGATCTTCGGCCCGCTGGAAGGCGCCGCGTACGCCCTGGGGGCAGCGTTGGTGGCCGCGGCGGTCGGGTTCACGGTCGGCCGGCTGCTCGGCCGGGAGTTCGTAGCCGAACGGGTCCGTGGTCGCCTGGCCCGCCTCGACGGGTGGTTCGCCCGACAGAGCGTGCTCGGTGTGGTCACCGTCCGACTGCTGCCGATCGCCGGCTTCGGGCTGGTCAGCTACGGCTACGGCACGACCGGCGCTCGGGTGCTGCCGTTCCTGGCCGGCAGCGTTATCGCATCCGCGCCGACAGCGTTCGGCTACGCGGCGATCGGCGCCGCGGTCAGCTCCCCCGGCCAGGTCAACTGGTACGCCGCCGCCCCGGCCAGCCTCGGCCTGATCGCCAGTGTGGTGCTGGTCCACCAGTGGTGGCGCGCCGAACGCCGCCGCCGCACCATGCCCGTCTGACCGCGCCCAAGACGTCCGAGCCCCTGCCCCGCACCCCCTGGGGTCGATCATGGAGTTGTGCTGGGGATCAATCCCCTACTAAGGGGAGGAACCGTCCACCACAACTCCATGATCAGACGCGGGCAGGGCGGGCTGGGGCGAGGGCTGGAGGTTAGAGCACTACCGAGACCATCCGGCCCTTCACGACGATGACCTTGCGGGGTTCCTTGCCGGCCAGGGTTGCGGCGACCGCGTCCAGGGCGGCGGCGCGGACGGTCTCCTCGGCGGCGTCGGCGGGGACCTCGATGCGGCCACGGACCTTGCCGTTGACCTGCACCGGATAGGTCACCGTGTCGGCCACCAGCAGCGCCGGGTCGGCGGTCGGGAAGTCCACGTACGTCAGCGAGGTGTCGTGGCCCAGCCGGCGCCACAGCTCCTCGGCCAGGTGCGGAGCGAACGGCGCCACCATCAGCACCAGCGGCTCGGCCACCTCGCGGGGCGTGGCCGACAGGCCGGTCAGCCCGTTGGTCAGCTGGATCAGCTTGGCGATCGCGGTGTTGAACCGGATGCCGTCCATGTCGCCTCGGACGCCGTCGATCACCGTGTGCAGCAGCCGACGGGTCGCCTCGTCGGCCGGGTCCTCGGTGATCCGCAGCTCGCCGGTCTGCTCGTCGACCACGGCCCGCCACACCCGCTGCAGGAACCGGTACGACCCGACCACCGCCCGGGTCTCCCAGGGTCGGGACACCTCCAGCGGCCCCATCGACATCTCGTACACCCGGAAGGTGTCCGCGCCGTACGCGGCGCACATGTCGTCGGGGGTCACCACGTTCTTCAGTGACTTGCCCATCTTGCCGTACTCGCGGTTGACCACCAGGTCTTCCAGGTAGAACGCGCCGTCGCGCTCGACCACGTCCTCGGCCTGCACGTAGCTGCCGCGCGAGTCGGTGTACGCGTACGCCTGGATCATGCCCTGGTTGAACAGTTTGCGGAACGGCTCGAACGACGACACGTGGCCCAGGTCGAACAGCACCTTGTGCCAGAAGCGCGCGTACAGCAGGTGCAGCACGGCGTGCTCGGCGCCACCGACGTACAGGTCGGTGCCGCCGCAGTCGCCGTCGCCACGCGGGCCCATCCAGTAGCGCTCGTTCTCGGCGTCGACGAACCGGTCGCTGTTGGTCGGGTCCAGGTAGCGCATCTCGTACCAGCAGGAGCCGGCCCACTGCGGCATCACGTTGGTCTCGCGGGTGTAGCGCTTCGGCCCGTCACCCAGATCCAGCTCGACCTCGACCCAGTCCCGCCGCCGCGACAACGGGGTCTCCGGGTTGCTGTTCGCGTCGTCGGCGGCGAACGTCTTCGGCGAGAAGTCGTCCACCTCCGGCAGCTCGACCGGCAGCATCTCCTCCGGCAGCGCGATGGCCGCGCCGGTCTCGTCGTAGACGATGGGGAACGGCTCGCCCCAGTAGCGCTGCCGGGAGAACAGCCAGTCGCGCAGCCGGTAGGTGACCGCGCCGGTGCCGTGCCCGTTCGCCTCCAGCCAGGCGATGATCGCCGCCTTGGCGTCCGCGACCCCCAGGCCGTTCAGGTCCAGGCCGCGCTCGGGCGCGGCGCTGTTGATCGCCGGACCGTCCCCGGTGTACGCCTTGCCGTCGAAGCCCTCCGCGGGCTGCACGGTACGCACGATGGGCAGCTCGAAGACCTCGGCGAACGCCCAGTCCCGCTCGTCCTGGGCCGGAACCGCCATGATCGCGCCGGTGCCGTAACCGGCCAGCACGTAGTCGGCGACGAAGATCGGGATCTGCCCACCGGTGACCGGGTTGGTGGCGTACGCGCCGATGAAGACGCCGGTCTTCTCCTTGCTGTCGGCCTGCCGCTCGACGTCGGTCTTGGCCGCCGCCGTCTTGCGGTACGCCTCGACGGCCACCCGGGGGCTGGCGTGCCCGCCGGTCCAGGCGTCCCTCGTGCCGTCCGGCCAGGCGGCCGGCACCAGCGCGTCGACCAGCTCGTGCTCGGGCGCCAGCACCATGTAGGTGGCGCCGAAGACGGTGTCCGGTCGGGTCGTGAACACCCGCACCGGGCGCACCGCCGTCGGGAAGTCGATGTGCGCACCGGTGGAACGGCCGATCCAGTTGCGCTGCATCAGCTTGATCGGCTCGGGCCAGTCCAGGGTGTCCAGGTCGTCCAGCAGCCGGTCGCCGTACGCGGTGATCCGCATCTTCCACTGCTTCAGGTTGCGCTTGAAGACCGGGAAGTTGCCCCGGTCGGAGCGACCGTCGGCGGTGACCTCCTCGTTGGCCAGCACGGTGCCCAGCCCCGGGCACCAGTTCACCGGGGCCTCGGAGACGTACGCCAAGCGGTGGTCGTCGACGACCTGTCGGCGCTCGGCGACGCTCAGTTCGGCCCAGGCCCGGCCGTCCGGGGTGGGTCGGTTGCCGCCCTCGAACTCGGCGATCAGCTCGGCGATCGGGCGGGCCCGGCCAGCGTCACGGTCGTACCAGGAATTGAAGATCTGCAGGAAGATCCACTGGGTCCAGCGGTAGAAGTCGGTGTCGATGGTCGCCACCGAGCGGCGCTCGTCGTGCGCCAGGCCCAGCCGGCGCAGCTGCGCCTTGTACCGCTCGATGTTCGCCACCGTCGTGGTGCGCGGGTGGGTGCCGGTCTGCACCGCGTACTGCTCGGCGGGCAGGCCGAACGCGTCGAAGCCCATCGCGTGCAGCACGTTACGGCCGGCCATCCGCTGGTAGCGGGCGTAGCAGTCGGTGCCGATGTAGCCCAGCGGGTGACCGACGTGCAGGCCCGCCCCGGAGGGGTACGGGAACATGTCCAGCACGTACAGCTTCTCCGCGCCGGCGCGCGGGTGGGTCGGGTCGGCCAACGGGCCGGTCGGGTTCGGTGCGTGGAAGGTGCCCTCGCGCGCCCAGGTGTCCTGCCAACGAATCTCGATCTCGTCGGCCAGGGCCGCGGTGTACCGGAACGGGGGGATGTCGCCCGCCGGTGCGGCTGCCTCACTCATCGTCTCTCCTCGCTTCGCTTCGCTTCGTCTCGGCGCCACCGGGCCGGGCCGGCGACGGGCACAAAAAAGCCCCTCGCGCAGGAGGGGCCGCCGTGCTGTCGCTGCGTTCAGCGCATCAGCACGGCCCGGTAAGAAGCAGGAAGACTCCGGCCATGTCCCGCAGTGTACCTCGCCGCCCGGCGCGCCGGCGTGCCGCCAACCGGTCCGTCCACGCGAACGGGACACCGGGTACCGATCGGCAGAACAGACACGCATCCCCCGGCTGGCGAATATTCGGTGCGTAACCGACGGACTACCTGCGGGGGTCGGCGATAACGACAAACATGGTTAGCCTGAGAGACCAGTGAGATTCCTGCGGCAAACGAGGCTCGACGTCGCGAACTTCAACGGCGGGTCCAGGTGCTCTAGTCAGAGCTGCCGTGACGGCGACGAGGAGGAGGCCCGTGACACAACAGACCTGGGACGAGGTGGGCGGCCTACTGCCGCACGACGAGTTCCGCGCCGCCAGCGAGGCCATCGTGGCCAACATCGAGCAGGTCATCGAGGGTAAGACCGCCACCGTGCGGCTCGCCCTGGCCGTCCTGCTCGCCGAGGGTCACCTCCTGATCGAAGACGTCCCGGGTGTCGGCAAGACCAAGCTGGCCAAGGCCCTCGCGCGGTCCATCGACTGCACCGTGCGGCGGATCCAGTTCACCCCCGACCTGCTGCCCAGCGACGTCACCGGGGTCAGCGTCTACAACCAGGAGACGCACGACTTCGAGTTCCGCCCCGGTGCCGTGTTCGCCAACCTGGTGGTCGGTGACGAGATCAACCGGGCCTCGCCGAAGACCCAGTCGGCGTTGCTGGAGTGCATGGAGGAGCGGCAGGTCACCGTCGACGGCGTGACCTACCAGCTGCAGACCCCGTTCATGGTCATCGCCACCCAGAACCCGATCGAGATGGAGGGGACGTACCCCCTCCCCGAGGCGCAGCGCGACCGCTTCACCGCCCGGATCGCGATGGGTTACCCGGACGTCAACGCCGAACTGGCCATGCTCGACGGGCACGGTGCCACCGACCCGCTGCACGAGCTGCGCCCGGTGTCCGACGCGAACATCGTCCGGCAGCTCATCTCCACCGTCCGGCAGGTGCACGTCGCGGACGCGGTCAAGCAGTACGCGATCGACCTGGTCACCGCCACCCGCGAGGCCCCCGACCTGCGGCTCGGCGCCTCCCCCCGGGCGACCCTGCAACTGCTGCGCACCGCCCGGGCGGTCGCCGCCCTGGAGGGCCGCGACTACGTCCTCCCCGACGACCTGCAGGCCCTGGCGGTGCCGGTGCTCGCGCACCGGATCATCCCGACGGCCGACGCGCAGCTCGCCCGGCGCACCACCGACGCGATCGTCTCCGAGCTGGTGCACCGCCTTCCGCTGCCGCACGACCGGCAGCGCAACCCGTACGACACCCGGCCCGCCACCGGCAACGGCCGCGCGCCCTACGAGCCGCGGAGGCCATGACGTGCGTGCCGGGCTGCGCGGGCTGACCACCCGCGGGCGCTCCTTCCTCGCCGCCGCGCTCGCGGCGGCGATTTCGGCGGGCATCCTCGGCGAGAAGGACCTGCTGCGGGTGGCGGTGTTGTTGGCCATCCTGCCGTTGCTGGCGGCGGCCTACGTCGGACGCAGCCGCTACAAGCTGGCCTGCAACCGTTCACTGGACCCGCACCGGGTTCCGGTCGGCGCCAACTCGCGGGTGGTGCTGCGCCTGCAGAACCTCTCCCGGCTGCCGACCGGCACCCTCCTCCTCGAGGACCGGCTGCCCTACGCGCTGGGCAGCCGGCCCCGGGTGGTGTTGGAGCGGCTCGGCGCGCACCAGGCCACCTCCGTGGCGTACACGGTGCGGGCCGACGTGCGCGGTCGCTACGACGTGGGCCCGCTGGTGGTCCGGATGACCGACCCGTTCGGCCTGTGCGAACTCACCCGGTCCTTCCCGAGCACCGACCACCTGACGGTCATCCCGCAGGTCACCCCACTGCCGTCGGTGCGGCTCCCCGGGGAGTACGCGGGCAGCGGCGACAGCCGGGCCCGGTCCGTGGCGGTGCACGGCGAGGACGACGCGGCGACCCGGGAGTACCGGCGCGGCGACGACCTGCGTCGGGTGCACTGGAAGTCCACCGCCCGCACCGGCGAGCTGATGGTGCGCCGCGAGGAGCAGCCGTGGGAGAGCCGGGCCACGGTCGTCCTGGACACCCGTGCGTACGGCCACCGCGGTGAAGGGCCGACGGCCAGTTTCGAGTGGTCCGTCTCCGCCGCCGCGAGCATCGCCGTCCACCTGCGCCAGGCCGGTTACAAGCTGCGTCTGGTCACCGGCTC
This sequence comes from Micromonospora sp. B9E7, assembly GCF_039871815.1. Classification (NCBI taxonomy): domain Bacteria; kingdom Bacillati; phylum Actinomycetota; class Actinomycetes; order Micromonosporales; family Micromonosporaceae; genus Micromonospora; species Micromonospora sp. B9E7. Next base: position 78,472 of record NZ_JBDPLX010000002.1, read on the forward strand.
CGGGGCGGACGTGGACGCCTCGGAGGGCGGCGGTGACGGGGCGCTGCTCGACCACCTCGCGGAGGTCCGGCTGGATCAACGCGCCGAGGTGACCGACCTCGTGCAACGGGTCCGCCAACGCGCCGACGGCGGTTTGATCATCGGGTTGTTCGGCACGGTGAGCGTGGCCGAGGCCGAACTGCTGGCCGGGCTGCGCGGCAACGGCGCCACCTGCGTCGGGTTCCTGCTGAACAGCTCGACCTGGCTCAGCCTGCCGGAGAAGGCCCGCGCCGAGGCGGAGCACGCGCACGGCACCGCCGTCCTCGCCATGGTGCGAAGCGGCTGGCGGGTGGTCGGAGTCGACCACGGCGGCCGACTGCCCGCGCTGTGGCCGCAGGCCGGTCGGGGCTCCCAGGGCTTCGCCCTGCGCGCCGCACTGGCCGAGACGGTGGCCGGCGGCGTGCGATGAACGGAAGGTTCCCCTCATGAACGCCAGTCGCAACATCGGTGTGGTGGCGGCCGCGGCGACACTGCTGGCGGCCGCGCCGCTGTCCGCCATCTTCCAGAGTTGGACGTGGCTGATCGAGTCCATCATCGCGGTCGCGGTGGTGGCCGGGATGGCCGCGTTGACCAGGCTCGCCCGAGCACCCCTGTGGGGTCAGGTGCTGGGCATGCTCGCCGGCCTGGTCCTCGCTCTGACCTGGTTGTTCCCCAGCGGCAGTGAGCTGCTCGCCTTCCTGCCCACGCCGGGCACGTTGGCGCACTTCAGCGACCTGATCGCCGGGTCCGCACAGGACATGCGCTCGTACGGCGTCGAGGTTCCCGACACCGACCCGCTGCTGTTCATCACCGTGCTCGGCGTCGGTGGGGTCGCCGTACTCGTCGACGTCCTGGCCGTCGGGCTGCGCCGACCCGCGCTGGCGGGGCTGCCGATGCTCGCCATCTACTCGGTGCCGGTCGCCGTCTACGTGGACAGCGTCCCCGCGGTGCCGTTCGTGGTGGGCGCCGCCGGCTACCTCTGGCTGCTGGTCACCGACAACGTCGACCGCGTACGCCGCTTCGGACGGCGGTTCACCGGTGACGGCCGCGACGTCGACGTGTGGGAGGCCTCGCCACTGGCGTCCGCCGGTCGCCGGCTCGCGGTGATCGGGGTGGTCCTGGCGGTGGCCCTGCCCCTGGCGGTGCCGGGCATGACCGGTGGAATGCTCGACAGCATCAGCCGGGGGTCGGGGAACGGCACCGGGAACGGGAACGGCTCGGGCGGCACGTCGGGTCGGATCGACCTGTTCGCGTCGCTCGCCGGCCAGCTCAACCAGTCGCAGGTGTTCGACATGGTCAAGGTCACCACCACCGAGGAGAACCCGTTCTACCTGCGCTACGCGGTCGCCGACGAGCTGCGTCCGGCTGGTTTCCTGGCGCGCAGCCCGAGCGGCCGGCCAGCCAACCGGGACCTGCCGGACCCAGCCGACCGGGCCGGCCGGGGCGTGCAGCGCACCACCTACCGGGCGACCGTCGAGGTCACCAAGAGCCTGAGCATGGCGCTGATGCCGGTGTACGCCGAGCCGGTGCGTACCGAGGACCTCAGCAGCAACTGGTTGTACGACCCCAACCAGCAGATCGTCTTCTCCAACCGGGAGAACTCCCGGGGCCGTAAGTACTCCTTCGACTACGTCCGCTCGACGTACACTCCGGCGGTGCTGCGGGCTGCGCCGCCGCTCCCGGCGGACCACCCGGTACGCCGACAGATGACCGCCACCCCCGAGCGGGTGCCTGAGGTGGATGAGCTGGTCAAGGGGCTGGTCCAGGGCAAGCGCACCGACTACGACCGGGTGCTGGCGATCTACCAGCACTTCTCGGCGGACAACGGATTCAAGTACCGACTGAGCACCGAGAGCGGCAGCAGCGGGCAGGACATCGTCAACTTCCTGACCAACAAGGTCGGCTACTGCCAGCAGTACGCGGCGGGGATGGCCTGGCTGGTCCGCGCGTCCGGTATCCCGGCCCGGGTGGCGTTCGGGTTCACCAACGGCAGCAATCGCGACGGTGACACGTTCACGCTGACCAACCTCAACCTGCACGCCTGGACCGAGGTCTTCTTCGACGGCGTCGGTTGGGTCCCCTTCGACGCCACCCCGGCGTACGGGGTGCCCGGCTCCACCCGATCGGCCTGGGCACCGGACACCGACGCGCCGGAGCCGTCCACGCCGGGCACCGGTGTCACGGACACCCCGACCGGCCCCGAGGCGTCGGCCGGGCCGGCCGGGCCGGACAACGCGGACCGGGAAATCGACGAGGGGCTGTCCCTCGGCGGCACGACCCCCGACGACCAGCCACCGGTCTGGCCCTGGTGGGCGGCGGGCCTGCTGGCCCTGCTGGCACTCCTCGCGGTGCCTGCTCTGCGCCGGCTCGCGCTGCGACGTCGGCGGGGCGGCCGGACGACGAGCGCCACCGTGGCCGCCACCGTCGTTGACGACGGCGCCGAGCCGGGCGCCCGTGCGGTGGTGGTCGGCGCGGACGCCAACCGTGCCCGCGCCGACGCACACGCCGCCTGGGCGGAGCTGCTCGACACCCTGGTGGACTTCCGGGTGCCGGTCGACCTGACCGAAACGCCCAGGGCGACCGCGGACCGGCTTGTCCGGGACACGCTCGACGACGACGCAGCGGTGGAGTCGGCGCGGCTGCTCGGTAGGGCGGAGGAGCGGGCCCGGTACGCGCGGGATCCGCTGACCGGTGAGAAGTTGTCGCCGGCGCTCGGCGTGGTCCGTGGGGCACTCGCCGCACGGGCGGACCGGCGGACCCGTCTCGTCGCCGCGGTGTTGCCGCCGTCGGTGCTGCTGCGCTGGAGGACCGCCCTGGCGGACGCCTCCAGCCGAATGGTGGCGCTGACCGGACGGACCCGGCACCAGCTGCTGCGCTGGAACCCCCGCCGACTGCTGGCCGACCGGGCGGCACGCTGAGCAACGCAAGTCCGGGTGTGGGGCGGCGGCCGGTGGGCCGCCGCCCCACGCCGCATCAGGCGTCACACGCGGCGCCCCGCTAGGTGGATCTTGAGCGGCGCGGCGCGTCGGCCGGGAAGGAGGCAGCAGGCAGAGGGCGCGCGGATACCACTGAGGTCGCCGGCGGAATGCCCGACGACCCGCTCGTCGCGACGTACGGCCGCCTCAGCGGCGTACGGCCCGCCTCAGCGGCGGGGTCGGCTCACCGGTGCCCCTCCGGGCGCTGCCGCCACCTGTCCTCCATGCGGTCCAGGATCGACGACCGGCGACCGGATCGGCCACCGCGCGGGCGACGACGACTCGTCGTGCCGCCCACCACGTGCAGGTCGGGTGACTGCGCCCGCCGGTGCGACTGCACCGCGAACGCGGCCGACGCCAGCATGACGACGAAGCCCGCCACCGCCAGTGGTGGAGTCTTGATCACCGCGCCATAGACCAGTAGAGCCAAGCCAGCGATGATGACGCCGGCGGCGACGAGCAGGCGACGCCGCGCATGGAAGCGCGGATCGCTGGCGCGCACGGCCGAGGCGAATTTGGGGTCCTCGGCAAGCGACCGCTCGATCTGATCGAACAGCCGCTGCTCGTGCTCCGAGAGCGGCACGGCACTCCTCCCCGGTCACGTTGAGTCGGGCCCACTCGGGCCGACAGACCGTGGCAGCCAGCTGGCTGCTTACCCGCAAGTCTACGAGGGGGGTCGCGCGTCGGAAAGCGGGACGACCTATGGGTGGGGTGGATTTTCCTTCCGGCGGGGATCAGGGTCGCCCATCAGACTGGCCGGACCTATGACGGACCGCCCGAAACGGGCAGCGGCGGCGTCCGCGGCAGCTTCCGCTTCGCGCCAGCCACGCTCGGGCGCGCCGAGAGTGAGCTGCCGGGGAGCGCCCTGCGCCGAGGCGAGCCCCTCGACCCGGACACCGACGAGTCGGATCCGCTCGCCCGGGTCCAACGCGGTGTAGAGCGCCCAGACCGTGTCGAACATCTCCCGAGCGGTGTCGGTGGGCACATCCAGGGTGCGGGAGCGGCTGACGGTGCGGAAGTCCGCCAGCCGGACCTTGAGCGCGACGGTGCGCCCGACCTGCCCGGAACCCCGCAACCGGACACCGACCTTCGCACTGAGCGCGAGCAACGCACGGCGGATCTCCAGCGGGTCGGCCACGTCGACGTCGAAGGTCACCTCGGCGCCGATCGACTTGTCGACGTGCTCCGGGCTGACCCCGCGCGGGTCCCGTCCCCAGGCCAGCTCGTGCAGATGCGCCGCCGAGGCCGCACCGACCGCCCGACGGAGCATGCCCACCGGCGCCTCGGCGAGGTCACCGACCGTGGCCAGGCCGAGCCGGCGCAGCGCCTCGGCGGCGCGCTCCCCCACCCCCCACAGCGCGTCCACCGGCAGCGGGTGCAGGAAGTCGAGCACCTGCCCCGGCGGCACCACCAGCAGGCCGTCCGGTTTGGCCCGGGTGGAACCCAGCTTGGCCACGAACTTGCTCGGCGCCACCCCGACCGAGCAGGTCAGCGCCTGCTCGTCGGCGACCCGGCGGCGGATCAGCCGGGCGATGGTGGCCGGGGAGCCGAAGAGCCGTCGGGCGCCGGTGACGTCGAGGAACGCCTCGTCGAGGGAGAGCGGCTCGACCAGCGGGGTGACGTCCCGGAAGATCTGCATGACCGCCCGGGAGGCGGTGCTGTAGGCGGTGAAGTCCGGTGGCAGGTAGACCGCGTGCGGGCAGCGGGCCCGGGCCCGACTGGTCGGCATCGCGCTGCGTACCCCGTACCGGCGGGCCTCGTAGCTGGCCGAGCTGACCACCCCACGGGGCCCGACGCCGCCGACGACCACCGGCCGGCCGCGCAGCTCGGGTCGGCGGCGTACCTCGACGGCGGCGAAGAACGCGTCCATGTCGACGTGCAGGATCGGGCTGCCGGAGTCGTCGGCGTCCGGCCCGAAGCGCGGATCGTCGCCCCGGGGCAACGACTGACTGCGGCCCATCCCGGCAGGTTAACCCGGGGGTACGACACCACCGGCCACCAGTGGGCCGGACCGCACACCGGTCAGCCGCGGACGACCAGCAGCGGCACCGTCAGTTCGGCGGCGGTGTCCGACCCGTGGTACGCGACCAGCTTCGACGCCATCGGCCGCTCGGTACGGCTGGCCATGACCGCGTACGTGTCGTTACAGGTCACCACCACGTCGCCGATCCGGCCCAGATGTTCCTCGGGCACCGGCCCGAACCAGCCTGTCGCCACCGCCTCGTCGCGGGTGCGGACCCGGGCCGCGGTGCCCAGCACCTCCGACCACGCGGCCAGCACGTCGTCGATCGCGCCCGCCTCGGCGTGCAGGTAGCGGACCCGGGCCTCACCGGCCACCAGCCGCACCCCGGCACGCAGCCGTGGGTCGGTGTCCAGGTCGAAGCGGTGTGCCGCGGGTACGTCGAGCTGGCCGTGGTCGGCGGTCACCAGCAGTGCCGCGTCCGGCGGCAGCCCGTCGACCAGCCGGGCGAGCAGAGTGTCCACCTCGGTGGCGGCGACCCGCCAAGGCTCCGAGTCGACGCCGTAGACGTGGCCGTACCGGTCCAGGTCGGCGTGGTAACCGGAGACCAGGGTCGGCCCGGGGCCGATGGACAGCGCGGCCAGCATGGCGGCGGCCACCGCCTCCCCGCCGGCGGCGCCCCGGAAGTCGCCGCCCCGGTTGGCGGCCAGGGTCAACCCGCTGCCGCCGAACTCCGGCCGACTCACCACGGTCGTCGTCACGCCGGCGGCCCGGGCGCGCTCCAACTGGGTGGGCACCGGCTGCCAGGTCAACGGCGACGGGTCGGCAGCCCAGTCGGTGTGGGTGAGCACCCGGTCGGTGCCGGGCACCCGCACGGTGAAGCCGAGCACCCCGTGCGCGCCGGGTGCGACGCCGGTGCCCAGCGACACCAGACTGGTCGGGGTGGTGGACGGGAAACCGGCGACGATCGGCCGGGCCACCGTCGCCGCGAGCCCGGCGAGCGTCGGCGCGTACGGCGCGGCGGTCGGCAACTGGTACCACCCGAGCCCGTCGACCAGCAGCACGGCGATCCGGCGTACCCCCGCCAGGGCGGGGACGAGCCCGAGCGGGTCGGCCGAGCCGGGGACGCCCAGCACGGCGAGCGCGCTGGGCAGCACGTCGGCGAGACGGCCGCCGCCGTGGTCCGGCCCGAGGACCGCCAGCGGCGCCACGACTGGCGACTCGCTCATGCCGGCCGGCGGGCGAACAGGTGCAGTTGGGCGGCCAGGTCCCGGTACGGCGGCTGGGCGGCCAACGCCCGTTCCAACTCGACCAGGGCGGCGGGCTGCCCGTCGGCGACAGCGGCCGGCAGCAGGTCGGCCAGCACGCGTACCCCGTGGATCTCCTCGACCGCGAGCCCGGCGGCGCCGAGCAGCGCGGCGGCGCCGGGGGCGTCGTAGCGTCGTCGCAGAGTGTCCCGAGGCCCGGCGGTGCCGGCCGGGTCGGTGGCCAGCGCGGTCGCGACGTCGAGGTGGCCGTTCATCGCGCGGCCCAGCACGGCGGCGGCCCGCCCGGCCACGAGCACACTGGCCGCGCCGCCGGGACGCAGCGCGGTGGCCAGCGCCGCCACCACGGGCGCAGGGTCGTCGACCACCTCCAGCACGGAGTGGCAGAGCACCAGGTCGACGCCGGCCGGCTCGACCAGCCCGGCGAGGGCGTCGCCGTCGCCCTGCACGGCGGCGATCCGGTCGGCCACGCCGGCCTCGGCGGCCCGGCGGGTGAGCGCGGCGAGCGCGTCCGGGCTGGCGTCGACCACGGTGACCCGGTGCCCGGCGCGGGCCAGGGGTACGGCGAAACCGCCGGTGCCGCCGCCCACGTCCAGCACGGTGAGCTCGGCGTCGCCGCGCCGGTCCAGTTCGGCGCGGAGCACCGACCAGATCACGGCGGTACGGGGGGTCAGCGGCGGCCCGGCGAACCGGCCTCGGGTCTGCTCCACCCGGTCGAGCCTAGTCACCCGGTCCATTCCCGGTGCGGGCGTGTGGCGGGCACACCCGCCACCCGTCCGGTCGGTGTTGCGGCACCCGGTCGGTCAGGACTCGGTGCCCTCGACCTCGTCCTCGGCCCGGGACCGGCGCTCGTTGGCCACCGGGCCGTTGGTCACCTCGTACTCGCGGGGGTCGGCAAGGTGCGACGGCACCCAGGTCGCACCCAGCCGGGTCCGCCGGGCGTTCGCGATTCCACCGGTGTACGCGTGATTCCCCATCACTGTCATTCCCCCTCACGGATCACGGGCCGCTCTGCCCGCTCGGGGACGAGTCTCCCGCCCACCGCCGCAGGAAACCGTAATGTGGATCACTAGTTCAGCGGAAGTCACGGGAGGCAGGGCTGACCGGTGGCTCGATGGCGTCCAGCCGATCGGCCACCAGGTTGGTCACCCCCTCGTGCCGCTGCAACTGCCCCCTGACCACCAGCGCGGCGCTGGTCCGGGCCACCCGCCGGTAGCGCTGCCACAGCCCCGGCGAACAGGTGACGTTGAGCATCCCCGTCTCGTCCTCCAGGTTGAGGAAGGTGACGCCGCCTGCGGTCGCCGGACGCTGCCGGTGGGTGACGATGCCACCGACCCGGATCCGCTGCCCCGGCTCCACCCGGCCGAGCCGGGCGATCGGCACCGCGCCGAGCACGTCGAGCTGACCTCGGATGAACCGGGCCGGGTGGCTCTCCGGCGACAGCCCGGTTGCCCACACGTCGGCTACCAGCCGGTCCACCGCCTCCATCCCGGGCAGCGTCGGCGCCGCCGCGCCGGTCACCGTGCCGGGCAGCCGGCCCGGCCGGTCCTGGGCCGCCGCGCCGGCGGCCCACAGCGCCTGCCGCCGGGTCAGCCCGAAACAGGCGAAGGCGTCCGCGGTGGCCAGGGCCTCCAGTTGCGCGGCGGTGAGACCGACCCGCCGGGCCAGATCAGGCATGTCCCGGTACGGCCCACCGGTGACCCGTTCGGCCTCGATCCGCTCGGCCACGTCGACGCCGAGGGTCCGTACGCTGGACAGGCCGAGCCGGACGGCGGGACCGCCCAGCCCCCAGGCGTGCGGCGGCTCCCCCGGCCCGCTGCCCCACCGGGTGTCCGGGGTGGACTCCAGCACCGCCTTCGACCCGCTGGCGTTGATGTCCGGACGACGGACCTCCACGCCGTGCCGGCGGGCGTCGTCGGCCAGGGTCTGTGGGGAGTAGAACCCCATCGGCTGGGCGTTGAGCAGCGCCGCCAGGAACGGCGCCGGGTGGTAGCGCTTGAGCCAGGAACTGGCGTAGACCAGGTAGGCGAAGCTCATCGCGTGGCTCTCCGGAAACCCGTAGCTGGCGAACGCGGTGAGCTTGCGGTAGACGTCGTCGGCCAGCTCACCGGTGATGCCCCGCTCGGCCATCCCGGCGTAGAGCCGGTCGGCGATCCGGCTCATCCGCTCGACCGACCGTTTGGCGCCCATCGCCCGGCGCAACTGGTCAGCCTCGGCCGCGTCGAAGCCGGCCAGGTCGATGGCGAGCTGCATCAACTGCTCCTGGAACAGCGGCACACCCAGGGTCTTCTCCAGCGCGTTGCGCATCAGCGGGTGCGCGAAGGTCACCGGCTCCTGGCCGTTCTTGCGCCGGATGAACGGGTGCACCGAGCCGCCCTGGATCGGGCCGGGCCGGATCAGCGCCACCTCCACCACCAGGTCGTAGAACTCGCGGGGCTTGAGCCGGGGCAGGGTGGCCATCTGGGCGCGGCTCTCCACCTGGAACACCCCGACCGAGTCGGCTCGGCAGAGCATGTCGTAGACCTCCGGGTCGTCCAGCGTCATGTCACCGAGGTCGAGCCGGGACCCGATCATGTCGTAGCCGTAGTGCAGCGCGGAGAGCATGCCCAGGCCGAGCAGGTCGAACTTGACCAGACCGACCGCCGCGCAGTCGTCCTTGTCCCACTGGAGCACGCTGCGCCCGGGCATCCGCCCCCACTCCACCGGGCAGACCTCGATCACCGGACGGTCGCAGATCACCATGCCACCGGAGTGGATGCCCAGGTGCCGCGGGAACGTCTGCAACTCGTTGGCGTACTCCACCACCTGCTCGGGGATGTTCTCGACGTCGACCGTGGCGACCGAGCCCCACCTGTCGATCTGTTTGCTCCAGGCGTCCTGCTGCCCCGGCGAGTAGCCGAACGCCTTGGCCACGTCCCGCACCGCCGACCGGGGCCGGTAGGAGATGACGTTGGCGACCTGGGCGGCGTGCTCCCGGCCGTAGCGGGTGTAGACGTGCTGGATCACCTCCTCCCGACGGTCGGACTCGATGTCCACGTCGATGTCGGGTGGGCCGTCCCGTTCCGGGGCGAGGAACCGCTCGAAGAGCAACCGGTGCCGGACCGCGTCCACATTGGTGATCCGCAACGCGTAGCAGACCGCCGAGTTCGCCGCCGAACCCCGGCCCTGGCAGTAGATGTCCTGCTCGCGGCAGAACGTGACGATGTCGTAGACCACCAGGAAGTAGCCGGGGAAGCCCAGCTCCTCGATCATGTTCAGCTCGTGGTCGAGTTGCGCGTACGCCGTCGGGTGCGCCTGCGGAGGGCCGTAACGCTCGCGTGCCCCGTCGGCGGTCAGCTTCCGCAGCCAGCTCATCTCGGTGTGCCCCGGTGGCACCGGGTACGCCGGTAGCTGCGGCGCGACGAGCTGGAGGTCGAAGGCCAGCTCGGCGCCGAACTCGGCGGCCCGCGCCACCGCACCCGGGTACGCGGCGAACCGGGCCGCCATCTCCGCGCCGCTGCGCAGGTGGGCGGTGGCCGCCGCGGGCAGCCATCCGTCGATCTCGTCCAGGCTGCGCCGGGCCCGGACGGCGGCGACGGTGGTGGCCAGCCGCCGCCGGCCGGGGCTGGCGTAGTGCACGTTGTTGCTGGCCACCGTCGGCAACCCGGCCGCGGCGGCCAGGTCGGCGAGTGCGTCGTTGCGGTCGGCGTCGACCGGGTGGCCGTGGTCGGTCAGCTCCACCGCCACCGTCTCCGCGCCGAAGAGCGAGGTCAGCCGGTCCAACTCACGGGCCGCCGCGTCCACCCCCTCGGTGAGCAGCGCCCCCGGCACGTGCCCCTTGCGGCAGCCGGTCAGCACCAGCACGTGGTCGCGTAACTCGGCGGCGATCTCCTCCAGCTCCCCGTAGACCGGGCGGCCCTTCTCCCCGCCGCGCAACTGGGCGCGAGCGATGGTGGCGGCCAGCCGGGCGTACCCCTCATGGCCGTGCGCGAGCACCAGCAGGTGCGAGCCGTGCGGGTCGGGCTCGCCGTTCTGCGGACCGGGAAGCCCGAGGGAGAGCTCCGCGCCGAAGATGGTCGGCAGGCCCAGCGTGCGGGCCGCCTCGGCGAAGCGGACCACCCCGTAGAAGCCGTCGTGGTCGGTGACGGCGAGCGCGGTGAGCCCCAGCCGGGCCGCCTCCTCGGCCAGCTCTTCGGGGTGGCTGGCACCGTCGAGGAAGCTGAAGTTGGTGTGCGCGTGCAGCTCCGCGTAGGGCACCACACCGTCGGGGCGGGTCAGCTCCGGCGGCTGGTACTGCTCGCGGCGGCGGCTCCAGGCCGGGGAGTCGCCGCCGTCGGCGTCCACCGCGAGCGGGTCCACCACGTGCAGGTGCCGCTCCTCGCGCGACCGCCCGCCGCCCGACCGGCCGGAGCCGGCGCTGGCCCGCCCGGAGAGCACCCGTTCCAACTCCGACCAGGGCATCTTCGGGTTGTTGAAGCTCATTCCCGCACTCTCGGCCGGATCGACTCGACCTCCGGGAAGTCGGGCTGTCCGAGTCGGCGGGACACCCCGACTTCCGGGATACCGGGTCGATCAAGTTCGGCTGGACGCTCAGTCATAGATCGCCTCCACCAACCACTGCCCGGCCTCGACGGCGAGCAGCAGGGCGGTGCCGTCGGCCAGGCAGACCTGGAACCGTGCCCGCCGCCGAGCCTCGGCTGGGGCCCACCACCGCTCGTCCACCGGCCACGGGCCGACCCAGCCGACGATCTCCGCCGGCCGGCCGGTGCCGACCACCAGCCGGGCGGGCGGAGCGCTCACCGCCAGCCGCGCGCTGATCACCACCGCCTCACCAGCGGCGTCGTGCACGGTCGCGGCGAGCGGGCTGGGCAGCACCACAGCCGGTGCGGGCGCCGGCAGCCGGCCGGGCCACGGTGGAACCCCGCCGGCACCGCGGTCAGCAGGCCGACCGGCACTGACGGCCCGGCCGCCGCCACTGGCGACGGGCTCCCCGGGCAGCGGCGCCGGGCCGGGACGCGCGATCGGCTCCCCGGGCAGCGGCGCCGGGCCGGGGCGGGCGGGGAGGCGTTCGTCGCCCCACGGCACCAGTCGCACCTGGTCGGCTGGGGAGCGCCCACCGCCGAGCACCGCGGTGACCACCGCCTCCGGGCCGAGGATGCCCTGCACACGGCTCAACGCCCGGTGCGCCCGTTCCCTCTCCTCGCCGGTCTCCCCCCACAGGCCGGCCTGCAGACCGGCCTGGGCGATCACCCCGTCCGGGATCAGTCGCAGCCGGATGATGCCGGCCGTCGGTCGGGCCGACCGGGCGCCGGTGCGGCCGTTGCTGCCGGAGAGCCAGCCGTCGAGCTGCCAACGCACCCGGTCGGCGATGGCCGCGGCGGTGAGCAGGCCGTCGTGCCGCCACACCCGGTGCAACTCCTGCCCGTGCTCGGTGACCGCCTCGATGCCGAGCCGGGTGCAGGCCAGCCCGTGCCCGGCCAGCCGCTCGTGCAGTTGCTCAGCCAGCGCCCGGGCGACGAACGCCGCCACGTCGACCCGGTCGATCGGCTCGTCCTGCTCGGCGGTCACCGTCAGGTCGGCCGGCGGTTGCCGGACTGCGAGCGGGCGGTGGTCCCGCCCGGCGGCCAGCCGATGGGCCAGCGCCCCGTCGAACCCGAACCGGGCCAGCACGTCACCAGCCGGCAGTGCGGCGAAGTCACCGAGGGTACGCACACCGAGCCGACGCAGCAGGTCGGCCAGCGCCGAGCGGCCGAGCGCCTCGACCGGCAACCCGGCCAGGAACCCCGGTGTGCCACCCGGTGCCACCACCCGACCAGAGCGAGCGGCCAACCCGGCCGCGAACACCCCGTCGGCGATGCCGACCTGACTCTCCACCAGGCACGACTGGGCGACGTGCTCGATGATCCGCTCGGCGGCCGCCTCCTCGCCACCGAGGTAACGACTCGGCCCCCGGGCGGCCACCGCGCAGGCGCCCGGACGGACCACCTCGACGCCGGCGACCAACTCCTCCACCGCGGCGACCACCGGCTCGAACGCCCGGGTGTCCCGACCCGGGTCGTAGTCCACCACGGTGAGCTGCGGGCAACGACCCTGCGCCTCCCGTTTGCGCAGGCCTCGGCGCACCCCCTCGGCACGGGCCCGCTCGGAGCAGGCGACCACCCGGTTGGCGTGCAGCACGGCGACCGGGCCGGTCGCCGGCACCCCGTCGACGATCTCGGCGGCGAGCACCGGCCAGTCCGGGCACCACAGCAGCAGAGTCCGTGCCGGCGAGCCGGTCACTCCCGACCGACCAGGGCGAGCGACGCGGTCGGACGACCCACGGCCGACGGCTTCGGGCGGGGGATCACCCGGGTCAGCCCGTCACCCGGTAGCCAGACCTTGATCTCCTTCGGTCGCGCGGCTGCCCCACGCCCACGCGCCGAGACGGTGACCTCCCGGCGACGCAGCCGCCCCCGACCAGATCCGAGCCCTTCCCAGACGCCACGGACCACCTGCAGCGTCACGTCCGCGCCGTCCCACCGGCCGTACGGGACGAGCACGCTGCCGCGCTGCCGCGCCCGGGCGGCCAACCGGGTGGCGACCGAGGCGGAGACGGTGGCCGGCACGGCGGTGACCACGACGTCCACCCCGTCGATCAGCGCGGCGACCACGGTGGCCCACTCCGGGCCGGGATTCGGCACCAGGGCCAGCCGGTCCAGGGCGATGCCCAGCTCGGCGGCCGCACCCGCACCGAACGTCGGCACACCGACCACAGCGCACCACGAACCGGACCGGGACGCCTCGGCGAGCAGGGCCAGCATCAGCGAGGTGCCACCGCTGCGCTGGGGCTGGCCGGCGGCAACCGCGATGGTGCTGCCCCGGCGTAGACCCCGGTTGGGCAGCAGGCCGGTCAGCTCGGGCACCACCGGCAGCACCCGGTGGCCGCCGACCTGGTCAGGCGCGCTCGCCGGACGCACCAGATCGGCCAGTGCGGCGGAACCGACCACCGTGCGGCCCGCCATTGGACCAACTCCCCCGTCGTTGCTGTGGATCAGATCAGGATCGGCACGCCGTGCCACCGGCCGCCCGGCTCCCCCCGCAGGGCGGTCGGTGGCACGGCGGGATCATGCGGCGAGGCCGTCCAGGGCCGGCTGGTGGGCCACGCCGAGCGCGGTCTCCACCACCGTGACGAACTGTTCGGCAGCACGGAGCAGATCGTCTGCCTCCCGGGCGCTGACCACCCGGGGGATGCCGGCCTCGGCGGCGGCGCGCTTGCTGGCACCGGCGGCGAAGAACCGGGACCACTCGTCGAGCTCCGGAGCGACCGCGCTGAGGAGGACCCAGACGCTGGTGATCCGGTTGCGTCGACTCGGCGCGGGCCGGGCACGGGCGGCGAGCAGGGCGGCCGCCGCACGCAGTGCCGCCAGGTGGGCAGCCGCGTAGCGCAGACCGTCAGGTCGGGTCTGGCCGGCCTCGACCAGCCCACGCCGGGCCAACGTGAGGAGCTGGGCGGGGGTGCGGTGCGGCAGCACGTGCGCCGGCACCGTCGGTGCCTGAGCCGGGTTGGTCGGCATGGGTGTCTCCTCCACATGGCCGGGGCGTCGCCTCGGCGCTGGTGCCGCCGGCGAGACGCCGAGGTCGGGTGGTGCGGAGGAAGACGCACCGGGTGTGGCCGGCCGGGTGTGGATGCTTCCCCACACCACACCCGGCCGGCGTACCGGCGGGTTCGTCGCCCACCGCCCGGGGGTCGTGGGCGGCGGACGACGATCCTGCCTGTCGGGACCAGGCTCGCGACTGCCTGGAAACCCAGGTGCGGCCCGCGGAGCCGCACCGCCGGGGCTGGCGCCGCGAAACGCCGCGCTCCGGTCGGTTGGAACGAACGTTCGAGGCAATCGAACACTCGTTCTAACTGCTGCTGACAGTACACCTCCCCTCCGACGAAAATGCAACGTGTGACGCGCTGGGCGTGCCGGCCGAGCGAACCAGGGTGAACCGACACCTGCCGAACCGGGAAGAATGGCAACATGCAGCCACACCCGAACGTACGAGCGGCGCAGGACGGGCCCACCACCGCCGGCAGCCCGGCCGAGGTGGCGTGAGCACCGCACCGGAGCTGGTCACGCTGCACGTGTGGAGGACCTCCCGCGGCGCGCTGCCCCGGGCGCTGACCCGGATGGCGGTGGACCCCCGCCGGCTGCGTAGCCTCCCCGGCGCCCGGTTCGGCAAGCTGCTGGGCACCGGGACCGGCACCGGGTTCGGGCCGGGGGACGCCGACCTGACCCGGTGGTCGGCGCTGACCGTCTGGGACTCCCCGGCAGCCGCGGCCGACTTCGACGACTCGACGGTCGGGCGCGCCTGGGCCCGCATCGCCCGTGCCTCCGCCCGGGTCGACCTGCGCCCGCTGACCAGCCGGGGCGAGTGGTCCGGTCAGCGGCCGTTCGGCGACCCGCCGGGCGGCCGGGTCACCGGCCCAGTGCTGGCGCTGACCCGGGCTCGACTGCGGGCCCGCCGGGCGGCCACCTTCTGGCGGGCGATCCCCCCGGTGGCCGCCGCCCTGCGCGACGCGCCCGGGCTGCTGGCCAGGTTCGGAGTCGGGGAGGCACCGCTGGGTTGGCAGGGCACGGTGAGCGTGTGGCGCGACCCGACGGACCTGGTGGCGTTCGCGTACCGTCACCCGGAGCACCGGGCGGCGATCATGCGAACCCCCACCGAGGGTTGGTACGCCGAGGAACTGTTCGCCCGGTTCGAGGTGCTCGACGTGGTCGGCGACCGGTCGGTGCTCGGATGGGTCGCCGACGACGGCCCGGCAACGGTGAAGGGTGGACGGGCATGAGGTTGGTGCGCTGGACGCCGGACGATCTCGTCCGGCGGCTGGACGACGTGGTGGCCGTCTACGGCGAGGCGATGGGATACCGCACCGACCTGCTGGAGGCCCGGCGCGGCTACATCGCCACCCACGTCCGCCGACCGGGTTTCCGGGCGGTCGCCAGCCTGACCAGCGAGGGTCACCTCGCCGGCTTCGGCTACGGCTACCTGGGCGCCTCCGGTCAGTGGTGGCACGACCAGGTGCACCGAGCACTGGACGCCCCGACCCGTCAACGCTGGCTCACCCACTGCTTCGAGGTGGTCGAGCTCCACGTCCGGCCACCGGCGCAGGGGCACGGTCTGGGCACCGGGCAGCTGCGCGCGCTGCTCGGCATGGCCGAGGGTGACACCACACTGCTGTCCACCCCGGAGGCCGACGAGCAGACCTCACGGGCCTGGCGGTTGTACCGGCGCTTCGGTTTCGTCGACGTGCTGCGCAACTTCCACTTTCCCGGCGACGAGCGACCGTTCGGCGTGCTCGGTCGGGATCTGCCACTCGAGCCACCGGCGTCATGACCCGGCGGATCTCCTGGGCGCTGCTCGCCGTCCTGGTGCTCGCCCAGATCTGCTACCCGCTCACCACCGGCGCCACCCGGGCCGGGCTCACCGTGGCCACCGTCGTGCTCGGGTGGCTGCTCTCGGTCGGCCACGCGCTGCTCAGCCGGGGCCCGCGGGTCGCGGCGGCGCTGGTCGCGGTGGCCACCGGCGGCGGGTTCGCGATCGAGGCGATCGGGGTGGCCACCGGCGTGCCGTTCGGCAGCTACGACTACTCCGGCGAGCTGGGCCCCAAACTGGCCGGGGTGCCGCTGATCATCCCGCTGGCCTGGACCTGGATGGCCTGGCCGGCCTGGCTGGCCGCGGTCCGGCTCACCGGCGGCACCGCGTCGCGGGCCGGTGGCAGCGCCGCGACGCGCACCGGCACCGGCACCGGCACCGGCACCGGCACATCGTGGACCGGCCACGGCGGGTCGGCGGCCCGGCTGTGGGTACGGCGGATCGCGCTGGCCACCGTCGGGCTGGCCGCCTGGGACCTCTTCCTCGACCCGCAGATGGTGGCCGAGGGCTACTGGGTCTGGCGCGACGCCACCCCGGCGTTGCCCGGCCTGCCCGGCATCCCGGTCAGCAACTACCTGGGCTGGCTGCTCTTCGCGGTGCTGATGATGAGTGCGCTACGCCCGCTGGCCGGGCCTGCCGCCGAACGCACCGACCGGCGGGACCACCCGATGACCGCGCTCTACCTGTGGACGTACTTCTCCAGCATCCTGGCCCACGCCGTCTTCCTCGACCTGCCCGCCTCGGCGCTCTGGGGCGCCGCCGGCATGTCGGTGACCGCGATACCGCTGGCGGTGACCCTGCTGCGGGCCCGCCGGGCTCGGGAGACCCGCCGGGAGGACCACCAGCCGCACCGGCCCGGCGTCGACGCGACCCGATGACCGTCCTGCTCGCCCTGCTCGTAGCCGTCGCCGCGTTGACCGGGCACACCTGGCTCAACGCCACTCGCTGGCTGCGCCGGCCCGCCGATCGGCCCACCCCGATCGACGAGCCGGTCGCCGTGCTGTTGCCGCTGCGCGACGAGGCCACCCGGGTCACCCCCTGCCTGCGTGCCCTGCTGGCCCAGCGCGGCGTACCCGGGCTGCGCGTCGTGGTCCTCGACGACGGGTCCACCGACGGCACCGCCGACGTGGTCCGCGCGGTGGCCGGCGACGACCCCCGGGTCACCCTGCTCACCGGCGTCGCCCCGCCGCCGGGCTGGCTGGGCAAGCCGCACGCCTGCTGGCAGTTGGCCACCCGGGCCGACCCGGACGCCACCGCGCTGGTCTTCGTCGACGCCGACGTGGTGCTCGCCCCGCACGCCGTGGCCGCGGCCGTCGCCGAGCTGCGCGCCGCCCGCGCGACGCTGCTGTCGCCGTACCCCCGGATCGTGGTGGCGACGACGGCCGACCGGCTGGTGCAGCCGCTGTTGCAGTGGCTCTGGCTGACCTTCCTGCCGCTGCGGGCGATGGAGCGCTCGTCGCGGCCGTCGCTGGCCGCGGCGGGCGGCCAGTTCCTGGTGCTGGACCGGGCCGGCTACACCGCCGCCGGCGGGCACGCCGCGGTCGCCGACAAGATCCTGGAGGACGTCGAGCTGGCCCGGGCGGTCAAGCGGGCCGGTGGGCGGATCGCCCTGGCCGACGGCTCCCGGTTGGCCAGCTGCCGGATGTACGACGACTGGCCGCAACTGCGCGACGGGTACTCGAAGTCGCTCTGGGCGTCGTTCGGGCACCCGGGAGCGGCAGCGGCCGTGGTGGCGTCGCTGCTGCTGCTCTACACCGCCCCGCCGCTGATCGCGCTGGCGGGTGTGGCGGCCGGCGCGCCGGGGGTGGCCGCCGTGGGCCTGGCCGGCTACCTGCTCGGGGTGGCCGGGCGGGTGCTCACCGCCCGGGCCACCGGGGGCCGGTGGTGGCCCGACGCGCTCGCACACCCCGTGTCGGTCGTGGTCCTCGGTTGGCTGACCCTGCGGTCGTACCATCTGCGAAAGCGACGCCGCCTGACCTGGCGGGGTCGCCCGGTCAGCTAGGAGGGCGCGGCATGGCGCGGATCGTGGTCGTCGGCGCCGGGGTGGGTGGCCTCGCCACCGCCGCCCGGCTGGCCGCCACCGGGCACCAGGTGACCGTCTTCGAACGGGCCGACACGGTCGGCGGCAAGCTCGGCCGGTACGCGCACGACACCCCGGCCGGCTCGTTCCACTTCGACACCGGGCCGAGTCTGCTCACCCTGCCCGAGGTCTTCCACGACCTGTTCGAGGCGACCGGGGCCAAGCTCGACGAATATCTGGACCTGGTTCCGCTGGACCCGATCGTCCGGCACGTCTTCGGAGACGGCGGCCCGACCCTGGACTCGTGCGCCGACCCGGTGGAGTTCGCCACCAGGATCGGCGCCGCCTTCGGTGACCGGGCGGCGGCCGACTGGCAGCGGCTGTGGCGCCGGGCCGCGCGGGTGTGGCACGCCTCCTCGCGGGACATCCTGCGCCGTACCGTCGACTCCCCGCGCGACCTCGCGTCGCTGGCCTGGCGGGTCGGTGACCTGGCCGCCATCGCCCCGGGCCGCACCCTGCGCGGCCTGGGCCGCCGACACCTGTCCGACCCACGGCTGCGGATGCTGCTGGACCGGTACGCCACCTACACCGGGGCCGACCCACGCCGGGCGCCGGCGGCGCTGGTCGCGGTCCCGTACGCCGAGCTGACCTTCGGTGGCTGGTACCTGCGCGGCGGGTTGGGCACGCTCGCCGACGCGCTGCTCACCCGCTGCCTGGACCTGGGCGTGGTCGTGCAGACCGACGCCACGGTCACCCGGATCGACGCCACCGGCGGCCGGGTGCACGGGGTACGCCTCGCCGGTGTCAGCGCGCCGGTGCCCGCCGACGTGGTGGTGGCCAACGTGGACGCCCTCACCGTCTACCGTGACCTGCTGCCGCACCCGCGTCGGCTGGCCGGGCTGACCGACCGCAGCCTCGCCGGTTTCGTGCTGCTGCTCGGCGTCTCCGGCAGCACCGGGCTGGCCCACCACAATGTCTTCTTCCCGGGTGACTACGACGCGGAGTTCGACGCGGTCTTCGGCGACCCCGGGCGCGGCGTACGGGCCCGGCCGGCGAGCGACCCGACGGTGTTCGTCACCGTGGCCGACGACCCGATGGTCCGCCCGGCCGGGCACGAGGCGTGGTTCGTGCTGGTCAACGCCCCACGGCAGGGCACCGCAGCGGGCGCGGTCGACTGGCGACGCCCGGGGCTGGCCGACGCGTACGCCGATCGGATCCTGGACGTGCTGGCGCGGCGCGGCGTGGACGTGCGCGACCGGGTGCTGTTCCGCGAGGTCCGCACCCCGGCCGACCTGGACGTGGCGACCGGCGCGCCGGGTGGCTCGATCTACGGCACCGCCGGTGGGCTGCTCCGCCCCGCCAACCGGGGCCCGGCGAACGGGTTGTGGCTGGTGGGCGGCTCCACCCATCCGGGCGGCGGGCTGCCGATGGTGACCCTCTCCGCGCAGATCGTCGCCGACGAGATCGGCCCCGCCTGGTAGGGCTGCTCAGCCGGCGTCGAGCAGGGCACGGCGGATGGTGGAGAGCAGCTGCCCCAGACCGAAGCCGGCCAACAGCACCCACACCGCGGTCGCCATGGTGATGGTGCCGGCGGCCAGGTCCGGCTCGATCAGCCCGGCCAACCCGGCGACCAGCAGCCCGGCCAGCGCCACCGAGACCCGGGTGGGGCGCTCGCCCACGGTCACCGCGCCGATGTCGCGCATGCCGGCGGCGACCGCCCGGGCCCGGACGTACTCGTGCAGCCAGGACAGCGCGCCGCCCGCCACGACCAGCGCGCCCGGCGCGCCGACCAGCCAGAACGCCAGCAGCCAGGCCACCTCACCGAGCCGGTCGGCGACCGAGTCGTAGACGTAGCCGAGCCGGGTGGTGCGACCGGTGGCGACCGCCACCGCGCCGTCCACGCTGTCCGCCACGGCGGCGAGCAGCACGAACAACGCGCCGAGGAAGAGGCCGTTCCCCGGCCGGGTCACCAGCAACGGTACGCAGAAGCAGAGCAGCACCCCGGCCACGGTGACCGCGGTGGGGCTGACCCGCAGCCGGCCCAGCACATACCCCACGTGGTACGCGAATCGCAGCCAGGCGCGCACCACCGGCGCCGCGACCCGGGGGTCGAACCCGCCGTGCAACCGCGCCCAGGCCGTGGCGTACTGGTCCCAGTTCAGCTGTGTGCCCACCACGGATCAACCGTCGCGCCGGGCATCTGGTGTCGCAGGACCAGCATTCACACCCGCGCGCCGGCCTTCAGGTTCTGCCAGACCTCACGGGTCGCGGTGGACCGGTTGAGGGTGATGAAGTGGATCCCCGGCACACCCTCGTCCAGCAGTCGACGGCACATCTCGCTGGCCTGCTCGACGCCGAGCCGGCGGACGGCCTCCGGGTCGTCGGCGACGCGTTCGAAGCGGGCCGCCAGCGCCGGCGGGAAGGGCGCGCCGGACAGCTGCACGGACCGCTCGATGGTGCCGATCTGGGTCACCGGCATCACCCCGGCCAGGATCGGGGTGTCGCAGCCGGCCGCGGCCACCCGGTCACGCAGCCGCAGGTAGTCGTCGGCGTCGAAGAACATCTGCGTGATCGCGAACGCCGCGCCGGCCCGGCACTTGCGGACGAACTGCGCGGTGTCGCTGGCCACGTCGGGCGAGCGGGGATGCTTGTACGGGAAGGCCGCCACGCCGACGCTGAAGTCGCCGGAATCGCGCACCAGGCGGACCAGGTCCTCGGCGTAGTCCACGCCCTCGGGGTGGCGGATCCACTCGCCGCCCGGGTTGCCCGGCGGGTCGCCGCGCACGGCCAGCACGTTGCGCACCCCCACTCCGGCGAGCCGGCCGATCACGTGCCGCAGCTCGGCGACGGAGTGGTCGACCGCGGTCAGGTGGGCCATCGGCAGCAGGGTGGTGTCGGTGGCGATCCGTTCGGTCACCGCCACCGTGGTGTCCCGGGTCGACCCACCCGCGCCGTACGTGATCGACACGAACGACGGACGCAGCGACTCCAGTTCGCGGATGGCCTGCCAGAGCAGCCGCTCCCCGGCCTCGGTCTTGGGCGGGAAGAACTCGAACGAGAAGGTCGGCTGACGCTCACGGATGAGCTCCCCGATCGCCGGCTGCGGATTGGGGAGTACCGAGGGAAGACCGAGCGCCACGACCTGACTCTAGCGGGCGAGGCCCCCACGACCCAGGAGCTTCCCACCCGGTGACGGGTGTCGCCCCGCGCGCGTCCTGGCCCGGTGGGCGCGAAGGGCGTCGTACCCCCGGGGTAGGAATGGGTGGCACGGGAGGGGCGGCGGGGGCGGCCCTGGGGCCCGTGCGGGGGTCAGCAACCGAGCGGTGCTGTCCGTCCCGCCCGACCGGTCGGGCGGGGTGGGTCGTCACCGCGCCGACGCCCGCCAGGAGGACCCGTGACCCCACCCGTACCGCCGCGCCCCGCGCAGCTCGGGCCGCTGTTGGCCCGCTGCCGGTTGGCCCGTGGCTGGAGCCAGCAGCGCACCGCCGCCGAGTTGTGTGCCGCCGCCGGGGTGCCGACGCTGAGCCGGCACGAGGTGTCCCGCTGGGAACGACAGCGCCGGGTGCCCGGCGGGTTCTGGCTCGGCTGGCTCGCCGTCGTCCTGGGCGTGCCGCTGGTGACGCTCGCCGAGGCCGCCGCGGCCGCCCGCCGGGCCGCCCCGACCCGAGCCACCGGACCGGGCCGCGCCGCTCGGGCCAGCACGTCACCGGCAGGGCGCACCGGCCCCGGTCGCACCGCTGGGACTACGCGTGGCGGTGGAGCGCGGGCCATCGGGACCGGCTAGCGTCGGGACGTGACCCACGCTGCTCCCGTGTCTCCCGTCGACCGCGCCGACCTTCGCCAGCGCGTCGACAAGGCCCTCACCGAGTTCCTGGCCGGTCAACGGGCCCGGCTCGCCGCCGTGGACGACGCGCTGATCCC
Organism: Micromonospora sp. B9E7; assembly: GCF_039871815.1. NCBI lineage: Bacteria > Bacillati > Actinomycetota > Actinomycetes > Micromonosporales > Micromonosporaceae > Micromonospora > Micromonospora sp. B9E7. Next base: position 100,009 of record NZ_JBDPLX010000002.1, read on the forward strand.
GGTGGCGGAGGCGATCGAGGCTTTCGTGCTCGGTGGCGGCAAGCGGCTGCGTCCGGCATTCGCGTACTGGGGGTTCCGGGGCGCTGGTGGGGTCGACGGCGAACCGGTGCTCGCCGCTCTGGCGGCGCTGGAGTTCGTCCAGGCCAGTGCCCTCATGCACGACGACCTGATGGACCGCTCCGACACCCGCCGTGGTGAGCCCGCGGTGCACCGGCGGTTCGCCGCCCGGCACCGGCAGGCCGGCTGGGGTGGTGACCCGGACAGCTTCGGCGACGCCGCAGCTCTCCTGCTGGGCGACCTCTGTCTGGTCTGGTCCGACGAGCTGCTGCACTCCGCGGGGCTGGACCCGTGGGTGCTGGCCCGGGCGCGGCCGGTCTTCGACGAGATGCGCACCGAGGTCACCGTCGGTCAGTACCTCGACGTGCTGACGCAGGCCACCGGGGACACCTCGGTGGAACGGGCCAGCAAGGTCGCCCGGTACAAGTCGGCGAAGTACACCGTCGAACGTCCACTGCTGCTCGGTGCCGCGCTGGCCGACGCGACGGCCGACGTGCGGACGGCCTACTCGGCGTACGGGCTGCCGCTGGGCGAGGCGTTCCAGCTCCGCGACGACGTGCTGGGGGTCTTCGGTGATCCGGCACTGACCGGCAAGCCGGCCGGGGACGACCTGCGGGAGGGCAAGCGCACCTACCTGGTGGCGGCTGCCGTGGAGACCACCGACGACGCGGGCCGCGAGCTGCTGCTCGGCCGGCTCGGCGATCCGGAGCTGGACGAGCAGGGGGTGGCCCGACTACGCGAGCTGATCACCGCGAGCGGGGCGCTCGCCCGTACCGAACAGCGGATCGTCACCCTCACCGACGCCGCGCTGGCCGCCCTGACCGCCGTCGACCTCGACACCGAGGCCCGCCAGGCCCTGGTAGACCTGGCCATAGCCGCAACCCGCCGAGCCGACTAACCCCCGCCCCCCGCCCCGGCCTCCGCCTCTCCGGCCCCCGCCGCCTTCGTTGATCATGAAGTTAGCGGCCTTCGCCTCGGCGTGTCGCGCCGCTAACTTCATGATCGACGGGAGGAAGTCGGGGAGGGTCGGGTTAGAAGCCTTCGGCCTGGGCTCGACGTTTCACTTCGCGGGCCTGGTCACCGGAGAGGGCGGCGGCGGGGGTGTTCCCGGGGAGGCTGTCGTCCTGTTCGTAGAGCCAGCGCAGGGCGGCCTCGTCGTCGTAGCCGTTGTCGGAGAGCAGGTTGAGCACGCCGGGTAGGTGCTTGAGCACCGTCTGGTTGGCAACCAGGTCCGCCGGGATGCGGCGGACGCCGTCGCGGCGGACCGCCAGCAACTCCCGGTCACGGATCATCTGGTGCACCTTGCTGATCGACACGTCGAGACGCTCGGCGACGTCGGGCAGGGTCAGCCAACCGGCGGGGTCGGTGGGGCCGGCGAGCTCCGGGCCGGGCACGGCCTGGTCGGGTACGGGTTCGGTCACCCGACCACCCTGCCACGCCGTCACCGCGACGAGCCACCGGCACCCCGGAGAGCCGATCGACGCCCTGGCTCGTACGCACCGCTGACCAGGGGACGAAGGGCGGCGAGCGCGGCGGGACGAACCAGTTCGGCGATCGGCTGTAGCATCCTGTTCAACCTTCACCCCCTGGACACATAGACTCCCTGCCGATGGACACTCAGGTCGCCGACACGTTGCTGGGCTCGCTGGTCGACGGGCGCTACCGCATTCGCGGTCGCGTGGCCCGTGGTGGCATGGCGACCGTGTACACCGCCACCGACGAGCGCCTCGAGCGCACCGTCGCTGTCAAGATCATTCACCCGACCCAGGCGCCCGAGGCCAGAGCCCGGATCGCCAACTTCGTGGCCCGCTTCACCGACGAGGCGAAGACCATCGCCCGGCTGACCCACCCGAACGTGGTGGCCGTCTACGACCAGGGCACCCACGCCGGCCTGCCGTACCTGGTGATGGAGTACGTCCGCGGCCGCACGCTGCGCGACGTGCTGGCCGAGCGCCGCCGGCTCAACCCGGACGAGGCGCTGGCCATCGCCGAGCAGATGCTCGCCGCGATCGCCGCCGCGCACCGTTCAGGTCTGGTGCACCGGGACGTCAAGCCGGAGAACGTGCTGGTCGCCGAGGCACCCACCGGCGGCGTCGCCAACCTGGTCGACAGCGTCGTCAAGGTTGCCGACTTCGGTCTGGCCCGGGCGGTCGAGGCGAGCGCCGACGACGAGCAGGGCACCCAGCTGATGGCCACCGTGGCGTACGTCGCACCGGAGCTGGTCACCGAGGGCCGCGCCGATCCACGTACCGACGTCTACTCGGCCGGCATCGTGCTGTTCGAGATGCTCACCGGCCGCGTGCCCTACGACGGGGACCGCCCGGTCGACGTCGCCTGGCAGCACGTCGACCGGGACGTACCGGCACCCTCGATGCTGGTTCCCAACCTGCCACCGGTCCTCGACGACCTGGTGCAGCGCGCCACTCGACGTGATCCCGGTGCGCGGCCCGCCGACGCCGGCGCACTGCTGACCGAGGTCCAGGCAGCCCGGGAGCGCCTGGGTGACGGCAACACCCACACCGCGGTGCTCCGCCCGGTGAGCGGCGATGCGCCACTGTCGCAGCCGACCATGGTGGTCGCGACGGTCCGGCCTCCCGACCGCCCGGCCTGGGCGCGGCTGCCCGAGGGCGGCAACCAGGGTGCGGGTCGACGTCGGGCCGCTCCGGAGCCTGCGGAGGGCCTGGGGTCGCGGCTCGCCGCGCTGCGCAGCACACTGATGGCGAGTCCGCGTGGCCGGTTGGCCGTCGCGGCCGTGGTGGTGACGCTGGGCCTGGTGGCCGCGCTCGGGGGCTGGTGGTTCGGTGTCGGCCGTTACACGACCGCCCCGCAGCTGGTGAGTTTGAGCAAGGCCGAGGCGCAGGCGCAGGCCGACCGGGCCGGGCTCACCCTGGAGTACGGCGAGCCGCGCTTCGACGAGAAGGCCCCGAAGGACAGCGTGCTGGGGCAGACCCCGGCCTCGACCACCAAGATCGTCAAGGGTGGCACGATCACCCTGACCCTCTCCCTCGGTCCGGAGCGCTTCCCCGTGCCGGACGTGATCGGCAAGGAGTTCGAGCTCGCCGAGGCGGATCTGGTCAACGTGAAGCTGGTGGTGGCCAAGGGCGCCGCCCGCTACGACGACACCCTGCCCGCCGGGGTCGTGCTGGACAGCTCCCCCAAGGTGGGCACCGAGGTCAAACCCGGTGCGAAGATCACCCTCATTCTGAGCCGGGGCCGGGCGCCGGTGTCGGTGCCGAACCTGGTCGGTAAGAGCCTGACCGAAGCCCGAACCACCCTGGCCCAGCTCAATCTGGTCCTGGTGGAGACCTACAAGGACTCCGACAAGCCCAAGGACGAGATCCTCGGCCAGAGCCCGGCCGATGGCTCCGGCGTGGAGAAGGGCACCCAGGTCAAGCTGGACGTCAGCAAGGGTCCGCCGTTCACCGTCATGCCGCGGGTGATCGACCTGCCCTGCCAGCAGGCCAAGCAGGTGCTGGAGAGCCAGGGCTTCCCGGTGACGATGGCGGTCAACCCGAACGCGACCGTCCGGATCCAGCTTCCGACTGAGAACGCGCAGGTGCAGCCCGGCACCGCCGTCGTCCTCACGTGCTTCTGATGCCGGCGGTCACCTCGCGTCCGGTGGGCGCGCACACTCCGACCTCCGGTGGGCTGGCCAAGGCCGCCCTGCCGTACCTTGACGCGACCGGCGCCCGGGTGGTCCAGGTCTACGTCTCCAACTCGCGGGGCTGGGCGTTGCCCAACGGCGACCCGGTGCAGGACGCCCTGTTCCGCGACGGCTGCGCCGAGCGGGGCATTCCGGCGTTCATCCACGCCTCGCTGCTGGTCAACCTCGGCTCACCCACCCCGGCCACGGTCGAGAAGTCGGCACAGACGCTGGCGCACGCGCTGCGTCGGGGCGTGGCGATCGGTGCTCAGGCGGTGGTGTTCCACGCGGGCAGTTCGGTGGACGAGGGGCACGCCGAGGCGGCGATGCGACAGGTCCGCCAGGAGCTGCTGCCGCTGCTCGACTGGGCCGCCGCAGCCGGTGGGCCGATGCTGCTGGTCGAGCCGAGCGCGGGCGGAGGCCGGTCGCTCGCCTCGCGGGTGGAGCACCTCGGTCCGTACCTGGACGCGGTGGACCGGCACCCCATGCTCGGGGTCTGCTTCGACACCTGCCACGCCTGGGCCGCCGGCCACGACCTGGCGGTGGAGGGTGGCATGACGGCGACCCTGGACACGCTGGTGGCCACGGTCGGCGCGGACCGGCTACGGCTGATCCACGCGAACGACTCGAAGGACCTGTGCGGTTCCACCCGGGACCGGCACGAGAACATCGGCAAGGGCACCATCGGCGAGCCCGCCTTCGCCGAGCTGATGGCGCACCCCGCCACCGCCGGCGTGCCCCTGGTCGTGGAGACCCCGAGTGAGAAGCAGGTCGGCCACGCCGCCGACATCCAGACCCTCACCCGCCTGCACCCCTGAAACCCCACTACCCCGCCCCGCACCCACCCCTGCACCCCGCCGAACCTTGTTGATCAAGAGGTTTGCGTCAGATTCCGATGTCCGGATGACGCAAACCTCTTGATCAACAGCAGGGGCCGCACGGCCGAGGGCCGGGTGGGGGGTTACGACGCGGCGAGGATGCGGGGCAGGGCTGCGGCGGCGCGGTCGATGTCCGTGTCGCTGACGCCCAGGTGGGTGACCAGTCGGGCGGTACGGGGGCCGAGCACCGAGATGAGTACGCCCTCGGCCCGCGCGACGGCCGCCAGGGCACGCGCGTCCAGGGCGTGCTTGGTCAGGTCCAGCGCGACCAGGTTGGTGCGGGCCGGGGTGGCCAGCACGCCGAACGGCGCGACCGCCTCGGCGAGCCGGGCAGCCTTGGCGTGGTCGTCGGCCAGCCGGTCGACGTGGTGCGCGAGCGCGTACCGGCCGGCGGCGGCGAGGATGCCGGCCTGACGCATGCCGCCGCCCATCCGCTTACGGATCAGCCGGGCTCGTTCGATCTTGGCGGCGCTGCCGACCACCAGCGAGCCGACCGGCGCGCCGAGGCCCTTGGAGAGACACACCGACATCGTGTCGAAGAGCCGGCCGTACTCGATCAGGGGCACGCCGTCCGCGACGTGCGCGTGCCAGATCCGGGCGCCGTCGCAATGCAGCGCCACGCCCGCGTCGTCGGCGACCCGACGCAGATCCCGCAGGGTGCCCAGCGGAATCACCCCGCCGCCGCCCCGGTTGTGGGTCTGCTCGACGGCGATCGCGCGGGTGGGAACAGCGAAGAAGCCGTCCGGCCGGATCATCCCGGCCACCGCCTCCGGGTCGATGTCCGCGCCGACGGCAGGCCAAGTCCGCGAGGAGATCCCGCCGTACGCGGCAGCCGCCCCGATCTCGTACGTGACCACGTGCGCGTCCGCGTCGCAGAGCAGCTCGTCGCCCGGCGACACCAGCAGTTGCAGGGCGATCTGGTTGGCCATCGACCCGCTCGGGGCGAACAGCGCCGCCTCGTGCCCGAACAGGGCGGCAACCTCGGCTTCGAGGGCGTTGACGGTCGGGTCCTCGCCGTAGACGTCGTCGCCTACCTCGGCGGTGGCCATCGCCTCCCGCATCCCGGCGGTGGGCCGGGTCACCGTGTCGGACCGCAGGTCCACGAACTGGTCAGCCACTGTCATCCTTTCGACCGCCGGTTGCGGGTCTCGCACACCTGGCCACGGTCATTCTTCTCGGCTGCCGACAGAGGGGTCCACCGACAGAGGGGCTCCGCAGCCTCAGCCGCGGAGCATCTCCGCCACCAGGAAGGCCAGCTCCAACGACTGCTGGGTGTTCAGACGCGGGTCGCAGGCGGTCTCGTAGCGGTCGGGCAGGTCGAGGTCCTCGATGCCCTGGGCGCCGCCGAGGCACTCGGTGACGTCCTCGCCGGTCAACTCGACGTGCAGGCCACCCGGGTGGGTGTCCAGCCCGCGGTGCACCTCGAAGTAGCCGAGCACCTCGTCGACGATGCGGTCGAAGTGCCGGGTCTTGTAACCGTTGGACGACTCGTGCGTGTTGCCGTGCATCGGGTCGCACTGCCAGACCACCTTGGCGCCGGCGGCGGTGACCTTGGCGACGATCGGCGGCAGGGCGTCGCGTACCCGGTGGTTACCCATCCGGCTGATCAGGGTGAGCCGGCCGGGGATGTTGTCCGGGTTGAGCTTCTCGCACAGCTCGATCGCCTCGTCCGGGGAGGTGGTCGGGCCGAGCTTGACGCCGATCGGGTTGGCGATCCGGGAGATGAAGTCGATGTGCGCGCCGCTGATCTGCCGGGTGCGCTCACCGATCCAGAGGAAGTGCCCGGAGAGCCCGTACGCCCGACGGTCGGAGACCCGGGTGAGCGCCCGGTCGTACTCCAGGGCGAGGGCCTCGTGTGAGCAGTAGAGCGTGACGGTACGCAGCGCCTCGTCGTCGGTCATCCCGCAGGCCCGGATGAACGCCAGCGCCCGGTCGATCTCCCGGGCGATCGCCTCGTAGCGCTCCCCCGCCGGGGAGTTCTTCACGAAGCCCTTGTTCCAGTCGTGCACCGCGTGCAGGTCGGCGAGGCCACCGGCGAGGTACGCCCGGAGCATGTTCATCGCCGCCGCCGAGTTGGCGTACGCCCGGATCATGCGCTGCGGGTCGGCGACCCGGGCTGCCGGGTCGGCCTCCAGCGAGTTGATCATGTCGCCCCGGTACGCGGGCAGGCCGCGCGCGTCGGTCGGCAGCGAGCGGGGCTTGGTGTACTGCCCGGCCACCCGGGCGACCTTGACCACCGGCAGGGACGCGCCGTAGGTGAGCACGATCGCCATCTGGAGCAGGGTGCGGGCGTTGGCCAGCAGGTGGCTCTCGGTGTTGTCGGCGAACGTCTCGGCGCAGTCTCCGCCCTGCAGCAGGAACGCCTTGCCCTCGCAGACCAGGGCGAGCTTCTGCCGGAGCTGGTCCACCTCGTAGGGCGCGACGACCGACGGCACGGTGTCGAGGACCTTGCAGACCTCGGCGACGGCGGCCGGGTCGGACCACGGCGGGACCTGCTCGCGGGGCAACTCCCGCCACCGGTCCAGGCCGAGCGCGGCGTCCTCGGCGGAGTCGACGGTCGGTCGGCTGGTCTGCAGGCCCGGGCTACCCACCCCGGGATGGCTCAGCTGATGCCACTCATGGCGCATGACAGAAAGCGTACGGCGACCGTCGGGGTGACCGGGCGGCGAGGGGGACGGTTCCGGCAGGTGGGAGATCAATCCGCCGGGTGCTGGTCAGGACGCAGGCGAGGGAACGAGACCGTTCGGCGTCGGGCTGGCGGCCGGAGCCTCGGCCGGCGCCTCGCCGGCGATGCACCAGTCGCCTCCGTCACGGGTGACGGTGAACACCAGCGGCCGGGTGACCGTGCGCTTGCCGGAGGTGACCGAGACCGAGACGCTGACCTCCTGGCCGAACGGACCGGGCCGGATGTCGGTGATGGCTGCCTCGGGCACCTGGAAGTGGTCGGCGAAGTCACCGTTGGGTCCGGTGGCACCCAGGTCGAAGCCGTCGTGCAGGAGAGCGCAGAGCTGGCTGCGGCCGGCGGCGACGTCCTTCGCGGTCATCGCGTCGAGGTACGCCTGCACGCGCTCGCGGGAGCGGGTGGTGGCCTCCTCGGCGGGGGCGCGCGCGGGCTTGGCCGCGGGCTCCTTTTCGGCGTCGCCGCCGATGCCACAGCCGCCCAGGACGACGGGCAGCAGCACCAGCCCGGCGGCGGTCGCCGCCAGCCTGCGGTGGGTCGAGCGCATGACCACCTCCGTCGACGGCGCCATCGAGACCTGCCGAGCCGCGAGTCTGCCACATCGAGCTGGGGCAGCCCAATGACGGCGGCCCGGCCGACGCTGGGCGTCGACCGGGCCGCCGGGTCACGGGCGGGGAGGGACGGTGCGGGCCCCTCCCCGCCGTGTGGGTGGTGCGTCGGCCCTCGGCTCAGCCGAGACCGCCCTTGATGGCGCCGATGAGCTCGCCGTTGCCGGTGTCACCGGAGAGCTCCCAGAAGAACGCGCCACCGAGGCCCTGGTTCTTCGCGTACGTCATCTTGCCGTTGATGGTCGACGGGGTGTCGTAGCTCCACCAGTTGCTGCCGCACTTGGCGTACGCGGTGCCGGCGATCGTGCCGGTGGCCGGGCAGGTGTTCTTCAGGACCTTGTAGTCCTCGATGCCCGCCTCGTAGGTGCCCGGTGCCGCGCCGGTGGCGCTGCCACCCGGTGCGGCCTGGGTGACCCCGGTCCAGCCGCGACCGTAGAAGCCGATGCCGAGCAGCAGCTTGTTGGCCGGAACGCCCTTGCTCTTGAGCTTCTGGATCGCCGCGTCGGAGTTGAAGCCCTGCTGCGGGATGCCGGTGTACGACGTCAGCGGGGAGTGCGGCGCCGTCGGACCCTGCGCGGCGAACGCCCCGAAGTAGTCGTAGGTCATCGGCATCAGCCAGTTGAGGTTGCCGATCGCGCCGGCGTAGTCGGTGGCGTCGATCTTGCCGCCGTTGCTGCCGTCCGCGGTGATGGCGGCGGTGACCAGGGCGCTGGACCCGAACTTCGACCGCAGGGCGCTGATCACGTTCTTGAACGCGTTCGGGCCGCTGGTGTCACAGGTCAGACCGCAGGCGTTCGGGTACTCCCAGTCGACGTCGATGCCGTCGAAGACGTCCGCCCAGCGCGGGTCCTCGACCAGGTTGTAGCAGCTGTCCGCGAACGCGGCCGGGTTCTGTGCGGCCTGGGTGAAGCCGCCGGACCAGGTCCAGCCGCCGAACGACCAGATCACCTTGAGGTGCGGGTTCATCTGCTTGAGCTTGCGCAGCTGGTTGAAGCTGCCCCGCAGCGGCTGGTCCCAGGTGTCGGCCACACCGTCCACGCTGTCTGCCGCCGTGTACGCCTTCTCGTAGTCGGCGTAGCTGTCACCGATGGAGCAGCGGCCACCGGTGGTGTTGCCGAAGGCGTACAGGATGTGGGTCAGCTTGGCGGCCGAGCCGCTGGTCTGGATGTTCTTGACGTGGTAGTTGCGCCCGTAGACGCCCCACTCGGCGAAGTAGCCGACGACCTTCTTGCCGCCGGTGTTCGGCGGGGGCGTGGTCGGCGGCGGCGTGGTCGGCGGGGGCGTGGTGGGTGGCGTCGTGGTCGGTGGGGTGGTGGTCGGTGGCGTCGTGGTGGGCGGGGTGGTGCCGCCACCGCACGCTGCGCCGTTGATGGTGCAGTTCAGCGGCGCCTTGTAGGCGCCGGTGCCGTTGTAGCCCCAACTGAACGAGGCGCCCGGGGCGAGGCCGCCGGCCCAGCTCTTCTTGACCGCGACGTAGTGGTTGCCGCTGCTGGTGACGTCCGCGTCCCAGGCGCTGCTGATGGTGGTGCCCGACGGTAGGTCGAACTCGATGCGCCAGGTGCTGATGGCGGCACTCGATCCGTTGGTGACGGTCACCCTCGTCTCGTGACCGGTCCCCCAGTCCTGTGCCCTGGTGAACGTGGTGGTGACCGTGCCGGCGCCGAACGCGGTCGTCACCGGTACCGCTGCCACGGTCACGGCGACCACGGCACCGGCCCAGAGGGCCCGGCGGAGCGATCTTTTCATGAGGCGTCTCCCGAACTGTTAGGAAACTTTCCAAAAGAGATGGTGAGACGGTACTCACGGCGTCATCAGTTCGTCAAGATGTCCATGTTTCGATTTCTCCTGGTGCATGGAGCGCACCGGTCGAGCCCACGCCCCGACCCCGCGACCGCCGGTGCGTAGCCTCGACCCATGACAGTCTTCGACATCCCGATCGACGCCCTGTCCGGCGGCCCCGCCGACCTGGCCCGTTACCGCGGCAAGGCGTTGCTGGTCGTGAACGTGGCCTCCCGTTGCGGCCTCACACCGCAGTACGCCGACCTGCAGAAACTCGCCGACACCTACGCCGACCGCGGCCTGGTGGTGCTCGGCGTGCCGTGCAACCAGTTCGCCGGACAGGAGCCGGGCAGCGCCGCCGAGATCGCCGACTTCTGCCAGGTCAACTACGGGGTCACCTTCCCGCTGACCGAGAAGGTCGACGTCAACGGCGCCGACCGGCACCCGCTCTATGCCGCGCTTGTGGACACTCCGGACGCCGACGGGCACACCGGGGACGTCCGGTGGAACTTCGAGAAGTTCCTGGTCGCCCCGGACGGCACGGTGGCCGCCCGGTTCGCCCCGAAGGTCCAGCCGGCCGCCGACGAGTTGCGCATCGCCATCGAGAAGACCCTCCCCGCCTGACGCCGGAACGTTGATCAAGAGGTTTGCGTCAGGCGAGGGCCCACTTCTGACGCAAACCTCTTGATCAACACGTCGGAGCCGCCGACGGTGACCAGCGGGAGCAGTACGTTGTGCAGGACGGGCTCGCCGGGACGGCCAGGCAACCGTCAGCTCGGCGAGACGGCGCACGGCCGGCAGTCTGCGCGGCCGGGCAACCCGAATAACCCACCGCGCCGGTGGGGAATTCGTCACGGCTGGGCGGAGTTGGGAACGAGCATGACAACTGTGGGACTGATCGGCAGTGGCAACATCGGCGGCACCGTGGCACGGCTGGCCGTCGACGCCGGCTACGACGTGGTGCTGAGCAACTCGCGGGGGCCGGAGACCCTCACCGACCTGGTCGACACCCTCGGTGGGCAGGCCAGCGCCGGCACCGCGCAGGACGCGGCACGGGTGGGCGACCTGGTGGTGGTCAGCGTGCCGCTGAAGGCGTACCGGGCGGTGCCCGTGGAGCCACTGGCCGGCAAGGTCGTCATCGACACCAACAACTACTACCCCCAGCGCGACGGGAACTTCCCAGAGCTGGACTCGGGCGAGACCACCAGCAGCGAACTGCTCCAGCGGCACCTGCCGGAGTCGCGGGTGGTCAAGGTCTTCAACAACATCTACTTCGTGGGCCTGGCCGCGCTGGCCCGGCCGACGGGTGCAGCCGACCGCAGTGCCCTCGCCATCGCCGGTGACGACGAGGCCGCGAAGGCCGAGGTAACGGCCTTCCTCGACCGGATCGGCTACGACGCCGTCGACGCGGGCTCCCTCGCCGACGGCTGGCGCTACCAGCCCGACACCCCGGCGTACGGCACGCTCTACTCCGCCTCGCCGACCGACTGGCAGCACCCGGCCTCGGGCGACGCCGACAAGCTGCGCGTCGCTCTGGCCGCCGCCACCCGCTGAGCACCGCCGCCGCCCTCCCCGATCACCTACCGGGTGGCCGTCCGGAGGGCGGCGGCGAGTTCCTTGTCGTAGCTCGCGATCGGTTCACCGTTCGAGGCGTACGCGACGAGCCGCCCCTGCGCCATGCTCGCCGAGCGGAACGAGAACGTCCGGCTTCCCGGGTACGCGTCGAGCAGCGGAATCGCCCGGGGCGGCCCGCCCGGCGCGGAAAAATACTCCAGTCGGGTCACCTGTGCGGAGACCACCCCGTTGACCCGTACCTTCGTCTTCTCGGCCCGGGTGCCGAAAGTGACCGGCGCGTCGGTGCCGTAGGCGGCGCACTCGACCGGGCCACGGCAGACGAAGAAGTATCGCGGGTTGACCACGTCGTCGAGTGCGTACGCCTTGAAGGTCGGGTCGGCGCCGGCGGGCAACGGCTGCACGGCGAAGAACGCGATCGCCACCGTGGCCGTCACGCCCACCCGCAACCAGCCCCGCCCGCCCGCCGGCCGCCGGTGCGTTCGGGCAGCGGCGACCGCGACGCCACCGAAACCGACCAGGCACAGCAACCCCACCCCGATGGCACGGGCGTTCTCGAAGAGGAACTGCACTCCCGGCCGCGTCGACACCGGACCAAGAACCGCACCCAACGAGACGACCATGGCGGCGAGCAGCGCTCCCCCGGCCGCCCGCTGGGTGACGCCGGACGCGCCGATCAGCAGCATCGCCGCGAGCACCGGCCACACCTGGTGGTGGGTCCAGGACACCGGGGACGCGGCGACGGTGGCGCAGCCGACGAGCACCGCCGCGTGCCCGGAGCGGCCCTCCAGCGTCAACTGTCGCGCCCGCAGCAACGCCGCCACGCAGACGAGCGCGACCAGACCGGCCCAGAGCAGCGGCAACGCCGCCTCGTCCACGCCGACGCGCAGCAGCATCCCGTGCACGGACTGGTTACCCAGCGAGGCCAGGTTGCCGATCCGCGAGGTCTGCCGCACGGCCTCGGTCCAGTACGTCCAGCTCTCGCCGGGCAGCACGATCCCGGCGAGCCCCGCGCAGGCCAGGAATGTCGCCACCGCGCGGCCCGCGTCGCGATAGCGGCCGGTGGCGAGGAAGTAGACCACGAACAGCAACGGGGTCAGCTTGATCGCCGAGGCGACTCCGACCAGCACCCCGCGCAGCCGGGGCGGAACCAGGCCCATCCCGTCGAGCAGGGCCATCAGCACGATGAAGATGCTGACCTGACCGAAGCGCAGATTGCTCTGCACCGGCGCGGAGAGCATCAGCACCGTGGCCGCCACCGCCACGACGAGCGGTCGCCGGGACTGCCGGGTGGTCAGCGCGACACCGACCGCCCCGGCGATGGCGACGACCGCCGCGCACGTCGCCACCAGCCAGATCCCCTGGAGTACGCCCTCACTCGCGGCGGTGATCGGACCCAGCACGAGGGCGGCGAACGGCGGATAGGTGAACGGCCCTCCATTGGCCGCCTCGTACCCGTACAGCGGCCGGCCAGCGTGCAGATCGGACAGCGCGCCGTAGTAGATGTGCAGGTCGGAGAGGCGGTCCGCGCGGTTCAGGACGAGCACACAGGACACCAGGGCGACGACCACGAAGGCCGCCCACACCAGCGCCACCCGGCGATCCCGCATCGACTGAGGATAATCGAGCACGGCCGCCCCCGTCGGCCCTGCCGTCGCCGATCGGCCGAAGGCGTCCGGGCGGGCGCAACCGCAGGTGTCGGCGTGGCGTCTGCCCTCGGAAGAACGGACCGGACCGGGCGGGGTCAAGTCCCTAGCCTCGACGAATGACGACGACGAGCACTGCGGTGTACGACGCGCACGCGGACTGGTACGAGAACTACATCTCGGGCGGCGGCGACTATCTCCAGCGGGTGCACGCGATCGCGAAGGACCTGCTCGGCACGGGCGAAGGTCCCTGTCTCGACATCTGCTGCGGCACCGGCGCGCACACGAGGGTGCCGGCCGGTCTGGGTTGGACGCCGCTGGGCGTGGACCTGTCTGGTGGGCAGTTGCGGCACGCGAGCGGTCGACTGCCGGTGGCCCAAGCCGATGCGACCGCTCTGCCGGTCGCCGACTCGTCGCTACCGGCGGCGATGTGCGTACTGTCCAGCACCGACATGCCCGACTACCCGGCCATGCTGCGTGAGGTCACCCGGGTGCTGCGACCCGGCGGGCGCTTCGTCCATGTGGGCGTGCACCCGTGCTTCGTGGGCGCGTTCGCCGACTGGAGTCAGAGCCCGAGAGTCGCGATCGACGCACGGTACGCCGACCGGTCGCGCAGTTTCGACAGTTGGAACACCGGCGGCGTCCGGGTGCGGGTCGGCGCCTGGCACGTGCCGCTCGCCGACCTGCTCAACGCGACCGTGACCGCCGGCCTCCGGCTGATCCGGGTGGCCGAGGCAGGGCCGGGTGGGGTGCCGGACCTGTTCGCCTTCCTGGCCATCCGCGAGCGGTAGCCCGCCCGCTGCACCCCACCCCGCGGATCTTGCACACGCTGGAGGGGTGGTGACCACGCGCGAAAACATCGACGCGGCAACTTGCGCCGCAGTCCCGTACACGGGACCCTGTCTCTGGGTTGTGATCCGCTCACCGAAAGTGCTTCCGGAGGCGACATGCACACGCTCCGTACCGTGCCCCGCCGGCTGCTGGCCGGCACCGGCGCGCTCCTGCTCGGCACCGCCCTCGCCGCCACCGGCGTCCCGGTTCCGGCCGGTGCCGCGATGGGCGCGGACACCGTCGGATACGTCCGGCTCGCCCACCTCTCCCCCGACACCCCCGCCGTCGACGTCTACCTGGCCGCGCCGGGCACCGCGAAGCCGAGGGTCTTCCCCGGGGTCGGCTACGGCGTGGTCTCCGACTACCTGGAGCTGGCGCCGGGGCGGTACGCGGTGGCGATGCGCGAGGCCGGCGCTCCCGTCAGCGATCCCCCGGTGCTCACCACCGAGGTCGCGGTGACCAGCGGCGACGCGTTCACGGTGGCCGGTGTCGGCCGGCACGCCGACCTCGGCCTGCGGGTGCTCAACGACGACCTCAGCGCTCCCACCGACGGCCGCGCCAAGGTGCGGGTCGTGCAGGCGTCCGTGCGGACCCCGGTGCTCGACGTGGCCGCCGCCGACGGCCCGAAGATCGCCGACGGGGTGCAGTTCGCCACCACGACCGACTACCAGCAGGTCGAGCCGGGCAGGTGGCGGCTCAAGCTGACCGGTGCCGGTGGCCCGAGCACCGACGCCGAGGTGCGCCTCACCGGCGGTGCGGTCTACTCACTGCTGGTGCTCGACGGAAAGCAGGGCGGGCTCACCGCCGAGCTGCGCCGCGACGCCGAAGGCGGCACCGTCGTCCCCGCCGGTGGGGTGGACACCGGTGCCGGCGGCACCGCCCGGACCGGGCTCGACGCGTACCCCCTGGTGGCCGGCGCGCTGGCCGCGGCGGCCGGCGCGGTGGCGCTGCTGCTCTGGCGTCAGCGGCGGCGCACCACCTGGTGAGCGCCGGGCCGGACCCGTCGATCCGGCGGCACCGCGACCGCCGGGTGCCGCTGGCCGCGCTGGTCGCGGCCGGCGCCGCGGTCTGCCTCGCCGCCAGCACCGGGGTCGGGCTGGCCACCACCGCCCCGCCGCCGCCGGTCGCGAGCTGGCACCCCGGCTGCACCGACGCCTGCCCGTCGACGGCCGCCACGCCCGCGCCACAGGGCCCACCCACGCGGGTACGCGTACCGCGCATCGGCGTCGACTCCACGCTCACGGTGCTGGGCCTGGACCAGGCCGGCGCGCTGGTCCCGCCCGCCGACTTCGACGTCGCCGGCTGGTACGGCGGAGGTCCGGCACCAGGCGACACCGGCCCGGCCGTGCTCGCCGGGCATCTGGACTCACGGCGTGGCCCGGCGGTCTTCGCCCGACTCGGTGAGTTGCGGTCCGGCGACCGGGTGGAGGTGTGGCGCGGCGGGCAGCGGTTGGTGTTCCGGGTGACCGGGTCGCTGCGGACCCGCAAGGACCAGTTCCCGAGCGCCGTGGTGTACGGGCCGACGCCCAACGCGGAGCTGCGCCTGGTCACCTGCGGGGGCGACTTCGACCGGCGGAGCGGGCACTACCGGGACAACGTCGTGGTGTTCGCGGTGGCCGAGACACCCGACCCGGTCCTGCCGGAGCCGCCGGCGGGCTGAACCCGGCCTGCCCCACTCGGAGTTGACGAGGGCTGGGCCCGGATCGTCCTTTGATCCACTCGGGTTCACGGATTTCGGGGTGTCCGCCGCACTCGGATACCGCGGTTTCCGTGAACCCGAGTGGATCAAGTGTCGACGGCGGGGCAGGCCAGCCGCAGAGCAGGCACGGCCAGCCGCGGCGGGCAGGCCGACGGCCGCACAGGCCGACGGCCGGGCCGGGTGCGGGGGCGTGACCGGCCGGGGTGCGTCAGAGTGGGCGGCGGCCGGCGAAGCCGCACTCGGCCCGGTGGTACCAGCGCACGTCCGAGTCGCCCTCCAGCCAGCACCAGAGCACCGCGCGGCCGTCGCGCTCGCCGGGGAAGTCGAGCAGCACCGGAGCGATGCCCTTGACCTGGATGTCGTGCTGGTGCAGCTCGTCGACGACGGCGTGCAGCCGGGCCTCCAGCCCCTTCACCTCGGCCAGCCCGCCGAGGGCGCTGACGCCGTGGTCGGCGAGGTCGGCACGCAGCTCGGCCAGGTCGGCCCGGACCCGGATCAGCTCGTTGACGCGCGGTTGCAGCGTCGCCACCAGGTGCCGGGCCTGGGCAAGTGTGAACACCGCGCCAGTATGCGGCACGCCCGGCTCCGCCACGAGCCCCGAACGCTCAAGCGGCCTGCGCAGCCACGAACCTGGAACGCCCAATCGACCTGCGCCACCACCCGCACGGAACGCCCAGTCGGCCTGAGCTACCACCCGCACGGAACGCTCAGTCGGCCTGAGCCGCCAGCTCGCGGGCCCGGTCGCGGGCGGCCTCCAGCGCGGCGAGCAACGCGGCGCGTACCCCGTGCTTCTCCAGCTCGCGGATCGCGGAAATGGTGGTGCCGGCCGGTGAGGTGACCGCCTCGCGCAGCTTCACCGGGTGCTCGCCGGAGTCGCGCAGCATCACCGCGGAACCGATCGCGGTCTGCACGATCAGCTCGTGTGCCACCTGCCGGGGCAGCCCGAGCAGGATCCCCGCGTCGATCATGGCCTCGACCAGCAGGTAGAAGTAGGCAGGGCCGGAGCCGGAGAGCGCGGTGACCGCGTCCTGCTGGGACTCGGGCACCCGGATCGTCTGGCCGAGCGGCTTGAACATCTCCTCGGCCAACGCCAGGTGGGCGCCGGTGGCGTACGCGCCCGCCGAGATCGCGGTCATCGCCTCGTCGACCAGGGCCGGGGTGTTGGTCATCACCCGGACCACCGGGGTGCCCTCGGGCAGCCGGCGGCTGAAGAAGCTGGTGGGCAGGCCGGCGCAGAGCGAGATGACGAGCTTGTCGGCCGGCACCTTGGGGCCGATCTCGTCGAGCAGCGCGGCGGCGTCCTGCGGTTTCACCGAGATCGCGAGCACCGCCGCCTCGTCCACCGCCGTCAGGTTGTCTACCACCCGTACGCCGTAGCGGGCGGTCAACTCCTCGGCGCGGGCCGGCCTACGGGCGGTTGCCAGCAGCTTGTCCACGGGCCATCCCGAGCGCAGCAACCCGGAGAGCATCAGCTCACCGATCTTGCCCGCGCCGATCACCGCGACCGTGTGCACCCCGGCTGACATCTCGGTCGTACCCCCTCGCATCGGGTCGCGGCGCGGCGGACCCGCAGGCCCGCCGAGCCGCCGACTGTCGATCAGCTGCCGAAGAACACCTCGGCCTCGGCGTACCGCTCCAGCGGCACGGTCTTCAGCTCGCGGGTGGCCTCGGCGAGGGGCACCCGGACGATGTCGGTGCTCTGCATCGCGACCATCTTGCCCCAGTCGCCGTCGTTGACCGCGTCGATGGCCTGCAGGCCCAGGCGGGTGGCGAGCACCCGGTCGAAGGCGGTCGGGGTGCCACCGCGCTGGATGTGGCCGAGCACCACGGTGCGGGCCTCCTTGCCGGTCTTGGCCTCCAGCTGCTCGGCGAGCCACTGGCCGATGCCGCCGAGGCGGACGTGGCCGAACGAGTCCAGCTCCTGGTTGGCGAGGACCATCTGGCCGTCCAGCGGCTGGGCGCCCTCGGCGACGACCACGATCGGGGCGTACTGGTGCTGGAAGCGCTTCTCGACGTAGCCGGCCACCTGGTCGACGTCGAACTGCCGCTCGGGCAGCAGGATCACGTTGGCGCCGCCGGCCAGGCCGGCGTGCAGGGCGATCCAGCCGGCGTGCCGGCCCATCACCTCGACGACCAGGGTGCGGTGGTGGCTCTCCGCCGTGGTGTGCAGGCGGTCGATGGCCTCCATCGCGATGTTGACCGCGGTGTCGAAGCCGAAGGTGTAGTCGGTGGCGCCGAGGTCGTTGTCGATCGTCTTCGGGACGCCGACCACCTGCACGCCGAGCTCGTAGAGCTTGGTGGCCACGCCGAGGGTGTCCTCGCCGCCGATCGCGATGAGCGCGTCCACGCCCTGCTCGGCGAGGTTGTCCTTGATCCGCTCGACGCCGTTCTCGATCTTGAACGGGTTGGTCCGGGACGAGCCGAGGATGGTGCCGCCGCGGGGCAGGATGCCGCGGACGTCGGCGATGCCCAGCGGACGGGACAGACCCTCCAGCGGGCCCTTCCAGCCGTCCCGGAAGCCGACGAATTCGTGACCGTAGGTGGCGACGCCCTTGCGGACCACCGCCCGGATGACCGCATTGAGACCTGGGCAGTCGCCGCCGCCGGTGAGCACGCCGATACGCATGATCCGTCATCCTCCTGGAGCATCAGGTAAAGCCCGATATGCCCCAGGATATGTGTCAGGTCAGACCATCGGCGCCGTTGCCGGCCCGGGGCGGGCCGTCACAGCGCACTGTAGTCGGCCCGCAGGTACGGCGACAGCGCGCCCCGGGGCGACCCCGGTCAGAAGGTCACCTCGTGGTTCTCGCCGGCCTTCGGTGGCCGGCCGGTGACCGCGGCCTTCGCGTAGCCGAGGAGATCGACGACCGCGCCGCCCGGCGAGTCCCAGTACTCGGCGGAGGTGGCGTGCACCTTGATCAAGGTGAGACCGGGGGTGTCCAGCCCACCGGGGAACCAGGCCTTGAGCAGCGGGCTCCACAGCCGCTCGGCCCGGGCCCGATCGAACCCCTCGGTGGCGGTCCCGGAGATCGACACCCAGGTGTGGTGCTTCTGGTCGGAGAAGGCGACGTTGACCTCCGGGTTCACCCGGAGCTGACGGACCTTGGCCGAGTCGGTGTAGGCGAAGAACCACAGGTCGCCGTCGAACTCGACCTCCTGGAGGCCCATCGGCCGGCTCACCTGCCGACCGTCCAGAGAGATCGTGGTGAGCATGCAGATCCGTGCGGCCCGGGCCAGCTCGGTGATCCGGGCGCGGGCCTCCGCTGCGCTGGTCGGCTCGTTGCTCATGGCACTCTCCTCCGCTTCGGTACGCCGAACCGATGCCCGGGACAGAACCGGTCAAACCTACGGCGGTACGACCGGCGGTCAGCGGGTCGTCATCGCCCGCCAGCGGGCCAGATTGTGCCGGGCGTCGACCAGAGCGTCGTGCCGGGCCGCGTCCGCCTCCGGAAGGGTCGGCCGACCGCGGTCGTCCCAGAGCTGCCGCAGCTCCTTGGTGTAGCGGGGGATCTCCCGGGGCAGCGCCGGCATCGCACCCCAGAGCTGGGCGAGCACCACGTGGTCGTACGCGGCGTACCAGGCCCACAGCTCCAACTGCTCCCCCGGCCGGTCCCGGATCGGCTCGACCAGGAAGTCGTACAGGTCGTCGCGGATGCGCTCACGCGACCGCCAGGCCCGGTCCGCCGGGGAGGGCAGCTTGTCCAGCACGTTGCGTCGAACCCAGGGCACGGCGCGGGAGTCGTCGAACTCGGTGGAGACCGCGTAGAACTCGCGGCCGTTCTCGTCGACGACACCGATCGAGACGAGGTCGACGGTGGTGCCGTCCTCGATGAACTCGCAGTCGTAGAAGTAGCGGTAGACCATTCCGGCCATCCTCGCCCACCGCCGCGCGACCGTACCCGGCGGGGTCCAGCTCGCGACGGTCACGGAAGTGCTTCCAGGGGTGTACAGCAAGCGACCGGACCGTCATGATCTGATGTGTACCGCTACCGGACGCCGAATCGGTGTCAGTTCACCTTGTCAGGGCCATCAGGTTCACCCGGTGAGCGAGTTTGTGGTCCATGACCGGGGAGGGGTTGGGCCGTGGAGATGCGCCTGCCGGAGCCGGGTGACGCGCTCACGGGCGTCGAGATGTTCGCCGGGTTGGAGCCCGAGGTACGCCAGCGTGTCATCGCCGCCGCCGTTCCGCGCACCTACCGCAAGGGCCAGTTGCTCTTCGTGGAGAACGACCCGGGTGAGTCGCTGATCGTGCTGCGCCGCGGCGCGGTGGCCGTCTTTCGCACCGCACCGACCGGCGAACGGGCCGTGTTGTCGGTGATCCGACCACCGGACGTGCTCGGCGAGGTCTCCCTGCTCGACGCGTCCACCCGGTCCGCATCGGCCGAGGCCATCGAGGACTGCGCGGCGCTCGCACTCTCCCGGGGCGCGTTCATGGAGCTGGTGCACTCCAACCCCCGCATCCTGGACGCGGTGATGCGCTCGTTGGGCGGGCTGATCCGCCGGCTCACCGAACAGAACGCCGACCATGTCTTCCTCGACCTGCCCGGCCGGGTGGCCAAGACGCTGGTCCGGTTGGCCGGCGAGAGCCAGGCGCCGATGATCACGATCGAGCTCAACCAGAGTCAGTTGGCCGAGATGGCCGGTGGTTCCCGGCAGAGCGTCAACCAGGCGATCGGCTCGTTCGCCAGCCGCGGCTGGCTGCGTACCGAGGGGCGTCGGATCGTGGTGACCGACGTGGCCGCGCTGCGCCGCCGCGCCGGCATGAGCGACCGCTGACGCAGCGGACACACACGAAACGGCCGGGTCGCCCGTGGGCGACCCGGCCGCTTGTTTCCGTCATCGGCGCGGGGTCACACCCCGGAGCTGCCCGGCCCGGCCCACTTGTCCGGGCCCTTGTCGCCGCCCGGGCCGTGGGACTGCTCGCTGACGATGCCCTCGGCCTGCAGCGTGGCGAGCGTGGCGGCGTCGACGTCCACCGAGTCGCCCGCGGAGTGGCTGACCCCGTTGCCGTCGGTCCAGTCGCTCTCCAGCTTGACGTACACCATTGACCTGTCCCCCTCTGGTCCCTGATCGATATCTGGCCGCCTGAATCTAGTCGTTCCGGTCCCTCGGTGGACTGTCCACAAACCAACAGGCCGGTACCTGACAGCGGCGGGCGGGGGCGATAATTCCCGGCAGGGGACGCCACCGGCGTCGACCTGTTCGCCTCTGGGGGGGTGTCATCGCCGCGCAGTGTGGACGCTGTGGACGCACGGCCGCCGACGGAGACCGTTTCTGCGGCGGCTGCGGCGCCGAGCTGGGGGCTGTGTGCCCGCACTGTCTGCGACCACTCGCCTCGGATGTCACGTTCTGCACGTCGTGCGGGTCTCCGCGACCCGGCGCCGAACGACCGGCCGCGCTCACCCCGCAGGAGGACCGCCGCCGGGTGAGCGTGCTCTTCGTGGACCTGATCGACTTCACGCCGTACGTCGAGCGCGCCGACCCGGAGCAGGTCCGCGGCATGCAGACCGGGTTCTTCTCCGCTGCCCGCCGCGTGGTCGGCCAGTACGGCGGGGTGGTCGAGAAGTACATCGGAGACGCGGTGATGGCGCTCTTCGGTGCCCCGATCGCCACCGAGACCGACGCGTTGCGCTGCGTACGGGCGGGTCTCGAACTGCAACGGGTGCTCACCCGGTTCGCGCCGACCGGCAGCACCGAGCTGCGGTTCCGGGTCGGGGTGGCCACCGGCGAGGCGCTTGTGGACGTGGCCGCCGCGCGTGACGGTGGGCAGGCCATCGTTGCCGGCGACGTGGTGAACACCGCCTCCCGGATGCAGTCCGTCGCGCCACCCGGTGGGGTGCTGGTCTGTGGCACCACCCACGCGCTCACCAAGGACGCGATCCGCTACGAGGAGCAGCCCCCGGTCACCCTGCGTGGACGGTCGTCGCCGACCGAGGTGTGGCTGGCCCTGTCCCCGCTGCGTCGCCAGCCCACCGACCGGGAGCCGGACACCACACCGTTGGTCGACCGGGAACACGAGCTGGGCATGCTCGTCAACGCGTTGCACCGGTCGCTGCGCGACCGTCGACCGCAGGTGGTGACGATCTTCGGGCGGGCCGGCATCGGCAAGAGCCGGCTGCTGCGGGAGCTCTACCGGCACACCGGCCGGCTGGTCGACGAGCCGCTGACCTGGCGCACCGGGCGGTGCCCGCCGTTCGGTGAGAACGTCACCTTCGCCGCGCTCGCCGACATCGTCAAGTCCGAGGCCGGCATCCTCGACACCGATCCGGCGGGCAGCGCCGCGCAGCGGCTCGCCGCCGCCGTGGGCGAGCTGATCGGCCCGAGCGAACGGGACCGGGTGGTGGACGCGCTGCGCCCTCTGGTCGGGCTGCCCGGCACGCCACTGCCGGCCGAGGAGGCGGAGTCGGCGTGGCGTCGCTTCCTGCTGGCGCTGGCCACCCGACGTCCCACCGTGCTGGTCTTCGAGGACCTGCACTGGGCCGACGACGCGATGCTGCGCTTCGTGGAGCTGCTCGGGGCGGCGGCCCGCGACGTGCCGCTGCTGCTGCTCTGCACCGCCCGCCCGGAGCTGGTCGACCGGGACCCGAGCTGGGCCGGGACGATCACCGGCTCGGTGACCATCACCCTGCCGCCCCTGCGCGACACCGGCATCGCCGCCCTGTACGCGCACCTGTTCGGCCAGGCGGCGTTCTCCGCCGACATGCTGAGCCCGCTGATCGAGGTGGCCGGCGGCAACCCGCTCTACGCGCACGAGTACGTACGGATGCTGATCGAGCAGGGGGCGTTGCGCCAGTCCGGGCGGGGGTGGTCGCTGGACAAGCATCTCGAGCTGACCATGCCGGAGAGCGTGCACGCGGTGATCGCCAACCGGGTGGACCTGCTGGACGCCAAGGACCGAGCCGTGCTGCTGGCCGCGTCGGTGGTCGGGGTGCAGTTCTGGCCCGGCGCGGTCGCCGCCGCGCTCGGGCAGCCGGTCGAGTCGGTCGAGCGCTCGCTGCGGCGACTGGAACAGCGCGACTTCGTGCACGAGCAGTCCGCGTCGACGATGGCCGGGCAGGCGGAGTTCCGGTTCCGCCACGTCCTGGTGCGCGACGTCTGCTACCAGCGGTTGCCGCGCACCGAGCGGGTGGCCCGGCACGAGCGGGCCGCGGACTGGCTCGACGCGCTGTCGCACTCCCGCGACACCGACCTGGCCGAGGTGCTCGCCCACCACCGCTGGGCGGCCCACGAGATCGCCCGCTCGCTCGGCATGGAGGTGCGGCGCTATGCCGGGCCGGCGCGGCAGGCGCTGCACCGGGCGGCCCGCCGGGCGTACGCGCTGCACGGGCTGGACGCGGCGGCCAGCCACGCGGGTCGGGCTCTCGGCCTGGCCGACGACGACGACCCGGTGGGTCGGCTCCAGTTGGAGTTGTTGAGCACCGAGATCTCGTTCTACCGCGACGGTAACGCGTTCCTGTCCGGGGGTGGGGCGGAGCAGGTGCACACGCTCGCCGACCGGTTGCTGTCGCACGGCGACAAGGCCTGCGCCGCCCGGGCGTGGACGCTGCTCGGCCAGGCCGCCTGGCTACGGGCCGACCGTGGTGACGCGTTGGCCTGCCTGGACCGCGCGGTGCAGCTGTTCGAGCCGCTGCCGGACACCCCGCAGAAGGCGGACGCGTACGCGGAGATGGGCCGGCTGCACATGCTCAACTACGAGCGGGACCCGGCCGTGGCGGCGGCGGACACGGCGGCGGAGATCGCCGAGCGGTTGGGCCTGACCGAGACCCGCACGAATGCCCGGATCACCGCGGCCACGGCCCGTTACCAGTCCGGCGACCGGGTCGGCCTGGACGAGCTGCACGCGATCGTCGAGTTCGCCCGGGCCGGGCAGCTGCTGGCGTTGCCCCGGGCCACCCAGAACCTCGCCTGGGCGATTCGGGAGGAGGGCGACTGGCTGCGGTCCAACGCCCTGCTCTCGGCCGCGCCGGCGCGGACCGCCAGCGGTCAGACCCTGACCACCAGCTATTCGGCGGAGGCGATGCGCGCCTGGTTCGACGGCGACTTCGGTCGGCTTCTCACGGCGGCCGAGGCGTTCGTGGACACGCCCACCGGCAGTTGGGACATGCAGGTGCGGGGGTTGCGCTGCTGTCTGCTGGTGTTGCGCGACGACGACGATCCGGACGACCTGGCCGACGCGCTGGACACCGCGCGGCGCAGCGGGTTCCACCGGTTGCACTGGACGATGCTGAGCATGGCCGCGTTGTGCCGGGCGTTGCAGGGGCGCAAGGCCGAGGCGGCGGAGCTGATCGAGGAACTGGACCGGTGCTGGTCGGCCGTGCCGGCGCTGGCCAGCGGGGAGTGGATCGCCGCGGCCGCGTACGCAGCGGCGCTGAGCGGTCGGAGCACGGCGGTGCGGGTGCGCACGATGCTCGGTCGGGTCGGGCATCGCACGCCCTGGTCGGAGGCGGCGTTGCGGACCGTGACGGCGGCACTCGCGGCGGCGGACGGCGACCACCGGCGCTCGGCCGAGCTGCACCTGGCCGCCGCCGAAACCTACGGGCGGATCCCGGACGTCAGTGACCGGGTGCTGGCGCTGGCGTTCGCGGCGGCAGAGCTGACCCGGGCCGGCGATCCGGCGGGCGCACGGGAGACCCGCGCCGAGGTACGCACCTTCGCGTTGCGCAACGACGCCCCCGGCCTGCTCGCGCTGGCCGGTCGGCCGATCAGCCCGACCGGGCCGGCGGTGGCGTGCTGACCCGGCGCAGGCGGCTTGGCGGCCGAGCCGCCTCAGGCGGCGACCGGCGGCTTGAGCTTCTGTGCGTAGATGTCGACGTACTCCCGGCCGGAGAGCTCCATCAACTCGTACATGATCTCGTCGGTGACCGCGCGCTCGACGAACCGGTCGCCGGCCAGGCCGGCGTAGCGGGAGAAGTCCAGCGGCGCCCCGAACCGGATCCGCACCCGGTCGATCTTGGGGATGAGCTTGCCCGGCGGCTGGATCTCGTCGGCGTTGAGCATCGCCACCGGCACCACCACCGCGCCGCTCTCCAGGGCCAGCCGGGCCACCCCGGTCTTGCCCCGGTAGAGCCGCCCGTCCGGCGACCGGGTGCCCTCCGGGTAGATGCCGGCCACTCCCCCGGCGCGCAGCACCTGCAACTGGGTGTCCAGCGCCGCGCGGGCGGCCCGGCCACCGGAACGGTCCACCGGGATGGTGCCGGTGCCGACGAAGAACATCCTGGTGAGCCAGCCCTTGATCCCCTTGCCGGTGAAGTACTCGGCCTTGGCCACGAAGGTGACCTTCCGGGCGGTGATCAACGGCGTGAAGATCGAGTCGGAGAAGGAGAGGTGGTTGCTGGCCAGGATCACCGGACCGGTCGCCGGCACGTGCTGCAGACCCTCCACCTGCGGGCGGAAGATCAGCTTGAGCAGCGGACCGAGGAGAACGTACTTCAGCAGCCAGTAGAGCACCGGCGTCCTTTCCCGTGGTGTGCCCGCGACAGCGTCGGGCCCGGGGACGCCGCCGTCGCCGACGAGCCTACGAAGCGAGCGCTCTCACCACAACGGACGAGACTCAGGCGTCAACGATCACCGAGATCGCACGTGTCGCGCAAGAACGGACAAAGGACCCCTGCCGCGACCTGCGGCAGTAGCCGTGACTTTGGAAGACGCGACACAACGCACTCCCGGAACCATGCCCTGACGTGTCACGATTCAGAGCACGGCGTACGGACGGGCGTCGAGGGGCAGGGGTGGCCGCGCCGGAAGGCGCGTTAAGGGGGATGTCCGGGTGTCAGCGGGTGGGGCCCGCCGGGGACGGCGGGACAACGGGCTCGACGCGAACGAGTACGCCGTCGTCGGCGATGTCGATCCGCGCGTCGGTGAGCACCTGCTCGACGTGCTGGCCGCCGGCGGGATCGCCGCCTACCTGCAGCCCTCCGCCGACCTCAACCCGGTCACCCGCACCACCACGGTTCCGGCCCGGCCGGTCGACCGGCTCTACGTCGACCGTTCGCACCTGACCACCGCACGGGACTATCTGACTCAGCTCGCCGACGAGACCACTCCGGAGCAGCCGCCGGCCCGCGACGAACCGGACATCGACGCCGAGTGGGCGCGGATCGTCGCCGGCTTCCACACCACCTCGTCGACCGACGAGCACCCGTGGCCGGCTTCGGAGAACGTCGACGAGCGGGACGAACCGACGGCTGGCCCGCTGGCCCGCTCCGGGGCCGACGAGCCTGGTCCGACCGCCACCGACGTCCGCCGGCTGCCGTCCGCGACCGACATCTCGGGGATCTCGGTCGGTCGTGGCGCTCGGCCGGACGAGCCGTCGCTGCTGGATGGGCTGGACACCTTCGGCGCCGACCTGCCCGACGACGAGGACGACGACGAGGGTTACCACCCGCCCCCGCCGCCACCGCTGCCCCGGGTCAGCAAGTACGCGGTGATCGGCGTGCTCGGCGTGGTCATCGGGTTCGTGCTCTTCCTCTTTCCGTGGCTGCTCCCGGTGGACAGGTCGGCGGTCACCCTGTTCGGGTTCACCGGCATCCTGGCCGGTTTCGTCACGCTGATCTGGCGGCTGCGCCCTGGCGACGAGGACGAGGACGACCCGGACAACGGCGCCGTCGTCTGAGTTCGGCCCGCATCCCGGGACGGCAGCGCCCCGCCGGGGGCGTAACAGTGGTGTAACTTACTGTCAGTAGGAATACCGCTGTACGTCACTTCCCCCGCTGACTGACCGGTTTTCCCTTGCTCGTGGCGGTCAGTCCTCTGCTGATCGGAATGCCCGAGATGCGACAGAGTTCCCTCGTGGTGGTGGCCAACCGCCTTCCCATCGACGACAGTCAGGCCCCCGACGGGGCCTGCGAGTGGCGGCGCAGCCCGGGCGGGCTGGTCAGCGCGCTGCATCCGCTCCTGCGGCACACCCCGGCGACCTGGGTCGGCTGGGCCGGCGGCACCGGGCCCGCCCCCGCGCTGCCGGACGTGGACGGCGTCCGGATGCACACCGTCGCGCTCAGCGCGGAAGACCTGCGCGACCACTACGAAGGGTTCGCCAACGCCACCCTCTGGCCGCTCTACCACGACTCCGTGGAGCAACCGGAGCACCACCGCCGGTGGTGGGAGGCGTACCAGCGGGTCAACCAGCGTTTCGCCGAGGCGACCGCCCAGGTGGCCGAGCCGGGCGCGGTGGTCTGGGTGCAGGATTACCACCTGCAACTGGTCCCCGGCCAGCTCCGCGCGCTCCGCCCCGACCTGCGCATCGGGTTCTTCCTACACGTGCCGTTCCCACCGCCGGAGCTGTTCATGCAGCTCCCCCGCCGGGCCGAACTGCTGCGCGGCATGCTCGGCGCCGACCTGGTCGGCTTCCAGCGCGCCCAGGCGGCGCACAACTTCGCCCAACTGGTGACCCGGGTGCTGGAGCTGCCGGCCACCGACCGGCGCATCGGCATCGACGACCGGGTCGTCCGCATCGGCGCGTTCCCGGTCTCGATCGACACCGCCGAGATGGGCGCGCTCGCCGCCCGACCGGACGTGGCCGCCCGCGCCCGCCGGCTCCGGCAGGACCTCGGCGACCCACGGCAGGTCATCCTCAGCGTGGACCGGATGGACTACACCAAGGGCATCGAGCAGCGTCTCAAGGCGTACAGCGAACTGCTCGCCACCGGCGACGTCAAGGTCCGCGACACCGTGCTGGTCCAGGTCGCCATGCCGAGCCGGGAACGCGTCGGTCAGTACCAGATCCTGCGGGAGCGCATCGAACGCGAGGTGGGCCGGATCAACGGCGAGTTCGGCCGGGTCGGCGAGCCGGCGATCCACTACCTCACCCAGCCCTTCGACCGGGCCGAGTTGGCCGCGCTCTACCGGGTCGCCGACGTGATGGCGGTGACTCCGCTGCGGGACGGCATGAACCTGGTCGCCAAGGAGTACGTGGCCGCCCGCGTGGACGACAACGGCGCGCTGCTGCTCAGCGAGTTCGCCGGCACCGCCGCCGAGCTGTCCCAGGCGTACCTGGTCAACCCGCACGACCTGGAAGGGCTCAAGCAGGGCCTCCGCGCGGCGCTGCGGGCCAGCCCGGAGGACGTCACCCAGCGGATGCGGGCCATGCGTGCCCACCTGCAGCAGCACGACATCCGGGCCTGGGCCCGCTCGTACCTGCGCGCCCTGGACGAGGGCGGCGCCCTGGTCAGCCGCCTGTCCAGCACCGACGGCACCCCCGAGGACGGCGCGCGGGTGCCCCTACCCGCCAGCCCCACCGGCAGCCCGGTCGGCCACCAGGCCAGCGGCTGACCGCCGGCCCGGTGGCCTCAGTGCGCCGCGGGCTCCTTCTCCAACCAGTCCAGGATCGCGTCGATCGGCTCCGCCCACCGCGCGTCCAGCATCAGATCGTGGCCCATTCCGGGGAAGAGCAGCGGGGCCGAACCGTACCGGCGGGCCACCCGGGTCAACGTCGACGCCGGCACCACCCGGTCGTCCGGGCTGCCCAGCACCAGCACCGGCGGCGTGCCCACGGCCGGCTCGGCCTCCGGCTGCCCCAGCAGCGCCCACTGCGCTCGCCGGCTGGCCCGACCGAGCCGCCCGACGTGCCGGCGGGCCTCCTCGTCGGGCAACTCGCGGCTGAACAACTGCCCACGGTTGAGCCGCAACGGCCCGCCGAACACCGCCGGCACCGTGCCCGCAGGGTTACGACGCAGCGCCGCACCCAGCACTCCCCATCCGCCGAAGACGGGCGCTACCAGCACCGCGCCCCGCGCCGGGTAGCGGGCCAACGCGTGCGCCACCACCAACGCCCCGGCGCCGTGCCCCACCAGCACCGTCTGCCGTGGCAGGCTCGCGGCCACCTGGACCACATCATGGCTGTACGCCCGCAGCGTCGCCTCCGGCGCCGGCTCGCTGGCCCCGTGCCCCCGCAGGCTCACCGCGTACGCAGGGAAGCCCCGCGACGCCGCGTGACCCAGCCAGTGCTCGGCGAACGCCCACGCGCCGTGCCCGAACCCGGGTACGAAGAGCAGCGGCGGACGCCCCTCCTCGTGCTCGGGGAGGGCGCTGAGCACCTCCCGCCGAACCGGCCGGACCGGACGTGACCACTCCCGGCCCCGCATGATCCGCAGCTCGGTCACTGGTCCGCCTCTCGCTCGCAACTGTGCGGCCGGCCGCTCACTTGCCCTCCAGGTCGATCAGGGCGCGCTGGACGGCGCGCAGGTAGTCGGCGTGACCGACCTCGAACCAGTGCCGGCTGCTCTCCTTGACCTGCCCGGAGTAGCGCTCCCCGGCCCGCTCCCGCACCCGCTGGGCGAACGCCGCGGCCCGCTCCGGTCGGTCCCGGCGGGCCTGGAGCAGCCGGGCGAAGAGCACCGTCTGCCAGTGCGACAGGGTGAACAACCCGGAATCCGGCTGCACCAGGCCGGCCACCGCCAGCGTCGGGTGCCCCGGCGTGAACGCGTTGAGCCACAGGGTGGGGCGACCCGCCCCCGCGCTGTCCCCGAACACCGAGGCGTCGAGGAACTCGAAGCGCGGCAGGTAGCCGGTGGCGAAGACGACCACCTCCGGGTCGATCTCGCGGCCGTCGGACAACTCCACGGCGTACGGGTGGAAGCGGGCGATGTCCGGCACCGGGCCGATCCCGCCGTGGCCCACGTAGTAGACGAGCTGGCTGTTGGCGATCGGGTGCGTCTCGTACACCCGGTGGTCGGGTTTGGGCAGGCCGAAGCGGGTCAGGTCGCCGACGGTCAGCCGCAGCGTCCAGTGGTAGAGCCACTGCCGCACCCGAAGTGGCACACGCAGTGCCAGCAGGCTGTCGTTCACCTGGTCGGCGGGGCGACCCAGCACGAACTTCGGCGCGTACCAGTAGCCGCGCCGGGTGGAGTGCCAGCAGCGTGACGCCTGCTGGGCGGCCTCGACGGCGATGTCGCAACCGGTGTTGCCGGCACCGACCACCAGCACCCGCTTGCCGCGCAACTGCGCCGGGTCCTTGTAGGACGACGCGTGCATGATCTCGCCGCGGAACTCCTCCAGCCCCTCGTAGCGGGGCAGCTTCGGTGACCAGTTGTGCCCGTTGGCGATCACCACGGCGGCGTACCGGGAGGTGCGCTCCGGGCCGTACCCGCCGGTGGAGCGGGTGGTCACGTCCCACCGCTCCCCCGGGGCGGGCTCGACCCGGACCACCTCGGTGCCGAACCAGATGTGCGAGCGCAGGTCGAAGTGGTCGGCGTACCGCTCGAAGTAGGACAGCAGCTGGCTGTGGTGCGGGTAGTCCGGCCACGAGTCCGGCATCGGGAAGTCCGGGAACTGGGTGAACGGCTTCGACGAGATCAGGTGGGTGCTGGCGTACACCGGGCTGCGGTCGTGCCGCCAGTTCCAGGCGCCGCCGACGCCTGTCTCCCGCTCGTAGCAGTCGACACCGAAGCCGTGCTCGCGCAGGTTCTTGATGGCCGTCAGGCCGCTGGCCCCGGCCCCGATGACACAGACCGTGTCGCCCCGGTCGGAGACCGGGCGACCGTCGCTGTTCAGCGCGGACGGGGTCGCCTCCGGGTCGGGCCGGCCGTGGTCGGTGGAGGTGGACACCGAAACATCTCCTTTTGGTACGGCAGGCGTGCCGGTCGCCGCGAAATCCTCTCCACAACGAAGCCGGATGTCCAGTCCTACCGCGCGGGCATCGGCGGTCGGGCCGACGCCGGGGTCAGTCGGTGCCGGGCAGCAGCAGGTCGACCAGGACCGGGAAGTGGTCGCTGGCGCGCCGGGTCTGCGGGGTGTCCACCACGTCGTAGTCGACCACGGTGATCCGCGGGTCGACGAAGAGCGCGTCGATGCGTCGGCGTGGTTCGTGGCAGGAGTAGGTGAGCCGGTCCGCCCGGTCGGCCGCCACCGCGGCGTCGGTCAACCCGCGTGACACGGTCGCCCAGGCCGGTCCGTCCGGACCCTCGTTGAGGTCCGCCCCGGCCAGCACCGGGCTGGTCGCCGCGTCGAGGCCCCGCTTGAACTCGGCGGCCTGGGCCGGCCGCTCGGCAGGGTCGGTGGACAGGTGCGAGCCGGCGAGGGTGAACCGGGCGCCGGCCACCCGGCAGTCGGCGTACGCGGCGCCACGCAGGTGCCGGCCGGGGGTGAGCGGGAAGCGCTGGCACCGGGTGTCCCGCACCTGGACCCGCAGGCTGGTCAACAGCAGGTTGCCCAGCGCCGGCAGCCCGCCGGCGGCCACCACCAGGCCGAACGACTCGGCCAACGTGGCGGACTTCTGCCGCCACCGGAACCGGCGCGGCCCCTCCTGGACGATCACCACGTCCGGCCTCGCCGCCCGGACCACCGCCGCCAGCGCCGCGGTGTCGTCACGCTGGCTGTGGATGTTGTACGACACCACCCGCAGCGGTACGCCCATCGGTGGACCGCCTCAGATCCGGCGGGCCAGGTCGGCGGCGCCGATCACGCCGGCGCTGTTGCCCAGCTCCGCCGGGAGCACCTCGGCCACCGGCAGGCGACCACGCTGGGCGAGCGCGTCGGCGTACGAGCGGCGCGTCGGGCCGAGCAGCAGGTCACCGGCGTCGATCACACCGCCGCCGACCACCAGGGTCTGCGGGTCGAGGATCTGCGCCATGTCGGCGAGGCTGGTGCCCAGCCACCGGCCGATCTGCGCGAACGCCTCGGCGGAGATCGGGTCGCCGTCCTGCGCGGCGGCGGTCACCATCGGACCGGTGATCGCCTCGGCCTCACCGCCGGCCAGCTCCAGCAGCGCGGTGGCCCGGTTGGGCTCCTGCCGGGCACCGGCACGGGCGAAGCGCACGAGGGCGCTGCCGCTGGCGTACTGCTCGATGCAGCCCAGCCGGCCGCAGCCGCACTGGTGCCCGTCGGGAACGGCCAGCATGTGGCCCAGTTCGGCGGCGATGCCGTGCGCGCCGCGCATCAGCTCGCCGCCGAGGACGATTCCGCCGCCCACGCCGGTGCCGATGGTGAACATGATCATGGAGTCGTCGGCGGCGCGGGCCGCGCCGTACCGGAACTCGGCCCAGGCGGCCACGTTCCCGTCGTTCTCCACGATCACGGGAAGCCCGGTGGCCTTGCCGACGTACTCGCGCAGCGGTTCGTCGCGCCAGGCCAGGTTGGGGGCGAAGAGCACGGTCGACCGACTGGCGTCGATCCAGCCGGCCGCGCCGATGCCGACGGCCTCGATCGTCCGGTCGGCGGCCAGCTCCCCGACCAGCTCGGTGATGACGTCGCGGGTCTTGCCGACGTCATCGGCGGGAGTGTCCCGTCGGGTCTGCACGAGGACCGTGCCGGTCTCGTCCACGACACCGCCGGCCACCTTCGTGCCACCGACGTCGACTCCGATGGTCAGCGTCACCGCTGCCGCCCCCCTCTGCTGCTGTCCGGCCCGCGTCCCCGGCGGCGTGCCGGTCCGGGTCGGGATGTCCCGCGCTCAGGCGCCGTCGCCCGATGCTTCCGCGTCGGAGTGGTCGGGCACCCGCGACGCGGGCACCACGGGACGGTTGGTCGGTGCCGGTACGGTCGCCGACCCGGCCTCGTCGACGGGTGGTGCGGCGGCCGGGGCGAGAGGATCCGCCGTCCGGGTGGCGACCGACCAGACATCCCGTTCCGGCGCCGGCTGAGAATCATGCCCGGTGCGGGTGGCATCGCGCCACACGTGCTCGTCGGCGGCTGCGGTGGACGGCTCGCGTCCGGCCGGCTCCGGCAGGACGTCGTCGGTGCTCACGGCGGGTTCCGGCACCGTCCGGGTACGCGGTTCGGCGGCCGGCTCGGAGGGGCTCGTCGTGGGCGAATCCGCCGGTGAGAACGCGCGGAGCAGGCTGGCGACACCCGCCGCGAGGTCACCGGCGCCGGTCGCGAGACGTTCGGCGAATTCCGGACTCGGGTCTCGCAACGCGGCGATGCCCCGACAGACCGGGCAGACGCAGCATTCGGCCGATCCGGTGGCGAAAGCACCACCGGGGCCGGGACGCCCGTCCGGACCGGCACTGTGACCGAGGACACCGGCCAGCACCCCGCCCAGCGAGCCGAACCCGCCGCCCGCCGAGCCTGCGGAGGCCAGCCGCGCCCCCGCGAGCAGGGTGGCGACCAACCGTTCCGCCTCTTCCCGGGCCGAACCCGGATCCGTTCCGCCCACCCTCGGCTCCTCTACCGTGCCACCGGACACGTCACTGCGCCGCACCGGTTGCTTCTACCCGGCGCTTGAGCTGCTTCAACGCGGTATCCATGATCATCTTCTCGGCTTTGCGCCGAAACATTCCGAGCATTCCCACCGACAGGTCGACCTCCAAGGTGTAGGTCACCGTGGTGCTGCCGTCCGAATTGCCCACCAGGTCGTACGAGCCTCGCTGGCTCTTCTGCATCTTCGAGGGGGCGACCAGGTGCCACTCGATCCGGGACAGGTCCTCGGCGTACTCGTAGGCGAGCACGTACTCGTCGGCCATCACCCCGGCGTCGATGGTGAAGCGCACCTGGCTGGCGTAGCCGTCCTCGTACTCCTCGACGACCTCGGCGCGGCGCACCGCGTCGGTCCACTCGGGGTAGCGCGCGAAGTCGCAGATGACCGCCGTCACCCGTTCCGGTGCGGCGCCGATGATGATCGACTGGGTGGAGGAGTCCGCCATGGGGGGAGGCTACCCGGCGCGTACCGCCAGCACGCCGCGCCGCCCCCGGCGGCCAGCAGGCCCCGTACCGGCCGGGCGTTAACAGGGTGCCCTAGCTCACCGGGTAGGTTTCGACACAACCGACGCCCACCGCGGCGTCCGGCCCGGCCAGTGCGAGCACGAAGGAGTGCAGGTGCGCGAGTTCTCCGTCCCGCCGATCGTCACCGTTGGCGACGCGGCCAACCTCACCGATCCGGTCTGGGACAACGCCGAGGTCGCGCCCGACGCCGTCCAGTTCGCCCGCCCCGTCCCGGGCGCCGACGGCGCCGTCACCACCTGGACCGACGTGACCTGCCTCCAGTTCCGCGACGAGGTGGCCGCCGTGGCCTGCGGGCTGGTCGCCGCCGGCATCGAGCCGGGCGTCCGGGTCGGCCTGATGAGCCGCACCCGCTACGAGTGGACGCTGCTGGACTACGCCATCTGGGTCGTCGGCGCGGTCACCGTGCCGATCTACGAGACGTCCAGCGCCGAACAGGCCGCCTGGATCCTCGAAGACTCCAACGCGGTAGGCGTCGTCGTGGAGACGGAGGCGCACGCCGCCCTGGTGGCCGGTGTCCGGCACCGGCTGCCCGAGCTCAACCACGTCTGGCAGATCGACGGCGGCGCGGTCGACGAGCTGGTCGCGACCGGCGCCGAGGTCGAGCTGGCCGAGGTCGAGCGGCGACGCAAGGCCGTCCGCGCCGACGACCTGGCCACGATCATCTACACCAGCGGCACCACCGGCCGACCCAAGGGCTGCGTGCTCACCCACCGCAACATGTACGCCGACATCGCCAACGCGGTGCCGGTGCTGCCGAACCTCTTCAACGCCGGCGCGTCCACCCTGCTGTTCCTCCCCCTGGCGCACGCATTCGCCCGGCTGATCCAGATCGGCGTCGTGCAGGCGCGGGCCACCATGGCGCACTGCGCCGACACCAAGAACCTGGTCGCCGAGCTGCAGGCGTTCCGGCCGAGCTTCGTGCTCTCCGTACCCCGGGTGTTCGAGAAGGTCTACAACGCGGCCAAGCAGAAGGCCGAGGCGGACGGCAAGGGCGGCATCTTCGCCCGCGCGGAGCAGGTCGCCATCGCGTACAGCGAGGCCCTGGAGACCCCGGGCGGGCCTGGCCTGGCGCTGCGCGCCCAGCACGTGGTCTTCGACCGGCTGGTCTACCGCAAGCTGCGTGCCGCGCTCGGCGGGCGGTGCCGGGACGCGATCTCCGGCGGCGCGCCGCTCGGCGCGCGGCTCGGGCACTTCTTCCGCGGCATCGGCGTGACGGTCCTGGAGGGCTACGGCCTCACCGAGACCTCGCCCGCCGCTGCGGCGAACCTGCCCACCGGCACCCGGATCGGCACCGTCGGTCGCCCGCTGCCCGGCGTGACCGTCCGCATCGAGGACGACGGCGAGATCCTGATCTCCGGCGAGCTGGTCTTCCAGGGTTACTGGCGCAACGAGACGGCGACCGCCGAGACGATCAGCGCCGACGGCTGGTTCCGCACCGGTGACCTGGGCAACCTCGACTCGGACGGCTACCTGAGCATCACCGGCCGCAAGAAGGAGCTGATCGTCACCGCGGGCGGCAAGAACGTCGCCCCGGCGGTGCTGGAGGACCTGGTCCGGGCGCACCCGTTGATCAGCCAGTGTGTCGTGGTCGGTGACGCCAAACCGTTCATCGCGGCACTCGTCACGGTCGACGAGGAGGCGCTGCCGACCTGGCTGGAGGGCACCGGCCTGCCCGCCGACACCTCCATCGAGCAACTGCGCGAGCACGAGGGTCTGCGCAGGGAGATCCAGGCCGCGATCGACACCGCGAACCAGGCCGTCTCCAAGGCTGAGGCGATCAAGGTGTTCCGGGTCCTGCCCCACGACTTCACCGAGGCGACCGGCGAGTTGACCCCGTCGCTCAAGGTCAAGCGTCAGGTTGTCCACAAGACGTACGCGGCGGAGATCGCCGATATCTACCGAGGCTGACTACCATCCGTCACGTGCCCGCATCCACAGCCACCGCACCACACCCGCATCCCCTCGCCGCGGCCGCCCGCCTGGTGATGCTGGCGCTGATCGCCGTCCTGACCCTGTTCGCCACCCGTGACGTCGCCCAGCTGTGGTGGATCGCGCTGCTGGCGGTGGCCGGGCTGCCGTCCCTGCTGGCCCCCCAGCACCGGCTGATCGCGCCGCTGAGCAGGGTGGCGGAGGTGGTGGTGCTGGGCCTGGCCGCGAGCCACGTGGCGGCGGTCGCGTCGATCGGCGGCACGGTCGACGGGCTCGGCGCCTCGGCGATACTGCCCTACCTGGCGGTCCCGGTGACCGTCACCGCGCTGCGCCGCCGCTTTCGTGAGGGCACCGCCCTGCTCGCGGTCACCGCCGTCACCCTGCTGGTCAGCGGCGCCCTGACCAGGGTCGGCGGAGGAATCCAGCTCGGCCAGCCGGGTTACCTCGCGGTCTGCGCGCAGTGGCTGATCCTGGCGGCGCTCGGGCTCTACGCCGCCGGCACCCTGCACCGGGTGATGGCGGTCCGCGGCGAGGGCAAACCCCAGCCGTACGCCGAGGCCACCCGACTGCTGACCCAACTGCGGACGGTGGCCCGGCAACTGCCCGGGGCCACCCTCGACCCGGGAGGCATCTCCGAGCACCTGCTGGAGGAGTTGCGCACGGTGGCCCGGGCCGACCGGGGCGCGGTGCTGTCGGCCAGCGGCGGCGGCCGACTCGTGGTGCTCGCCCAGGCCGGTGTCGACCGGGTGGACTGGGAGACGACGCTGGACGCCGACTCGGCGATCGCCGACGCCTGGGCCAGCCAGCAGGCCACGACGGCCGCCCGGTCACAGTCGCGCTCACACCGTGGCGGTGACGTGTCCGCGCTGATCGTCCCGCTGGTCGCCGGGGTGCGCACGGTGGGGTTGGTGGTGCTGGAGGCGGACGCCGCGCAGGCGTACCCGCCGCCGGTGGTGTCCCGGGTGACCGCGCTGACCCGCCCTGCCGCGCTGCGGCTGGAGGCGGCGCTGCTGTTCGACGAGGTCCGTTCGCTGGCCACCAACGAGGAGCGGCAACGGCTGGCCCGGGAGATCCACGACGGGGTGGCCCAGGAGTTGGTGATGGTCGGTTACGGCATCGACAACGCCATGGCCACCGTCTTCGACGACGCGGACGAGACCGCCGAGGCCCTGCGTACGCTGCGCGCCGAGGTGACCCGGGTGATCCAGGAGCTGCGGCTGAGCCTCTTCGAGCTGCGCAGTGAGGTGGACCGGCAGGGTGGGCTGGCCGCGGCGATCGCCGAGTACGCGCGCACCGTGGGCGCGTCCGGCGGGTTGCGGGTGCACCTCTCGTTGGACGAGTCCACCGCTAGGCTGCCGGCGGCCACCGAGGCCGAGTTGCTGCGCATCGCGCAGGAGGCGGTGACCAACGCGCGCAAGCACGCCGGAGCCTCCAATTTGTGGGTCACGTGTGAGGTCGACCCCCCGTACGCGCAAATAGAAGTGTCGGATGACGGTCAGGGGATGGCTGACCAGCGCCCCGACGGACGGTACGGTCTTGCGATCATGGCCGAGAGGGCGGAACGTATCCGGGGCCGGTTGGAGATCAGGCCGCGGCAACCCAGCGGCACGACCGTGGCGGTGGTTCTCGGTTCCTCGTCCCGGCGCGACAACGTGCGCGACAGCGCAGCACCAGAAGGGGAGTAACCCGAGGATGACCACAAGTCCGACACCGGCCACCCGCACCAAGGTCCTCCTTGTCGACGATCATGACCTGATTCGTAAGGGCCTGCGGCACGCCTTCGAGCGCGACCGTCAGTTCGAGGTCGTCGGTGAGGCGGCCACGGCGGCGGAGGGTGTACGCCAGGCCGGCGCCCTGCAGCCGGACGTGGTGATCATGGATCTGCGGCTGCCCGACGGCAGCGGCCTGGAGGCCACCCGCGCGCTGCGCAAGTCCAGCGCGTCGATGGGCATCGTGGTGCTGACCATGTACGCCGGCGACGACCAGCTCTTCGGCGCCCTGGAGGCCGGTGCGAGCGCGTTCGTGCCGAAGACCGCCCCGGCCGACGAGGTGGTGGCCGCCGCGCGGCACGCCGCCTCGTCCCCCAGCGCGTTCACCGCCGCCGACCTGGCCGAGGCGATGAAGCGTCGGCTCGCCCCGTCCGGCCCGCAGTTGTCGCCCCGGGAGGGGCAGGTGCTTCGGCTGCTCGCCGACGGGATGAGCGTGGCGGGCATCGCCAAGCAGCTGTTCGTCAGCGAGTCCACGGCCAAGACGCACATCTCGAAGCTCTACGAGAAGCTCGGCGCGGCCAACCGGGCTCAGGCCCTGATGACCGCGCTCCGACTCGGCCTGCTCGAGGCACCGGACGCGCCCAAGTTCTGACCTGTCCCCGCTCGTCGAGCGGGATGTCGCGGCCGACGGTCCGCGCCAGCTTCGGCCGGCGTGGACCGTCGCGCATCGACCGACGTCGGCGGGCAACCTCCGGCGCGCTATGGTCTGGCGTGCGTGGCGGGTGCACAATACCCGCGCGGGCGTCGTCGCCCGCGTCGAGGACTCGAGGGGTTGACGCATGCAGCGGCCGGACTGGGCACCCGACACCATCGACATCGAGCGCCCGAGTGTCGCGCGGATGTACGACTACTACCTCGGTGGTTCGCACAACTTCGCCGCCGACCGGGCCGCGGCACAGGCGATGGTCGCGGCGGTGCCCGAGGCGCCGCTGATGGCACAGGCCAACCGGGCGTTCCTGCGCCGGGCCGTGCACCACCTCGCCGAAGCCGGGATCCGGCAGTTCCTGGACATCGGCTCGGGCATCCCGACCGTCGGCAACGTGCACGAGATCGCCCAGCGGCTCGACCCGCAGTCGCGGGTGGTCTACGTGGACGTCGACCCGGTGGCGGTGGCGCACAGCCGCGAGATCCTCGCCGGCAACGAACGGGCGGCGGTGGTGCAGGAGGACCTGCGGCGCCCGGAGGCGATCCTGGCCCACCCGGACGTCCGCAAGCTGCTCGACCTGAGCCAGCCGGTCGCCGTGATGGTCGTGGCTGTCCTGCACTTCGTCTCCGACGACGACCGACCGGCGGAGCTGCTGCGGACGCTGCGCGACGCGCTGGCCCCCGGCAGCCACCTGGTGCTGTCGCAGGCCAGCGACGACGGGCGCAGCGACGACGAACGCGCCGAGGCCGAGCGGGTCTACCGACGCACCGACAACCCGCTGTGGGTGCGCAGCCGCGCCGAGCTGACCGCGCTCTTCGACGGGTTCGAGCTGCTCGATCCCGGCGTGGTCTGGGTGCCCGAGTGGCGACCGGACACCCCGGAGAGCGCGGAGGACGCCGAACGCGCGGTCTTCATGGGCGGCGTCGGGCGACTCGGTGGCTGAGCCGCCCGGGGTGACCTCCCGCCCAGGCACGTTCGCTCGTGCCTGGGCGAAGGCGGTCTCCGGGACCAGCTACCTGCCGATGACGCAGGCCCAGCTGGAAGCCCTCCTGGACCGGCTCACCGGGCAACTGGCCGGCGCGTTGCTGACCGAGCCGTTCGACCTGCGTGCCGGGCACCGGGTCGGTGCCGAGCTGGTCGCCGCGCACATCGCCTCCGCGGAGGGGCTCGGCCGTACCGTCGAGGTCATCCAGCTCCGCCTGGTGCGCGACCTGGGTCTGGTGGCCGAGGACGTCGAGGACCGGATGGCCCGGCTGCTCGCGGCCGTGGCGACCGGCTACGCCCGCGCGCTGCGCGACCGGACGCTCGACGAGCAGGAGTCGATCCGCCGGGCCGCGATGAGGGCCCGTACGCAGGCCGAGAGGGCGCTGCGGGCCAGCGAGTCCCGGTTCCGTCATCAGGCCACCCACGACCCGCTCACCGGCCTGCCCAACCGGACGCTGTTCACCGAGCGACTCGCCGCCGCGCTGAACGAGCCGGGTCGGGGAGCGCAGCGGGTCGGGGTGTGCTTCCTGGACCTGGACCGCTTCAAGGTCGTGAACGACACCCTGGGTCACCAGGTGGGCGACCAACTGCTGGTCACGGTGGCCGAACGGCTGTCCAAGGCCATGGGTGAGCATCTGGTGGCCCGCCTCGGCGGGGACGAGTTCGTCATCCTGGTGGAGCGCAGCGGCGGCACCGACGCGATGGTGACGGTGGCCGAGACCGCGCTGGCCGCGGTCCGGACACCGGCCCTGGTCGACGGGCACGACCTGCAGATCTCGGCGAGCATCGGCATCGTCGAGCGTCAGGTCGCCGGGGCCAACCCCAGTGACCTGATGCGGGCCGCCGACAGCACCCTGCACTGGGCGAAGGCCGCCGGTGGGGCGCGTTGGGCGCTCTACGACGCCGAGCGCAACGAACGTGAACTGGCCCGCTACGCGCTCTCCGCAGCCATCCCGGCCGCCCTGGAGCGGGGCGAGTTCTACCTCGACTACCAGCCGCTGACCTCACTGCGCGACGGCAGCCTGATCGGCGTCGAGGCGCTGGTCCGCTGGCGTCACCCGGAGCTGGGGGTGCTGCGGCCGGACAGCTTCATCGGGTTGGCCGAGGAGACCGGCCTGATCGTGCAGCTCGGTGGGTGGGTGCTGGCCGAGGCGTGCCGCGAGGCGGAGGCCTGGTCGGCCGGTGGCGTGGCGGCACCGTTCGTCAGCGTCAACCTGGCGGTGCGTCAGGTGCACCGGCCCGGCCTGGTGCAGGAGGTCCGCGCCCTGCTGCGGCAGACCGGCCTGCCACCGGAGCGGCTGCAACTGGAGATCACCGAGAGCACGATGATGAGCACCGCCAAGGAGCCGGTGCGCGCCCTGCGGGTCCTGGCCGACCTCGGGGTACGCATCGCCATCGACGACTTCGGCACCGGCTACAGCAATCTGGCGTACCTGCGGGACCTGCCGGTGACCGAACTGAAGGTGGCCGGGGAGTTCGTGGCCGGACTGCGGTCGCCGTCGGTCGGGCGTACCGACGAGCGGATCCTCGCCTCCCTGGTCTCGCTGGCGCACGCGCTGGACCTGACGGTCACCGCCGAGGGGGTGGAGACCGCCGGGCAGGCCGAACGGTTGCGAGCGATCGGCTGCGACGCCGCCCAGGGCTGGCACTTCGGCCGCCCGGCCCCTGCCGACCGCATTCTCGCCCGCATCCGCTGAACCTCCCGTCCGGGGCAGGCGAGCATGATCCACTCGTCTTTCATGAGGTCGGGGTAGCCCCCAGCTCCAGGACACCCCGACTTCAAGAAACCGGGGCGGACCACCCCGCGCCTGAAGTAGACAGTGTCTACGCCTGCCTGGTAGACAGTGTCTATGGACGCGGACGAGACGGGGTTGCGGGCGCGACTGGTGGCCGTCGGAGTGGACCTGGTGCTGCGCGAGGGCCAGTCGGCGGTGTCGCTGCGGGAGATCGCCCGTCGCGCCGGCGTCTCGCACGGCGCGCCGCGCCGCTACTTCCCGACCCACGTCGACCTGCTCTCCGCCATCGCCCGCGAAGGCTTCGCGGACCTCACCGCCCGGGTCGAGAAGACGATGCGCGACGTCGACCCCGACCCGCGTACACGACTGACCGCGCTGGCCCGGACGTACCTGGACTTCGCCGCGGCCCATCGCGGCATGTTCGAGTTGATGTTCCGCCACGACCTGCTGGACAGCGGCCGGCTACGGCTGCGGGAGACGAGCCTCCCGCTGTTCGCCGTGTTGGCTGACCTGGTTGCCCAGCTACGTCGACCGACCGACGCCCCCGCACCGGTGCTCGCCGGCGCGCTCTGGGCCAACCTGCACGGCATCGCCCAACTCTGGGCCTGGGGCAGCCTGCCGCTGGCCACCGGCGCCACCGACGACGACGCCCTGGTACGCGCGGCGCTCGATGCCCACCTCGGCCCAACCCCCGCCTGAACCCACCCCCGGAGGACGCGTGCCCCTGCTGTACGACCTCACCAAGCTGACCGTCGGCACCGCGCTGCGTCTCGGCTGGCGGCCCCACGTGGAAGGGCTGGAGCATCTGCCCCGGCACGGAGGCGCGATCCTCGCCGGCAATCACCTCTCCGTTGCCGACGAACTGTTCCTCGTCACCGCGGCGCCCCGACACGTGACCTTCTGGGCCAAGGCCGAGTACTTCACCGGTCGCGGTCCGGGCGGCTGGCTCAACCGGCAGATCGTCGCCGGCATGGGCGCTATCCGGGTCGACCGCGCCGACGGCCGGGCCGCCCTGCGCGCCCTCGACGCCGCCGTACCGGTGCTGCGCTCCGGCGGCCTGGTCGCCGTCTACCCGGAGGGCACCCGCTCCCCCGATGGGCGGCTCTACCGGGGCCGGGTCGGGATGACCCGACTGGCCCGCGACGCCGAGGTGCCCATCATCCCGGTCGGCGTGCTCGGCACCGCCGACGTGCTGCCGGTCGACGCGCGGCTGCCCCGCCGGCACCCCGTCACCCTGCGGTTCGGCCCGCCGATCCCGGTCGCCGACCGGATCACCGGCCCGCGCGACATCCGAACGATCACCGACGAGGTGATGGCGGCGATCCAGAAGCTGACCGGCCAGGAGTACGTACCGCGCTACGCCCCGCCCCGGGAGAGCTGAACGCGGACGGCGGTCAGCCGGCGAGCAGCGCCGCCATTCGTTCCGCCTGCGCCTCCCAGCGCCACTCGCGC
Organism: Micromonospora sp. B9E7; assembly: GCF_039871815.1. Classification (NCBI taxonomy): domain Bacteria; kingdom Bacillati; phylum Actinomycetota; class Actinomycetes; order Micromonosporales; family Micromonosporaceae; genus Micromonospora; species Micromonospora sp. B9E7. Next base: position 141,573 of record NZ_JBDPLX010000002.1, read on the forward strand.
TCCACCCACGCCCGGCCGGCGGCACCCAACTGGCGGGCCAGGTCCCGGTCCGCCAGCAGCCGGGCGACCCGGTCGGCGAGCTGGGCGACGTCCCGGCCGCGGACGACGTAGCCGGTCTCGCCCTCGCGGACCGCGTCCGGTGCGCCACCGGAGTCACCGGCCACCACCGGCAGGCCGGTCGCGGAGGCCTCCAGGTAGACGATGCCCAGCCCCTCGACGTCGAGCCCACGGTTGCGGGTGCGGCACGGCATCGCGTAGACGTCGCCGGCCGCGTAGTGCGCCGGCAACTCGACCGACGGCACCGAGCCGGTGAACACCACGTCCCGTTCCACACCGGCCTGCCGGGCCAGCTTCTCCAGGGTGGCCCGGTACGGCCCGCCACCGACGATCAGCAGCGCCGCGTCCGGCACCCGGCGACGGATCTCCGGCAGTGCCCGGATCAGCATGTCCTGGCCCTTGCGCGGCACCAGCCGGGACACACAGACCACCACCGGCCGGTCGGTCAACCCGAGCCGGGCCCGGACCGGCTCGCCATCCACCGTCGGGTGGTAGGTGTCCACGTCGACGCCGGGCGCCAACTGACGCAGCTCGGTCACCCCGTCCAGCACCCGGGCCAGCCGGCTGCGGGTGTACTCACCGAGGTAGGTCGTGACGTCCACCCCCCGACCGATGCGCCGCAGCGCCGGCCGGGCGGCCGGCAGCGCCGCCCAACCCACCTCGTGTCCGTGGGTCTGCGCCACCACCCGGCGTACGCCCGCCCGCCTGCGCAGACCGGCCGCGAGCAGCCCCAACGGGGCCGCCGCACCGAACCACACCGTGTCGCAGTCGTACGCGCGAGCCAGCCGCGCCGCCCGGCGGGCGATCAACGGGGTCGGCAACAGCACCCGGGTGCGCTCCCGGATCACCTCGAACGGCTGGTCGGCGTCGAACTTCGCAGACCCTCGCCAGTTCGACGCGTACACCACCACCGAGCCGGCCGGTTGGCGCACCGCGAGGTTGTGCACGAAGGACTGGATGCCGCCCGGACGGGGCGGAAAGTCGTTGGTGATCAGCAAGGTGCGGCTCATCGGCCGGCCTCCCGGGCGTACGCGCGAGCGGCGGCGATCCGCTCCACGGTGGACGGATGCGAGGCCGAGTAGAGGTATTCCCAGCGCGGCGGGTCGGGGTCGCCCAGGTTGACCGAGCCGAGCCGCCGCTGCATCGACTCGAAGGCCGCCGGGTCGCCGGTGAGCGCGAGGGCGTGCGCGTCGGCCCGTGCCTCCACCCGCCGCGACATCAACGCCTGCACCGGCGCGGCGACCAACCCGGCCACCGTGACGAGGGCCAACAGCAACGGGAACGCTCTCGGCTGGGCGACCGAGTCGACACCGGCCAGCCGCAGCAGCGGCCCCCACGAGCCGAGCAGGTAGAGCGCCACCACCGCGGCGGCGGCGCCCAGCGCCCCGGTCAGCGTGCCGACCGCCACGTCGGAGTCCTTGGCGTGCCCCAACTCGTGCGCCACCACGGCGGTCACCTCGGCCGGGGTCGCCTCGGTCAGCAACGTGTCGTAGACGACGACCCGCCGGGTCGGGCCGAGACCGGAGACGTACGCGTTGACCGCCTTGGTGCGGCGGGAGGCGTCGGCGATCAGCACGTCACGCACCGGCACCCCGTCACGGGCGGCCATGCTCATCAACTCGCTGCGCAGCGGCCCCTGCTCCATCGGCGTGAACCGGTTGAACACCGGCTCCACGAGCACCGGCAGCACGAACGACAGCAGCACCACCAGCAGGGCCGCGCCGCCCGCGCCGAACGCCCACCACCAGCGTGGCGCGAGCCGGATGACCGCGTAGAAGCCGAACAGCGCCACCGCGCCGATCACCGCGCTGACCGCGTACGACTTGAGCAGGTCCACCGCCCAGCCGTTCCAACCGTTGGTGCTCAAGCCGTAGCGGGTGAGCACGCTCTGCCGCCAGGCGGCGAACGGAAGTGTCACCAGGTCGGCGACGAGCACCACGGCCAGCCCACCGAGCACGGCCTGCGCGGCCCAGTGCCCCCCGAAGGGACGGCCCACCAGCTCGACCAGGCGGCTGCCCAGCGGGGTGAGCCCGAGCGCGAGGGCGACCAGCAGCCCGACGGCGAGCGCGGTGTAGCTGCCGGGGCGCAGCGCGGCCCGGAACTCCCGCCCCTTGGCCACCTGCTCGGCCGGCAGGTCCCGTAGCGCCGCGAGCTGGTCGGCCCGGGGCGCAGGCGGCCGGTGCCAGGGGATGAGCAGCGCGGCGATCACGACCAACGCGACGGTCAACCCGGCCAGGGCCAGCAGCGCCCAGCCGCGCGGGGTCACCGCGTCACCGCCTGTCGTACCCCGCTCATGCCGCCGCTCCTCCCGCCGTGACCGCTCATCCTATGGCCCGCGGAAGGCGCGCCCCGGGCGCGGTGCCGCGCTCAGGCGACCCGGCAGGCAATCCGACGAACGGCCCGGCGACGGTGGCGTGCGGTGTCGCGCTCAGGCGACCCGGCGCGTGGCCCGGCGACCGGTGGCGCCACGGCGCACGGGCGCGGCCAGCACCTCCACGTCGAAGCCGGCCCGGGCGAACACCTCGATGGCCTCGACCTCGGCGGCGACCAGCCCGGCCACCGGGGACGTCTCGTCGAACAGGGCGGTCAGCGGGCAGCCGGAACAGCCGTCGGCCCGCCTCGCGCACCCGTCGCAGTCGATAAGCATCACGCCTCCTGATCGCTCACGGCGGGCAGCCGACGCCTTGTCGTCGCCAGCCGAGCACCGTCGGTAACATCGACGCTAACCACCGGGTACGACAGAAACCGCGTCCGACCGGACGTTTGGGGGCGAGATCCACTCCAGTTCCACGAAATCGGGCCATCCCACGCGGTCGGACACCCCGACATCATGGAACTCGTGTCGATCATGCCCGCCGCGCCGGCCACTCGGCGGATCACCGATCCGGCCGTGTCCTCAGGAGCGGGCGAGCCGCCGCAGCAGCGAGTCCGCGCCCAGCGGGTAGGCGCCGTGTCGGCGTACCCCGTCGGCGACCTCGCGGTCCGAGGAGACCACGACCACCGGGCGCCCCGCCGGCTCGGCACGGACCAGCCGCCGGATCAGCTCGTCGGCGGTCTCGCCCTTGCGGGAGAAGAGCACCCGCACGCCGCGCGGCGCGGGTGGCAGCCCGTGCATCCGCTCGGCGCCGTCGAAGACCACGGTGACCTCGTCGCCGGTCTGCGCGGCGATGCCACCGAGACCGGTGATGAGGCGTTTGCGCTGCTGTTCCAGGGACATCTCGCCGAAGCCGCGCTTGGTGACGTTGTAGCCGTCCACCACCAGGTGCGCCCGGGGCAGGGCGAGCAACTGGTCGAGCCGGGCCGGGTCGTCGGTGTCGCGGGCACGTGCGGCCGGGCCGGCCGGGGCGGTGCCCGGCTGCTCGGCGAACGCGTCGGCCACGAAGTCGGCGGGGAGTTTGTCCACCGGGTCGAGCGCCAGCTCCCGGCGTAGGCCGACGGCGGCCTGGCCGATGGTCTCCAGCAACAGCCAGAGCCGGGCGTCGTCGACCGAACGCGCCTCCTTGGCGCTCGCCCGGGCCACTCCGGCGGCGGCCTCCGCCTCGGCCAACCGGGCCCGGGCCCGGCGTAGTTCGGCGTCCACGTCCGCGCTGGCCCGCGCGGCCCGGCCGCGCTCGGTGGCCAGCAACTCGGTGGCCTTGCGCTCGCGGGCCTGGGTCTCCCGCAGGGTACGGGCCACCTGCCGGGACTCCTCGCGAAGCTGACCCAGCTCCTCACGGACCCGGGCCAACTCGTCGCGCAGCTTCTCCGCCTCGACCCGCGCCACCGCCCGGTCGTGCTCGGCACGGGTGGCGCGTTGTTCGGCCTCCCGGACCAGTTCGGCGACGACCGCGCTGTCCGCCTCGGCGCGAACGGCGGCGCCGCTGGCGTCGATCAGCTCCCGCCAGCCACGCGGGCGGGCCAGGTAGGCCAGGGCGGCGACCTCGACCGGGTCGGCGGCGGCGGGGGCGGTGCCCTCGACGACAGCGGCCCCGAGGTCGCCGGCGTCGGCCAGGACGCGGGCGGTGACCCGCTGGCGGAACAGCGGGTCGGCGGTGAGCTGGGCGGCGATGACCGGCGCGCCGAGCCGGGCCCGCCGGTTGGGGGCGAACTTGGCCACCCGGCGCAACGGCACCGGCACCTCGTCGGCGGGCAGGGTGGGCAGCACCGCGGCGGTCAGCGTCACGATCCGCTGCCGGACCGGCTCGGGCAGTGACGGTTCGGGCTCGATGGCCGGGCCGTCGCCGGTGGCCGTCGGGTCGGATGCGTCGAATGTCTCGCTGACTACGTTGTCGTCCGGGTTGCCCAGGGCCCCGTCGAGCGCGACCAGATCCTCCTCTGGGAGGTGGTCGTCGTGCGGCTCGGCGAGGGGCATGTGGCAAGTCTCCCACCGCGACCGGGCCCACCGCCCGGTGAGTGAGCCGATCTCTCATCCTAGCCCCATGGTGACTCGTGGGACGCACGCGACGGGAGTGTCGGACCCGGGCGTTAGCGTGCCGCCGATGGCACAGGCGGAGTACGTCCAGGAGTCCCTCGCTGGTCTCGACCCGGCGGCGGGTGGGGTGGACCCGGCGCTGCCGCTCTACGCGACCACCTTCGTGGTGGTCGACCTGGAGACCACCGGCGGCGCGCCGGACGGCGGCGGCATCACCGAGATCGGCGCGGTGAAGGTGCGCGGCGGTGAGCGACTGGGTGTGCTCGCCACGCTGGTCAACCCGGGGCAGCCGATTCCGCCCTTCATCACCGTGCTGACCGGGATCACCCAGGCGATGCTGCTGCCGGCGCCGCCGATCGAGCAGGTGCTGCCGAGCTTCCTGGAGTTCATCGCCGACGCGGTGCTGGTGGCCCACAACGCCCCGTACGACGTGGGTTTCCTCAAGGCCGCCTGCGCCAAGCACGGCTACCGTTGGCCCAGTCCGCGCGTGCTGGACACGGCGGCGTTGGCCCGCCGGGTGCTGACCCGCGACGAGGTGCCCAACCGCAAGCTCGGCACCCTGGCGGCCTACTTCCGCACCGCCGTCCAGCCCACCCACCGCGCCCTGGACGACGCGAAGGCTACCGTCGACGTGCTGCACGGCCTGATCGGCCGGCTCGGCGGCCACCGGGTGGACACGGTCGGCGACGCCATCGAGTTCGCCCGGGCGGTCACCCCGACGCAGCGCCGCAAACGGCACCTGGCCGAGGGGCTGCCCAAGGTCCCCGGGGTCTACATCTTCCGGGCAGCCGACGACCGTCCGCTCTACGTGGGCACCTCCGTCGACATCGCCACCCGGGTGCGCAGCTACTTCACCGCCGGGGAGAAGCGGGCGCGGATCTCCGAGATGCTCGCCGCGGCCGAGCGGGTCGAGGCGGTGGAGTGCGCGCACTCGTTGGAGGCGGAGGTCCGCGAGCTGCGGTTGATCGCCGCGCACGCCCCGCCGTACAACCGGCGGTCGAAATACCCGGAGCGGATGGTCTGGCTCAAGCTGACCGACGGTTCGTACCCTCGGCTGTCGATCGTCCGCGACCTCTCCCCCACCGACACCGCGTACCTCGGGCCGTTCACCTCCCGGCGGGCCGCGGAGCTGGCCGCCGCCGGGTTCCACGACGCGGTGCCGCTGCGCCAGTGCACGCACCGGCTCTCGCTGCGCACCGTCACGCCGGCCTGCGCGCTGGCCGAGCTGGGTCGCTGCCCGGCACCCTGCGAACACAAGATCACCCCGCAGGAGTACGACGACAGCGCCGCCGGGCCCTTCCGCACCGCCACGGCCGACGACCCCCAGCCGGTGGTGGACGCGCTGCTCGCCCGCATCGACGTGCTCTCCCGCGACCAACGTTACGAGGACGCGGCCGTGGTGCGGTCCCGGCTGGCCGCGGTGCTGCGGGCCACCGTCCGGATGCAGCGGTTGGCCGCGCTGACCGGGATCGTCGAGCTGGCCGCCGCACGACCGGCCGCTCGGGGTGGCTGGGAGTTGGCGCTGGTGCGGCACGGCCGACTGGCCGGTGCGGGGGTCTCGCCGCCGGGTGTCCACCCGCGGCCCACGTTGACCGCCATCCGGGCCACCGCCGAGACGGTGTCGGGCGGGCACGGCCCGGTGCCGGCCGCCACCGCCGAGGAGTCCGAGCGGATTCTGTCCTGGTTGGAACGACCGGAGACCCGGCTGGTGGAGATGTCCTCCGGTTGGTCCTCCCCGGCCGGTGGCGCGGGGCGGTTCCGTGACCTGCTGGCGAAGGCCGAGAACGGCTCGTCCCAGCAACTCTCGACCGAACGCTCATGACCAACTGACCGATCGGACTACGTCGACTCGCTTAGGCTGTTAGAGAAGTGCAGTCCTGCCCGATTCGTGGGCCTGCTCCCGCCGCCGGGTCTCGGCGGTGCGGAGCCGGGGTGAGGAGGTGTCCCTCGTGGACGTCGACGCCGGACACGGCGCCGCCCTGGGGGGCGCCCTTCCGACACAGCCGGGTGAGCTGCCGCTCGCCCGCCGGCTGCGGTCGTTGCTCAGCTGGCCGACCACCGACTCCGACCCGGTCACCCACCTGGTGCGCACCCACCGGGGGATCCACGCCGGCACCGACCCCGCGGTGCTGCGCCGGGCGTACACGATCGCGGAGAACATGCACCGCGGGCAGTTCCGCAAGAGCGGCGAACCGTACATCACCCACCCCCTCGCGGTGGCACAGATCTGCGCCGAGCTGGGGATGGACTCCACGACCCTGGTCGCCGCGCTGCTGCACGACACCGTGGAGGACACCCGCTACACCCTCCAGGCGCTCTCCGAGGATTTCGGCGGCGAGGTGGCGCACCTGGTCGACGGGGTGACCAAGTTCGACAAGGCGTTCTACGGCAAGGCCGCCGAGGCGGAGACGGTCCGCAAGATGATCGTGGCGGCCGCGAAGGACGTCCGGGTGCTGATCATCAAGCTGGCCGACCGGCTGCACAACATGCGCACCCTCGGGGTGCGCTCGGCGTCCTCCCGGGAACGGATCGCCCGCAAGACCCAGGAGGTGCTGGTCCCGCTCTGTGACCGGCTGGGCATCCAGACCCTCAAGCGCGAGCTGGACGACGTGGTGCTGCTGCACCTGGAGCCCGACGAGCACGCCCGGCTGGCCCGGCACGTGCACGACCGTCCGGGGTGGGACGCGTACCTCGACTCGGTGGTCACTCGGGCCAAGGGGGCGCTCAAGCGCAGCCGGGTCGACGCCGAGGTGAGCCCTCGTCCGCGGCACCTCTACTCGATCTGGAAGGACACCATCGCCGGCAGCCACACCGCCCCGTACGACCTGCCCCGCATCGTGGTGGTGGTCGACGGCCCGGCGACCGACTGTTACGCCGCGTTGGGCGCGATCCACGGCACGTGGCGACCGATCCCCGGCCGGTTCAAGGACTTCATCGCCTCACCGAAGAACAACCTCTACCGGTCGCTGCACACGAGCGTCTGCGGCCCGCAGGACCGCACGGTGGAGGTGCTGATCCGCACCGAGGAGATGCACCGCTCGGCCGAGTACGGCATCGCCGCCGACTTCCGCTTCCCCCGCTCGGGCAGCGGCAGCGCGGCGGCCCGCGCCGAGCAGTTGGACTGGCTACGCCGGGTGCTCGACTGGGAGCCGGACGCCGCCGACCCGGCACAGTTCTACGAGTCGCTGCGCTGCGACCTCGCCGAGGGCCAGATCCAGGTCTTCGCCGACGGGCAGCAGGTCGTGCTGCCGGCCGGCGCAACCCCCGTCGACCTGGCCTACGAGCTGGGCAACGAGCGGGGCGACCACTGCCTCGCCGCCCGGATCAACGGTCGGCTGGCCCCGCTGAGCTCGGAGCTGGACGAGGGCGACGTGGTGGAGATATTCACCGAGAGCGACGGCGACAACGGGTTCGAGGCCGGGGTGGCGCCGCGCGGCCCCCGCCGGGAGTGGCTGAGTTTCGTCAAGTCGCCGCACGCGCAGATGCAGATCAACAGGTGGTTCGCCGAGCACACCGAGCCGGGCATCACGATCAGCGACAAGGTCCGCCTCGGGCGGGCCACCATCGGGCTCGCCCTGCGTCAGCACAACCGTGGCCTCGCCAGTGACCTGCCACTGTTGCGCCTCTCCGAGGAGCTGGGCTACCCCGACCTGGAGACCCTGCTGGTCGCGGTCTTCGACCGGGTGATCGAACCGGACACCGTGGTACGCCAGCTCATCGACCTGGTCGACCATCGACAGTGACCGGGCCAGCCCCGGCGCGTCCGAGGGACATTCGTGACCACTAGCCTGGAGTCATGATCCCCCGCTCCCGCGCCACCGGTCGGGCCATCTTCTACCAGGCCTTCTACCGAATGCCGCTGCCGGTGCGTCGGCGCCTGGTCCGGCTGGCCGTGCCCAAGTACATCGTCGGCGCGGTCACCCTGGTCCGCGACGCCGAGGCGACGGGCGCGGGGCGCCTGCTGATGCTGCGCCAGCCGCCCGGCAAGGGTTGGTCACTCCCCGCCGGCCTGCTGAATCGCGGCGAGGCCCCGGTGGTGGGAGCGGCCCGCGAGCTGTTCGAGGAATCCGGCATCCGGCTCCCCCCGTCACGGCTGCGCCCGGCGACACCGAACGCGATCGTGCACGCCAAGGGCTGGGTGGACACGGTCTTCGAGACCGAGGTGCCGGCGTCCACCACCGAGCTGGCGGTCGACGGCGCGGAGGTCTTCGAGGCCGCCTGGCACCCGCTGGACGACCTGCCAAAGCTGACCTGGCCGACCGCCCGGCTGCTCGCCTACTACGACATCGGGCCGCTGGCCGGGCAGTTCCCGCCACCGGTCCCGGACGATCTGCCATGACCGGCGGGGCCGGCGTTCCTGCGGAGTTGTGCGCGGTGGTGCTCGCCGCCGGCGAGGGCACCCGACTGCGCCCGCTCACCGAACGACTCCCCAAGGCTCTCTGCCCGGTGGGCAACGTGCCACTGCTCGACCGCGTGTTGGCCCGGCTGGCCGGGCTCGGCCTGACCGGTCCCGGCCGGGTCGCGGTGAACGCCTGCTACCTCGGCGACCAGGTGGTCGCACACGTCGGTGACCGCGCGCACCTGTCCGTCGAGCCGGGCGACCCGCTGGGCACCGCCGGCGGGGTGGCCAACCTGCGGGACTGGATCGACGGGCGGCCGGTGCTGGTCGGCAACGCCGACGCGTACCTCGCCGACCCGGCGGCCGCGCCCGGCCCGGACGTGGCCGCCCTGCTCGACGGCTGGAACGGGCACACCGTTCGCCTGCTGGGCCAGCCTGCCGCGAACCCGACGGCGCCGGGCACCTTCGCCGGGCACTGCTTCACCGGTTTCTCACTGTTGCCCTGGCGACTGGTCCGCGACCTACCGGTCGTCGTCTCCGACCTGGTCCACGCCGTCTGGCGTCCGGCGGAGGCGGCGGACGCCCTGGAGGTGGTGCCCTACCCGGGCGCCTTCTTCGACACCGGCACGCCGGCCGACTACCTGGCGGCCAACCTGCACGCCGCAGCCGGCGGCACCCTGGTCGCCCCCTCGGCGACGGTCACCGGCCGCTGCGTGGAGTCGGTGATCGGAGCGGACGCGCGGGTCGACGGCGACGTGCTGCGCACCGTGGTGTGGCCGGGCGCGACGGTGCGTGACGGGGAACGGCTGGTGGACGTCATCCGGTTCGGCAACGGCGGCACCGTCCCCGCCACGCCGCACGGGTGACTGCGCTCCCCGCGCCAGACCGGCCGCCCTCGCTCGGCAGGGCCGGAAAACATCTAGCATGAGCGACGACGCCGACGAACGGAGAGATGTCCCGTGATCACCGCGATCGTGCTGATCGACTGCGCCACCGACGCGATCCCCGAGGTGGCCGAGAGCCTGGCCAACCTCCCCGGCGTGAGCGAGGTCTACTCGGTGGCCGGGCACGTCGACCTCATCGCCATCGTCCGGGTCCGCGAGTTCGACCAGATCGCCCAGGTCATCGCGGGCAGCATCTCCAAGGTGCCGGGCGTGCTCAACACCGAGTCGCACATCGCGTTCCGCGCGTACTCCCAGCACGACCTGGAGGAGGCGTTCGCGATCGGCCTGGCCAGCGCCGACTGACCCGGCCGCCCGTTCCGGGGCTTAACGCACGCACGGCGGCCGGTCCACCACTCGGGTGGACCGGCCGTCTGCTGTCGCTACGTCAGCTCTCGCTGGGAGCCGGCGTCTCGGTGGTACCGCCGCCCGGAACCGGGGACTCGGTGTTGCCACCCGGAGCCGGCGACTCGGTGCCGGTGCCGCCCGGAGCAGGCGACTCAGTGCCGGTGCCACCCGGGCTGGGCGTACCGCTGGCGCTGGTCTGCGGAACCGGGATGCCCAACTGGTTGGCGAGCTGCACCAACTCGTCGTAGTGCGCCTGCAGCGTCGGCAGCGCGGTCTGGGCCAACTGGACCACCGACGGCTCGGAGCCCTGCGAGATCTCCGTCTGGGTGGCCTGGATGGCCTGGACGTGGCCGGCCAGCTCACTGGTCACCCAGAGCCGGTCGAACTCCGCACCGCTGGCGTTGTTCAGCTGGTCGATCACCGCCTGCTGATCGGCGGTGGGCTCGTTCGGCAGTTCCACCCCGAGCTGGGACGCGGTCTGCTGCACCGTCTGGTCCAGCTGGGTGTGGTCGGTCTTCAGCATGGCACCCAGGTCCTTGACCCCCTGGTCCTGACCCTTCTGCTGGGCCAGGTCACCGGCGGTGATCTCGAACAGGTTGACCTGGTGAACCGCCTGCAGGTACTGGGTGTCCTGCGTTGACGGCTGTGCCGCGGCCTGCGCGGCCGCAGCCGGCGCGACACCGACCAGTACCAGCGCGGCCAACAGGCCGAGGCGTTTGATACCCAACATGCTTCCCCCCCTTGAGACGTTGGACCGCACGGATACCCGGCTCACCGGGGTTATTCCTGCGATCACCCGCCGCGCGGGGTGGACCGGTCCCGCCGTGGCCGTCCGACTCCGCCTCGGATGGGCGGTGGGTACGGATACGACGTGGCGCCCGCCGGAATCCGGCGGGCGCCACGTAACGGTGCGATCGGGCGGTCAGCGACGGCTCTCGCCGCTGCCGATCTCCTCGCGCTCGGGCCGGGGCTCGACCGGCGGGTGCCCCGGCGAGACCGGCGCCTCGACCGGCTTCTCGATCGGGTAGAAGAAGCCCCGGATGGCCGGCCCGAGGGCCCCCAGCCGGTTCATCTTCTTCGGGACGACCCAGCCGACGTAGTCCAGCTGGCCGTGACCGTCCGCGTGCCCGTTCGACGCGCTGAGCGGCTGGTGCACCTCGACGAACCGGCCATCCGGCAGGCGCCGGATGATGCCGGTCTCCACGCCGTGCGCGAGCACCTCCCGGTCGTGCTGCTGCAGACCGAGGCAGAGCCGGTACGTGACGTAGTACGCGATCGGTGGGAGCACCAGCAGACCGATCCGGCCAGCCCAGGTCATCGCGTTCAAACTGATCTGGAATTTGTCGGCGATCACGTCGTTGGCGCCGGAGAGCGTCAGCACGATGTAGAACGCGACGGCCATCGCGCCGACGGCGGTCCGGGCCGGAGCGTCACGGGGGCGCTCGAGCAGGTTGTGGCTCTTGCGGTCCTTGAGGTGCCGGGCTTCCAGGAACGGGTACATCGTCGACAGACCGACCAGGATGCCGGGCAGCACGACCGTCGGCCAGAACAGCGGCGGAATCACGTACCCGTCACCGAGCGGGATGTTGATCTCCCAGGCCGGCATGAGTCGGGTCGAGCCGTCGAGGAACATGACGTACCAGTCAGGCTGGCTGGCGGCCGAGACCACCCACGCCTCGTACGGGCCGAACAACCAGATCGGGTTGATCTGGAACAGACCGCCCATCAGCGCGATGACGCCGAAGACGACCATGAAGAAGCCGCCCTGCTTCAGCGCGTACCGCGGGAACATCCGCTCGCCGACCACGTTGTTGTTGGTCCGGCCGGGGCCGGGCCACTGGGTGTGCTTCTGCTTGAAGACCAGCCCCAGGTGGACGCTGATCAGCGCGACCAGCAGACCCGGGATGAGCAGCACGTGGGCGATGAAGAACCGGCTGATGATGATCGTGCCCGGGAACTCGCCGCCGAAGATCGACGAGGTCACCCAGGAGCCGATCACCGGGATGGACAGCATGATCGCCGAGGCGATCCGCAGGCCGGTGCCGGAGAGGCCGTCGTCCGGCAGCGAGTAGCCGGTGAAGCCGGCCAGGAAGCCGACCCAGAACAGCAGCGAACCGATGATCCAGTTGGTCTCACGCGGCTTGCGGAAGGCGCCGGTGAAGAAGATCCGCAGCATGTGCACGACGATCGCGGCCATGAACAGCAGCGCCGCCCAGTGGTGCATCTGCCGCATCACCAGACCACCGCGGACATCGAACGAGATGTCCAGGCTGGAGGCGTACGCGGCGGACATCGGGGTGCCCTGCAACGGCGCGTAGCTGCCGTCGTAGACCACCTCGGTCATCGCCGGCTCGAAGAAGAAGGTGAGGAACACACCGGTCAGCAGCAGCACGACGAACGAGAACAACGCGATCTCGCCGAGCAGGAAGGACCAGTGGTCCGGGAAGACCTTGTTCAGCAGCTTGCGCAGCGGGGTGGCCACCTGGAAGCGGTCGTCCACTCCCACCGCGGCCTTGCCCGGCGTCGCCGCCAGGTCGAACTTTCGACGCTTCATGGCCGCTCCCAGAAGTCAGGCCCGACGGTCTCGGTGTAGTCGGACTTCGCCACGAAGAAGCCCTCGGAGTCCACCTCGATCGGCAACTGCGGCAGCCGCCGGCTGGCAGGGCCGAAGACAGGCTTGGCGTTGTTGGTGATCAGGAACTGGGACTGGTGGCACGGGCAGAGCAGCCGGTTGGTCTGCTGCTCGTACAGGCTGGCCGGGCAGCCGGCGTGCGTGCAGATCTTGGAGAAGGCCGCGTAGTTGCCCCACATGTAGTCGCCGTGGCCGATGGTCTCGTTGGCCCGGCGCGACTCCTGCGCGTCGGAGTCGCGGAGGTGGATCAGCAGCGTCGGCGAGTCGGCGTGCTTGTTGCTCACGCCGTGATCGATGCCGGGGAAGACGGTCAGCTGGCCACCGGCGCTGACGTCCGCCGGACGGACCGGGCGACCGTCCTCGCGGACCAGGCGGATGCGCTCGCCGCCCTCGGCCGGGGCGAACCCGGTGGTGAACATCTGGTTGTTCTTGTGCGGCTGCGAGATCAGACCGCCGACCAGCGGCGCGGCGGCGACCGCGGCGACCGGCGCGAGACCGGCCAGCAGCGAGATGCCGAGCAGGGGGCGACGCTTCACACCCAGCTCGTCCGCCATGTAGAGCATGGTCTGGCCGGTGATGGTGCGGCCTTCGGAGTCCACCTGGCCCTCGTGCCGGTCCTGGATCGAGACCTCCTTGGGCAGCAACTTCTTGCCCCAGGTCAGGATGCCGAAGCCGACGGCGAGCAGCGCCACGCCGAGGGTGAGACCGAGCAGCGGGGTGTAGAACTTGTCGCCGCCACGGCCGGCCTCGTACTGCCACGGCCACCAGATGTAGATGGCCAGGAAGGCGGTCGCGGCCAGACCGGTGATCAGGAAGAACCCGGCGACCACGCGGGTCAGCCGACGCTCCGCCTTGGTGCCCGGCAGCACCTGCGGCTCGTAGTGGACGATCTCGATGTCGTCCCGACGCGCACCCTCACGAACAATGTCGAACCGGGTGAGCTTGGGGTCGTTCACGTCGAGCGGCTCCCGGCCCTGCGGGGCCTGGTGCTCGGTGTGGGTGCTCATGCCGTCACCTCGCTACGGGTGGTGCCGAGCGGCACCACGGCGCTGAAACTGAGTATCCGCTCGGTCACGACTTGCCTGCAATCCACAGGCTGGCGAAGACGAGCGCCACGATGCCAACCAGGAAGATCGCCAGGCCCTCGGTGGAGGGGCCGTACCGCCCGAGGTTGAACCCGCCCGGGTCCTGGTCGTGCTTCAGCGTCTCCTGGATGTAGGCGATGATGTCGGCCTTCTGCTCCGGCCGGAGCTGGTTGTCGCCGAACACCGGCATGTTCTGCGGGCCGCTCAGCATCGCCGCGTAGATCTGACGGTCGGTCGCGGGGTGCAGGCTCGGGGCGAACTTGCCCGAGGAGAGCGCGCCGCCGCCACCACCGAACGCGTGGCACTGCGAGCAGTTGATCCGGAACAGCTCACCGCCGGCCGCGATGTTGCCGTCCTCGCGGAGGTCGTCACCGTCCGGAACGACCGGGCCGCCACCCAGCTCCTGGATGTACTGGGCCAGCTGGCGGGTCTGCTCGTCGGTGAAGACGGGGGGCTTGCGGTGGGCCTGGGCCTCCTGGCGGGCCAGCGGCATCCGCCCGGAGCTGACCTGGAACTCGACCGAGGCCGCGCCGACGCCCACGAGGCTCGGCCCGCGGCCCTCGACACCCTGGGCGTTGCGACCGTGACAGGTCACACAGCTCACGTCGAACAGCGCCTTGCCCTCGGCGGCGGCGCCGGTCAGCTGCGGGTTGTCCTGCGCCTGGGCACCTGGGGCGAAGACGGTGTAGGCGCCGCCGGCGAGCATCAGCGCGGCGATCAGCCGGACCGCGGCACCCAGCCGGCGGCGGCCCCTGCTGCGCGCGGCGGGCCGCTCGCGCAACCGCGCGAGCAGACCGCGTCGGCGGTCGTTGTCAGAAGTCATGAGCGGTGTCCTTAACCGGTTGGACCTGTCTCAGGGGACGGAGCAGCAGTGCGGAACGTGACGCGCAAGATCACTGAAGCCAGTAGATCATGGCGTACAGCCCGATCCACACGACGTCGACGAAGTGCCAGTAGTACGACACGACGATCGCCGAGGTCGCCTGCGCCGGGGTGAACCGGCCCATGGTCGTGCGGACCATGAAGATGACGAAGGCGATCAGACCGCCGGTCACGTGCAGGCCGTGGAAGCCGGTGGTCAGGTAGAACACCGACCCGTAACCGTCTTCGTTGATCTTGATGCCGTCCTCGACCAGGTGCCGGTACTCGTTCAGCTGGCCGAGCACGAAGATCAGGCCCATCACGAAGGTGACGGTGAACCAGCGCCGCAGCGCGTGCACGTCACCCTTCTCCGCCGCGAAGACGCCGAGCTGGCACGTCACCGAGGACAGCACCAGGATCACCGTGAAGGTGGTCGCGTACGGGATGTTCAGCGCCTCGGTGTGCTTCTCCCACTGCTCCGGCGCAGCCGCGCGGATCGAGAAGTACATCGCGAACAGCGCCGCGAAGAACATGAGTTCGCTGGAGAGCCACACGATCGTCCCGACGCTGACCATGTTCGGTCGGGTCAGAGAGTGGATCCGGCTCTTGTCAATGGCTGGGGCCGCAGTCACGCCGTCATTATTGCCCCTGACCGGGGCCGGCGATCAGCGGGGTGGCAAACCTGCGCCTTCCGTGGCCCGCGCGTCAGGGTCCGGTTCGCCTGGCCTAGCCTGAAAAGCGTGCTGCACGTCGATCCGATCTTCGCCGCCACCTCGGCCCCGCCGCCGTTCACCGTCGGCGCGGTGCTGAGCGAGACCCGGCTGGACAGCTGGCTGGCCCTCGGCCTGGTGCTCGCCGCCGGCCTGTACCTCTACGGGGTGTACCGGCTGCGCCTGCGCGGCGACCGCTGGCCGGTCGCCCGTACGGTGTTCTTCCTCGGCCCCGGTCTGGGCGGCATCGCGCTGGTCACGGTCAGCGGGCTGCACGCGTACGACACCTCGCTGCTGTCCGTGCACATGATCCAGCACATGGTGCTGTCCATGGTGGCGCCGATCTTCCTGGCGCTGGGCGCACCGATGACCCTGGCCCTGCGCACCCTGCCGGTCGGGCC
This sequence comes from Micromonospora sp. B9E7, assembly GCF_039871815.1. Classification (NCBI taxonomy): domain Bacteria; kingdom Bacillati; phylum Actinomycetota; class Actinomycetes; order Micromonosporales; family Micromonosporaceae; genus Micromonospora; species Micromonospora sp. B9E7. The sequence goes on from NZ_JBDPLX010000002.1 coordinate 157,358, forward strand.
GCGCAAGCGCCTGCTGGCGATCGTGCACAGCCGTGTCGCCCGGGTCTACAGCTTCCCGCTGGTGGCGTTCGCCATCTTCGTGGTCAACCCGTTCGTGCTGTACTTCAGCGACCTGTACCGCTACACCCTCGAACACGCCTGGGCGCACGAGCTGGTGCACGCCCACTTCATCATGACCGGCTGCGTGTTCTTCTGGCCGCTGCTCGGGCTCGACCCGCTGCCCGGCCGCTGGCCGTACCCGGCCCGCGCGCTGCTGATGCTGCTCTCGGTGCCGTTCCACACGGTGCTCGGCCTGACCATCATGCAGAGCAGCACGCTCTTCGGCGGTGACTGGTACCCCTCACTGAACCTCGGCTGGGTCGACCCCTGGCAGGACCAGGTGGTCGCCGGCGGCATCCTCTGGGCCGGTGGCGAGTTCGTCAGTGTGACGATGCTCGCGGTGCTGGTCGTGCAGTGGGTCAAGCAGTCCGAACGGGAGGCCCGCCGGGTCGACCGCGAGCTGGACCGCCAGGAGGCCCGCGAGCGCGCCGCCGACGCCGCGGCCGCCTGAGCTGCCCGGACGGTACGCCCCGAGGAGCGGCGGCGGGCGGGATGTCGGCTACGTCACGCCGACCGGTACGATCGGCGGGCAGCCACCAGGTGAAAGCGGAGTGCCGGCATGAGTGATCGTCTTTGCACCGTTCTGCTCTACAGCGACGACCCGCAGGTCCGTGACCGGATGCGGATGGCCGTCGGCACCCGTCCCGCGCCCGGGCTGCAGATCGAGTTCGTCGACGCGTCGACCTACGCGGAGACCATCCGGCTGGTCGACGACTACGAGATCGACCTGCTGCTGCTCGACGGCGAGGCCAGCCCCGGCGGCGGCATCGGCATCGCCCGGCAGATCAAGGACGACCGGGAAGACGCTCCCCCGACCTGCCTCGTGATCGCCCGCGCCGCCGACCGATGGCTCGCCGCGTACGCCGAGGTCGACGCCACGCTGGTGCACCCGCTCGACCCGGTTACCACCGGCGGCACGGTGGCCGAGCTGCTGCGGACGCACGCACCCGCCTGACGTCCCCCCGCTCACCGGCACCGTCACGGCGCCGGACCAGTCGGCGCCGGTTCCAGCCCACCCGCACTTCGTACGCTCGGGAGGCCCGCCATGGGCGATCGGACCTGGCCCAACCTGCTCAACACGCTGCTGCGTGGCGAGGAGCTGTCCACCGCCGACACCGCCTGGGCGATGGACGAGATCATGACCGGCTCGGCGACCGCCGCCCAGATCGCCGGCTTCGCCGTGGCGTTGCGGGCCAAGGGTGAGACCCCGGCCGAGCTGGGCGGCCTGGTGGAGGCGATGCTGGGCCGCTCGGTCCCGGTGGTGCTCTCCGACGACCTGCGCAACACCGCGCTCGACGTGGTCGGCACCGGCGGTGACCTCGCCCACACGGTGAACATCTCCACGATGACCGCGCTGGTGGTCGCCGGCACGGGCGTACGCGTCGTCAAGCACGGCAACCGGGCCGCCTCCTCCCTGTGCGGCACCGCCGACCTGCTGGAGTTCCTCGGCATCCCCCTGGACCTCGGCCCGGAACAGGTTGCCCGCTGTGTCGAGGAGGCCGGCATCGGGTTCTGCTTCGCCGCCCGGTTCCACCCCGGGATGCGACACGCCGGTCCGGTCCGCCGCGAGGTGGGCGTGCCCACCTTCTTTAACTTCCTCGGCCCGCTGACCAACCCGGCCCGCCCCCGGGCCGGCGCGGTCGGCTGTTTCGACCTGCGGATGGCCCCGGTGATGGCCAGTGTCTTCGCCGCCCGGGGCGACTCGGCGATCGTGATGCGCGGTGAGGACGGCTTGGACGAGTTCACCACCGCCGCGCCGACCCGGGTCTGGGCAGCTCAGGGCGGCACCGTACGCGAGGCCGTGCTGGACGCGACGGACCTGGGGGTGCCCCGGGCCACCCTCGGCGACCTGCGCGGCGGTGACGCCGTCTACAACGCCGGCGTGGCCCGTCGCCTGCTTGCCGGCGAGACGGGCCCGGTCCGGGACGCGGTGCTGGTCAACGCGGCGGCGGCGTTGGCGACCCAGGGCCCGCTGGACGGTGACCTGACCGAGGCGCTGCGAGCCGGCCTGGACCGTGCCGCCGAGTCGATCGACTCCGGCGCTGCCGCCGCGACCCTCGACCGCTGGATCAAGGCCGCCACCGCCGCCTGACGAGCTGCGACAACGCGCACCCACCGCCGGACGTGCAGACGGCGTCCCGCAGGCGTCCGACGGGCCAGCGGCGCACGGCGGGCGAACCGCAGCCGCGTCCGTGGGCATACGGATGGCGGGCGAACCGCAGGCGCGCCCGCGGGCATACGGATGGCGGGCGAACGGCGGGCGCGTCCGTGGGCATACGCACGGCGGCCGAACAGCCCGGCGAGTCGTCGGCGCACGTTCCGCAGGTGATCCACTCGGCTTCCTGGAAATCGGGGTGTTCCCCGTGCCCGGATGCCGCGGTTTCAAGGAAACCGAGTGGATCATCCGTCGTGAGCTGCGGTGCCGCCCCCGACGGGCCGGTGGCGGGACCTCCGGACGGAGATTTGTCGGACCCGCGTGGAAAACTACAGGCGAGTAGTTCTCCGCTCCCGTCCGTGCGCCACTGTCGCATCCGGGGGCGGTTCGCCTGGAGTGAGAGGAAACGCCCGTGTCGCACCGCGAGCTCTACTGCGACGTCTGCGAGGGCGTGGCGCCGTTCGAGGCGCCGCCCTGCGTCGACGGCCACGGCATCGACTGTCCCGAGCTGATCTGCACCGGCTGCGGTGCCGCCGTGGTGATCGCCACCTACGCCTTTCCGGTCACCCGGCTGGCCGACCACCGACGCCGCCAGCCCGCCCGCCGCGCCGCCTGACCCCACCGGGCCCGACCCCGCCAGCCCGCCCACCGGGCCGCCCGACCCCGCGAGCCCGCCACCGGGGCCGCCCGACCCCGCCAGCCCGCCCGCCGCGCCGCCTGACCCCACCGGGCCCGACCCCCGCCGCGCCACTCCCGTACCCACGCTTTGATCAACACCACATCGCCGACCTTGCGGTGTCGCGCCGCGCCTTCACCCCCACCTCGCCGATGTGGCGTTGATCATCGCGCGACGCGGAGCGCGAGCACGACGAAGGCCCGTTCCCCAGCTGGGGAACGGGCCTTCGCGATGGAACGGGGTACTACCGGGTCGGTCAGTGCTCGGCGGTGCGCCGGGTGCCGCTGTAGTACTCGAACAGCAACCCGCAGGCGGCGAAGACGACCGCCACCAGGCCGGCGCCGATCAGCCAGTACTGCCAGAACACCATGCCGAGCGCGGCGATCGCGGCGGCCAGCGCCAGACCGAACGGCCAGTAGCTGCCCGGGCTGAAGAAGCCGACCTCGCCGGCACCGTCGGCGATCTCGGCGTCCGGGCGGTCCTCCGGGCGCAGGTCGATCCGGCGGGAGACGAACCAGAAGAAGCCACCGCACATCGAGCAGAGCAGGAACGACAGCAGCAGGGCGATGGTCCCGACCCACTCGATGCCGCCCGCCGCACCGTGCGTCCAGGCGCCGTAGAGGATGGTGGCACCGAAGAGGAACACGGCGATGATCAGGAAGATACGCCACTCGGTCTTCATGCGGCTGCCTCAGCTTCCCGTACGGGCCGGAACGTCGTCCGGGTTGAAGTTGTCCTGCGTCCGCCGGGTGTCGAACGGCCGCGTGGTCTCCGCGTACGGCTGCTCACCGATCTCGGTCAGCGCCTCCTGGGTGGACTTGCCGGCCTGCTTGGCCGCCAGGAACTGGTCGTACTTCTCGGGCGAGACCACCCGCAGCTCGAAGTTCATGAACGCGTGGTAGCTGCCGCACAGTTCGGCGCAGCGCCCGACGTAGGCGCCCTCGGCGTCCAGGCTGGAGACCTCGAACACGTTGCGGATCTTGCCCGGCATGACGTCCCGCTTGAACAGCAACTCCGGCACCCAGAACGAGTGGATGACGTCGCGGCTGGTCTCCTCGAACCGGATGGACCGGTTGGTCGGGAGCACCAGCACCGGGATGACCTCGCTGGTGCCGAGCGTCGACGCGGTGGTGCGGGCGTCCGGGCCCTGGCCGTCGCGGTAGTTGAACTGCCAGTTCCACTTGAAGGCGACGACCTCGACCGTGACGTCCGGGTTCTTCGACAGCTTGTCGACGTCGGTCTGCACGATCGCCGTGTAGTAGAAGAGCACGGAGACGATCAGGATCGGCGCGATGGTGTAGAGGAACTCCATCGGCAGGTTGTAGCGGGTCTGCACCGGCAACGCGTTGCCACGCTTGCGGTAGCGCACGACACACCAGAAGATCAGGCCCCACACGAAGACGCCGACCGCGAGCGCGGCGATGCAGGAGGCGATCCACAGGTCGTACATCCGCTTGGACTCCGGCGAGATGCCGCCCTGCGGCCAGCCGAAGCCGTCAAAGGTCTGACCCACGTCACAGCCCGTGAGCAGAACCAGCAGCGCCACGCCACCGAGACCGAGCCCGGCCAACCGACCAGCACCACGCCCCCGGCGTCCACCAACTCCCGGGGAAGCGCTGTGCCGTACGGCCGACGGCCGTACCTCCGAACTCCTTGCGACCACCTGGTCCTGCCTCCCTAGCGCGCCGCGGTGCGTCTTTCCTCAGCACCGGCGGCAAAGGCGTCACCGACGGTCGCAGATTACTCGACCATGACGGGCTCGACCGTGGTGGGGTGGCTGTCCGGCCCCCATTGGGGGGATCCTAGGCATACCGCCGCGATAGCGTTGCAACCTGTGAGCGCGAGGAGTGAGCCGGGGCTGCGAGCCCCGCAGTCGCGAACGAAGGCGGGCCTGTGAGCGCATCCCCGGTCTACCTGGACGCGGCGACCGCCGCGCCGATGCATCCGGTGGCGCGGCAGGCGTTGCTGGCCGCGCTCGACGACGGCTGGGCCGACCCGGGCAAGCTCTACACGCAGGCCCGCCGGGCCCGGCAACTGCTCGACGCCGCCCGCGAGGCCACCGCGTCGACGCTCGGCGTCCGCGCCGACGAGGTGTCGTTCACCCCCAGTGGTACGACCGCAGCCCACGGCGCGGTGCTCGGGGGCCTGGCGGGGCGGCGTCGGGCCGGGTCGACGCTGGTGCACTCGGCGATCGAGCACTCGGCGGTGCTGCACGCGGCGGAGCGGCACGTCGCGGCGGGTGGTACGGCGGTGGGCGTGCCGGTCGACCGGTCGGGCCGGTTGGATCTGACCGCGTGGTCGGCAGAGGTGCGCGCACCCGGAGTCGCGTTGGCCTCCCTGATCACAGCGAGTCACGAGGTGGGGACCGTGCAACCGGTCGCCGAGGCGGCGGCCACCTGTGCGGAGGCGGGGGTGCCGCTGTACGTGGACGCCGCGCAGTCGGTGGCCCGGGTGCCCCTTCCGGCCGGCTGGTCGGTGCTCAGCGCGAGCGCGCACAAGTGGGGCGGTCCGCCCGGGGTGGGGGTGCTGGCGGTCCGTAAGGGCACCCGTTGGGAGTCACCCTGGCCGGCCGACGAGCGGGAGGGTGGGCGTACCCCCGGGGTGGTGAACCTGCCCGCGGTGGTGGCGGCGGCGGCGAGCCTGCGGGCGGCGGCGGCCGACGCGGCGGCCGAGGCGGCCCGGCTGGCTCCGCTGGTGGACCGGATCCGGGCGCGGGTCGCGGCGGACGTGCCCGACGTGGAGGTGGTCGGCGATCCGGTGCTCCGGCTCCCGCACCTGGTCACGTTCTCGTGCCTGTACGTCGACGGTGAGGCGTTGCTGCACGCGCTGGACCGGCGGGGCTTCGCCGTGTCGTCCGGTTCGTCCTGCACCTCGTCCACGCTGCGCCCGTCGCACGTGCTGGAGGCGATGGGGGTGCTCTCGCACGGGAACGTGCGGGTCAGCCTGCACCGGGAGACGTCCGAGGCGGACGTCGAGCGGTTCCTCGGCGAGCTACCGACGATCGTCGCCGAGTTGCGTGCCGAGGCCGGGGTGGTGGGGTTGTGACGATGCCGGACCAGGTCATCGACTGCCGGGGGCAGCGCTGCCCGCTGCCCGTGATCGCGGCGGCGCGACGGTTGCCGCAGGTGCCGGTGGGCACGGTGGTCCGGGTGCTGGCCGACGACCCGGCGGCGGCGGTCGACATCCCCGCCTGGTGCCGGATGCGCGGCCAGGAGTTCCTCGGCTCGGTCAACGGCCCCGACGGCCCTGCCTACGACGTCCGCCGCTCCCACTGAGGCCGCCACCCGGCAAGGCGCGTCGATCATGGAGTTGTGGTGGGGACAGAAGGCGCACAAAAGCACCAATCCGCCACCACTACTCCATGATCGACGCCGATGACGCGGCTTGTCGGGAGCTAGGGCAGTAGGTGGGGGCGGATCTCTTCGGCTGCGACGTCGCCGTAGGACTCGGCGAGCCGCTTGACGAACAGGTCGGGGCGGACGTCGTACTCCTGGGTTCCGACGGTTTCCAGGACCAGCGTGGCCAGCAGCGAGCCGACCTGGGCGGCGCGCTCCAGGCCGACGCCCCAGGAGAGCGCGGTGAAGAAGCCGGCACGGAAGGCGTCGCCGACACCCGTCGGGTCGACCGCCCGGATCTCCCGTGCGATGGGTACGTGGATCGGGTCGATGCCCCGGCCGACGATCTCCACACCGTGCTTGCCCAGCGTGGTGACCCGTACCTTGACCAGGTCCAGCAGTTGGTCGTCGGTCAGCTGCGCCTTGCTCTGCAGCAGTGACTTCTCGTAGTCGTTGGTCATCAGGTACTCGGCGCCCTCGATCAGCGCCACCACGTCCTCGCCGCCCATCCGGGCGAGCTGCTGCGACGGGTCGGCGGCGAACGCGTACCCGCGGGTGCGGCACTCGGCCGAGTGCCGCAGCATCGCCTCGGGGTCGTTGGCGCTGACCAGCACCAGGTCCAGTCCGCCGAGCCGGTCGGCGACCGGGGCCAACTCGATGTTGCGCGCCTCGCTCATCGCACCGGCGTAGAACGACGCGATCTGGCACATGTCCGTGTCGGTGGTGCAGACGAACCGGGCCGTGTGCGCGACCTCGCTGATGTGCACCGAGTCGCAGTCCACGCCGTGGCGCTCCAGCCAGGAGCGGTAGTCGGCGAAGTCGGCGCCCACCGCGCCGAGCAGCACCGGGTGCAACCCGAGCTGGCCCATGCCGAAGCAGATGTTCGCCGCCACGCCACCGCGGCGGAGCACCAGGTCGTCCACCAGGAAGGAGAGGGACACCTTGTGCAGCTGATCGGCGATGAGCTGGTCGGCGAAGCGACCGGGGAAGCTCATCAGGTGATCGGTGGCGATCGAGCCGGTGACGGCGATCTTCATGTCAACCCTCAGGGTCGGGAGCAGGGCGCGGTCAGCCTACCGGCCCGGCAACCCGACGGTGACCGGTCGGTCGGACAACGGCAACCAGCTCGTCACGAGCGCGTCGGGGGCCGGAACGACGAAGGGGCCGCCCCGAAGGACGGCCCCGTCATCGCTGGTGCGTGGTGCGTGACTCAGTTGAACGAGTCACCGCAGGCGCAGGAGCTGCCCGCGTTGGGGTTGTCGATGGTGAAGCCCTGGGCGTCGATCCGGTCGGCGAAGTCGATCGTCGCGCCGGAAAGGTACGGGGCGCTCATCCGGTCGACGACGACCTCGACACCACCGAAATCGGTGACGACATCACCGTCGAGCGAACGCTCGTCGAAGAACAGCTGGTACCGCAGGCCGGAGCAGCCGCCCGGCTGCACGGCTACGCGGAGCCGCAGGTCGTCGCGGCCCTCCTGCTCGATCAGGGCCTTGACCTTCTGCGCCGCGACGTCGGTGAGGACGACGGAAGTAGGGGCCTGGGCCTCGGTCGACTCGGTCTGCGCTGGCGTGGTCACGTGGAAGTCTCCCTGCGCGGTTTGGGTCCGGACGCACTGGCCAACGCCGCGCGCCGTCCAGTGATTCCCGATTGTGGTCCTCAGCCGATCGTACGCCGCCTTGGCCGGGCGCACCCGGGTGGCGTGACCCCCACCGCAGGTCGGCCCGGTCGTCGGCGGGCGGCCGGAACGCTTAGCGGCTCCACTGCCGGGCCAGCCGGGCGCCCAGTTCGCGTAAACCCTCGGCGGGTCGACTGAGCGCGGCGTCGAGCCCGCCGCCCTCCTCGCCGCCGAAGTGCTCGACCAGGCTGTACGCGTCGGTGACCCCGGCCGAGGCGGCCTCCCGCCGGCCGGTGCTCACCTGCCCGGCCACCACGACGCAGGGGACCCCTCGGTCGCGGGCCGCCCCGGCCACCCCGGCGACCACCTTGCCGCGCAGCGACTGGTGGTCGAACGACCCCTCACCGGTGATCACCAGGTCCGCGGCGTCCAGCGCGGCGTCCAGCCGGGTGGCCCTGGTGACCAGGCCGATGCCCGACTCGCAGCCGCCGCCCAGGGCGAGCAGCGCCGCACCGATGCCGCCGGCGGCACCGCCCCCGGGCAGGCTGCCGAGCCCGGCCGGGCAGCCGGCCAGATCCCGCTCCAGCACCGCCGCGAACCGCTCCAACGCGGCGTCGAGCAGCAGCACGTCAGCTCGGTCGGCACCCTTCTGCGGGCCGAACACGTTGCTCGCACCGTGCAGGCCAAGCAGGGGGTTGTCCACGTCGGTGGCCGCGACGAGCCGGACACCCCGCAGCCGGGGTACGCCGTCGAGGGCGTCGACCAGGGCCAACGCCGCCCCGCCGTACGGCAGCGCCGCACCGGTGGGGTCGAGCGGTGTGACGCCCAGCGCGGCGAGCATTCCGGCCCCGGCGTCGTTGGTGCCCGAGCCACCCAGCCCGATCACCACCGTCCGGGCACCGCTCTCCACCGCCGCGGTCACCAACAGCCCCAGCCCGTACGAGGTGGTGGTCTTGGGGTCCCGCTCGGTCGCGGCGAGCAGGTGCAGGCCGCACGCCTGGGCGCTCTCCAGGTAGGCGGTCGCGCCGTCGGCGGTGAGCAGGATCTCACCGGCCACCGGCCGCCCCAGCGGATCGACCGTCGGGACCGGCACCCGCCGGCCACCGAGGGCTTCGGCGAGCACCTCCACGAAGCCCGGCCCACCGTCGGCGAGCGGCCGGATCAGCAGATCGTCGCCCTGAGCGACGGACCGCCAACCGTCGGCCACCGCGGCGGCCACCTCCGGTGCGGGAAGGGTGCCGGCGAACTTGTCCGGGCAGAGCAGCACGCGCATGCCGAGCAGTGTGGCAGCCCACACCGAGGGAGGCTGCGTCGCGCTCGCGCTGTGGGACCATGGGCTACGTGACTTCGACCTGGGTGGAACCCTCCAACACGGCGACGGCTCTGCTGCTGCTCGGCCGGGGCAGCGACCCCGACACCGAGCGTGGCGTCGAGTGTCCGGGCGACCTGCCGGCGCCCAGCGACCCCGACCTGGTGGCCCGCGCCACGGCCGCGAAGGCGAAGCTGGGCAGCAAGGTCTTCGTGCTGGGGCACCACTACCAGCGCGACGAGGTGATCCAGTTCGCCGACGTGACCGGCGACTCGTTCAAGCTGGCCCGGGAGGCCGCCGCCCGCCCGGACGCGGAGTACATCGTCTTCTGCGGCGTGCACTTCATGGCCGAGAGCGCCGACATCCTCACCACCGACGCGCAGCGGGTGATCCTGCCCGACCTCGCGGCGGGTTGCTCGATGGCGGACATGGCGGTCCTCGGCCAGGTCGAGGCCGCCTGGGACACGCTGACCGAGCTGGGCATCGCCACCGAGACCGTGCCGGTGACGTACATGAACTCGTCGGCCGACATCAAGGGCTTCGTCGGCCGCAACGGTGGCGTGGTCTGCACCTCCTCCAACGCCAAGCGCGCCCTGGACTGGGCGTTCGAGCAGGGGTCGAAGGTGCTCTTCCTGCCCGACCAGCACCTGGGCCGTAACACGGCGGTGCTGGAGATGGGCCTGTCGCTGGACGACTGCGTGCTCTACGACCCGCACAAGCCGGGTGGCGGGCTCACCCCGGAGCAGCTGCGCGACGCCAAGATGATCCTCTGGCGGGGGCACTGCTCGGTGCACGGCCGGTTCACGCTGGACAGCGTCAACGACGTACGGGAGCGGGTGCCCGGGGTCAACGTCCTGGTCCACCCGGAGTGCCGGCACGAGGTCGTCACCGCCTCCGACTACGTGGGCTCGACCGAATACATCATCAAGACCATCGAGGCGGCTCCGGCCGGCTCGGCGTGGGCGCTCGGCACCGAGCTGAACCTGGTCCGCCGGCTCGCGCTGGCGCACCCGGACAAGCAGATCATGTTCCTGGACAAGGCCGTCTGCTACTGCTCGACGATGAACCGGATCGACCTGCCGCACCTGGTCTGGGCCCTGGAGGAGCTGGTCGCGGGCCGGGTCGTCAACCAGATCACGGTGGACGCCGACACCGCGCACCACGCCCGGGTCGCGCTGGACCAGATGCTCGCCCTGCCCGGTTCGGACACCCCGCCACCGGCGGCGTCCTGATTACGATCCGTAGCGTCCTTGGTACGCAAAAGTGCCGGATCACCGATTAATGCCGCACACGCCGATGTGACCGAGTCCTTTTTCGTCACCGAGGGCTATGCTGCCGGAGCGACGACACAAGCGGGCCGTTTCGACATGGCCGCATCCGGGGTAGCGACAACGTTCAGGCGCCCCACCATCAACACGGCAGCACCGACGCGCTGGAGGTTGCGTTGACCGACGACGTCCTGGTTGTGCACGGAGGCACTCCGCTCGAAGGGCGGATCCGCGTGCGCGGCGCGAAGAACCTGGTTTCGAAGGCGATGGTCGCCGCGCTGCTCGGCGACAGTCCGAGCCGGCTGTTCGACGTGCCGAAGATCCGTGACGTCGAGGTGGTCCGGGGTCTGCTCGGTCTGCACGGCGTCAAGGTCACCGACGGCACCGAGGACGGCGAGCTCGTCTTCGACCCGGCGAACGTGGAGAGCGCCAGCACCGACCAGATCAACGTGCACGCCGGTTCCAGCCGGATCCCGATCCTGTTCTGCGGCCCCCTGCTGCACCGGCTCGGGCACGCGTTCATCCCGGACCTGGGCGGCTGCCACATCGGCCCGCGCCCGATCGACTTCCACCTCCAGGCGCTGCGCGAGTTCGGCGCCACGGTCGACAAGCGGCCGGAGGGTCTGCACCTGTCCGCGCCGAACGGGCTGCACGGCACCAAGTTCGCCCTGCCGTACCCGAGTGTCGGCGCCACCGAGCAGGTGCTGCTGACCGCGGTGATGGCCGAGGGTGTCACCGAGCTGCGTAACGCCGCGGTGGAGCCGGAGATCATCGACCTGATCTGCATCCTGCAGAAGATGGGCGCGATCATCAAGGTCCACACCGACCGGGTGATCGAGATCCAGGGCGTGCCGAAGTTGCACGGCTACACCCACCGGCCCATCCCGGACCGGATCGAGGCGGCGAGCTGGGCGGCTGCCGCCCTGGCCACCCGTGGTCACGTCGAGGTGCTCGGCGCGCAGCAGGCCGACATGATGACCTTCCTGAACATCTTCCGGTCGGTCGGCGGTGAGTACGAGGTCACCGACGCGCGTGCGCCGAAGCTGGGCGACCCGGGCCAGGAGGGCGGCATCCGCTTCTGGCACCCCGGCGGCGAGCTGAACGCGGTGGCGCTGGAGACCGACGTGCACCCCGGCTTCATGACCGACTGGCAGCAGCCGCTGGTCGTGGCGCTCACCCAGGCCCGCGGCCTGTCGATCGTCCACGAGACGGTCTACGAGCAGCGGCTGGGCTACACCGACGCGCTCAACTCGATGGGCGCCAACATCCAGGTCTACCGGGACTGCCTCGGCGGCACCCCGTGCCGCTTCGGCCGGCGCAACTTCAAGCACTCCGCGGTGATCGCCGGGCCGAGCAAGCTGCACGCCGCCGACCTGGTCATCCCGGACCTGCGCGCCGGGTTCAGCCACCTGATCGCGGCGCTCGCGGCCGAGGGGACCTCCCGGGTGTACGGCGTCGACCTGATCAACCGGGGCTACGAGGACTTCGAGGCGAAGCTCGCCGACCTGGGCGCGCACGCCGAACGTCCGTAACGTCGAACACTCTCCTTCCGCTACGACGGCTCCAGCTCGGCTGGCGGCCATAATTCGGTCTCCGCGCCGCCAGGCGGTCGCTCCGGACCGAATGAAGACCGGTCTGACACCGCTCGTCGACCTGGAGCCGTCGCCGGTGCACCGCGATGTGCACCGGGCGTGGGACGTTGGCTACCCTTGCCGCGTGCCGTCGCTCTTTCGCCGCAAGTCCACTGACCTCGTCGACGAGGCCGTCTCCTCGGTGACCACCCCCGAGGAGACCGCCGAGCGTTCCCGGGGTTACACCCCGGCCAAGGGGCGGGAGACTCCCAAGCGCCCGACCGTCGGCCGCCGCCCGGCCGGCCCGAGCCGCCCCCTGACCAAGGAGGAGGAGCGGGAGCGTCGCCGCCAACTGCGTGCCGAGGCCGCATCGGAGTTCCGCCGCGAGGGCGGCCCCCGCGACCGTGGCCCGGAGCGGCTGCTGGCCCGCAACGTGGTCGACTCCCGGCGTACCGTCGGCACCTGGTTCTTCGGCGGCGCGCTGATCGTGCTGATCGGGTCGAACGCCGCCATGCCGCCGCTGGTTCGGTTGATCTCCAACGTGCTCTGGGGCGCGCTGGCGTTGGGTGTGGTCGTCGACTCGGTGCTGATCTGTCGCAAGATCGGCAAGCTGGTCCGGGAGCGCTTCCCGAAGACCGACCAGCGGATGGGGTCGCTCTACCTCTACGCGGTCATGCGGTCGATCACGTTCCGACGGATGCGTGCCCCGGCTCCCCGGGTCAAGCTCGGCGACAAGGTCTGACCCCGACTCCCCCACGCGCTGCCAAGATCTACGCAAGATCGGCGAAACTGCTGCCTCGGTCGTCTCGGAGGCAGCAGTTTCCGCGTTGGTGGGTGGGTCTCGCCGCTCCTTCGTGGTCCTGCCGAGGCGCGGCGGTTGTTCGCTGTAGCGTGCGGAGAGGTCACCACGTTGAACGTGTTCGTCGGCCGAACGCTCGATGCAATGGAGTGACCGAATGGCTCCGGAACCCGCGGCCCCGCTGTCCACCATCGCCGCCGCCCTGCGTCGGGAGCGGGAACGGGTCGGCATTTCGTCGACCGAGCTGGCCCGCCGAGCGGGGGTGCCGAAGTCCACCGTCTCCCAACTGGAGGAGGGCACCGGCAACCCGAGCGTGGAGACGCTCTGGGCTCTGGGCGTGGCACTCGGCGTCCCGTTCAGCCGGCTGGTGGAGCCCACCGACGTCGACGTCCGGGTGATCCGGGCAGGAGACGGGCCGCACGTCCGCTCCGAGCAGGCCGACTTCACCGGCACGCTACTCAGCGCGGGCGCGGCACACCTGCGCCGGGACGTCTACCTGATCGAGCTGGAACCGGGCGCGATCCGAACCGCGGACGCACACACCCCTCGCAGCATCGAGCACGTGGTGGTCGCCGCCGGCCGACTGCGGGTGGGCCCGGAAACGGCCCCGGTCGAACTCGACCCCGGCGACTACGCCACGTTTCCCGGTGACGCCCCGCACCGCTACGAGGCACTCGCGCCCGGCACCTTCGCCGTCCTCATCATGGAACACCCCTGAGCGGAGTCGGCGATCCCGCCGGAGCCGGAGGGTCTTCGGGTGCGGTATGGTCGAAGGCCAGATTCGGTTATAGGACCAAATGTCCGAAACCAATGGGATAACGTTTGCGCCGATGGGCAGCACCACAGTGGCGGTGAGCGAGCCCACGCCGTTACCCTCCATCCGCAGCCACGGGCTGCCGGAGCGGGCGACCTGACCGGCACGCGAGGCCCCAGCGCGACAATTTGCAACGAGGTGACAACGCCGTGAGCGAGCGGACGCGAGCCGGCCACCGGGGCGTGGCAGGCGGCGACCGGACGCCCGGTGGTCACCCGGTCGCGGCTGCGCACAGCTCACCTCCGTCGAGGATCGGCCGAGTGGCCGGGTGTGGCGACGGGCTCGACGGATGAACGGCCGTTACGACGACCGGTGGCCGGACCCCAACGAACCGTCCTGGGTGGTCGAACCGACAACCGAGTGGCACCCCCAGTTCCCCGGCCAGCGTTACCCCGGCGACATCGGCGTGCTGCACCAGCCGCCGTCGCGCGGCCGCGCGACGGTGACCGGCCGAGCCGAGGTCCCGTCGCTGGCACCGACCCGCCCCGACGGCACCTACCTCGGCCGGTCCTGGGCCGACGAACCGCCGGAAGAGCCGACACCCCACAGCCGGTCCTGGGCGGACGAGAGCCCGGGCGAGACACCGACCTACGGTCGGCCCCGGGGCGACGTCGCCGGAACCGCCTACGGCCGCTCCGACAGCACCGACTCCCGTACCTACGACCACGAGCCGTACCGCCGGCCACTACCGGAACCGCCTCGACGCGACGAACGCCGCTCGCCCGAGACGGACCGGCGTACCGCCTGGTCCGACCGACGCCCCGGCGACGAGCGGGGACCAGCGCGGGAGGCCGCCTGGCACCGGGACCAACCCACCACCGAGCGGCACGACGCCCGACGCCCGCGACAGGAACCCACCGAGCGGGATCGGGGATACCCCGGCACACCGCCGGTGTCACCGGCGCCCCGGTCCGACGTCGGCTGGATGCCCGAGCCGGACGACTCGCCCCGCCGTCGCGGGCAGCAGGACCGCCCGGCCGCCGGTTACGAACGGCACCCCGGCGACGGGTACGGCGAACGACCCACCCGTGACCGCGACGGCCGGACCGCCGACGACCGACCCGCCGCCGGTGCCGACCCGTGGGCGACGGTGGACGGCCGTCCGCGGTACCGCGCCGACGGGTACCCGGACCGGGAGGCGGACGACATCCGTCGCCCGGAGCGCCGCTACCGCGCGGACGAAGGGCACGAGGCAGCACCGGCACCCAACGGTGGACGACGGCGCCGGCCCGAGCCGGACATGCCCGAACAGCCCCGCCGCGACGACGACCGGCGTCGGCCCGACGCCGACCCACACCGGCAACAGCCCCGTGAGGCGGTCGCGCGCGCCGAGGCGTACCCGGAGCGGCGTTCCCGCGAGGAGGCCCGACCGGACGCCTACCGTGAGGACGGGCACCGCGAGAACGGACGCCGTGAGGACGGGCACCGCGAGAACGGGTACCGCGAGCCTCGGCCCGGCCAGCGGCCCGACGGCAGCCTGCCCTGGCCGCCATCGGGCCCGCTTCATCCGGACCGCACCCGCGAGCAGAGCCACCGCACCGAGCCGTACCGCACCACGGACCCACACCGCACCACGGACCCGGTCCGCGGTGCGGACCCGTACCGCCCCACGGACCCGTACCGCACCACGGAGCCGGGCAGGCCGTCTCGGCCCGAGCAGCCGCCGGCCCGCCCCGACGAGCGGCCGGCGACCACCCCCTCCCGGTACGACGAGCGGCCGGTGCGCCCTGCGGCGACGGCTCCACCGGCACCGGCCTCGTCGGGCCGGGCCGCACCGGTTCCGCCGGTCACCCCGGAGCGGCGGGTTTCGCCGGCGCCCGTCTCCCCCGCCGCGCCCGTCTCCCCCGCTGTAGCCGTCTCCTCGGCGGTGCCCGTCTCCCCCGCTGCGCCGGGCCGGGACCGCCCGGTGTCGGCCGCCCCGGTCTCCCCGGCCACCGATGTTCCCGTCTCGGGTCCACCCGCCGCACGCCTGCGGCTGGAGTACCTGCCTGCACCGGTGGATCCGCCGCACGTCGGCGAACGGTCGGACGGCCCGCCCACACCTGAGCGCCGGACGCCGGCCGAACCGGCACCGGCCGCCCGCGCGCACCCCACCCCGCCGCCGCGTTACCCAGGTCCGGACGTCGGCGACCGCCCGATGGAGCAGCGGCGAGGCGAGGAGCCGGGTCCGGACCGTCGACGGGTCGGCGACCCGGTGGGCGGAAGCGCGCCGACCGACCGCCGCCCGGCCCCGCCGGACCACACCCACTCCTCGGAACGCCCGCAGTCGCCCGAGCGCCCGCACTCGCCGGAGCGGCACGACTCGCCCGAGCAGCCCGTCTCGGCGCAGCGCCCGCACTCGCCGGAACGGCACGACTCGCGGCAGTGGCCGGGCTCGCCAGAGCGACAGGTCTCGCCGCAGTGGCCAACCGCGCCGGAGCGGTCTGTCTCGTCGGAGCGGCCAGCTCCGACGGCGGAAAACCGCCACCCGGTCGCACCGCCGCCCGCCTGGCAGGCCCAGGACGTACCGGCCGGCCGACCCGCGTCGAGCCCGGCCACCCCCACTTCGAGCACCGAGGCTTCGGCCACCCAGCCCTCGGCGGCCCCGACCCCGGCGGCCCAGAATCCCCCGATGGAGGACGTCGACCTGGCGCTTCCGCCGGCACCGGGCACGCCGCGCCGCTACGTACCCCCGCCGCCCTCGGAAGGGCCGGTGGCACCTGTTCGGGAGCCGGAGGAGGTTCCGGGGACCAGGGGGCCGGACGCCTGGTTCAGCCCCGGTCAGCAGACCGAGCCCGAGCGGACCGAGCCGGCGTCGGACCGGCCGTCGTCCGACGACAACTCGACGACCGACGAACGCGACGTTGCCACCGCGTCGGGCACGACGGACCAGGATCCGTCGACAGCGCCGTCCCACGTCCTCGGCCGGCCGGCCGACGAGCCCGTCGGCCGTTCGGCCTCGACCGACGACCCCGAGCCGGTCTCCGCGCCGCCCGCCCACCCGACCGCCCACAGCGCACCCTCCCGGGTGGACGAGCTGGCCGACGACGGGCCGCCGCCCGACGGGCCGGCTACGGCGGACGGTGACCGGCCGGTCTCCGGCGTACCGGCCACGGCGACGCCGTACCACCGGCCCGAAGCCGACGCCGACCACGATCCGGTCACCGCTCAGCCCGTCGAGGACGTCGGCCCAGTCGAGCAGGAGCCTGCGGGCGAAACCGCACCGCACGAATACTCGTGGGACGGTGTGGACGGTCCGAGCACCACCGGTCCGACGGCCGACGACTGGTCGACCGCCGGCGCGCTGTCAGCCCGACCCGAGATGCCGGACGACGACGCGGACGCACCCGTCTCGGCCCCTCCCACGCCGCCGCAGACAGCCACCGCGACACTCGCTTCGGCGGCACCCGTCTCCGCACCGCCGGCACCACCCGCGCCCACGCAACCAGCCGCCGCGGCACCGGTCTCCGCGCCGCCCGCGCAGCCGGTCTCCGCAGCACCCGTGTCCGCGCCGCCCGCTTCGCCGATGCCGGTGTCCGCGCCACCCATGCCGACTCCCGAACCGCCGGTCTCCGCACCACCGGCGTCGGTGCTGCCGACCTCCGCACCACCCATGCCGACTCCCGAACCACCGGTCTCCGCGCCACCCGCATCGGCACCACCTGCCTCGGTGATGCCGACCTCCGCACCACCCCTGCCGACCTCCGCGCCTCCTGCCTCGGCCGTTCCCAGCCCCAGGAACGGCGGGGAAAACGTGCCGGTGTCCGCGCCACCTGCCGACGCTGCTCCGGTAACGATCCGCCCGTCGCTGGCCGACCCGGGTGACCCGGAGCAGGTCCTCGCCGCGTACCGCTGGCGGTTGGACCCGGTCACGCTGCGCGAGGAGCTGACGGAACCGGACGACCTGCGGGCCATTCGGCGGCGGCTGACCGAGAAGTTGGGTTCGGCTGTCGACAACCGCGCCCGCGCCCGGCTGCTCAGCCTGCGGGCGGTCACCTCGCGGATCCTCGGTGACCTGGACGACGCGCTGGCCGACGGTCGACTCGCCCTCACCTACGCCGAGGCGACCGGCGAGCTGCGCCGGACCGCGCTGGCCCAGGCCAGGCTGGCCCACGTCCTGCGCTGGCGCGGCGACTTCGCCGAGGCCGACCAGCTCTTCGCCCAGGCCAACTCGGTCGAGCTGCCCGACCGGCTGCGTGCCGCGCTACACGAGCACGCCGGGCGGTCGTGTTACGACCAGGGACGGCTCATGGAGGCCTGCGAGCATTTCGAGGACGCGCTCGACCTACGCGGCGCCGGCGACGCCGAACTGCTGGGGCGGATCCGGGTGGCCCTCGACGCGGTCACCGTCCGGGCCTCGGCGGACGGCTTCGGGCCGTACCCCCGGGGTCGTGACGAGGTGCTCGACCGCGACCGGCCCCCGCTGCCGGAGCGCGACGGGCCGCTGTGGGGTTACACCGGCCCGGACGGCGACCTGGTCATCCCCGCCCGGTACGCCGAGGCGCAGCCGTTCCACGACGGGCTGGCCTGGGTCCGCCGGCCGGACACGGACCGGTGGTCCCTGATCAACCTGCTCGGTACGACGGTGATCCCGCCGTCCTTCCGGGCGGCGCATCCGTTCAGCGACGGACTGGCCTGGGTGGTCGGTGAGGGCGGCTGGACGGCGATCGACGCGACCGGCACGGTGCAGGTCGCGCCCAACTTCGCCGAGGTACGACCGTTCCGGCGGGGGCTGGCGGCGGTCCGGCGCGAGGGGTGGGGGGCGGTCGACCGGACCGGGCGGATCGTCGTGCCCACCCGCTACCACGGGTTCGTCACCGAGTTGGCCGACGGTCAGCAGGTCGACGGCTTCACCGAGGAGGGGCTCGCGGTGGTCGACGTGGCCGGACGGCGTGGCGTGGTGGACCGTACCGGCACGGTGCTGGTCCCGCCGACGCACCCGATGCTGGTCATCCACCCGGTGGCGTTCCTGGTCGGTGGCGGCACCGGGCGGTGGGGTGCGCTGGACCGGCGCGGCGCGGAACTGATCGACCCGGTGCACCGCGACCGCGCCGAGGTGCTGGCGGAGATCGACCGACTACTCACCGACGCCAATCCCGTGCTCTGAGTGGCCGGTCGACGGTAGTGATCTAGCGGAGTTAGGGTCGGTACATGGAATTCCGACACCTGGGCCGTTCCGGCCTGCTGGTCAGTGAAATCTCGTACGGCAACTGGATCACCCACGGTTCCCAGGTCGAGGAGGACGCCGCCTTCGCCTGCGTCCGCGCCGCCCTCGACGCGGGAATCACCACATTCGACACCGCCGACGTGTACGCGGGCACCCGGGCCGAGGACGTGCTCGGCCGGGCGTTGCAGAACGAGCGCCGCGAAGGGCTGGAGATCTTCACCAAGGTCTACTGGCCGACCGGGCCGGGCCGCAACGACCGTGGCCTCTCCCGCAAGCACATCATGGAGTCGATCAACGGCTCGCTGCGTCGGCTGCGCACCGACTACGTCGACCTCTACCAGGCCCACCGCTACGACTACAGCACCCCGCTGGAAGAGACGATGGAGGCGTTCGCCGACGTCGTGCACTCCGGCAAGGCGCACTACATCGGCGTCTCCGAGTGGAACGCCGAGCAGCTGCGTGCCGCCCACCCGCTCGCCCGGGAGCTGCACATCCCGCTGGTCTCCAACCAACCTCAGTACTCGATGCTGTGGCGGGTCATCGAAGCCGAGGTCGTGCCGGCCAGCGAGGAGCTGGGCATCGGCCAGATCGTCTGGTCGCCGATGGCGCAGGGCGTGCTCTCCGGCAAGTACCTGCCGGGGCAGCCGCCGCCGGCCGGTTCCCGCGCCACCGACGAGAAGTCCGGTGCGGGCTTCATCTCCCGGTTCATGAACGACGACGTGCTCACCCGGGTGCAGCGGCTCAAGCCCCTCGCGGAGCAGGCCGGGCTCAGCATGGCCCAGCTCGCGGTGGCGTGGGTCCTGCAGAACCCGAACGTCTCGTCGGCGATCATCGGCGCGTCCCGCCCCGAGCAGGTGCACGACAACGTGAAGGCGGCCGGGGTGAAGCTCGACGCCGAGCTGCTCAAGGCGATCGACGAGATCGTCGAGCCGGTCACCGAGCGGGACCCGGCGAAGACCGAGTCCCCCGCGCAGCGTCCCTGACACGCCCTCAGCCGGTCCGGTCGGCGCGTCACCTGTCGCGCCGACCGGGCCGGGTCGGCTCAGCTCTGCCAGAAGCGGACCAGGTCGAGGCCGGTGACGTAGAGCCACGAGGGCAGACCGAGCAGGTCACCGACCGCGAACACCGCGTCGAAGAACCAGCCGCCGATGCGCGGGTTCCACAGCAACGCGAAGAGCAGCAGGAAGCCGTACGGGGCGAACAGGTCGTACATCTTGCGCCACTGCGGGTTGAGCCACGGCTGGATCATGTTGCCGCCGTCCAGGCCGGGCACCGGCAACAGGTTGAGCACGCTGGCGGTGAGCTGGAGGAAGGCGAGCAGCGCCACCCCGGCCCAGAACTCCACCGGGCCACCCGACTGGGTGCCGAGTCGTACCGCCGCCACCAGCACCAGCATGAACAGCACGTTGGTCGCCGGGCCGGCGAGACTGACCAGGGTGTGCCGCAGTCGACCCGGGATGGAGTGCCGGTCCACCCAGACCGCGCCGCCGGGCAGGCCGATGCCGCCGAGCAGCAGCACCACCACCGGCAGCACGATCGACAGCAGCGGGTGGGTGTACTTCAACGGGTTGAGCGTCAGGTAGCCCCGGTGGGCGATGTCCCGGTCACCGGCCCGGTAGGCCACCACCGCGTGGGCGTACTCGTGCAGGCACAGCGAGACCAGCCAGCCGGACACCACGAAGAGGAACACGTTGAACCGGGCGTTGCCGTAACCGTTCCAGGCCAGCACCCCGCTGACCGCGAAGAGCGCGACCAGGCCGAGGAAGATCGGGCTGGGCCGGAACGCCGCCCTGGGTACGCCGAGGACCAGCCCGTCGGCGCCCGGCCGGTCGTAGGCCATCACTCGGCCGTGGGCAGCAGGCTCATCCGGTACTCCACCCGGTCGTCCTCGACGAGCGCGACCGAGGTGACGCCGGACGTCGCGAGCTCCCGCCAGGTCTGACCGATCCAGGATTCGGCGTCGGCCTGGCTGCCGAACGACTCCGCCGGTCCCTCGACCGTCTGACCGTCCGTGCCCTCGTACCGCCAGCTCCACGCCATGCCGCGTCTCCCCTCGCCGCTGAAGTCCCCGTGGGACGAACCCTCGCCAGCGTAGTCGGCCCGGCGCGCAACGGCCGCTCGCTGCCCCCGGCAGGACCCCCAGGTGGATCAATTCGATCGAGGCCGACCGGTACGGTGGCTCGGTGTTGACTCGGGGAGTGTTGCTCGACGACAGGTACCGGCTGGGCGAGCGGGTGGCGACAGGTGGGATGGGCGCGGTCTGGCGCGGCACGGACGTGCTGCTGGAACGCGAGGTGGCGGTGAAGGTGCTGCTGCCGTCGCTGGTCGCCGATCCCGAGTTCACCGCACGGTTCCGGGCCGAGGCGCGGATGCTGGCCGCGCTGCGGCACCCCGGCGTGGTGCCGGTGCACGACGTGGGGCAGGCCACGCTCGCCGACGGCAGCCGGGTCGACTACCTGGTGATGGAGTACGTCGAGGGCGAGCCGTTGTCCGCCCGGGTACGCGCGGCCGGGCGGCTGGACCCGGCCACCACCATGTCGGTGCTGGCCCAGGCCGCGGACGCGCTGCACACCGCGCACCTCGCCGGCATCGTGCACCGGGACGTGAAGCCGGGCAACCTGCTGGTCAAGGCCGACGGCAGGGTGGTGCTCGTCGACTTCGGCATCGCCCGGTCCCGCGACATGGCCGGGCTCACCGCCGCGAACATGGTGCTCGGCACCGCCTCGTACATGTCCCCCGAACAGGCCACCGGGCAGCCGGTCTCGCCCGCCACCGACATCTACGCGCTCGGCGCGGTGGCGTACTTCTGCCTGGCCGGGCAGCCGCCCTTCCACGGTGACAACCCGCTCGCGGTGGCGCTGCGGCACGCCCAGGAGGAGCCTCCGCCACTGTCGGCGGACACCCCGCCGGCGGTTGCCGCAGTGGTGGCTCGCGCGCTCGGCAAGCGTCCCGAGGAACGGTTCGGCAGCGCCGCCGAGTTGGCCGCTGCCGCCGCCGACGCCCGCGACTCGACCCTGGCGAGCATCCCGGTCTCCGCCCGCCCACCGTGGGCCGTGGCCGCTCCCGCACCCGGGACGCCCTCGGCCCTTCCGGTCACCCCGGCCGCTACGCCGCCCGTCCCGACCCCCGCGCCGCCGCCCGCCCCGACGCCCTCGCCCGGGCCGACGCCGACCGGGCAGCCCACGCCGACCGGGTCCGCTGCCGCCGTGCGCACGCCGGCAGGCCTCGCGGCCCCGCCGGTGACCGGGCCGGGATCGACCCGGGAGGAGGCGTTCCGGAAGGGGGCGTCCGGCCGACGCCGACAACTGCTGATCGGGATCGGCGCCGTCGCCGTCGTGGCGCTGATCGCCGTGGCCGTGGCGACCCTGCGACCCGACGGGGGTGGGACGGGCCGTCCGCCCGCGCTAGCCGGTGAATCGGCGGCAGCCCCCGACGGCGGCGCGCTCGACGACGGAGGTGCGAGCACCCCCGGAAGCCCACCCATCGGCGCCTCGGGCGCCAGCCGCACCGCGTCCGCCGCGCCGACCGGCTCCGGTGGACGGACCGACGCGCCGACCACCCCGCCGGACCCGCGCACCACGACGCCGGGCGGCACGGCGGCCGGTACGGCCAGCAGCCGACCGACGCCCGGCCGTACCCCGTCGAGCCGACCCAACCCGTACACCGCGGCACAGGCGTGCGGCAGCGGCTACCAGGTGATCGACTCAGCGACACTGACCGGCACCGACGGGCAGCGCAAGGGCCGGGTCTTCCTGATGTACCACTCGGGCACCGGTGCCAACTGCGTGGTCACCCTCAAGGACACGGCGGTCGGCACGAAGTCGGCGGCCTCCGCGTACCTGGAGGTGCAGGGGCGAGCCCGTAGCACCGACAGCGGATCCTTCGACTACTACGCCGGGCCGGTACGGGCCAGCGCCGCCGGGACGTGCGTCAAGTGGGGCGGCTCCACCGGCGGGGTCAGCTACGGCAGCGGCTTCGAACACTGCGACTGACCACCGCCGAGCGCCGGGCCGGCAGGCACGGCAACCGTGGGCGGCCTTAAGGTACGGGCATGTCCGTAGACGGGTGGAACACGGTCCTGGTGCTCGGCGGTATCCGGTCCGGCAAGTCCGAGTTCGCCGAGTCCCTGGTCACCGACGCGCCGGTGGTCCGCTATGTCGCCACCGCGCCCGAGGGCGACCCGGAGGACACCGAGTGGGCGACCCGGCTGGCGGCGCACCGCGCCCGGCGGCCCGGCAGTTGGACCACCGAGGAGACCACCGAGGACCCACGCCGGTTGGCCGACGTGCTCGCGTCCGCCGAGCCCAACGAGACGCTTCTCGTCGACGACCTGGGCGGCTGGGTGACGGTGCTGCTCGACCCGGACCACCAGCCCGCCGACGACGTGGCGACGATCGCCGAGCTGGCCGAGGCGCTGCGCACCTGCTCGGCGCGGGTGGTGCTGGTGAGCCCCGAGGTGGGGCTGTCGCTGGTGCCGACCACCCCGCTGGGCCGGGCGTTCACCGACGCGTTGGGCGCGGCCAACCGCGCGGTAGCCGACGCCTGCGACGCGGTGGTGCTGGTCGTCGCCGGCCAGCCGGTCTGGCTGAAGCCCGTCGCCGCCCCGGCCGAACCGGCGGCCCTCACCACCATGTCGGCACCAGCGACGCCCGCCGGCAAGACCACTGCGGCGACCTCCGCCGGCAGCGCCGCGCCTGTCGTCGCGAGCCTGGCCGACGCCGAGGACATCCCCGAGGTGCAACTGCCCGACGTGTTGACCCACACGCCGCCGGCCGCACCGAACCAGGAGCCCGGCAACCCCTGGGCCGCGCCCACCATGGCGCTGCCGATGGTGGCCACCGGGCTGGTCATCCAGCCGGGCATGGAACTGCCGATGCCCGACGAGTACGCGGGCCCGCAGGCGGTGGACCGGCTGGCCACGCTGGACGTACCCGGCGCTGGGCTGGGCGTGCTGGACCGGGTGGTCGGGTTCGCCGCCGCCACCCAGGGCACCTCGACCCCCCGCGCATGGGGCTCGGTGCGGGTGTTGCTGCTGCACGGCGACCACGCCGGCGGGGCGTCGGCCGGTGCCGTCGGCGGTGAGTCGGCGCGCCGGGCCGCGCAGGCCCGCGCCGGCAAGGGCGCGTTGGCCCGGTTGGCCGCCGAGAACGGCGCCAGCCTGCAGGTGGTGGACGTGCCAGCCTCCGCCCCGATCGAGGACGAGCCGGCGCTGACGCTCGACCAGGTCGAGTCCGCGCTGCGCTACGGCTGGCGGCTGGCCGAACAGGCGGCCGACGCCGGCGTACGGCTGCTGGTCCTGGGGGCGTGCGGAGCCGGCACCGAGGCGGCGGCCGCGGCGGTGCTCGCGGCGACCGCCGGCGCGGAGCCGCCCACCGTGCTGGGTCGGGTGATCACCGACTCCGGCGAGATCGACGACGCGGCGTGGATGGTCCGCTGCGCGGCGGTACGCGACGCCCTGCACCGCACCCGCCGCTCGTCGCGCGGCGCCAAGGACATCCTGGCCGAACTGGGCGGCGGCGACGTGGCGGTGGCCACCGGCGTGCTGCTCGGCGCCACCGCCCGCCGGGTGCCGGTGCTGCTCGACGGACCGGTCGGCGTGGCCGCCGGCATGGTCAGCCGCGACCTGGCCGGGCAGGCGCGGCACTGGTGCCTGCTCGCCGACCACGGAGGGCACCCGGCGGTGCGGCTCGCCGCCGACGTGTTGGGTCTCACCCCGCTGCTCGACCTGCGGCTGGATCTCGGCGAGGGCGCGAACGCGCTGGTCGCGCTCCCGCTGCTGCGCTCGGTGCTGGCGTTGTCCGCCGCGCTGCCGGTCCACCCGTCGCTCGGCGGCGACGACGAAGCGGCCCCGACCGTCGACGAGCCGGAGTCCACCGACCCGAGCTACCCCGACGCGGGCTACACCGACGCGGGCTACACCGCCCCGGACGACACCGACCCGGACGGCACCGAGCCCGACTTCGCCGAGCCGGAACCGGCCGGGCCGGGCCCGGCCAGCACCGGGGCGGACGACCAGCCGGCGTCGGGCTGGCGTGCCGGCTGAGTCGCGGCTCCTCGCCGGGACCCGGCTGGCGATCACGACGTTCACCACGCTGCCGGTGCGGGCCGGACGGATCGACCGCCCGGTCGCCGGCACCGCGATGGCACTCGCACCGGCGGTCGGCGCGCTGCTCGGCGCGCTGCTGGCCGGAGTACTGCTGCTGACCGGCGCGTTCGCTCCACCACTGGTGGCCGCCGGTGTGACGGTCGGCGCCGCCGCGCTGCTCACCCGAGGGCTGCACCTGGACGGGCTCGCCGACACCGTGGACGCGCTCGGCTCGTACCGGCGGGGCGCAGCCGCGCTGGAAATCATGAAGAAGCCGGACGTCGGCCCGTTCGGGGTGGTCGCCCTGGTGGTCGTACTCCTGGTGCAGGCCGCGGCGCTCGCCGACCTGGCCGGACGGTCCTGGCCGGCGTGTGTCGCGGCGGTGGTCACGGCGACCGCCGCCGGGCGGTTCGGCGTCACGGTCGCCTGCCGGCGGAGCGTGCCGGCGGCCCGACCGGACGGGCTCGGCGCGCTCGTGGCCGGCACCGTCGGCCCGCTGGCACTGGCCGTCGGCGCGGTCGCCGTCGCGCTGCTGGCGGTGCCCGCGGTGCCGGACCGCCCGTGGCAGGGGCCGCTGGCCGTCGTCGCCGCGCTCGCCGTCGCGCTACCGCTGCTCACGCACGTGGTACGCCGGCTCGGCGGGATAACCGGGGACGTCCTCGGCGCGACCGTCGAGGTGGTCACCACGCTGGTCTACCTGGGTCTGGTGCTGTCCGGCTGAACCGGGCGCGACCGGCCGGGTAGCGTTCGCCTCGACAGCACCGGCACGGCCACCGGGGGAACCCCATGCTCATCACGGACGACTTCCTGCCCGTACCGGTGCCGGAGTCGCTCAGCGCGACGTACCTGGTGCCGATGACGGGGCTGCCGAAGGTCAGCGCGAAGACGGCGGTGGCGGCGCTGACCGGCCGACTGGCCGAGCCGGTGCACGGGTTGGCCCGGCAGATGCTGGACAGCCCGCTGATGAGCGTCGACACCCGGCCGATCAGCGAGTTTCCCGAGCTGCCACCGGACCTGCTCACCGCGTTCGGCGCGACCGAGGAGCAACTGGCCCGCCTGGCCGCGGCGACCCACCTGGTGGTCGTCCAGGCCGAGTACCGGCCGGGCTGGCCGCCTGCGCACGAGTGGGCGGCCCGCGCGGTCGCGGCCGCGGTGGCGGAATCCCACGACGGCGACGTGGTGGACGTCTTCGGCCTGCAGTTCCTCGACCCGGCGACCGCGTTGCGCTCGCTCCCTGACGAGCAGGGCCGCATCCGGCTGGTCGACTGGGTGCTGGTGCCGTACTCGTCCGACACCGAGGGGCTGTGGTTCACCACCAAGGGGCTGCGCCGCTTCGGCCTGTTGGAGTTGCAGACCCAGGGGGTGCCCGACCACCTCACCCGCGCGTGGGGTGCGGTGATGACCGGGGCGGCCCGCCGGCTGCTGCGGGACTGGACCGACGGGCTCACCGGCGAGGAGGTCCCGGCGTTCGTGCAGTTGCCGGTGCTCGCCACCGTCACCGGGCACGACATCGCGGTGGCGTACGGCAACCCGGAACAGCACGGCGCGACCGCTCCGGTGCTGCTGCGCCTGGAGCTGGACCCGGCGACCGACCCGGAGGCCGACTCGTTCCTCAGCCTGCGCCCGCCGGCCGGGCACCCGGGTCCGGACGGGCGCTACTACGCCGCCGCCTGCGCGACCCTGTTCTCCGGGATCCAGCCGGACGTGCGCTACGCCCGGTCGGGTGACGCGATGAGCCAAGCGGTCGCCACCGCCCGCGCCGCGCTGGGTGACGCGCGCGCCCGCTTCGTCGCGGGACAACTGCCCGCCGAGTCGCAGCTGGTGGTCAAGTACGGCCTGCCCGGCGACGACGGCCCGGAGTACGTCTGGGCGGGCGTGACCTCCTGGGAGGCACCGGAACGGATCGTCGGCGTGAGCGCCAGCGACGCCGCCACCGACCCGGCGGTCCGCATCGGCGCCCCCGTGGTGGTGGAGGCGACCGACGTCGTCGACTGGGCGGTCCTGGACGCCACCGGCGTCATCCAGGGCGGCTGGACCCAGGCAGTCCTGGACTCCGGCGAACCCCCCACCCCCACGCGCTGACCCCACTTTCCCCAGTTGATCAATAGGTTTGCGTCAGGATCTCGTCCGAACATGACGCAAACCTCTTGATCACCGTCGCTGGGCGGCGGGCGGGCGGACCCGGTGGGGTGGGGTGGGGTGGGTTAGCGCACCGAGGGGGTCACGAAGGGGGGCTTGGTCAACTTCAGGGGGGCTCGACGGCCCCGGATGTCGATCTCGACCTCGTCGCCGTCGGTGAGGTTGGCGTCGGTGTTCAGCAGGGCCAGTGCGATGCCCTGCTTGCGGGTCGGCGAGAAGGTGCCACTGGTCACCTCGCCGACCTGGGTGTCGCCGACGTGCAGGGTCATCCCGGGCCGCGGAATGGCCCGGTCGACGGCCACCAGGCCGCGCAGCGTACGCCGGGGGCCGGCGGCCTTCTCGGCGAGCAGCACGTCGCGACCCCAGAAGGCCGGCTTGCCCCAACCGACCGCCCAACCGGAGCGGGCCTGCACCGGGCTGATGTCCAGCGAGAGATCCTGCCCGTGCAGCGGGTAGCCCATCTCGGTACGCAGCGTGTCCCGGGCGGCCAGGCCGCAGGCGCGTAGCTCGAACGCCTCGCCGGCGGCGAAGAGCGCATCCCACACGACGACCGCGTGCTCCGCCGGCACCACCAGCTCGTAGCCCAGCTCACCCGTGTAGCCGGTACGGCAGACGGTCAGCTCCACCCCGGCCAGGCTCGCGGCGGAGAAGCTCATGTAGTCGTGCTCGGTGGGCAGGTCGAGGGCGGCCAGCAGCTCCGCCGAGCGGGGGCCCTGCACGGCCAGCACGGCGTACGCCTCGTGCTCGTCGGTGACGGTGACCTGCGCGGGCGCGGCGGCGCGCAACCGGCGCACCACCTCGGCGGTGTTCGCGGCGTTCGGGATGAGGAAGACGTGGTCGTCGGCGTACAGGTAGGCGATGATGTCGTCCACCACGCCGCCGGTGGCGTCGTCGCAGCAGAGCGTGTACTGCGCCCGGCCGGGGCCGATCCGGCCCAGGTCGTTGCTGAGGCAGGCGTTGACGAAGTCGGCCGCGCCCGGCCCGGTCACCCGGGCCTTGCCCAGGTGCGACACGTCGAAGACCCCGACCGCGTTCCGGACCGCGGTGTGCTCCTTGAGCACGCCGCCACCGGCGTACTCCAGCGGCATCTCCCAACCGCCGAAGGGAGCGAACTTGGCGCCGGCGGCGGTGTGCCGCTCGTGCAGCGGGGAACGTCGCAGCCGGGTCGCGGCGGCGGCGGAGGTCACGTCGGTCATGGGTGGCAACTTACCGGGGGCAACGTGGCTGGTTAGCATCGGCGGGAGCCCGCTGACGCTGTCGGCGGGACAACATGACGTCCGGCGGGTAGGTTCCGCCGGAGACCTTCACCGCCGGTACGCGACGCCGCGACCGGCCCGGCCCGCCCGGAGTAGCTTCAGTGACATCACCCCGCACCACCAACCTGAGCCTGGTCGACACCGACCCGGCCGAGCTCGCCGTCGACGCGATCGTCATCGGCCTGCACAGCCAGACCGGAGAGCAGGGCGCCACCAGCGGCCTCGCCGGCACCCTGCTGCTCGCCAGTGGCGCGGAGAGCATCGCCGCCGCCTTCGACGGCAAGCTGACCGAGACCCTCGCGCTGCTCGGCGCGACGGGTGGCCCGGGTGAGGTCGTCAAGCTGGCCACGTTGGGCACCGTGACCGCCCCACTGGTCGTCGCGGTCGGGCTCGGCCCGGAGCCGTCGGGCGCCGCCCCGGCCCCGGAGACGCTGCGCCGGGCCGCCGGTGCGGCGGTCCGGGCTCTGGCCGGCGCGCCGAAGGTCGCGGTGGCCCTGCCGCTGCCGGACGACGCGGACGCGTCGGCGGAGCTGCGCGCGGTCGCCGAGGGTGCGCTGCTCGGCGGGTACCGGTTCGCCGGCTACAAGACCCGCCCCCAGCCGACCCGGCGGGAGCCGGTGGCCGAGGTGCTCATCGCGGTGCCGGACGCCGGCGACGCGGGCGCCCAGGCGGAGGTCACCCGGGCGCAGGCGGTGGCGGGCGCGGTCCGCACCAGCCGGGACTGGGTGAACACCGCGCCGAACGAGCTGCGTCCGCCGTCGTTCGCCGACGCGGTCGCGGACGCCGCCCGTGCGGCGGGTCTCGACGTCGAGGTGCTGGACGAGGCGGCGCTCGTCGCCGGCGGGTACGGCGGCATCGTCGCGGTCGGGCAGGGCTCGGAGGCTCCGCCGCGGTTGGTGAAGCTCACCTACACGCCGCAGAGCGGTGGCAACGGCAAGCGGGTCGCGCTGGTCGGCAAGGGCATCACCTTCGACACCGGCGGCATCTCGATCAAGCCGGCGCAGGGTATGTGGGAGATGAAGTCCGACATGGCGGGCGCCGCCGCGGTCGGCGCGGCCATGCTGGCGATCGCCGCGCTGAAGCCGTCGGTGGCGGTCAGCGCCTACCTGCCGATGGCCGAGAACATGCCGTCGGGCACCAGCTACCGCCCGGGTGACGTGATCACCATGTTCAACGGCAAGCGGGTCGAGGTGCTCAACACCGACGCCGAGGGCCGCATGGTGCTGGGCGACGCCATGGCCCGCGCCTGCGCGGACGGCACCGACTACCTGTTCGAGACCTCCACCCTGACCGGCGGTCAGGTCATCGCGCTGGGTAAGCGGATGGCCGGTGTGATGGGCACCCCGGAGCTGTGCGACCGGGTCCAGGCGGTCGGGGACGCGGTCGGCGAGCCGGCCTGGCCGATGCCGCTGCCCGACGACGTGCGTAAGGGCATGGAGTCCGACGTGGCGGACATCTCGCAGGTCAACGCCGGGATGGACCGGGCCGGCCACATGCTGCAGGGCGGTGTGTTCCTGCGCGAGTTCGTCACCGACGACGTGGCCTGGGCGCACATCGACATCGCCGGGCCGGGCTACCACTCCGGCGAGCCGACCGGCTACTGGACCAAGGGCGGCACCGGCGTCCCGGTCCGCACCCTGGTGCAGCTCGTCGAGGACGTCGCCACCAACGGCTGACGCGTAAGGAAGGGCCCCTTATTAACGCCAGGCGTTAATAAGGGGCCCTTCCTTACATCTGCTCAGGGCGACGTTTGCGGCGCTCGTTGAAGTCGCGCATCCGCTGCGGGTAGCCCATCAGCCGCACGTCGTACACCGGGATGCCCATCCGGTACGCGAAGCGCCGTGCGCCGTCCGGGCCGTCGATGCGCCGGCGGGTCCACTCTCCGTCGTCGGCGATCAGGATGACCGTGGTCTCCGTCACCGTCGTCCGGGGCTCGATGTACGCCTCGACGCCGCGCCGGCTCCGGATGAAGTTCTCCAGATGCTCCAGATCGCCACGGTCGGCCGCACGGTCATGGCTCGGCACAGCCGTCTGCTTGCGGCGCCGGAACAACCCCACCGGTTCTCTCCCCCAGCTTGCGTCATCGACAACGGTGCCAAGGGTACGTGTCGATGACGTGTCGTTGGGCACCTCGGTACGCGCCCTGTGCCCAGTGGTGACAAGATGACCGAGGTGGGGTGTGTCCGTGTTACAACCCCGTGACCCCCGATGCAGCGACGCGACCTGGGAGTTGGACGTGAGCGAGCCGAACGAAGCGACCTTCGACATCGTCATTCTCGGAGGTGGCAGCGGCGGCTACGCGACCGCGCTGCGCGCCGCCCAGCTGGGCCTGAACGTCGCGTTGGTCGAGAAGGGCAAGCTCGGCGGGACCTGCCTGCACAACGGGTGCATCCCGACGAAGGCCCTGCTGCACGCGGCCGAGATCGCCGACCAGGCCCGCGAGTCGGAGCAGTTCGGTGTGAAGGCCGAGCTGATCGGGATCGACATGGCCGGGGTCAACTCGTACAAGGACGGCGTGATCTCCCGCCTGTTCAAGGGCCTGCAGGGCCTCATCGGCGGCTCGAAGAACATCACCGTCGTCGCCGGCGCCGGCAAGCTGGTCGGCAAGAACGTGGTCGAGGTGGACGGCAAGCGCTACACCGGCCGCAACATCGTGCTGGCCTCCGGCTCGTACGCGAAGAGCCTGCCCGGCCTGGAGGTCGACGGCGAGCGGATCATCACCAGCGACCACGCCCTCACGATGGACCGGGTGCCGTCGTCGGTGATCGTTCTCGGTGGCGGCGTGATCGGCGTCGAGTTCGCCAGCGTGTGGAAGTCCTTCGGCGTGGACGTGACGATCGTCGAGGCGCTGCCCCGACTGGTCGCCGCCGAGGACGAGGAGTCGTCGAAGGCGCTGGAGCGGGCGTTCCGCAAGCGGAAGATCAACTTCAAGGTCGGCAAGCCCTTCGAGAAGGTCGAGAAGACCGAGAAGGGCGTCAAGCTGACCATCCAGGGCGGCGAGACCGTCGAGGCCGAGCTGCTGCTGGTCGCCGTCGGTCGCGGCCCGACCACCGCCAACCTCGGGTACGAGGAGCAGGGCGTCAAGATGGACCGCGGCTACGTGCTGACCGACGAGCGGCTGCGCACCAGCGTGCCGAACGTCTACGCGGTCGGCGACATCGTGCCCGGCCTCCAGCTCGCGCACCGGGGCTTCCAGCAGGGCATCTTCGTGGCCGAGGAGATCGCCGGGCAGACCCCCGCCGTGATCGACGAGGTCGGCATCCCGCGCGTCACCTACTGCGACCCGGAGCTGGCGTCGGTGGGCCTGACCGAGGCGAAGGCCAAGGAGCAGTACGGCGCCGACAAGGTCAAGACGTACAACTACAACCTGGGTGGCAACGGCAAGAGCCAGATCCTCAAGACCACCGGCTTCGTGAAGCTGGTCCGGGTCGAGGACGGGCCGGTCGTCGGCGTACACATGATCGGCGCCCGGGTCGGTGAGCTGATCGGTGAGGCTCAGCTCATCTACAACTGGGAGGCCTACCCGGCCGAGGTCGCCCAGCTCGTGCACGCCCACCCGACCCAGAACGAGGCCCTGGGCGAGGCGCACCTGGCCCTCGCCGGCAAGCCGCTGCACGCGCACGCCTGACAATCAACCGCGGCGTCCGGCGACGGGCGAAGATCCCACCAGGGGAATGAAGGAGTCTCAGAAAATGCCGGTATCGGTCACCATGCCCCGGCTCGGCGAGAGCGTCACCGAGGGCACCGTCACTCGCTGGCTCAAGCAGGAGGGCGACACGGTCGAGGTCGACGAGCCCCTGCTCGAGGTCTCCACCGACAAGGTCGACACCGAGATCCCGTCGCCCGCGGCGGGCGTGCTGAGCCGGATCGTGGTCGGTGAGGACGAGACCGCCGAGGTCGGCAGCGAACTCGCTGTCATCGCCGGTGAGGGCGAGTCTGCCGGTGGCGGCGAGGCCGCCCCGCAGGAGCAGGCCCCGGCCGCGGCGGTCGAGCCGGCCACCGAGCCGACGGCCGCCGCCGAGGGCACCGCCGACCAAGTCGCCCAGGACGAGGCCCCGGCCGCGGCGCCGGCTCCGGCCGCCGCCTCGTCGGGCGAGGGCACCCCGGTGAAGATGCCGGCCCTGGGTGAGAGCGTCACCGAGGGCACGGTCACCCGCTGGCTCAAGCAGGTCGGCGAGACCATCGAGGTCGACGAGCCGCTGCTGGAGGTCTCCACCGACAAGGTGGACACCGAGATCCCGTCGCCGGTCGCCGGCACGGTGCTGGAGATCAAGGTCGCCGAGGACGAGACCGCTGCGGTCGGCGCCGACCTGGCGATCATCGGCGTTGCCGGCGGGGCCCCCGCCCAGGCGAAGCCGGAGCCGAAGCCCGAGCCGAAGGCGGAGGCCAAGCCCGAGCCGAAGGTCCAGGAGCCGACGCCGGGCATGTCGTACAACGAGCCGGCCGCGGAGACCGAGAGCTCGGCGCAGCCGGTCAAGACGGAGCAGGCCTCGCAGCCGGCCGCGCCGGCCTCGACGCCGCCGCGCCCGTCCGCCCCGGCGCAGGGTGGCGGCGAGGAGGCCGCCGGGTACGTGACCCCGCTGGTGCGCAAGCTTGCCAGTGAGCACGGCGTCGACCTGTCCGCGCTCAACGGCACCGGCGTGGGTGGCCGGATCCGCAAGCAGGACGTGCTGGAGGCCGCCGAGAAGGCGAAGGCCGCTCCCGCTCCCGCCGCCGCACCGGCCGCCGCGCCGTCGGCGGCTGCGGCCAAGCCGGCCGCGAAGCCGCAGCCCAGCGGCAAGCGGGGCACCACCGAGAAGCTCCCCCGCATCCGCAAGGCCATCGCCAAGCGGTTGCACGAGTCGCTGCACGAGATGGCGCAGCTGACCACGGTGGTCGAGGTGGACGTCACCCGGATCGCCAAGCTGCGGGCGCAGGCGAAGGACTCGTTCGTGCAGCGGCACGGCGTGAAGCTGTCCTTCCTGCCGTTCTTCGCGCTCGCCGCCATCGAGGCGCTCCAGATCCACCCGATCGTCCAGGCCAGCATGGACCTGGACGGCGGCACGATCACCTACCCGGCGGCCGAGCACCTCGGCATCGCGGTGGACACCGAGCGGGGTCTGCTGACGCCGGTCATCCACAACGCCGGCGACCTCAACCTGGGCGGCATCGCCAAGCGGGTCGCCGACCTGGCCGAGCGGACCCGGACCAACAAGATCAGCCCGGACGAGCTGGCCGGAGCGACCTTCACGCTGACCAACACGGGCAGCCGGGGCGCGCTCTTCGACACCCCGATCGTGCCGTCGCCGCAGTCGGCGATGCTCGGCACGGGTGCCGTGGTCAAGCGGCCGGTCGTGGTCAACGACCCGGAGCTGGGCGAGGTCGTCGCGATCCGTTCGATGGTCTACCTGGCCATGTCCTACGACCACCGGCTGATCGACGGCGCCGACGCCGCTCGCTTCCTGACCACGGTCAAGGAGCGGCTGGAGGCCGGCAACTTCGAGTCGGAGCTGGGCCTGGCCTGAACCATCCGCAACGCCGAAAGGGGCGTCCCGGTCGTCGACCGGGACGCCGCTTTCGTTTGCGGTCCTCAGCCCTTGAGCAGGGCGGTCGAGACCTGCCAGAGCCGCTCGGCGGCCTCCGGGTCCAGCGCGTAGTCCGCGACTCCGGTCCGCTGGCCCGGCTGGGCGGGAGCGGCCTGCTGGCAGTCCTCGAAGTAGCGCCCGCCCACCTCGTCGAGCAGCGGTGACGCGGCGACCAGCACGGAGGTGGCGGCGCCCTGCTCGACGGTCTTCCAGGACGCCGCGTTGCCCGAACGCAACCGGTTCAACTCCTCCTCGCTGACGTAGCGCTGCAGGTTGGTCCGGATCGCACCGGGCATAAGCGAGTTGGTGAAGATGCCGTCGTCGGACCAGCGCCGGGTCGCCTCCACGGCGAACAGCACGTTCGCCGTCTTGGACTGCCCGTACGCCTGCCAAGGCTCGTACTCCCGGTTGTCGTACTGGATGTCCTCGAAGACCACCGGTGAGCGCAGGTGGGCGGCGGAGCTGACCGAGACGATCCGGGCCCCGTCACCGGCCGCGAGTGCGGGGCGGAGCCCGGTGGCGAGCGCGAAGTGCCCCAGGTGGTTGGTGGCGAACTGCATCTCCCAGCCCTGTGGCGTGCGGGACAGGGGCGCGGCCATGATGCCGGCGTTGTTGACCAGGATGTGCAGCGGGCCGTCCCAGTTCGCGACGAAGTCGGCTATCGAATCCTGGTCGGCGAGGTCGAGCGGGGCGACCAGGACCCGGTCGTTGCCGGTGGTGCCGGTGATGTCGTCGGCGGCCTGCTGGCCGGCGTCGGGGTTGCGGACCGCCAGGGTGACCTCCGCACCGGCGCTGGCCAGGGCGCGGGCGGTCTCCACGCCGATGCCGGACGACCCACCGGTCACGATCGCCCGTCGCCGGACGAGGTCGACGCCCTGGACCACCTCCATGGCGGTGGAGTGGTGGGTGAACGAGGTGGTGATCGGGTTGTTCGTGGTCATGATCCATCCTTGTCCGGGGTGGGTGGGACCGACCGACGGCTGCCGTAGGCCGCAGTCCGGCTGGTTTCCCGGCCCGGACCGGAGGTAACGCGGGAGGCCGCCTCCATCGCTGTTCGCCCCTCCGACCAGCCCGGACGCTGCCAGAGTGGGGGCGTGGGCGGCTACCGGCGGCGTGGGCAACTGGGACCGGCTGTCCCGATTGCTCCCGGTGCCCGGGTGGACAAGTTCGAGGTCTTCTTCGACCTGGTCTTCGTCTTCTCGTTCTTCATCATCACCCGAGCCACCGCCGCGAACATCTCCGGTCGGCAACTGCTGCACGCCGGCCTGGTACTCGCCGTGCTCTGGTGGATCTGGGTGGTGCACAGCCTGGTCGCCACCCGGGTCCGGCTCGGCGAGGGTTACGTCCCGGTGCTCATGGTGATCGCGATGGTCGCCCTGTTCGCGTTCGCGTTGGCGCTGCCGCAGGCGTTCAGCGACCCGAAGGGCAGCGCCGCCGGCCCGATGCTGGTCGCCATCAGCTACGTCGTGGTCCGGGCCGTCCACATGATCCTTTACCAGCATGTGGTGCGGGACAGCCCGCAGGAACGCCGGCAACTGCGGCGCTTCGCCCCGGAGCTGGCGGTGAGCATCGTGCTGCTGCTGGCCGCCGCGCTGATCCCGCCGCAGATCGCCGACCCGGACAAGGCCGCCATGGTCCGCGACGGGCTGTGGATCACCGTGGTGGTGGTGCAGTACGCCACCGGCTTCATCGTCGGCACCTGGGGCTGGGGGGTGACCAGCGCCGAGCACTGGACGGAGCGCTACGACCTCATCCTGATCATCGCGCTGGGCGAGTCCATCATCTCCACAGGGGTGGGCGGCAACCTGCTCGGCAAGCCGGTCACCTGGCCGGCGGTGGCCGCCGCCGCGCTCGGCATCGTGATCACCGCCGCCCTCTGGTGGGCGCACTTCGACTTCATCGGGCCGGCCGCCCGGATCGCCCTGCACGCGGCGGAGGGCGCCCCCCGGGTGGCGATGGCCCGCGACGCGTACGCGTACGCGTACCTGCCGATGATCGCCGGGGTGATCCTCTTCTCGATCGGCAACGAGGAGATCCTGCACAAGATCACCGACCCGGACGGCGGGATCGCCAAGAAGATCGAGGGACCGGCGGTACCGATGCTCTTCGGCGGGCTGATCTGCTACTTCGCCGTCAACATGCTCTTCCAGTTACGCACCCTGCACACCGTGACGTGGACCCGCGTCGGCGTCATCGTGGTGCTCACGGCAGCCCTCCCGATCGGCCAGCACCTGCCGGCGCTGGGCGCGCTCACCCTCGCGACCGTCATCTGCGTCGGCCTGGTGGCCGTGGAGGTGATGGTGATGTCGCAATCGCGGCACGCGTTGCGGGCCGCCGTCTTCCAGGAGCGGACCACCCACGAGGCGCACGAGGCGGCCTGGCGTGCGCGCTGGCACGACGTCCGGGAGACCGACGAGCCGACCACGCCGTGAGCGCGTCGGGATAGACTTCGGCGCAGCGTCGCGGTGCACCCGGCACGAAGGCCGCCGTGGGCATGGAGGCGCGGGGACAGCATGGGACTAACGTGCACCCAACCGGTTCACCGGCCGACCGGCTCGCCGCCGTCGGCAATCAGATGATCGAGATCCACCTCTGGCTCAGTGCGGAGCTGGCCCGTCTCAGGGCAAACCTCGACACCCCGTCCCGGGACCTGCGGGCGCACTGTCTGACGTTCTGCGCCACGCTCGGTCGGCACCACACAGGTGAGGACGAGGGCGCGTTCCGGTTACTGGCCGAGCAGGTCCCCGAACTGCGTCCGGTCATCGCGAACCTGATCACCGATCACGAGGTGGTGGCGGGAATCCTGGAGCGGGTCGAGGCATTACTGGCCGGCGACGTCGCACTGCCAGTCGACCAGGTGCGCGGTGAGCTGGACGGGTTGGCCGCCCTGCTGGAGTCGCACTTCCGCTACGAGGAGAAGCGGCTGGTCACCGCCCTGAACGCGCTCAGCGGTCGACCCGGGACAGCCGAGGAACTCCTCGGTCTGACCGCGCCGCCGCACGTCACCGGCTGACGGCTGGGTCGGGCCGGGTGGCGGTGGGTTGCCCGGTCTCGGGCACCGGCCCCGGCAGTCGCTCGTAGAAGCGGATCTTCTCCCGCAGGTGCTCGTACTGGCGGCTCAGCAGGAGCATCTGCTCCTCGACCCGAGCCGCGTGCTGTTCCAGCAGCTCCCGCCGCTCGTCGACGGTGTGCTCACCCTCGCGCGCCAGCTGCGCGTATCGGCGCATCTGCGCGATCGGCATCCCGGTGTCGCGCAGGCAACGGAACAGCTCCAGCCAGCCGAGATCGTCGTCGGTGAAGACCCGCTGCCCACCCGCCGTCCGTTCCACGTCGGCGAGCAGGCCGATCTTCTCGTAGTACCGCAGGGTGTCCAGGCTGAAGCCGCTGCGGCGGGCGGCCTCCGAGGGGGCGTAACCGCTCATGTCGCGAGATGGTAGTGCTTGACCTGGAGCGCGCTCCAGGTTGGAGGCTGGTGACCATGACGAAGACACGAACGCTGGGCCGCAGCGGCATCGAGGTGAGCGCGATCGGGATGGGGTGCTGGGCGATCGGTGGCCCGCTCTGGGGTGACGGTGGGCAGCCGTTCGGCTGGGGCGAGGTGGACGACGACGAGTCGATCCGCACCATCCATCGTGCGCTCGACCTCGGGGTGACCCTGTTCGACACGGCCAGCAACTACGGCGCGGGGCACAGCGAGCGGATCCTCGGACGGGCCCTGGCCGGCCGACGGGACGACGTGGTGATCGCCACGAAGTTCGGCAACGTCAGCGAGGAGGCCACCCGGCGGGCACTCGGCACCGACGCCAGCCCGGCCTTCGCGGTGCGCAGCCTGGAAGACTCGCTGCGCCGGCTCGGCACCGACCACGTCGACCTCTACCAACTGCACATCAACGCGCTGCCGGTGCCCGCCGCGCTCGATCTGGTCGACACCCTTGAGGCCCTCGTCGACCAGGGCAAGATCCGGGCGTACGGCTGGAGCACCGACGACCCCGCCTCGGCGGAGGCGTTCGCGGCCGCTGGCCCGCACTGTGCCGCCATCCAACACGACGAGTCGGTGCTACGGGACAACGCGGCGGTGCTGGCGGTCTGCGACACCCACGACCTGGCCAGCCTCAACCGTGGGCCGCTGGCGATGGGGCTGCTCACCGGGTCGACCCGGGCGGTCGGGGCGGACGACGTGCGCGGGCGGGCGCCGGAGTGGTTGGAGTGGTTCACCGACGGCCGGCCGACGCCACGCTGGGCGACCCGGGTGGAGCAGGTCCGCGCGGCGCTCACCGCCGACGGGCGGACCCTGGCACAGGGCGCGCTGGGCTGGCTGCTGGCGCGCAACCCGCGTACCGTGCCGATCCCCGGCCTGCGGACAGTGGCCCAGGCCGAGGAGAACCTGGCGACCCTGACCCTCGGCCCGCTGAGCGCCGAAGCGTACGCCGAGGTGGAGCGCCTCCTGGCCGACCTCCGCCACGCCTGACCCCGCCCCGCATCCCTCGACGGCGGTCTGGACGAAGATGGGGGTATGCGCATCCTTCTGGCCGGCGCGTCCGGCTTCCTCGGCACCCGGCTGGCCGACCGGCTCACGGCGGACGGGCACCAGATCACCCGGCTGGTCCGTCGGCCGCCGCGCGATCCGCAGGAGCGGCGGTGGGACCCGGCCGCCGGGCAGCTCGACCCGGCCGTGGTCGCCGAGGCGGACGCGGTGGTCAACCTGGCCGGCGCGGGCGTCGGCGACAAGCGCTGGAACGACGACTACCGGCGGTTGATCCGGACCAGCCGGGTGGACAGCACCACGACACTGGCGACCACCATCGCCGGGCTCTCCGCCGCCGACCGTCCCCGAGCGCTGCTCAACTCATCGGCCGTGGGGTGGTACGGCAACACCGGCGACCGGGCGGTCGAGGAGGACGCGCCGGCCGGCGAGGGCTTCCTGGCCGACGTCTGCCGGGTGTGGGAGGCCGCGACCCGGCCGGCCGAGGACGCCGGGGTACGCGTCGTGCGGCTGCGCACCGGCCTGCCACTGGACCGCGACGGCGGGCTGCTGAAGCCGCAGCTGTTGCCGTTCAAGCTGGGCATCGCCGGCCGGCTGGGCAGCGGCCGACAGTGGCTGCCGTGGATCTCGATGGCGGACTGGCTGGACGCGACCCTCTTCCTCCTGCACCACGACGAGGTCGCCGGCCCGGTCAACGTGGTGGGGCCGAACCCGGTCACCAACGCCGAGTTCACCCGCGAGCTGGCCCGACAGCTGCACCGCCCGGCGATCATCCCGATCCCCGCGCTGGCGCTCAAGGTGGCCCTCGGCGGCTTCGCCCACGAGGCCCTCACCAGCACCCGAGTCCTACCCGGCGTCCTGGCGAGAGCCGCCTACCGCTACCAGCACCCCACCCTCCCCCAAGCCCTCGAAACAGCCCTGACCCCAACCCCCTGACCCCCACCCCCACCCCCGCCGCCGTTCGTGTTGATCAAGAGGTTTGCGTCAGATTCGGGCTTCCGGATGACGCAAACCTCTTGATCAACAAGCCAGGGGCGTGGGTCAGCAGCCGATCACCCAGTAGTTGGCGGCGGTCTGCTTGAGGGCGCTGGTGTAGAAGGTGTTGTAGAGGCCCATCCGCTGGTTGGAGCCGTTCGCGTAGGCGTAGCCACCGGACTGGTACGCCCGGCCGGCCGCCACGTGCGCGTAGTTGCTGGCCGTCACGCAGGTCGCCGGCACGGTCGGGGTGGGCGTCGGGGTCGGGGTGGCCGTGGGGGTCGGCGTGACCGTCGGGGTGGGGGTCGGGGTGGTGCCGCCGCCGTTCAGGCCGAAGAAGAGCGCGTCCCGGTAGGTCGAGCAGATGGTGTCCAGGAAGTACGCGCCGGCGGTGCCGCACTGGTCCGCGCCGGAGCCCGGGTCGACCGGGGTGCCGTGGCCCATTCCGGAGACCCGGTAGAGGCGTACGTCGTCGTTGCCGTACACCTCCATGCTGGTGTTGCCGGGCAGCGACGAGGTGCTGGTCGGGGTCTGCGAGACGCCCCGCACGTTGGTCCACTGGTCGCGGGACTCGGTGCCGTTGAGCGGTGCGACCGTGTAGTCCGAGGTGCCGTGCCAGATGGCCACCCGGGGGCGGGGGCCGGTGTAGCCGGAGTACGCGCCCCGCACCAGGTCGCCCCAGGCGGCCGGGGTCTTGTCCGCGCCCGGGCTCATGCAGCTGAACGCGTTGACCATGCTGGTGGCACAGCGGTACGGAATCCCCGCGATGATCGATCCGGCGGCGAAGACGTCCGGGTAGGTGGCGAGCATGACCGCGCTCATCGCCCCGCCGGCGGAGAGACCGCTGACGTAGACCCGGGAGCCGTTCACGCCGAAGTTCGCCTTGGCGTGGTCGACCATCTGCTTGATCGACAGCGCCTCACCCTGGCCTCGGGCGGTGTCACCGGACTCGAAGAAGTTGAAGCAGGAGTTGGCGTTGTTGCCGGCGGGCTGCTGGGCGACGATCAGGGTGAACTTCCACTGGTCGGCGTACTTCTGCCAGCCGGAGTTGGCGAAGTAGCCGGAGGCGTTCTGGGTGCACCCGTGCAGGAGGACGACGGCCGGGGAGTTCGCCGGAAGGTTGTCCGGTCGGTAGGCGTACATGGCGAGGTTGCCCGGGTTGGAGCCGAACCCGCTGACCTGGGTGAGGGTGGCGGCCTGGGCGGGTGCGGCGATGGCGAACGCGCCGGCCAGGGCGAGGGCGAGCCCAGCGACCGCGCCGATCAGCCGGGTGAGGGTGGACGAGGAGCGGCGCACGGCGGCCTCCTGGAGGGGCGGACTGTGAACTGGGTCACGGTCGAATTGCCGAGACGTTACGACGATGTGTCGCCGCTATGACATGGGGCACACTCACACATTTACAGCAACCGCTGTGTACGCCGAACCAGCGACCACCCGAACGGAAGGGGAGCCCACCACAACCGCCGGTCTGACCGGCCTGTCCAGGTCCGGTTGGTAACGTCCGCTGCGTGCCGTCCTCCCCGTCGCTGGCCACCGGGCCCGCCCCAGCGTCACCGCCGCCCGTCGTCCGGGACCGCCGGGCCGACCTGATCGTCGTGCTGGTGGCGCTCGCGCTCGCCGTCTGGGTGACAAGTGGGCTGTGGCGGGATCCGAACACCCGCACCATCACCGTCAACTCCAGCGACCAGGCGCTCTTCGAGTGGCTGCTGGCCTTCGGCGGGCACGCGGTCACCCATGGCGACAACCCGCTCTTCACCTACCTGATCAACGTTCCGGACGGCGTGAACCTCGCGGTCAACACCTCGATCACGGTGTACGCGGTGGTCTTCGCCCCCCTCACGTACCTGATCGGGCCGCCGGCGACGTTCCTGGTGATCCTCACCCTGAACCTGCTCGCCACCGCGCTGGCCTGGTACTGGTTCCTCTCCCGGCACCTGGTCCACAGCCGGCTGGCCGCCGGGGTCGGCGCCCTGTTCATCGCCTACTCCCCCGGCATGGTGTCGCACGCCAACGCCCACCTGAACTGGACCGCCGGCTGGCTGGTGCCGCTGCTGATCTGGCGGCTGTTCGCGCTGCGCCGAGCGGGGCACTGGCTCCGCGACGGGGTGATCCTCGGCGTGCTGGTCGCGGTGTCCTTCTCGATCGCCGCCGAAGGGCTCTTCTTCACCGCGCTGGCGCTCGGGGTGTTCGTCGCCGTCTGGGCGCTGCACCCGGCCAACCGGGCCGAGGCACGCGCCGCGCTGCCCACCTTCCTGCGCGGGCTCGGGGTGACCGCCGTGGTCGCCGGCGTGCTGCTGTCGTACCCGCTGTGGCTGCACTTCGCCGGGCCGCAACGGTTCCACGGCACCGGCTTCGACCCGGTGATCCACTCCGAGGACATCGCGGCGTTCGCCGCCTTCCCGCGCCGCTCGCTGGCCGGCGAGGCGGGGCTCGGCACCTCGCTCGCACCGAATCCGACGGAGGAGAACTCCTTCTTCGGCATCCCGCTGCTGATCCTCACCGTGGTCTGCTTCGTCGCGCTCTGGCGGCGGGCCGACGCGAACCGCCGGGCCACCCTCTGGGCACTGGGCGCCCTGGCGCTGATCTTCTCGGTGCTCTCCTTCGGCCCGGTCGCCAAGGTCGACGGGCACCGCACCGATCTGCCCATGCCGTTCGACCTGCTCGGTCAACTTCCGGTGGTGAACGCCGCGCTGCCCGCCCGGTTGGCGCTGATCGTCGCGCCGGTGATCGGGCTGTTGCTGGCGTACGCCGTCGACCAGTTGCGCGCCGCACCACCCCGGCACCGTTCCACGGAACTGGCCTGGCTGCTCGGGTTCGCGGTGGCCCTGGTGCCGTTGCTGCCCACCCCGCTGCTGACCGACGAGCGGGAACCGATCCCACGGTTCATCACCTCCGGCACGTGGCGGGAGTACGTCTCACCGAACGGGGTGCTCACCCCGGTGCCGCTGACCGTGGACATCTACCCGGACGGCCAGCGCTGGCAGGCGTACGCGTTGTCGCACCGGCAGGGCGAGTTCGCCATTCCGGGGGGCTTCTTCCTCGGCCCCGGCGGGCCGGACGGGCGTGGCCGGATCGGCCCGATCCCGCGCACCCTGAGCGCCCTCATGGACCAGGCCGGTCGCACCGGCTTGGTGCCGATCGTCACCGACGGGACCATCCAGGCGGTCCGGTCGGACCTGCGGCACTGGCGGATCGAGACGGTGGTGCTCCCCGACGAGGTGCACGGCGCGAAGTTCGAGGTCGACGAGGAGGCGCTGCGGCGTACCGGCACCGCCCTGTTCGGCGAACCGCAACGGGTCGACGACGTGTGGCTCTGGCGCATCCCGCCTTCCGACCGGTAGGCCATGGCACGTCGACAGCCACAGCACGTCGACAGCACAGCGCGACCGACCGGGGCGCCGTGATGGGCCTTCGTGGCTTCTAATGGGGCGATGAGAACGACGGGGAGGCGACTGCGGCGCGGGGCTGCGGTCGGTGTCGCGCTCGCGCTCGCGGCACTCAACGCGCCAGCCGCCACGGCCGAGACCGCCACAAGCACGGCCGGCACGAGCACGGCCGCCGACGGCACCGTGCCGATCCGGGTGCACCAACCGTGGCTGTGGCAGGCCACCGTCGAGCAGCGCCCGACCGGGCCGGCCGCCCTGGTCTTCTTCACCAGCCGCACCCGCTTTCTGGAGTCGACCGGCGTGCTGATCGGCCAGGACGGCGGTTACCGGCTGATCCCGCTGCACGTCGCCGAGGACCACGGGCTGCTCTCCCCGGACGGGCGGCACTATCTGCGGCCGTCCGGGGAGTTGCTGGACCTCACCAGTGGGCAGCAGCACCGCCCGATCCACACCGGGATGCGACCGCTGGCCTGGTCGCCGGACGGGCAGCGGGTCCTGAGCACCCGCAGCAACGACGACGAGGTGATCAGCTTCGGGCCGGACAACCAACAGCTCAACAACCCGGAGAAGCCCGACGACCTACTCGTCCTCGACCCGTACCGGGGCACCGAGCAAGCGGTCGCGGTCGGCACCTTCGCCGCGCACGCCGCTGCGGCCTGGTCACCCGGCGGCGACCTGGCGGCGGTGGCCGGTTGGGCCGACGAGGCCGCGTTGATCGCCGAACGACAACGGTTGGTGGTCGTCGACCCGACCAACGGCAGCCGTCGCTGGCAGGTCGAGTTGGGCGATCGGCGGATGTTGGCCGGCCCTGCGGCCTGGCAGCCGGACGGCCGGAGGATCGCACTGCTCGCCTTCGACGGCTGCGCCGGCCTCGGCTGCACGGCCGACCAGACGGCGGCACGCACCCTGCGGATCGAGTTCCTGGACGCCGCCACCGGCCAAGCCGTGGGCCAACCACTGCCGGTCTCCGCGTCGACCACGGAGATCGTCGGCTGGCGCGGGGGCGACCCGGTGGTGAAGCAGTCGATCGGGGCGGACCGCGACGAAGACCGCCGGGCCGTCCTCGCCGCGTTGTCGCCCGGCGGCGGCCGGGAGGTTCTGGTGACTGGACCGCCCGGGTCGACCGACCTGGCGGTGCCGGGCGAGCTGCTGGCTCGGGCCGCGTTCGGTGGGCCGGAGCGCCGGCCGTCACCGTTCGCCGCCCCGCTCTGGGTCTACCTGACGCTGGCCGTGCCGACGCTGCTCGCCGTCGCCGTCGTCGTACGCCGCCTGCGACGCCGCCGCGTGGCGACCGGCACGACCCCGGCATGACGTCGAGCGGCCGGGCCGGGCGCAATCACCCAGCGGGCCCGCAGCCCAGCGGCGGCAGCGGTGAGGCGGCTCACCAGGGAAGATCGCCCACGGCGGGACTAGGCTGGACGCCGTGACAACGACGACCCCCGGCCTGACGGCCGTCCGTGCCGGCCTGCTCGACTACCAGGCCGCCTGGGACGAGCAGCGGCGCCTGCACGAGTCGGTGGTGGCTGGCGAGCGCGGCGACACCGTGCTGCTGCTGGAGCACCCGAGCGTCTACACGGCGGGCAAGCGCACCGAACCGTGGGACCGGCCGGTGGACGGCACCCCGGTCGTCGACGTGGACCGGGGCGGCAAGATCACCTGGCACGG
This sequence comes from Micromonospora sp. B9E7, assembly GCF_039871815.1. Taxonomy (NCBI): domain Bacteria; kingdom Bacillati; phylum Actinomycetota; class Actinomycetes; order Micromonosporales; family Micromonosporaceae; genus Micromonospora; species Micromonospora sp. B9E7. Next base: position 201,701 of record NZ_JBDPLX010000002.1, read on the forward strand.
GCCGGGGCAGCTCGTCGGCTACCCGATCCTGCGCCTGCCGGACCCGGTGGACGTGGTCGCCTACGTGCGCCGGACGGAAGAGCTGCTCATCGACGTGTGCGCCGAGTTCGGCCTGACCGCCGGCCGGGTCGAGGGACGCAGCGGAGTCTGGGTGCCCGAGGACGACCGGGGGCCGGCCCGCAAGGTGGCCGCCATCGGCATCCGGGTGGCCCGGGGCGTCACCCTGCACGGCTTCTCGATCAACTGCGACTGCGACCTGACGTACTTCGACCGGATCGTGCCGTGCGGCATCCGGGACGCGGGCGTCACGTCGCTCACCGCCGAGCTGGGCCGGCCGATCACCGTCGCCGACGTGCTGCCGGTGGTCGAGCGCCGACTGTCCACCCTGATCGAGGTCTGAGCGGACAGCCGGCGCACCGGCCCTACGGGGTCAGGCGGTGCAGGTCACGCGGGAACGCGGTGACCTCCCGGATGTTGGCCGCGCCGACCAGGCGGGCCACGAACCGTTCCAGGCCGATGGCGAAGCCACCGTGCGGTGGCATGCCGTGCCGGAACGCGTCCAGATATCCGGCGTACGGCTCGGTCGGCTCACCCCGGGCCGCCAACGCCGCCAGGTAGTCGGCGTGCCGGTGCAGCCGCTGCCCGCCGGTGACCAGCTCCAGACCACGAAAGAGCAGGTCGAACCCGTTCGAGTACGCGGGCCGCGCCGGGTCGGGGTGGGTGTAGAACGGTCGCTTCGCCATCGGGTAGCCGGTGACGAAGAGGAAGTCGGAGTCGTGTTCGCGGCGGGCCCACTCGCCCAGCGCCCGTTCGTGGGCGGGCGCGAGGTCCGGCTCGTCGGCGGGCGCGTTGGCGATCGTCAGCGCCTCGGTGAAGTGCACCGCCGGGATCTCCGCCGGCACGACCGGCACCTCGACGCCGAGCGTCGCCAGCGCGCCACCGGCCCGCTCGCCCACCGTGCCCAGCATCCCGGCCAGGGTGTCGCGCAGCACCCGCATCACGTCGTGGTGGTCGGCGACGAAGCCCAGCTCCGCGTCGAGCGACGTGTACTGCGCGAGGTGCCGGACGGTGTCGTGCGGCTCGGCCCGGAAGACCGGCCCCACCTCGTAGACCCGTTCGAAGACGCCGACCATCAACTGCTTGTAGAACTGCGGTGACTGGGCCAGGTACGCGGGCCCGCCGAACCAGTCCAGTGCGAAGACGTTCGCCCCGCTCTCGGTGGAGGAGCTGACCACCTTCGGGGTGTGGATCTCCACGAACTCCTGGGCGTCGAGGGCGGCCCGGAACCCGGCCACCGCCGCCGCCGAGATCCGCAGCGCGGACGACCGGGTGGGGTGTCGCAGCGCGGTGGGCGCGTTGTCCAACTGGGTGGGCAGGCTCGCAGTGAGCGCAGGCCGGTACAGGTCGAACGGTGGCGGCACGGCGGGCGGCCCGAGTGGACGTACCGTCGGGTCGGTCAGCTCGACCCCGGCGGGCGCTGTGTCGTTCGCGGTGACCGTCGCGGTGACCTCGACGACCGTCTCCTCGGTGAGTTTCTCCAGGTCGGCACGGACGGCCGGGTCGGTGACGACCACCTGGGCCAGGCCCGCGGCGTCCCGCACGATCAGGAAGGCCACCGACTTGAGCAGTCGGCGGCGGTGCACCCAGCCGGTGATACGCACGGTCTCGCCGATTTTGGCCGGTAGGTGGTGGGACAGGGTTCTCTGCACGGCGTGCTGCTCCTCGGTCGATCGCCACGCCGTCGCCGCCCTGGGGAAGCGAAGCGTCGCATCAGCCCCAGGGAGGTGTGGGCGAGCGGGATCCTCGCGGTGCCACCACACCTTCACCCCCGCCGGAGCGGGGGCCTCGTTCGTCGCCTGATGACCGGGGCCAGCCGGGCGGGCTCTACTAGGCGTCACGGCCGTTCTGCCCGCAGCTCGGGAGGGTCTTCACGCACCGGCGCCAGACCGCCTCTCAGCACCGGCGGCTCTCTGCACTGGCGGGTCGGGGCGCTACTCGGCTCCGTCGTCGCTGTTGGCGCTGACCGTAACACCCGAAACCCGCTCGTGTGACGCCCATTTTCGACATCGCGGTGTCCGGCGTCACAACGTTCGGGGCGTGACGCCGGTCGCCTGGCGCACATAGACGCCCGCCGTCCGGCGTAGGCTCATTTTCGTGACGATCGAGCACTCCGCGCCGACGACCGGCCAGGCAGCGCGTACCGCAACGGCGGCCCCCGAGGGGCGGCGTCTGCTGCGGATCGAGGCGCGCAACGCCGAGACGCCGATCGAGCGGAAACCGCCATGGATCAAGGTCAAGGCCAAGATGGGCCCGGAGTACACCCAGCTACGCGGGCTCGTCTCGCGTGAAGGGCTGCACACCGTCTGCCAGGAGGCCGGCTGCCCCAACATCTACGAGTGTTGGGAAGACCGGGAGGCCACCTTCCTCATCGGTGGCGACCAGTGCACCCGGCGCTGCGACTTCTGCCAGATCGACACCGGCAAGCCGGCCGAGTTCGACGCCGACGAGCCGCGTCGCGTCGCCGAGTCGGTGGTCTCGATGGGGCTGCGGTACGCCACCATCACCGGCGTCGCCCGGGACGACCTGCCCGACGGCGGCGCGTGGCTGTACGCCGAGACCGTCCGGCAGATCCACGCCCTGCAGCCCGGCTGCGGCGTCGAGCTGCTGATCCCGGACTTCAACGCCGTCCCCGAGCAGCTGGCCGAGGTCTTCGGTTCCCGCCCGGAGGTGCTGGCCCACAACGTGGAGACCGTGCCGCGCATCTTCAAGCGCATCCGGCCGGCGTTCCGCTACGACCGCTCGCTGGACGTGATCCGGCAGGCCCGCGCCGACGGCCTGGTCACCAAGAGCAACCTCATCCTGGGCATGGGCGAGGAGCGGGCCGAGGTCTCGCAGGCGCTGCGCGACCTGCACGAGGCCGGCTGTGAGCTGATCACCATCACGCAGTACCTGCGCCCCTCGCCCCGGCACCACCCGGTGACCCGCTGGGTCAAGCCGGAGGAGTTCGTGGAGCTGCGCGAGGAGGCCGAGGAGATCGGCTTCGCCGGGGTGATGAGCGGGCCGCTGGTGCGTTCGTCGTACCGGGCAGGTCGGCTCTACAAGCAGGCGCTCGACGCCCGCGCCGCCACCCCGGTCGCCACCGCGGGCTGACCCCGCCGGCAGCGCCGCACGGACCGTGCGGCGCCCGGGTGTCATGATCGTGTGATGACCGCCGGGGTACGCGAGCAGCCGCGCGACGCGGGTCGTCCGCGGCCCACTCCCCTCGGACTGGCCGGGTGGCTCACCGCGTTGGCGGTGCTCGCCGGGGTCGGCTACCGGATCTGGCTGCTGGGCCACGCCACCCCGTCGACGAACAGCGACGAGGCCACGATGGGGTTGGCCGCGCTGCACATCGCCCGGGGCGAGGGCTTCCCCGTCTGGTTCTACGGCCAGCAGTACATGGGCACGCTGGAGGCGTACCTGGCCGCGCCGGTGTTCGCCCTGGCCGGTGGGCCGTCGCTGTTCGGTCTGCGGCTGCCCACGCTGGCGTTGTACGCGCTGTTCCTGCTGCTGGCCTGGCGGCTGACGCTGCGGCTGACCGGGGACCGGTGGTTCGGGCTGCTGGTGGTGGCGTTGCTGGCGCTCGGCTCCGACCGGATCGTCAAGAACCAGCTCATCGCCGGTGGTGGCTACCCCGAGATGAACGCGGCCGGGGTCGCGCTGGCGGTGCTCGCCGTGGATCTGGCGGCCGGCCGGTCGAGGTGGCGGCTCGCGCGCTGGGCGGCATGGGGCTTCCTGGCCGGCCTGATGCTCTGGGTCGACCCGCTCGTGCTGCCGTACGTGGTGGCGACCGGCGCGGTGCTCGTCGGGTTCTGCCGGCGGGAGCTGTGGGGTGCGGCCGGGGCGCTGCTCGGGGCGGCGGCCGTGCTGGGGGCGACCCCGCTGCTGCTGCACAGCCTGCTGAACGGACGGAACCCGCTACACGCGGTGCTCGCCGCCAGCGGCGCCAACGCCACCGCCGGCTGGGCGGACCGGCTGCACGGCGGCCTGCTGCTCGGCCCGCCGCTGGGAATGGGCTTCTGCGACCCCGGGCGATGTGCCACCTGGCAACTCTGGTGGGCGCTAGCCCTGCCGCCGCTGCTGGCCGTCGGCGGCGTCACCGCCTGGCGGGCACTACGCCGACCGCCCACCGATGCCGCCTCGCCAGCCGATGCCGCCTCGCCGGCGGACCTTGCTTCGCCAGCCGGCCCCGCCTCGCTGGGCGATCCCGCTGATCCTGGTGACCCGGTGCCCGTTGCACCCCGGGTGGCGGCGGCGGTCCGGCTGGCGCTCGTGCTGGCCGCCGTGGTCACCCTCGGGGCGTACACCGTGAGCAGTTCCGCCGGCCTCACCCCGGTGGAGAGTTCCCGCTACCTGTCCTGCCTGCTCATCTCCCTGCCGGCGCTGCTCTGGCCGGTGTGGACGGTGGCCCGGCGCGGGCTTCGTCCGGTGGCGACCGGCCGGGGCGGCGTCCCCACGGCCCGTCCCGTCGCGGTGATGTTGCTCGCCGCCACGCTGGGCACCGTCGCCCAGGCCACCTGGCGGTCAGCGCAGACCGCACCGGCGACCAGGGCCGCCGAGGCCCGGCACGCCGAGTTGGTCGGCACCCTGCGTCAGCTCGGCGTACGACACGTGCGCGCCGGCTACTGGACCTGCAACCGGCTCACCTTCGCCAGCGCGGAGCAGGTGGTCTGCGCGGTCGTCGACGACAACCTTCGCCCCGGCTTCGACCGCTACCCCGCGTACCGACGGGAGGTGGACAGCGCGGCAGCACCAGCCTGGGTCGCGCCGGCCGGCTCGCCACTGGCGGACGCTCTGGACGAGCGGCAGCGGGCGGGCGACCTGGACCTCGTCACGATCGACGGCTGGCGGATCTACCTGCCCCGCTGACCCCCTGAACGGCCCTCGACGTACGTCAGCTCGGCAGCCCCGGTGTGCGTCAGCGCGGCGGAGTGGCCTCGGTGAGCAGGCCGAGGCGGTGGGCCAGCGCGGCAGCCTCCACCCGGTTGGTCACGCCCAGCTTCGCGATGATCCGGGAGACGTGCACGCTTGCCGTCTTCGGGGAGATGAACAACTGCTCGCCGATCCGGCTGTTGCTGTGCCCCTCGGCGACCAGTCGCAGCACCTCCTGCTCGCGGGCGGTCAGCAGATCAGCGCCGGCCCCGCCCTGCCCCGGGCTGCCCAGGCCGACCCGCCGCGCCAGAGTGGCGCTCGCCTCGACCAGCGGCACCGTCCCCAGTCGCCGAGCGATCTCGGCGGCCTCGGTGACCGCCGCCGCCGTCTCGTCGCGTTCCCCGGCGGCGGCAGCCGCCTCGGCCAGCGCCAACAACGCGCGACCCAGCGGATAGGGCTGCCCGTCGGCCCGCCACGCGTCGACCGCCGTACGCCAGGCCGGCAACGCCTGGTCGCCGACCGCGAGCAGCGCGGCCACCTGGGCGGCGTGCGCACGGGCCGCCGGGTGCCGGGCGGGCAGGTCGCTGGCGAGCCCTGCCACGGCCACCGCCAGGTCGCGATCACCGACCCGGGCTGCGGTACGTGCGACGGCGCTGAGCACCGGCCAACCCTCCCGGGGCAGCTCAGGAAGCCTCTCGTCGGCGACCGCGACACGGGCGGCGCGTACCGCCTCGACCTTGTCGTCGGTGGCCAACGCGGCCTCGATCGCCAGCTCGTGCAGGGGCAGGCGGTGGTTCGGCCACAGGTACGGTCGATTGAGGAAGGTGAGCGCCCGGTCGACCAGCTCGTCGGCGCCGGGATGGGCGCGGGCCAGCCGCAGCCCGGCGCCCAACTGGAGCCAGTGCAGTCCGGTGACACCGGACAGGTCGATCCGGGCGGCCTCCGCGCAGACCGCCTCGGCCTCGTCCCACCGACCCAGCGCGATCAGCGCCTCGGCCAGATTGGAGAGCAGGTACGCCCCGGTGGAGCGGCTGATCCCCACCCGCCGCGCTTCGGTCACGCCGGCCTCGGCGGCCTGCGCGGACTCGGCGTAGTGGCCCAACTCGCAGAGCATGTCCGACTCGAACACCATGGCGAGCACCAGGGTCGGCGCGTCCCCCGCCGCACGGGCAGCGGCAGCCGCCTGGCCCAGCTCGGCCAGCCCGCCGGTCAGGTCCCGCTCGCCGTGACAGAGCAGCGCGATCCGCGTCGACAGCAGGGCCACATGTTCTCCGAGCGCCTCGGCGTCGGTGGCGGCCTCGGCTGCCACCCGGGCCGCCTTCTGCGGGTCGATCTTGACCAGGTGGGTGGCGATGTCGGCGAGCAGCCGGACCCGCTCCGCGCCGGGCGGCCCACCGGCCGCCAGCCGGTACGCCTCATCCAGCTCGCGGCTGCCGTCGCTCTTGCCCAGCAGGGCCATCAGTCGACCCCGCTGGTCCAGCAGGCGGGCGGCGCGCAGCGGCGCGACGTCGGCGTCCACCTCGGCCAGCCCGGCCCGGGTCAGGGTGATGGCCCGACTGAAGTCGCCGGCGGTGACCGCGGCGTCCAGGGTCTGCTCCAGCAACGCGAGGTGGTCCATGCCGAGCAGATCGGCGGCGTCCGGCACCAGCTCCCACAACTCCAGCGCGCGCTCCAGCAGTCGGCGCTGCTCGGCGTACGCGTACCGGTCGGCGGCGGCGCACGCGGCGGCTCGTGCGGCGACGAGGGCGCGCGGGTGGTCGTGCGCGGCGTGCCAGTGGTGGGCGATCTCGGCCGGGGCCCGGCCGGCGGCGACCAGATGCGGCTGGGCCTCGATGGCGGCGGCGAAGCGGGCGTGCAGCCGGGCGTGCTCACCGGGCAACAACTCGTCGTGTACGGCCTCGCGGACCAGCGCGTGCCGGAACTCGTAGTCACCGTCCCGGTCGGCCACCACCAACTGGGCGGCGACGGCGGCGCGTAACGCGTCCTCCAGCTCGGTTTCGGGCAGCCCGGCGACCTCGGCGAGCAGGTCGTGGGCGAAACGGGTGCCCCCGGCTGCGGCGATCCGCAACACCCGCTGGGCCGGCTCGGGGAGCCGGTCCACCCGGGCCAGCAGCAGGTCGCGCAGCGTCTCGGGGAGCGCCGCGCAGCCGATCGGGTCACCGGCGACGGCCAGCTCCTCGATGAAGAAGGGATTGCCCTGGGTCCGGTCGTGGACATCGTCGACGGCACGGGCGAGCGGCTCGGCGCCGAGCAGGTCGGCGAGGATCGCGGCGGTGCCGTCGCGGTCCAGGCGAGCCAGCTCGACCCGCTCCACACCCCGGGCCCGGTCCAGCTCGGCGAGGAACGGGCGCAGCGGGTGCCCGCGCTGCAACTCGTCCGTGCGGTAGGTGCAGACCAGCAGGAGCCGGCCCGGCCTCGCCGCCCGGACGAGGAAACCGATGAGGTCGCGGGTGGAGCGGTCGGCCCAGTGCAGGTCCTCGATGACCAGGACCAGCGGGCGCGCGTCGGCCAGCCGTTGGAACAACTCGGCGACCAGGTCGAACAGGTAGCCGCGAGGGGCGTCACCGAGCGGGACGGCGCGCGGGCCGGCCAGCGCTGCGGACGCCCGGCCCAGCTCCGGCAGCAGCGGCGCGAACTCCGCCTCGTAGCCGGCGAACACCTCGGGGCCGTCGGCGCGGAGCACCGCGCGCAGCGCGGCGGCGAACGGAGCGAACGGCAGGCCCGCCTCGCCCAGCTCCAGGCACTGGCCGACGAGCACCCGCGCCGCGCCGTCGGTGGCCCAGCCCGCGAACTCCTCCAGCAGCCGGGTCTTACCCACGCCCGCCTCGCCACCGACCAGCACGGTGGTCGGCTCCCCGGCCCGCGCCCGGCCCAGCGCGTCGCGCAGCGCCGCGGTCTCGCGGTGGCGCCCGACGAGGACGGAGCTGGCGGCGCGTACGGTCACGGGTTCGAGCATGCCATGACGGCCCCCGCCGCCCGGTCCCCCGCCGCCCGGCCGAAGCTCGGGCGGCGGGGTCGGTTCGAGTCGACCGGCGGGTACGGCGATCGGGCTCGACCAACGGCCGGGCTCGACCCCGGCGGCCGACCCGGCAGGCGGGCTCGACCGCGGGCCGGGCTCGACCCCGGCGGGCGGGCTCGACCGGTGACCCGGCTCGACCTCGGCGGCCGACCCGGCAGGCGGGCTGGACCGAGGGCCGGGCTCGACCGCGGCAGCCGGTGCGGCGGGGGCGGTCATCGGCGGGCGTCGCCGGTGCGGCCCGCCTGCCTGCGCCGACCCAACCAACCTCTACTGACCGGACGCGACAGCGACCTGGCGAGCCGGTCCGCCGCCGCGTCGGCACGCAACTCGGCGGCGTGGGAGCGGTGCAGGGTGAGCAGGAAGTCTGCGTCGTTGCCGAACATGTGGGACTCCTTCGTCGTGTCGTCGTCTTCTGCTGACGACTCTTCGCGCGAAGGCCCCACCAAGGCATGGGCACGACGCCTCATCTTCCCGGCCGGCACCCTCCTTACCCGTCCGGTCCGGGCACCTGAGGCGACGTAAGGTACTCAGTCGCCCCGGCACCCGGACGCGGATCAACGGGGCAGGCGGCGACCACTAGACTCTGCGACATGGCAAAGCCCCAGGAGAAGGTCTCGTTCGGCCAGCGGCTGAAGCAGATCGGGATGGTGTTCCAGTTCACCGCCAAGCAGGACCGGTGGTTCGCGCCGCTGGTCGCCGCGGCGGTGCTGCTCCCGCTCGCCCTCACCGTGGTCGCGGTCATCCTCTGGGGCTGGATCTGGCTGCCGCTGGGCATCCTGTTCATCCTGCTCGCGGTGCTGATCGTGCTCAACCTGCGGTCCAACAAGGCGATGATGAACGCCGCCGAGGGGCAGCCCGGCGCGGCAGCGCAGATCATGGAGAACATGCGCGGCGACTGGCGGGTGACCCCGGCGGTCAGCTCGACCACCCAGATGGACATGATCCACCTGGTGATCGGCCGCCCGGGCGTGATCCTACTGGCCGAAGGCAACCCGCAGCGGGTGCGCGGCCTGCTCGGGCAGGAGAAGCGGCGGCTGTCCAAGGTGATCGGCTCCGCTCCCCTGCACGACTACGTGATCGGGCAGGAGGAGGGCGAACTGCCGATCCGCAAGCTCCGGACCACGCTGCTGCGCCTGCCCCGAGCCCTCTCCGGCAAGGACGTCAACTCGCTGGACAAGCGGCTCAAGGCGCTCACCGCGCGACCGCAGATGCCCAAGGGCGCGATCCCGAAGAACATGCGGCCGCCGGGCGCCTTCCGCCAGTCGCGGGGTCGCTGACCCCTTCGGCGTACGCCGAGAAGAGCCGGACCCGTCGGGGCCCGGCTCTTTCGCGTCGTGGCCTCGAACGCGAACCGTCCCGGCGGCTTCGCGGCCCGGCGCCTTCGCGTCCTCGCGTCCTCGCGTCCCGCGTCCCGCGTCCCGCGCCCCGCGCCCCGCGCCCCGCGCCCCGCGTCAAGATCCGCGCAACATCCCCGATGTTGCGCGGATCTTGACGAGCGCGGACAGCGCGGACAGCGCGGACAGCGCCAAGATCGTGCTCAAACCTGGATGTAGTGGCCTCAGCGACGCGGGGATGCCACTACAACAATGATCGAGCACGATCTTGGAATCGCCGGGGCGGGCTCTGCCGCCTCCGGGGGCGCGGAGGGTCGGCTCAGCCGCGCGGTGCGTCGACGATGACCGAGTCGGCGAGCCGGTCGTGCAGGCCCCGGCGGTGCTGGTCCATGATCAGCGCGGGGACGACGAGGGCCAGCAGCAGGCCCCGGATCAGCCCTCGGAGCACTCCGATGCGGCCGCCGTCGTGCCAGTTCACGCAGCGGATCTTGGTGATGTACATGCCCGGCGTCTGGGCGAACAGGCCGAGGAAGATGCCGTACACCAGGACCAGCACCAGCACCGGAGCCCAACCGTCGCGTACCGGGTCGGCGAAGAAGTTGGACACCAGCAGGCAGAGCACCCAGTCGATGATCAGCGCACCGAACCGCCGACCGAGGGTCGGGGCGGTGAAGGTGGGGTCGGTGGCCGGCGCTGCCGGGGGGTGCGGATTGGTCACAGCGGTCAAGGGTATCCGCGCCGGGATGAGGGATCGCCAGGTGCCGCCACCACTGCGTGCCGATTCAGGCCAAACGCATCAGATGTCATTAGACTGGCACAGTCGGTACGGCGTTCCTGGCGGGCCGCAGGCGTGGACAGGGGCGTCGCTGACGGTGCACGCGGGACGTAACACGGCAGAAACAACGGAGACACGGCCGGGCAACCCCCCGGCCCTAGCGTCGCCAGAAGCCTAGCCACCCAGTGGACGTGCCAGGAGGATGTGTGTTCGCCAATCCCGAGGAACTGCTGCGATACCTCAAGAACGAGGACGTGAAGTTCGTCGACGTTCGTTTCTGTGACCTGCCCGGCGTGATGCAGCACTTCAACCTGCCGGTCGAGTCCGTCAACGACGACCTCTTCACCGACGGCCTCGCGTTCGACGGTTCGTCGATCCGCGGTTTCCAGGCGATCCACGAGTCGGACATGCTCCTGCTCCCGGACGTCGCCACCGCGTTCATCGACCCGTTCCGGGCGCAGAAGACGCTCGCGCTCAACTTCTTCATCCACGACCCGTTCACCCGCGAGGCGTACACCCGCGACCCGCGTAACGTGGCGAAGAAGGCCGAGGCGTACCTGGCGGCGAGCGGCATCGCCGACACCGCGTACTTCGGCGCCGAGGCGGAGTTCTACATCTTCGACTCGATCCGCCACGAGACCTCGGCACACCAGTCGTTCTACTACATCGACTCGATCGAGGGCGCGTGGAACACCGGCCGCGAGGAGGCCGGTGGCAACCGCGGTTACAAGACCGCGTACAAGGGCGGTTACTTCCCGGTGCCGCCGGTCGACCACTACGCCGACCTGCGCGACTCGATCGTGCGCCGGCTGGTCGACACCGGCTTCACCGTGGAGCGCTCGCACCACGAGGTCGGCACCGCCGGCCAGTCCGAGATCAACTACAAGTTCTCGACGCTGCTGCACGCCGGTGACCAGCTTCAGCTCTTCAAGTACATCGTGAAGAACGAGGCGTGGGCCAACGGCAAGACCGCGACGTTCATGCCCAAGCCGCTGTTCGGTGACAACGGTTCCGGCATGCACACCCACCAGAGCCTCTGGCTCAACGGTGAGCCGCTGTTCTACGACGAGACCGGTTACGCCGGCCTGTCCGACATGGCCCGCTGGTACATCGGCGGTCTGCTGCACCACGCGCCGTCGCTGCTGGCCTTCACCAACCCGACGGTCAACTCGTACCGCCGCCTGGTGCCGGGCTTCGAGGCACCGGTCAACCTGGTCTACTCGCAGCGCAACCGGTCCGCCTGCACCCGCATCCCGGTGACCGGCAGCAACCCGAAGGCCAAGCGCGTCGAGTTCCGCGTCCCGGACCCGTCGGCCAACGTCTACCTGGCGTTCTCGGCCATGATGATGGCCGGCCTGGACGGCATCAAGAGCAAGATCGAGCCGCCGACGCCGATCGACAAGGACCTCTACGACCTCCCGCCAGAGGAGTGGGGCGACGTCAAGCAGGTGCCGGGCTCGCTGCCGGCCGTGCTCGACTCCCTCGAGGCCGACCACGACTACCTGCTCGACGGCGGCGTCTTCACCCCCGACCTGATCTCCACCTGGGTCGACTGGAAGCGCGCCAACGAGGTCGACCCGGTGCGCCTGCGCCCGACCCCGCACGAGTTCGCGATGTACTACGACTGCTGAGCCTGATCAAGGCTCTGACCTGCACCAACAGGATCGATGCTGATCTTGGGTACAGGTTGGGTACAACCTCACGGACGGCGGTCATGCCCGGCTCACAGCCGGCGTGGCCGCCGTTTCGTGTCGACCGAGCGCGCCGTCAATGAGCAGGCGAGTGCTCGTCTTGTGCTTTGCCGGGTCTCAAGACGTCCGTGACAGATCGGTCTCGGGACGTGGGTGACACTTCCGGCTAGCCGGGTCGTGACGGCAACTCGCGTGGGTGTCGTCGTGCGCGCATCGCGTCAGCCACGGCGACTCCTGCCAGGACGACGACGGCGGCGGTGGCGACGCCTAGCGGCGGCACCAGGATCATCACGGGGGAGATGACGACGAGGACGAGGACCCCGATCGGCCGATCCCAGGACACACGGCGGAACACCGCAAACTCGAAGAGGGCACGTCCGGCGAGGAACAGTGCGGGCCCGCCGAGGATCACGGCGATCCAGGCCGGCTGTGTGTGTCCGAACGGGTGCACGATGACAAGCTCGTCGCCGACGGCGATCGCCACGATGCCGGCGATCATGGCGAGGTGGGAATACGTCGCCGGGATGCCCACGCGGAGCGGGTCAGGGGCGACTGCCAGGGCCATGTCATACAGTTCACCCGCGCGGTAGATGTAGATCCGCCATAGCAGCACGATCGTGGCGAACGCCACTACTAGCGCAGCGCTCCGGTCGGTCTCGAAGCCGCCGTTGCCGAAGGACAACCCCGTCGCCAGGATCAACTCGCCGAGCGCGATGATGAAGAACTGCCGGTAGCGCTCTCCCAGGTGCTCGCCGGAGATCGCGAACTCCGCTGCACGGGCGCGGCCGAACCACGGTGTGGGGTAGCGCAGTGCGACCGCCGCGTACTCCACGGCCAGCGCGAGCGTCCACAGCACGGCACGCGCCGTACCGTGCGCGGCGGCTCCCGCGATCCACGGCACGGCAGATACGCCGAACCAGAAGAGCAGCCGCAGGTAGAAGCGGCGTACCTCGTGGTCACGCACGACGGCCACGATGAACACACTGCGGCCGACCTGAACGGCGACGTATGCGCCTGCGAAGAACAGGCCTCGCTCGTGGAACGCCTCCGGGGCAGCGGCGGCCAGCAACAGAGTGCCGAACATCGTCGCGATGACCAGCAGCTGTATCGGCGCTCGTCGCGGGTCGAGTATGTCCGCTGCCCCCGCAGTATTGACCCAGACCCACCACAGGGCGAGCAGCAACACCAGCGTCTGAAAGGCGCCGCTCCAGGTCAGATGCTCCAGCAGCCCCTGCGAGACCCGGAAGAGCGCGAGGACGAACACCAGGTCGAAGAACAGTTCCAGGAACGTCGCTCGCTGTGGATCCTCGGGTCTCCGCCGCAGCCCCGCTGCACCACCCGCCATCGGCTCGCCCGCTTCTGCCGTTTCTGCCGGTCTTTGACGCAGTCGTACCACGACGCGGACTTCGCCGACGTGGATGTGCCGCGATGGCATCGGCTGAGGTTCGGCAGGCGCACAATCGGCCGGGCCGGCTCCACTGTTCGCGGAGCCGGCCCGGCTCGCTGTGGCTGCCACCGGTGGCCGCGGCGCTCGACGCACTCCGACCGCCGCTGATGGTGCTGCTGCCGCAGGTGGCCCTGGGCCTGCTGGGGCTGGCCCTGCCCGACCGATCCTCCCGGGCGATCCGCCTCGCGCCGGCGCTGTCCGCACTGTCGGCGGTGGTGGCGACGGAGTTCCTGGTGGACTTGGACCCGGTCTTCATCTACTACGGCGCCGCCATGGAAGTCTTCCTGCCCACCGTCGGCGGACTGTTGCTGGTCGTCGGGGCTCTACTGGCCATGGGTCTGGCACTGGGCGGGGATGCCCGCGGCGGCTGGGCGCTCGTCACACTGCTCACCCCCGCCGGCTTCCTGGCGGTGCCCGGCCTGGCTGACAACTTCGGCCCGGCAGGGGGCGGCATCACCGTCGCGGAACTGGCCGTGACCGCTGTCGCCGTCGCGCTCGCCGGCCCGGCCGTCCTGCTCCTGGCCGTTGTGTTGCGCTCCCGCCGGACCTCCACCCCCCAGCCCTCAGGCCAACCCTGCCCCACCTGCGGCGCGCGAGCCCTGACCACACGACGATGATGATGATCATGAGGTTGGCGAGGCGTTCCGTCCGGATTGCCCCCGCCAACCTCATGATCAACGACGGCGGGCGGCGCGGGCGGCGCGGGCGGCGCGTAGGAGGACGGCCAGGAGCAGGGCGGTCGTCGCCAGGGCACCGGGGGCCTTGGTGAAGCGGGCCAGGTTGGTGCCGTCGGGCAGGGCCAGGAAGGCTGCCGCCGCGGTAGGCAGCACGAACCACGTCGTCCGCGTGGCGGTCAGCGCGAGCAGCGCGAGGGGCCAGGTCGCGTACCAGGGGTGGAAGACCGGGGACAGGACGACGGTGGCGACCAGCGCCAACGCCGCGCCGCGCAACGCCACCCGGGAACCCGCGACCTCGACCCGCGCCGGCTTGACCAGCGCCCTGCCACCGAGCGGTGCCCTGTCGTCGTCCGGCGCGCCGGCCACCCGCCGTCGGGCGTCGTCCAGCTGGCGCAGCGCCCGCCAGGACCGCCACCAGAGCACCACCAGCACCCCGGCAAGCAGCAGCAGGGCGACCGCGCGGATCACCGGTACCGCCTGCGGGTCCCGGCCGACCAGCGCACCGGCGTAGTCCACCACGAACCCGACGGCGGTGGGTGGCGACGTCCACTGCTCGGAGTCGCCGCTGTGCGTCAGCCCGCCCACCCAACCGAAGCCGAGACCGGACACCGCCGAGGTGACCAGCACCGCGCCGAGCAGTCCTCCGGCCAGCCAGCCGCCGTCGCGCAGCAACGCCCGTACGGTGTGACGACCACGGACTGCGGCCAGCGCGGCGAACGGCACCACCACGACCGCGCTGGCCTTCACCGTCACCGCCAACCCGAGCAGCGCCCCGGCCAGGAGCAACGCCGGAGGCCAACCCGGTCGCCGGATCACCACCAGCAGCCCGCAGAGCAGCAGACCCAGCATCACCGCGTCGTTGTGCGCGCCGGCGACGAGATGCACGCCGACCAGCGGCCCGGCCAGCGCCAGCCAGGCGGCCCGCCGGGTCGGTGTCCCGGTGGCCCGCGCCAACCCGGGCAGGCAGAGTGCGGCCAGCAGCAACCCGGCCACGGCGATCACCCGCAGCAGCACCAGGGTGCCGGTCAACCCGCCACCGAGGCTCACCGCGAGCGCCGCGAGCAGGACGAACACCGGCCCGTACGGTGCCGGGGTGTCCCGCCAGATCGGCGCGACCGTGTCCAGCCACGGGCAGCCCGCCGCCGCCACCCCCACCGCGTACGGGTCGACACCGTGCGCGTACGTCCAGCCCTGGCAGGCGTACGAGTAGACGTCCCGGCTGCCCAGCGGCGGCGCGAACAGCAGTGGCAGCGCCCACAGGCCGGCGGTGACGTACGCCCACCGGGTCGACGGGGCACCGTCGCGTAACGACCACCACGCGCCGACCAGCAGCGCGGTGCCGACGAGCCAGCAGGTCAGCGTCGCCGGGCCGTCCGGGGCTCGCCAGATCGACGCGGGTGTCACGCCGAGCGGAACGTCGGGCAGCACCCCGCCGAGGTATCCGGCCACGGCGAGCAGGACCGCACCGGCCAGGCCGACGTAACGTCCACCCGAGGCCGCCAACGGAACAGGCGGCGGCGGAACAGCCGGCGGCGAGACGGGCGGGCCGGGAGCGGTCACCGGCGCACCTTCCCTCAGTCGGCGGCGACCGGCTGACGGGTCGCCCGAGCCGACCGTACCAACCGGACGACCACCACGATCACCAACAACGTCATCAGCGGCGCCCCGACCGTCTTGGTGTACCGGGGCAGGCCGGTGCCGTCCGGCAGGATCAGGAACGACGCGACGAGGGCGACCACGACGAACCATCCGGTACGCCGGGCGGTGGCGGCCAGCACGAACAACGGCCACGTCCAGTACCAGGGGTGCACCACTGGTGAGAGCGCGATGGTGACGGCGAGCGCGAGGCCGGCGTAGAACAACGGGTCACGGGTGCGGGCCCGCCACCAGAGCCAGACGAGCAGGACGGCCAGCAGCACCACGGCGATCCCGCGCGTCACCGGCAACGCGTCGATGTGACCGCCGAACGGCACCGCGAGGTAGCCGACGGTCTGCCCGACGGCGGTGGGTGGGGAGGTCCAGGCGATGGCGGCACCGCCCTGGGACAGCCCGCCGATCCAGCCGAAGTCCAGCCCGCCGGCGAACGTCACTCCCACGACGGCGGCGACGGCCCCGCCGACCACCCAGCCGCCGTCGCGGATCAGGGTCCGGATCCGGTACGGCCCGGCGGTGGCCGCGAGCGCGGCGAACGGGACCACCACCACGGCGGTGACCTTGATCGCCACGGCGACACCGAGGAGCAGCCCGCCGACCAGCAGCATTCCGCGCCGGCCCGGGTGGGAGGCCACCACGGCCAGCCCTCCGACCAGCGCGGCGAGCATCAGTATGTCGTTGTGTGGACCACCGATCAGGTGCGCGGCGACCAGCGGGCAGCCCAGCGCCAGCCACACCGCACGTCGGGCCGGAACCCCGGCCCGACGGGCCAGCACCGGCAACGCCCACGCGGTCAGCGCCACGCCGACCAACGACATGGCCCGGAACAGCACGATGCTGGCGTTCAGCGATCCGGTGACCTCGACAACCGCACCCGCGATGAGCACGAACAGCGGCCCGTACGGTGCCGGGGTGTCCCGCCAGATGACGGAGACCGTGTCCAGCCAGGGGCAGGGCAGCGCGGAGACACCGTGCTCGTAGGGGCTGATGCCTCCGGCGAAGCTGGCGCCCTGGCAGGCGTACGCGTACACGTCCCGGCTGCCGAACGGTGGCGCGACGAGCAGCGGGAGCAACCACAGTCCCACGGTGACCAGCGCCCACCGGGTCGACGGCACTCCGTCGCGCAGCGCCCACCAGGCGTACGCCAGCAGGCCGGTGCCGACCACCCAGGCCGCCAGGACCAGTGGCCCGTCGGGGCCCTGCCAGATGCTGACCGGGGTGCTGCGCAGCGGGCCGCTGGGGAACGCTCCGCCGAGGTACGCGGACAGCGCGAGCAACGTCGAGCCGGCCAGGCCGGTCCAGCGCGCGAGGTGGGAAGGCACGCCCGACATGCTGCCAGCACCCCGGTCGGGGGGCGACGGCAGGCACCGTCAGCAGTGGCGGGACGGCGCGAGGTCGCTGGAGATCGTATAGTCGCCGGCCGTTCGGACCCGCACCTCGGTCCACCCGTCCGCGCCGGGGCGGACACAGCCGTCCGGGCCGCTCAGCGACAGCCAGCGTGACCACCGCACCCGAACCGGCACGTCGCCGGGCGCGGCGGTCAGGCGGACCGAGCCCCGGTCGGTGGCGACGAGCTGGCCTGGTGCGCCGACCAGCGGCGTCGGGTCGGCCACGGCGTACAGGCGCCAGGTCGGGTCGCGCCAGACCTCCCGCAGGTACGGCAGGCCGGCGCGGATCAACGCGGCCTCGTCCCGGCCCCACCGGTCGGCGGGAGCGTCCGGGGCGATCGCCACGTAGGTCACCGCCTCGTCGCGGAGCCACTGCTCGTAGGTCTGCGCGCTCAGGGTCCCGTCGTAGAACAGCGCGTTGCGATCGCTGTCGACCTGGCGCTCCCAGCCACGGGCCAACGGCACGGTCGGTGGCAGGTACGCGGACTCCCAGTGGTCGCGCAGCGGCACCACCTCGACCCGTCCGACGGGCTGCATCCGTTGCAGTTCCGCGACGAGCGGGCGGTGGAACGCCGGGGCGCTCTCCGGGGCGCCGGCCCGGGTGACGTCGCTCGTCATCACCGGGGACTGCCACCACACCGTCGCGGCGAGCAGCCCGGCCAGCCACGGGCCGGGCAGCGGCGCGTACCCGGCCAGCACGGGCAGCGCGAAGAGCAGCGGCAGGCGCAGCGCGTTGGATCCGATCGGGCTGGGCACGTAGTAGGCCCCGACCAGGAGCAGCACGGTGAGCACCGCGCCGACCCGCAGCACCCGGCGGCGGCGCGGCAGCAGGACCGCCACCAGCACGGCGAGCGCGACGTTGATCCGCATCGACTCGGCCGAGTACGGCTGGGTGCCGCCGTTGCCGAAGAGGAGGGCGATCGGCGCGAGGGTGACAGCGGGCGCCAGGGCCAGGACGAAGCCCTCCGCCAGTGGACCCTCCGCCCGCCAGCCACCGGCCAGCGCACGACCCGGTCCGTCGCCTCGCCCCAGGGGGGCCAGCAGCAACGCCGCACCGGCCAGCCCGGTGAACAGGCCGGCGACCGGGCTCGCCGCCGTCGCCAGGGCAGCGCACCCGGCTGCGAGCGCCAACCGGACCGGACGCGGCGGACGTTCCGTGCTGACGGCGCAGAGCGCCAGCAGCCCGAACGTCAGCCCGACGGCGAAGGTGATCCGTCCGCTCGCCAGGTTGCCGACCAGGACCACGGCACCGAGGACGCCGGCCAACAGCGGACGTCGGGCCCGGTTCCGGGCGAACAGCCATGCCAGCGCGAACGCGCCGAGCACCGCGGCAACGGCTCCCAGTGGGCGTACCCCGACCAGCGCGCCCAGCCGGGCCGTGAACAGGCTGTAGCCGTACTGGTTGACGCCGCCGTACCAGCCGAGGTCGATCGGCGCCGCACCGTACCGGTCGGCGAACTCGGCGCGGGCCACCTGCGCCGCGAGGTCGGTGCCCATCCGCGGCGCCAACAGGAACGCGACGGCGAGCACCATCGCGACACCGGTCGCCGCCGCCCAGCCGGTGCGCCGCCCGAGAGTGCGGGACGACGTGTCAGGCATTCAGGACCCGTTCGGTCGCGGCGCGGGAGCGTCGCCCGACGCGCAGGTACTCGTCGAGGAACTCCCCCGGGTCGTCGCGGCCGAGCAGCCGGACCACGCCTGCCAACTCCACCCCGTGTCGGGGCAACTGGTCGCCGGCCCGACCCCGGACCAGCATCAGCGCGTTGCGGACCTGCGCGGCCAGGGACCACCCGGCGGCCATCTCGGCGGCGTCCGCCGGGTCGACCAGGCCGGCCCGCTCGGCCGCCGCGAGAGCATCGAGGGTACGCGTGCCGCGCAGCGCCGGGTTCGCCCCGGCGTGCCGGAGCTGGACGAGCTGCACCGCCCACTCCACGTCGGCGAGCCCTCCCCGGCCCAGTTTGGTGTGGGTGGCCGGGTCGGCGCCCCGGGGCAGCCGTTCGGTCTCCACCCTCGCCTTGATCCGCCGGATCTCGACGACCTGCTCACGGGTCAGCCCGTCGGCCGGGTACCGCACCGGGTCGATCATCGCCTCGAACTCCGCGCCCAGACCCGCGTCGCCGCAGACGAACCGGGCGCGCAGCAGCGCCTGCGCCTCCCACACCCGCGACCAGCGGGCATAGTACGCCGCGTACGCGGCGAGGCTGCGCACCAGCGGACCCTGACGACCCTCAGGGCGCAGGTCGGCGTCGACGCCGAGCGGCGGGTCGGGGGCGGGCACGCCGAGCAGTCGGCGCAGCTCCTCGGCGATCGCGTGCGCGGCGGCGCTGGCGGCGCTCTCACTGGCCCCGGCG
The DNA here is from genome assembly GCF_039871815.1 of Micromonospora sp. B9E7. Taxonomy (NCBI): domain Bacteria; kingdom Bacillati; phylum Actinomycetota; class Actinomycetes; order Micromonosporales; family Micromonosporaceae; genus Micromonospora; species Micromonospora sp. B9E7. The sequence goes on from NZ_JBDPLX010000002.1 coordinate 220,947, forward strand.
GGCGGGTCGTAGACGAAGAGCACGTCGGCGTCGGAGAGGTAGTTCGACTCGTACCCGCCGAGCCGTCCCATGCCGATCACCGCGAACCGCAGCCCTTCCGGCGCGGGCTGGCTGGCCTGGGCGGCACGCAGCGCGGCGGCCAGGGTGGCGTCGGTGACGTCGGCGAGTGCCGTGCCGACCTGGGTGATGTCGGACAGGCCGGGAGCGGGCCGGTTCGCGCCGTCCGGCCGGGTGGGGGTGGGTGCGAGCGAGCCCGCGCGGCAGAGCACGTCGGCGCAGGCCACCCGGACCAGTTCCCGCCGCCGCAGCGCGCGCACCGCGCTGGTCGCCTCGACCGGGTCGGTGTGCCGGGCCGCCGCCGCGAGGAAACCCTCCCGGAGCACGTCGCGGGAGCGCGGCGCCAGCTCGTTCTCCTCGGCCAGCAGCCGCAGCGCCTCCGGGTCGCGGGCGAGCAGGTCGGCGACGTACCGGGACAGCGAGAGGACCCGGGCCAGCCGCCGGGCGACCGGGCCGCCGTCGCGCAGCAGGCGCAGATACCAGGGGGTGCTGCCGAGTTTGTCGGAGACCTTGCGGTAGTTGAGCAACCCCCGGTCCGGTTCCGGCGCGTCGGCGAACTCGCTGAGCAGCACCGGCAGCAGGGTCCGCTGGATGGCCGCGGTGCGACTCACCCCGCCGGTGAGCGCCTGGAGGTGCCGCAGCGCCCCGGCCGGGTCGGCGAAACCGAGGATCTCCAGCCGGTGCCGGGCCGCCTCGGGGGTGAGCCGCAGCCCGTCCGCCGGCACCCGGGCCACCGACTCCAGCAGCGGTCGGTAGAGCAGTTTGGCGTGCAGCCGGCGTACCTCGGTGGCGTGGGTGACCCACTCGGCCCGGAAGCTCTCCACGGCGCTGCGCCCCGGCGTGGCCGTGAATCCCAGCGCGGCGGCGAGCCACCGCAGCGCGCCCGGCTCGGTGGGCACGGTGTGCGTACGGCGTAGGCCCTGTAGTTGCAGCCGGTGCTCGACGCTGCGCAGGAAGCGGTAGCCGCGCAGCAGCGCCTCGCCGTCGGCGCGACCGACGTAGCCGCCGGCGACGAGCGCGCGCAGCGCCGGGATGGTGCCCGGTTCCCGCAGCGTCTCGTCGCCGCGACCGTGCACGAGTTGCAGCAACTGGACGGCGAACTCGATGTCGCGCAGCCCGCCGGGCCCGCGCTTGATCTCGCGCTCCAGCTCCTTCGGCGGGATGTGGTCGATGATGCGGCGGCGCATGGCACGCACGTCCTCGACCGCCTCGGGCCGTTCGGCCGCCCGCCACACCAGCGGCGCGAGCTGGTCGATCCACTCCTGGGCCAGCGGCAGGTCACCGGCGGCCGGCCGGGCCTTGAGCAGCGCCTGGAACTCCCAGGTACGTGCCCACCGCCGGTAGTAGGCCAGGTGGCTGGCGATGGTCCGCACCAGCGGGCCGCGGCTGCCCTCGGGGCGCAGCGCGGCGTCCACCGGCCAGGCGACCAGCCCACAGATGGAGATCAGCCGGGTCGCCACCAGGGTCGCGGCGGACAGGTCGGCGTCCTCGGCGGCGACGAAGATGACGTCCACGTCGGAGACGTAGTTCAGCTCGCCACCACCGCACTTGCCCATCGCCACCACCGCGAGCCGGGGCCGCTCGGTGCCGTCCGCCAGCTCCGTGACCGCGATCTCGTACGCGGCGGCCAACGTCGCGTCGGCCAGCGCGGAGAGCGCAGCCATGGTCTGCTCCAGGCCGCGCCCGCCGGTCAGGTCCGCCGCCGCGATCCGCAGCAGCGCCAACCGGTACGCGGAGCGCAGCGTCGCCACCGGGTTGCCACCGTCGGTCGGCTCCAGCCGCCCCTCGGCGATCGGGGCGAGCCCGTCCGGGGCGGTACGCAACGCCGCGCAGTGCTCGGGGTGGGCGACCAGGTGATCGCCGAGCGCCGACGAGGCACCGAGTACGGCGATCAGCCGCCGCCGCAGCCCCGGATCGGCGTACAGCTCCGCGAGCAGTGGCGACTCGGCGCTGCCGTCGGTCGTGCGGCGTTCGGCCTCGACGATCCGGTGCAGTTGGCGCAGAGCCAGGTCCGGGTCGGCGGCCCGGGACAGCGCGGCGAGCAGCTCCCCGGCCCGCTCGTCGGCCGGCTCCTGCTCCTCCGGCCGCCACAGCCTCAGCCCGTCCGGGCCGAGCAGGTCCGCGGCGCGCGCGCCGCCGTCGCCCTCGGCGGTGCCGAAGCCGTACCGGGCGAGGCGGCCCGGTGCCCTGGTCGGCCGGCTCATCAGTGCCCGAGCAGCGGCAGGCCGCGCCGCATCGTGCTGTCGTCCAACTCGCCGAGGGCGAGGGCGGCGAACCGGGCGGCGAACGGCTGCCAGACCTCCTCGATGTCGGGCAGCACCGACGCGCAGGCCGCCACCACCAGCTCCGGGTCGTAGCCCAGCTCGGCGAGTTGGGCCGAGTCGGTGGACCAGTCGGCGATCATGGCGGCGTCGCACTCGATGTGGAACTGCAGGCCCCAGGCCCGGTCACCGAGCCGGAACGCCTGGTGCGGGTAGCGGGTCGACGCGGCCAGCAGGGTCGCGCCCCGGGGCAGTTCGGTGATCTCGTCGGCGTGCCACTGGAGCACGTCCGGGATCAACGGCACGTACCGGAACAGCGGGTCGCCCTCGGCGGCGTCGCGCCGGCCGACCACGCCGGGGCCGATCTCCGGCCCGGACGGGCTGCGCTCGACCAGCCCGGCGTGCGCGGTGGCGAGCAACTGCGCGCCCAGGCACACCGCCAGGGTCGGCACCCGGTGCCGGACCGCCTTGCGCAGCAGCCCCTCCACGGCGGGGAACCAGGGTGCGCCGGGCGAGCCGTCCGGCAGCGGGTACGCCTGTTGGTCGCCACCGAGCACCACCAGCGCCGCGTACCCCTCCAGGTCGGCGGGGAGCTCGTCGCCGGCGTGCGGGCGCACCACCCACAGCTCCAGCCCAGCCTCGGTCAGCCATTCGCCCAGCCGGCGGGCGTCGTCCGTCGGGTCGTTCTCGATCACCAGCGCGGTTGCCACCCGTCGAGGCTAGCGGGTACGCCGCGTCGTGCCACGCCCCGCCACGGACCCGCGGGCTCGTGCTGCTGGGGGTGGTTAGGCTCTGCTGTTGTGATCAGCGAGGACGCCACCACCGTCCGCCCACCCGTGCTGGTGCCGGGTGACGCGGTCCTGCTGGTGTCGCCGTCCGGGCCGACCTCGCCGGAGCGGGTGGCCCGGGGCATGGAACTGCTCGTCGGTTGGGGCCTGCGCCCGGTGCCGGCACCGAACGCGTACGCCCGCAACGGCTACCTCGCCGGCACCGACGACCTGCGCGCCGCCGACCTGAACGCCGCCTTCGCCGACCCGGAGATCCGAGGGGTGATCTGCACCCGGGGCGGGTACGGCGTGCAGCGGATCGTGGACGCCATCGACATGGCCGCCGTCCGCCGCGATCCGAAGGTGGTGGCCGGCTTCTCGGACATCACCGCGTTGCAGTTCGCGCTGTGGCGGGGCGCCCGGCTGGCCGGGGTGCACGGCCCGGGGGCGGCCTGGCGCGACGAGCGGACCCCGCTGCGCTCCGCCGAGTCCCTGCACGCGGCGCTGATGACGACCGAGCCGGTGTCGATCAGCGCGGTGCCCACCGAGGAGACCTTCGGCGTCCGCGTCCCGGGTCACGCCACCGGCACCCTGCTCGGCGGCAACCTGTGCATGATCGCCGCGTCGATCGGCACACCGGACCTGCCCGACCTGACCGGTGCGGTGCTGTTGATCGAGGACGTGCAGGAACCCCCGTACAAGGTCGACCGGATGCTCACCCACCTGCGTCGGGCTGGCGCTCTGGACGGGCTGGCCGGGGTGGCGGTCGGGCAGTTCACCGACTGCGGCGACGGCTGGGACACCACGATCGTGGACGTGCTCACCGAACGCCTCGGCGACCTGGGCGTGCCGGTCCTCGGCGGCCTCCCCATCGGCCACGGCCAGGACCAACTGACGGTCCCGGTAGGAACCAGGGCCACCCTGAACACCAACACCGCAACCCTGACGGTCTCCCCCGCCGTCTCCCCTCGGTGATCAAGAGGTTTGCGTCATCGTCGGCCCGGATCCTGACGCAAACCTCTTGATCAACTAGGTCAGCCGGGGCAGGTGGGCCACCGCGCCGGTTTCCAGGGCGGCCCAGATGCCGTCGGCGGTTCGGGTGATGCCGTGCGGTTCGGCGTTGGGGGTGGGCAGGTCGTAGCCCCTGATCCGTCCGGTCGGATCGAGGTGACCGATCCGGTTGGCGCCCCACTCCGTGAACCACGCCCCGCCCGCCGGGTCGGCCACGATGGCGTGCGGACGGGCCGCACGGTCCGGTAGCGGAAACTCGACGATCCCGCCGTCCGGAGTGATCCGGCCGACCTGACCGGCGCCGATCTCCACGAACCAGACGGCACCGTCGGCTCCGAGGGTGATGCCGACCGGTCCGGCGTTCGCGGTGGGCAGCGGGTGCAGCGTGACCCGACCGTCGAGGTCGATGCGGCCGATCGCGTTCGCCTGGTTGAGGGTGAACCAGAGAGCCTGGTCCGCGCCTGCGGTGATCATCGACGCGAACCCGCCGGTCACCGGCAGCGCAAACGTGGTGACCGTGCCGTCGGTGTCCACCCGGCCGATCGTGTCGGAGCTCATCCCGGCGTACCAGAGCGCGCCGTCGGCTCCGGCGGCGATGCCGCCCGGCCCGGTGCCTTCCGGTAGTGCGATCGTGCGCTGCTCACCGTCGACGCTGATGCGACCGATCCGGTCGTCGCCCGAGCGGGTGAACCAGAGCGCGTCGTCCGGCCCGGTCGTGATGATCAACGGGCGACCGCCGGCCGGGTCCAGCGGGTAGGTCCGGACCGCGCCGTCGGCCCCCAGGCGGGCGATCGCACCGGCGTGGACCAGCGTCAGCCACAGCGCGCCGTCGGGGCCGGCCGTGATGCCGTACGGGCCGGCGCCCGACTCGGCGAGCGGTATCTCCCGAATCTGGACGATCGTCACGTGCTGTCCTTCCGTTGGCGGATCGCCCACCTTGACCGGTCAGCCAGCGACGGCACAACCGATTTCGTCCGCCGCCCGCCGCCCGCCGCCCGCCGCCCGCCGCCCGCCGCCCGCCGCCCGCCGCGATTGTCAGCCCGCCGCCCGCCGCGATTGTCAGCCCGCTGACAGGATCGCCACGGCTTCCACCCAGACTGCCCGGTCACTGTCGGTGATGACAGCGCAGGATGACCCAACCTCTGGAGGACAGCATGTCCCGCACCATCCGTAGGAAGCACCTGCTGGCCGGCCTGGCCACCGCCGGCGTCCTCGGCGTGGGGATCGCGGCCCCGACGATCGCGTTCGCTGCGGACACCCCCACCCCGGCGCCGAGCGCCAGCACCGCCCCGGCTCCCGGCGCGAAGGCCGACCGGCAGGGCGAGTTCGCCGAGGCGCTCGCCAAGGAGCTGGGCGTGCCCACCGACAAGGTGACCGCCGCCCTGGAGAAGGTCCGCGAGCAGCACCGGCCGGCCGATCGGCCGCAGCGCCCCTCCGGCGAGGACCGGAAGGCCGCGCTCAAGGAGCGGCTGGACCAGGCCGTCAAGGACGGCAAGCTCACCCAGGAGCAGGCCGACGCCATCACCAAGGCCGTCGAGGCCGGCGTCTTCCCCGGTGGCGGCGGCCACCGTGGGTGGGGCCAGCACGGCGGCCCGGCGGGTACGCCCGGCAAGTGAGCCGTCGGGGCAGGCCTGGCCGGCCCGGGCCTGCCCCGAACCGGGCCGGCGCTCGATCAACTCGGTTTCACGGAATCGGCGGTGTCGACGGCACTCGGATACCGCGGTTTCCGTGAAACCGAGTCGAGCACGGCTCCGCACCCCCGAGCGGCCAGGCCCGACGGGGACCGAGCGGCCCCTGCGGGCGTGGGCGTCAGTTCTGCCCGGGCGGGGGCGCGAACACGCCCAGGTGGTTGCCGGCGGGGTCGAGCAGGTGGGCGAGGGTGAGCCCGCTCGGTGCGGTACGCGCCGCCACCAGCACCTTGCCACCGGCCGCCTCGGCCCGCCGGCAGGTCTGCGCCACGTCGGTGACCTCGGCGTAGAACACCGCGTAGTTCGGTGACGTCCCGTCGGTCGCCCGGATCGCTCCGCCGATCCCGGTGTCGCCGCCGGCACCTGTCACCCGGTAGGACCCGCCGTTGGCCGTTCCCTGCTCCTCGAAGGTCCAACCGAACAGCTCACCGTAGAAGCGCTCCGCCTCCTCCGGCCGGTCGGTGCCGATCTCGAACCAGGTGATGGGCGTCGTGGACATCTGCTGCCTCCAAGGTTTCCCGTGCCGGCTCTTCGGCCGTCGTCTCGGAGCAGTCTCTGGGTCGTCCGCGACACCGTCCTGTCGGTGTTTCCGGATCACCCGACGGGGTTTCCCACCGGCCGGACCCGACACGCTCGGCCCGACATTTCTCAGACCAGGCTCAGCGCGCGGACCCGTTCGCGGGGAATGTCCAGGTCGTCCGGGCGCAGCTCGCGCGACACCACGTCGGGCAGCGCCCGGACGCTCCGGATCCGGTCGGTGCGGAAGCAGCGCAGCTCGTCGCGCAGCCGACACCAGGCGAGCAGGTACCAGTGTCGCGGGTTGCCCAGGTAGCCGAGCGGCTCGACGTCACGGACCGAGTCGGCACCGCCCCGGTCGGCGTACCCGATGCGCAGCACCCGCCGTGCGGCGACCGCGCCGGCGACGACGGCCGGGACGGGCGTGGCCGGCCCGTCGCCGATCAGGTGCACGCGACCGGCGAGACGGTGCGCCTCGACGGCGTCGGCGGGCGGCAGCACTGCCATCAGTTTGCGCAGCGCGGTGGCACCCGGCCCGGCGAACGGCGTGCCGGCGAGTCGGTGCAGCGCGACGGCCATCGCGACCGCCTCGGCGGCGGTCAGGTTGACCGGCGGCAGGGTACGGGCGCGGTCCACCACGTAGCCGCCGGTGCGCCCGGGCTCGGCCCAGATCGGCACCCCGGCCTCCTGCAGCGCGCCGATGTCCCGCTCGATGGTCCGACTGCTCACCTCGAAACGCGCGGCCAGCCAGCGGGCGCTCCGCGGCCTCGGCGACACCGCCCGCAGTTCCTCGACCAGCGCGTAGAGACGGTCCGTACGGTTCATCCCCGGCACGCTACGGCCGGGGTACGACCAGCACGGACCGTGCTCAGGCGATGCAGGCGCAGACGATCAGCGCGGCCCCGAAGTGGGTGGCGGCGCTGACCCGGGCCGCCGGGTGCGGCTCGGGCGAACAGATGACCTCTCCGAGCTTGCCCGGGGTGAGCAGGTCCAGCACGAAGAACGCCAGCGCCATGATGGCCAGCCCGACCAGCCCGAACACCACGGTGGAGGCGAGCCCCTTGCCGAAGTCGCTGTAGCTGGTCAGGATCGCGGTGAAGACGATCCCGGCGATGCCGAGCTGGTTGGCGGCGAGCAGCAGCCCGGCGTTGGCGTTGCGGTCGACCCAGATCAGGTCCCGCAGCCGGCCCGGGGTCAGCAGGTCGACCAGCACGAAGCCGGCCGCCATGAGCCCGACGCCCACGATCCCGAACACGACGCTCTGCCAGGCACCGCTGAGCAGATCCTCCAGCACCGACTTGCCTCCCGACTCTCCGCCCGGAGGGGTACCGGCGCGGTGATCGAGACGATAGCGGCAGCGCGCAACCGCGGCAGCCCCGCCGCTACAGCGCCAGGTAGCGCTGCCGCTCGTACGGGGTGACCTCGCGGCGGTACTGCTCCCACTCGGCCCGCTTGTTGCGCAGGAAGAAGTCGAAGACGTGCTCGCCGAGCACCTCGGCGACCAGCTCGGACTCCGCCATCACGTCGATCGCCTCGGCGAGGTTCTCCGGCAGCGCCTCGTAGCCCATGGCGCGCCGCTCGGCGCTGGTCAGCGACCAGACGTCGTCCTCGGCGCCCGGCGGCAGCTCGTAGCCCTCCTCGATGCCCTTCAGGCCGGCGCCGAGCAGCACCGCGAAGGCGAGGTACGGGTTGGTCGCCGAGTCCAGTGAGCGGACCTCGACCCGGGCCGAGTTGGGCTTGCCGTACGCGGGAACCCGCACCAGCGCGGACCGGTTGAGGTGACCCCAGCAGACGTACGCGGGGCTCTCGGTGATCCGGTCCGGCAGGGCCTGCGGGAAGAGCCGCTTGTACGAGTTGACCCACTGGTTGGTGACCGCCGTGTATTCCCGGGCGTGCACCAGCAGACCGGCGATGAACGACTTCGCCACCTTGGAGAGCTTCATCGGGTCGCCGCCGTCGTGGAAGGCGTTGCGCTCCCCCTCGAACAGCGACAGGTGGGTGTGCATCCCGCTGCCCGGCTGGTCGGTGAAGGGCTTCGGCATGAAGCTGGCCTGCACTCCGGTGGAGAGCGCGACCTCCTTGATCACGTGCCGGAAGGTCATGATGTTGTCGGCGGTGGTCAGCGCGTCGGCGTAGCGCAGGTCGATCTCCTGCTGGCCGGGCGCGACCTCGTGGTGGCTGAACTCCACCGAGATGCCGATGCGCTCCAGCGCCAGCACGCCCTGGCGGCGGAAGTCGCGGGCCACGGCGTGGGTGGTGTGCTCGAAGTAGCCGCCGGTGTCGACCGGGGTGGGCAGCGAGCCGTCCTGCGGGCCGTTCTCCAGCAGGAAGAACTCGATCTCGGGGTGGGTGTAGAAGGTGAAGCCCTTCTCGGCGGCCTTGGACAGCGCCCGGCGCAGCACGTGCCGGGGGTCGGCCCAGGAGGGCCCGCCGTCGGGCAGCAGGATGTCGCAGAACATCCGGGCACTCTCGCCGCTGACCCCGCCCTCGAACGGGAAGACCTGGAAGGTGGTCGGGTCGGGCATGGCGACCATGTCCGATTCGAAGACCCGGGCGAAGCCCTCGATCGCCGAGCCGTCGAAGCCGATGCCCTCCTCGAAGGCCGCCTCCAACTCTGCCGGCGCCACCGAGACGCTCTTGAGCGTGCCCAGCACGTCGGTGAACCACAGCCGGACGAACCGGATGTCCCGCTCTTCCAGCGTGCGGAGGACGAACTCCTGCTGACGGTCCACTTCCCCAACCCCTCGCGACGCTCATTTGTCCGCATTGGCCGGGCTGTACCCGGCCTGATCGCCCAGTCTTCCCGGGCCTGGTTACGCAGACGTTACGCGAACTGCCGCCGGCCGTCCCCTCACCTCCCGCCCGGCGGGCGGGTGCCCACCGCCGCCGAGCCCGTGCCGCACTGCTCGGCGAGCCCGGAGCCGCACCGCCGGCAAGCCTGGGCCCCACCGCCGACGGCTGCGTCGGCCGCAGCGTGGCGGCCATCTCGTCCGAGGGGTGGGATTCAGCTGCGGAGGCTGGGGCAAGATGAGGACATGCCCACCCTGCGTCTCGCCCTGTCCCAGGTCAACCCGAGCGTCGGCGACCTCGCCGGAAACGCCGACCTGGTCCGCAGCTGGACTCGCCAGGCCGCCGATGCCGGTGCCCAGTTGGTGCTCTTCCCGGAGATGATGCTCACCGGCTACCCGGTCGAGGACCTGGTCTTCCGGCGCTCCTTCGTGGCCGCGTCCCGGGCTGCCGTGGACCGGCTCGCGGCCGACCTCGCCACGGACGGCCTCGGTGAGGTGCCGGTCGTGGTCGGCTACCTGGACGCCGACGGGCCGCCACAGGTCAGCGGGGACGCCGAGCCGGGCCGGGGTGCCCGCAACGCCGCCGCGCTGCTGCACCGGGGCACCGTCGCCGCCCGCTACTTCAAGCACCACCTGCCCAACTACGGGGTCTTCGACGAGGACCGCTACTTCGTCTCCGGTGACACGTTGACCGTGGTGCGGATCGGCGGCGTGGACGTCGCGCTGACCATCTGCGAGGACCTGTGGCAGGCCGGCGGCCCGTTCGCCGCCGCCCGGCGCGCCGGCGTCGGCCTGGTGGTCAACATCAACGGCTCGCCGTACGAGCTGAACAAGGACGACATCCGGCTGCCGCTGGTACGCCGCCGGGCCGCCGAGGCGGGTGCCGCCATCGCGTACGTCAACATGATCGGCGGCCAGGACGAGCTGGTCTTCGAGGGCGACTCGATGATCGTCACCGCGGACGGTGACCTGCTCACCCGGGCCCCCCAGTTCGTCGAGCACCTGCTCGTGCACGACGTCGAACTGCCGGCCGCCACCGACCTGCCGGCCACCGAATCCGTCACGGACGGCATGCGGATCGTGCGCAGCACGCTCGACGGGATTCCGGGCACACCGACCGGGCCGGCCGCCACCGGCGGTCTGATCGAGCCGGTGGCCGACGAGGCCGAGGTGTGGCAGGCACTGGTCCTCGGTCTGCGCGACTACGTCAACAAGAACCGGTTCCCGTCGGTGGTGCTCGGTCTCTCCGGCGGCATCGACTCGGCGGTGGTGGCCGCGTTGGCCGTCGACGCCCTGGGGCCGGACCGGGTGGTCGGGGTGTCGCTGCCCAGCCAGCACTCCTCCGAGCACTCCCGGGAGGACGCCGCCGACCTGGCCAAGCGCACCGGCCTGGACTACCGCGTCGAACCGATCCAGCCGATGGTGGACGGTTTCCTGGCCAACCTGTCGCTGTCCGGCGTGGCCGTGGAGAACCTGCAGGCCCGGGTCCGTGGCGTGATCCTGATGGCGCTGTCGAACCAGGAGGGCCACCTGGTGCTGACCACCGGCAACAAGAGTGAGCTGGCCGTCGGCTACTCCACGCTGTACGGCGACTCGGTGGGCGGCTTCAACCCGGTGAAGGACGTCTGGAAGACGCTGATCTGGCGGCTCGCGAAGTGGCGTAACACGGACGCGGCCCGGCGCGGTGAGACCGCCCCGATCCCGGAGAACTCGATCGGCAAGCCGCCGAGCGCCGAGCTGAGCCCGGGCCAGCTCGACAGCGACAGCCTGCCCGACTACGACGTCCTGGACCCGATCCTGATCGGCTACGTCGACGGCGACCTCGGCCGCGACGGGCTGGTCGAGTCGGGTCACGACCCGGCGATCGTGGACAAGGTGCTGCGGCTGGTGGATACCGCCGAGTACAAGCGACGGCAGTCCGCGCCGGGCACGAAGATCTCGATGAAGGCGTTCGGCCGGGACCGCCGTCTGCCGATCACCAACCGGTGGCGCGAGCACGGCTGAGCCGTACACCGTGGGGTGTCGGGTCGGTGGCACGGGCCGGCACCGCCTCGCGGCGCTGTCCGCGGCGGCCTCGCGTCGCGGTGGAGTGACATCTTGCACTGGGCCCTGCCATCGCCCCGTCTCGCGGTGCGACGATCGCGACGGAACCCGGGGACCGCGCACGCGGCCTCGAGGAAGGGAGACAGAGATGGTGGAGTCCACTCCGAACGAGGTGACCGCGCTCTACGGAGGTCCGGCCACCCGACGGGTCCGCACCCGGGACCTGATCGCCGCCAAGGAACGCGGCGAGCGGTGGCCGATGCTCACCTCGTACGACCAGTACACGGCGTCGATCTTCGACCAGGCGGGCGTCCCGGTGCTGCTGGTCGGTGACTCGGCCGCGAACAACGTGTTCGGCTACGAGACGACCCTGCCGATCACCGCCGACGAGCTGCTTCCGCTGGTACGGGCCGTGGTGCGGGCGACCCGGCAGTCACTGATCGTCGGTGACCTGCCGTTCGGCTCGTACGAGGAGGGGCCGGCCCAGGCGCTGCGCACCGCCGTCCGGTTCATGAAGGAGGGCGGCTGCCACGCGGTGAAGCTGGAGGGTGGCCGTCGCTGCGCCGCGCAGATCGCCGCGATCGTCGGCGCCGGGATTCCGGTGATGGCGCACATCGGCTTCACCCCGCAGAGCGAGCACACCCTGGGCGGCTACCGCGTGCAGGGCCGGGGCGACGCCGCCGACGAGGTGCTCGCCGACGCCCGGGCGGTGGCGGAGGCGGGCGCGTTCGCGGTGGTGCTGGAGATGGTGCCCGGTGAGGTGGCCAAGCGGATCACCCACGAACTGCCGATCCCGACGGTCGGCATCGGCGCCGGCCCCGACACCGATGCGCAGGTGCTGGTCTGGCAGGACATGGCCGGCCTGCGTACTGGGAAGGCGCCACGCTTCGTCAAGCGGTACGCGGACCTGGCCGGCGCCCTCACCGACGCCACCCGCCGTTTCGCCGACGAGGTCCGGGGCGGGGAGTTCCCCGCCGCGGAACACACCTTCTGACGCGGCCGACGGCCTGATCGACTCGGTGCTGCCGAGGTCGGGGTGTGCCCGGGGCAACGGGACACCCCGATCTCAGCAGGTCGTCGCGAGCAGGGGCGTCAGATGTCGGTGACGCGGATGCCGGCGTGTGCCTTGTAGCGCTTGTTGATGGCGATCAGATTGGCGGTGAACGCCTCGATCTGGTGGGCGTTGCGCAACCGGCCGGCGTAGATGCCGCGCATCCCCGGAATCCGGGCGGCGAGCGCCCCGACCACGTCGACCAGCTCGCGGTCCTCGGTGCAGATCAGCACGTCCAGGTCGATCCGGTCGACTTCGGGGTCGGCCAGCAGCGGGGCGCTGACGTGGTTGAACGCCGCGCAGACCCGGGAGTCGGGCAGCAACGCGGCGGCCTGCTGCACGGCGCTGCCCTCGGCGACGGTCAGCGCGTACGGGCCCTGCTTGTCGAAGCCGAGCGGGTTGACGCAGTCCACGACAATCCGACCGGCGAGCGGTTCGGCGAGGGCGGCGACGGTGGCCGCGTGCCCGTCCCACGGCACCGCGATGATCACCACGTCGCTGCGCCGGGCCACCTCGTCGTTGGCCGCGCCGGTGACACTGCCGTTGGCCGGCACACCCGGCAGGGCGGCGATCTCGGCGGCGGACTCGGCGGCCCGCTCGGCGGAGCGGGAACCGATCAGCACCGTCTGCCCGGCCCGCGCGAACCGGTAGGCGAGGCCCCGCCCCTGGTCGCCGGTGCCACCGATGATGCCGACGGTCAGCCCGGACACGTCGGGAAGCGTGCTCGCGTCGTATGCCATGGGTTCATCCTCGCAAACCGTCCGGTCCGGCAGCGCGTCAGGCCGTCGGCGGGCGGGTCGGTCAGGCCAGCTCGAACAGGACGGTGCGGGCCGCCGGGTCGGCGGTGACCAGGCGGACCCGGACCCGTTCGCCGAGCGGTAGTTGGCCGAGGCAGCGGGCACGAACCGGCGGGGTGTCCAGGGCGACGGTGCCGCCGGGCGGTCGGGGGCGGGACCGACCGTTGGGCGGGGCGTCGACGTCGAGGACGGCCGCGTCGAACGTCTCGCCCACCCGGTGCTCCAACACGGCGGCCTCGGCCAGCTCGACCGCACCCCGGGTAGCCGCCGAGGCGGTCCGGTCGGTGCTCGCCATCACTTCCGGCAGCCGGGGCAACGCGGCACGGGCCCAGTCGGGCACCGGCTGTCCCGCGTGCAGCGCCAGGCAGACCTCGGTGGCGTACCGGTCGGCCAGACGCCGCAACGGCGCCGTGACGTGGGCGTACGTGGCTGCCACGCCGCCGTGCTCCGGCTGCTCCGGCAGCGTCCCGTCGAAGGCGGTGTACGCCGCGCCGCGCATCAGCTCGGCCGCCTGGTCGATGAACGCGGCGGCGCGCGGCTGAGAGGCGTCCAGACCGGCGATCACCTGCCCCGGGCCCACCTCGTCCGGCCAGTGCACGCCCAGCGGTGCGGCGGCGGCCCGTAGCCGCTGCACCGCCTCCGGTTTCGGTGCCGGCATGGTCCGCAGCAACCCGATCCGGCCGGCCAGCATGATGTCGGCGGCGGCCATCCCGGTCAGCAGCGAGATCTGGGCGTTGTGCTCCTCCATGGGCACCGGCGCGCGCAGCACCAGCCGCCAACCCTCGCCGTCGGGCTCCAGGTCCTGCTCGGGCAACGGCAGGTTGATCGCGCCACGGCGCAAGCCCCGGGCCGTCAGCCGTTCGCCGATCTCCGGCAGGAGCGCGATCGGGTCGGGTAGCCGGCCGGCCTCGGCTGCCGCCTGCACCCCGGCGTAGTCGAGTTTGGCCCGGCTGCGGACCAGGGCGCGTTCCAGCTCGACCGCCACGGTGCCGCCGTCGGCGTCCAGGTCGATCGTCCAGATCACCGCGGCCCGGTCGTCGTCGGGCAGCAGACTGGCCGCGCCCTCGCTGAGCGTGTGAGGGTGCAGCGGCACGTTGCCGTCGGGCAGGTAGATGGTCTGCCCCCGCCGCCAGGTCTCCGTCTCCAACGCGCCGCCGGGCCGGACGTGCGCGGCGACGTCGGCGATCGCGTACCGCACCCGGTAGCCCCCGCCGGGGCGGCGGGCGAGGTGCATCGCCTGGTCCAGGTCGCGGGAGGTCGCCGGGTCGACCGTGACGAACGGTACGTCGGTGCGGTCGACGGGCGGTCGCGGCGGCGCGCTCGCCGCCTCGTCCGCCGCACGCTGGGCGTCGGGCGGGAACTTCTCGGGCAGGCCGAGTTCGCGGCGCAGCGCGCCGAAGTCGATGCGGGGCGCGAGTACGCGTCGGATGACCACGGGTCAATCCTGACAGCGCCACCGGTGATCCGCTTCCGGTGACTGGCCGAGATGTCCGCCCGGCGAACCCGGGGCGGCCCGCTCAGCCGGTCGCCTTCCGGGCGGTGCTGCGCGTACCCCGGGGGGCGGTGGCGCGTGCGGCGACCGGGCGGGCCGGCGACTTGCGGGCGGTGACCTTGCGGGCCGGGGCCTTGGCCGCGACGGTCTTCTTCGCCGGGGCCTTCTTCGCCGCCGCCTTGCGCGCGGTGGTCGACGAGGTGCCGGTCACCTTCGCGGCGGGGGCCTTCTTGGCCGGGGCCTTGCGGGCGCCGCCGCTGGGTCGGGTGGACGCGGCCTTCTTCGCCGGAGCCTTCTTGGCCGGGGCCTTCTTGACGGCTGCCTTCGTCGCGGCCGTCTTCTTCGCCGCCGTCTTCTTGACGGCGGACGCCTTCGCCGCGGTCTTGCGCGCCGGTGCCGTCGTCGCGGTCTTGCGCGCCGGTGCCTTCGTCGCGGTGGCGGTCTTGCGGGCCGGCGCCTTCGCCGCGGCGGTGGTCCTCTTCGCCGCCGAGGCGGTGGTCTTCTTCGCGGCGCTCACGGTCTTCTTCGCGGCGCTGGTGGTCTTCTTCGCCGTACCCGTGGTCTTCTTCGCGGCGGCGGTGGTCTTCTTCGCGGTCGCGGTGCTCTTGCGCGTCGCGGGCCGCGTCGCGGCGGCGGTGGAGGTGCGGGATGCCGGGGCTCGCTTCGCGGCGACGGTCGTCGTGCGGGTGGTGGTCTTCTTCGCCGGGGCCTTCTTCGCCGTCGTGGCCCTGCTCGTCGTGGTGGTCCTGCTCGTCGTGGTGGCCTTGGTCGCGGCCTTCTTCGCGGGGGCCTTCTTGGCCGCCGTTGTGGTCTTCCTGGCCGGGGCACGCCCCGCGCCGCCGGCCGCCTTGCGTGCCGGGGCCTTCGCCGCCGTCGCACCCGCGGTGGACTTACGGACGGGGGTGGTCCGGCTCGCCGCCGTGTTGCGCTCCGCCGCGGCGGTCTTCTTCGCGGTGGTACGTCGGGCAGCCGGGCGGGTGGTGGCCTGCTGTGCTTCGGCCATCGTGGTTCCCTCCTTGGGGACGTGCTCTCGCGTGCGTCCTCGCGGAGCACGAAATGCCTCGGCGCGAGCCGTCCCGCGCCGCCTACCTGTCCTCCCCGGCCCAACGAGCGTCCTCGGCATCCCACGCTTCGTTCCGCTCCTGCACTCGTTGCAGGGCGTTCTCCGCGTCGGCCGCCGAGTCGTACGGGCCGAGTACGTGCTTCGCCGGACACACGTCGGCGTCCGTCTCGACCCGGTGATGCCGGGTGCACCAGTAGAACTGCCCACCACGTCCGCTGTCGCTCATGGGAATCACTGTGCACCGCGATCCGGCCGGCCGCCACCGGATCGCACAAGTCGCCGACCCTCTCCACAGTAGATATGCATTGCGTCCGTCGGGCCGGAACGGCAAAAGAAGCCCAGGCAGGGACACTTTTCGCTCCGCCGCCGGCCTTCGCCTGACGACGTGGCGTGACGGGACGGCGCTGGCCGGTGGGCTGGTGCCTATGATCGCCGGATGGGAACACCGGACTACATCGTGGGCATGCGCAAGCATGTCGGGCACGAGATGCTCTGGCTGCCCAGCGTCAGCGCGGTGGTCCGCAACGACGCCGGTGAGCTGCTGCTCGGTCAGCGTGCCGACGACGGCCGCTGGTCGGTGATCAGTGGTTTCGTCGAGCCGGGCGAACAGCCGGCCACCGCGCTGGTCCGCGAGGTGCGGGAGGAGACGGGCCTGGAGGTCGCTCCGGTCCGGCTGTCCAGCGCCGTCTCGCATCCGCACACCTACCCCAACGGGGACCGCTGCGAATACCTGAACCTGGGCTTCCTGTGCCGGGTGGTGTCCGGCGTCGCCCGGGTCAACGACGACGAGTCGCTGGCCGTGCGGTGGTTTCCGCTGGACCGGCTGCCCGAGCTGGACAAACACGCCCTGCTGGTGCTCGCGTACGCGTTGCGCGAGAACCAGGTGACCGGGTATCTGGAGCCGGGCACCACCTGGGACGACGTACCCGACTGAGGTTCACACCGGGGTTGCCGCGAGGGCGACCGGTTCGGTAGGGGCGGACCGGGCCGCCCGGATGGTGTACGCGAGCGCGTACGGCGTGCAGGCCAGATAGAACATGGGCTCCACCAGCACCTCGTCGGTGATCAGGAAGATCTCCCAGCGGGTGGGCCGGGGCAGGCCAAAGTTCCAGTCGGTCCAGCAGGAGAAGAGCCACAGCGGTGCCGAGATCCGGTCGACGGAGTCCCCCGCCGTACCCTCGATCACGGGGCCGGAGCCGGGGATGTTGTCGACCACGAGCAGGATTACGGCGAGGTCGGCGACGACGAGCGCGCCGAGGATGCCCAGCCACCAGGCTCCCCGGACTCGGCCGCGCGCGACGAGGTCAGCCGCGGCCCAGAGGACCAGAGTCAGGCCAGCCAGCCAGAGCAGCAGACCGGGTACGGTGCCGGCCATGTTGTCGGGGTCGAGGGTGTACCCGGCCAGGGCCATGACCGCACAGATGGGGAGCATCACCCCGAGCGCGATTCGCAGCGGGCCGCCGAGCGCGCTGTGCCGGGCCCAACGGGCGGCGTACACCGCGAGAAGCGCCGCCAATCCAGCGGTCAACAGCGACCAGAGCGGCAGCTGTACCTGTGGCGGCAGTCCCGCCGACTCGAGGACCACGTTCATCAGCACCGCGCTGGCGAGCACGATCACGGCGCAGGCGAGCGGGGACAGCAGCAGCGCGGCTGCCGTGCGGCGGGCCCGCCGGTGCAGCAGACTGCGGTCGACCACTGGCGCGCCGGCCCGGCTCACCGCGAGGCTCGCGGCGAAGCCGAGCATTTTCGTCCAGCGGCCGGTCTCGGCGAGCACGTGCAGCTCGGCGGCCCACTCGCGGCGCAGGTCGTCGCGGACGTCGACCGGCCAGCGGCGCGCGGCCATCTCCAGCAGCAGCTC
The DNA here is from genome assembly GCF_039871815.1 of Micromonospora sp. B9E7. Lineage (NCBI taxonomy): Bacteria > Bacillati > Actinomycetota > Actinomycetes > Micromonosporales > Micromonosporaceae > Micromonospora > Micromonospora sp. B9E7. Next base: position 238,340 of record NZ_JBDPLX010000002.1, read on the forward strand.
GGCAACCCGTCGGCTCACCATGCCGGCGCTCCGGTGGGCTCGGTGCCGCCCCACGAGCGACGGCCGTCGGGGATCGCGGCGCGCAGGTCGGCGAGCGCCCGTCGGGCCTGTGTCACCCCGACTGCGGTGAGCCGGTAGTAGCGGCGGGCCGGCCGACCGGCCGCGACGGGATCGATCTCCTCCCAGTCGGCGGCCAGCCAGCCGGCCTCGGTGAGCCGGTGCAGCACCGGATAGAGGGTGCCGCTGGGCAGGTCGGTCATCCGCATCAGGTCCAGCCCGTAGCGCTGCGCGTCGGGTTCGGCGAGCAGCGCCGCGAGCACCTTGGCGACCGGAATGGTCATCCGCATCCGACCACTGTATCGGAACTCTACATAGGGGTGGGCACCCGTTCGACGGGGATCCACAGCTCGGCGTCCGCCTCGGTGCCGTCCGCGGACACCCGGACCCGGGAGATCTCCGGTCCAGGTCGGCTGCGGTACGGGTTGGACGGAAACCACTGGGTGAACACGTCACGCCACAGGTACTGCACCGCCTGCGGGAACGCACCCGAGGTGGTGAACACCGCCCACGTGCCGGCCTGCACCGGCAACGCGTCCAGGTCCTCCGGCGGGACGGCACCGGTCACCACCCCGTGCCAGTAGTCCAACTCGGTGCCCTCGGCCCGACTGTCGGCGAGGTTGTCGCTGACGTTGACGATCCCCTTCGGCTCCTGATCGGAGAGCGCCTCGATCCGCCCGGTCGTCTCCTTGTCGATGCCCTTGATGAACGCGACGATCGCCGGGTTCATCCCCTCGTGCACCAGCGGGACCCGGGCCTTGCGCCCCACCAGCGCGAACGCGTCCTTGTCGACGATTCGGTACTCCATGCTGCCGCTCCCTTCGACGGTGAGTTTGAAGGACATCCGGGGCTGGGCACGCAGCGCTGCCCCCGTACGCCGAGCCTCTCCGGGCCCCACGCCGTGCACGGCGTGGAACGCCCGGGCGAACGCCTCGGTCGACCCGTAGCCGTAGTGCACCGCGACGTCGAGCAACGTCCGCTCCCCCGCCAGCACGTCCGCCCCGGCGACGGTGAGCCGACGCCGACGGATGTACTCCGACAGCGGCATCCCGGCCAGCGCGGAGAACAGCCGCCGGAAGTGGTACTCCGACGTCAGCGCGATCCGCGCCAGTTCGGCCACCTCGATCTTCTGGTCGAGGTGCCGCTCGATGTACGTCATGGCCTCGTTGAGCCGCTCCAGCACCAGGATCTCCTTCCCTTTCGAGCACTGACGCTAGGTCGAAGGGGCGGTGGCCCACCCGACATCCGGTGCCCGCATCGGTCGGGTCAGCCCGCACCGATCGTCGTGTCGTAGCCTGGCGGACTTTGCTTTCCGAGGAGGTTGACGTGGCCGAGTATCCGCAGAACGTCGTGCAGCGTTTCCACGGCACCCCCGAACAGGTGGACGCCGGCCGGGTGGGCGAGCCGCCGCGGACCTGGGCGTCCGTCGTCATCGAGGAGTACGACGCGGCCTGGGCGCAGCGGTTCGTCGCCCTCCGCATGTCGATCATCGCGGCGCTCGGAGACGCGCCGGTCCCGCTAGCGGGGCGGCTGCTGCATGAACCAGGTGGGCACGGGCTTGGCCAGGGAGCCGACGACCTCCCAGCCGGCCCGGCGGTACAGCTCGACGTTGCCCGGGTTGCTGGTCTCCAGGATCGCCGGGAGTCCGTCGGCGGCGGCGCGATCCAGCCCGGCCCGCATCACGGCCCGGCCCCAACCGCGTCCGGCGCTGTCGGGGTGGGTGCCCAGCACGCCGAGATACCAGAACGGGAAGGTCGGCAGGGCGGCGTGCACCGTCTCGTCGTAGCTCTCGACCCGGGCCAGCACGTCGGCGGGGTACCGGGCTTCCGCCGGCGATCCGTGCCCGGCGGCCGGCGACCCGGCCGGCGCCTGACCCGGTGACCCGGCCGGCGGTTCCCAGATCGCCACGGACGCGCCGCCGCCGATCGTCCAGATGGACGACCGCTGCACCCGCTTGTCGAAGAGGTGCCCGAAGAAGGCGGCGGCGTACCGCGGGTAGGTGTCGTCGTCGGGGAACAGGTAGCGCAGGACGGGGTCCTTGACGAACGCGGCAACCAGGGAGCCGACCACCGCGTCGCGGTCCGCCGGGGTGGCGATGGTGATCTCGGGGATTGTCATGGCAGTCGACGAGATTGTAGGCCGACGCCACCCCACGGACCCGACGCAGGGAGGCAGACTCGTCTCATGAACGTCGATGACTACCGGCAGCACTCCCCGTACAGCGACCCCGGTCGGCATGCCGCACTGCTCGACGCGGTCCCGGCTGACATCGCCTCGGTGGCGGCGACCGTCCGCAACGTGATCGTCCATTACCGCGCTGGTGGCGTCGAGTTGCCCACCGACCGGCTCGAAGAGGTCAACCGCCGCTGGGTGGACCGCATCCTCGACACCGACCAGTCCCGATTTCCGCTGCCCCTGGCCGCCGAGCGTCCGGCCGTCGACCGGGTGGCCGGCTGCTGTCGGGACCACACGCTGCTCTCGGTGGCGGTGCTCCGTCAGCACGGCATTCCCAGCCGCAGCCGGGTCGGCTTCGCCTCGTACTTCGTGCCCGGCTGGCACCACGACCACGTGCTGGCGGAGTACTGGAACGGCCACCGGTGGGTCTGGGCCGACCCGGAGATCGACCCGGCCGGCGACTGGGGGTTCGACGGCTACGACATCGACCCGAAGGCCGGCCTCTTCGACTCGGCGGCGCGGGTGTGGTCGGCGTACCGGGCCGGGACGATCGACCCCGAGGTGTACGGCGTGAGCCCGGAGCTGCCGATCCGTGGCGACTGGTTCATCCACGACTACGTCCTGCTGGAGCTGGCCCACCGGCAGAAGTACGAGCTACTGCTCTGGGACCGCTTCGGCGCGATGACCGAAGACCTCGCCACGGCAGACCTCACTCTCGTGGACGAGATCGCCGCGTTGCTGCTCGCCGCCGACGACGGCGACGAGGCCGCGGAGAAGTCCCTCGCCGACCGGTACGCCAGCGACAGCCGGCTCCGTCCCGGCACGCAGGTGCACAGCATCTCGCCGGTCTCCGGGGCCCTCAGCACGGTCGACCTGCGCCGCTGAGCGGCCCGGGCGGGTGCCGAAGCCCCGGCCAGGGGTTCGACACCCGCCCTACCCGAAGGTGAAGGCGTATGCCGCCGCCCCGGGCTCGCCGAACGTGATCTCCAGGGTCCGCTCGCGGACCGCGTCGTCCTGGCGGACGAGCTGGTAGAGGCGACCGTCCTGGAGCACCCCGGTGCCGTCGGCGTCGACGTCGACGCCGTGGGACGGGCCGGGAGCCGCCCCGTCGAGAAGCACCCGGAACGGGATCGGCCGTCCCGCCCCGGGGGCCAGCACGAGGTGCGCGTCGCGGGCGTGGAACCGGAAGGCGATGCTGCCGCCGGCCTGGTCGACCACCACGCTCTCCGCCCCGATCGTCCACTCCCCCGCCAGCGCCCACTGGTTGAGGCCGAGGCGTTCCGGCAGTTGGTAGGCGCGGCGTTGGTCGAGCGCCGGGCCGTTGGGCGACGCGAAGTGTTCGCCGCGACTGAAACCGAGGTACGTCTCGGGCGTCCGCAGGCTGTCCCAGTCGGCCTCCGCCTCCGGCCCGACACCGTTGACGGGTACGGGATCCCGCTCGACGCCGAGCAGTTGTTGGAGCGCGCGCTCGGACTGCTCGTAGCGTCCCTCGCCGAAGTGCTCGTCCCGGATGACCCCGTCGGTGTCGACGAAGTAGAGCGCCGGCCAGTAGTGGTTGTCGAGGGCCTGCCAGATCGCGTAGTCGTTGTCGACCGCGACCGGGTAGTCGATCGACCGCGCCGTGACCGACCTGCGCACCTGGTCGACCTCGTGCTCGAAGGAGAACTCCGGCGTGTGCACCCCGACGACGACCAACCCGTCGTCGCGGTACGCCTGCGACCAGGCCCGGACGTACGGCTCCTGGCGCAGCCAGTTGATGCAGGTCAGCGTCCAGAAGTTCACCAGGACGACGCGTCCGCGCAGGTCGGCGGGGCCGAGTGGCTCGGAGTTCAACCACTCGGCCGCCCCGTCGAGCGGGGGCAGGTGCACGGCCATCTAGCGAAGCGACCGGAAGGCGGTCCGAAGCTCCTCGGAGAAGATCTTCGGCTGTTCCCATGCCGCGAAGTGCCCGCCCACGTCGAGCTTGTTGTAGTGGATGAGATTGGAGTACGCCTGCTCGGCCCAACTCTTTGGTGCCTCGTACAGCTCGTCGGGGAAGACGCTCACGGCGACCGGGACCTTGACGCCCTTGGCGGCGAAGAACGAAAGCTTGTTCTCCGCGTACAGACGGGAGGCGGAGATCGCGGTGTTCGTCAACCAGTAGAGCGAGATGTTGTCCAGGATGTCGTCGCGGGTCAGGCCCGCTTTGGCGCCGTCGAAGACCTGCGCGATCAGCGCGAGACTCTTCGCGTCGTGGTCGAGCAGGAAGGACGCCAGGCCGACCGGGGAATCCGCCAGCCCGGTCAGCGTCTGCGGACGCGTCGCCATCATGAGGGCGTACGCGACGTGCTTCCAGACGTAGTTGGCTTCCTCGGCGGCACGCATCTCGTCGGCGGACAGGCCGGATGGCAGCGAGCCCATGGCGTTGTTCGCACCGGTGGTGTCTCCCTGGAACAACAGGTCGATCTCGGGTGGGATCGCGCCGGGCATGTTGGTGTGGATGCCGAGCAGTTCCGGAGGTGCCTGTAGGCCCATCTGGTCCACGATGACCGCGCCCCAGTCGCCGCCCTGCGCGACGAACCGCGAGTAGCCGAGGCGCTTCATCAGCTCGATCCAGGCGGTCGCGATCTTCTGCGGGTTCCACCCCGACGTTGTCGGCTTGCCGGAGAAGCCGTGCCCCGGCAGCGACGGGATCACCAGGTGGAAGGCGTCCGACGCGCTGCCGCCGTGGGCGGTGGGGTCGGTGAGCGGTTCGATGATCTTCATCTGCTCGATCACCGACCCGGGCCACCCGTGGGTGACGATGAGCGGCAGGGCGTCCTCGTGCTTGGAGCGCACGTGGATGAAGTGGATGTCCACCCCGTCGATGGTCGTCATGAACTGCGGCACGGCGTTCAGCCGAGCCTCGACCTTGCGCCAGTCGTACTCCTTCTCCCAGTAGCGGGCGACGGCCTGGATGGTCGCGAGTGGCACGCCCTGCGACTGGTCGTCAACCGTTTCCCTGTCCGGCCAGCGGGTGGCGGCGATGCGCCGTTTCAGGTCGTCCAGGTCGGCCTGGGGAATGTCTACCGAGAACGGCCGGATCTCCGTTGTGCCGGGGCGGGTCTTGGTTTTGACAGCCATGCGTGGTTCCTCTCCGTCTAGGTTTACGCCTTGCGAGGAGAAAACGTGGGTCTGTGCGCCATTTCAGAATGGGCAGGCCGCCGCCATATCTCGGAGCCTAGAACGCCGCGCCCGGGGCCCGTGGTGATACGGCGCTCAGGGCGCTGCGACCGCCTGCTCGGCGGCTCGACTGACCTGTTCCCACCCCGCCCAGGTGTCCATTCGGCGGCGGGAGATGTCGAACGCGAGGTCGTACACCATGCTCCCGAGCAGGAGACGCAGCGGCGGGTCGTCGCTGTCGACAAGTCGTAGCAACGCCTCGGCGGCCAGCCGGGGTTCGCTGTCGATCGAGCCTTCCGCCCACTGTCGTTCCAGTTCGGCGCGCAGCGGCGCGTACGCCTCCAGTGGGGTGGTGGCGGCGATGCTGGTGTAGAGGTCGGTCCAGTATCCGCCCGGCTGCACGATGCTGACCGTGATGTCGAAGGCCGCCGCCTCCATGGCCAGGGCCTCGCTCATGCCTTCCAGGGCGAACTTGCTCGCGCTGTACATGCCGGTGCTCGGGAAACCACCGAGCGCGGCGATGCTGGACACCTGCACGATGTGGCCGGACCGCTGGGCGCGCAGGTGCGGCAGCACGGCCTGACCGACCCAGAGCGCGCCGAAGAAGTTGACCTCGAACTGGGCGCGCGCTTCGGCCTCGGTGAACTCCTCGACCATGCCCATCGACATGGTGCCGGCGTTGTTGACGACGATGTCGAGCCGTCCGAAGTGCGCGACGGCGGTGTCCACGGCGGCGACGACCGCCGCCCGGTCGGTCACGTCGAGCGGCAGGGCCAGCAGTCGGTCGGCGTACCGCTCGTCGAAGTCGCCCTGGCCGATGCTGCGGGACGCGGCGACCACCCGGTCGCCACGGTCGAGCGCGGCGTCCGCGAAGGCACGGCCCAGGCCACGGCTTGCGCCGGTGATGAACCAGGTGCGCATGTCGATCTCCCCATTGATCGTTGCGAGACGAGACGGTCCGTCTCGTGTTGATGAGGAGATTAGGCCCCCTGGCCGTCGCAGTCAAGACGAGACGGTCCGTCTCGTCGCTGGTATCGTGTCGTGCCATGACGCCCAACACGGCCCGCCGCAACGAGACGTCGCGGCGCGCCATCCTCACCGCGGCCTTCGACCTGCTCCAGGAGGTCGGGTACGCGAAGGTCAGCATCGAGGGCATCGCCACGCGGGCCGGCGTCGGCAAGCAGACCATCTACCGCTGGTGGCCGTCGAAGGGCGCGGTCATCTTCGACGCCTTCCTCCTGCTCAGCGAGGGCGCCGAGGGCGAGCCACCGACACTGCCGGACACCGGCGACCTGGCCGCGGACCTGAGCCTGGTGCTCCGCGCCACCGTCGAGGAGATGAACGATCCACGGTACGAGCAGCCGATGCGCGCGCTGGCCACCGAGATCACGCTCGACCCCGAGCTGGCAGCGGCGTACGCCGAGCGGTTGGACGGGCCGTTGCGGGAGGCCAAGCGGCAACGCCTGCGCAGTGCCCAGCAGGCCGGGCAACTCGCCGACGACCTCGACCTCGACGTGGCGGTGGACCTGATCTGGGGCCCGGTGCTGAACAGGTGGCTCTACCGCAGCGGTCCGCTCACCACCGAGTACGCCGACCGCGTCGTCACCACCGCCCTCGACGGACTACGCCCCCGCCGATGACCACCGTTTGATCCACTCGGCTGCCCTGAAACCGGTCCATCCCCGGCCACTGGACACCCCGACTTCCTGAAAGCCGAGTGGACCTGGTGAGCCCCGGCGTTGTTGCGCTGCTGGGAGGTGGTGCGGCAACATCAGGCGCCGTGACGGCACCAGGCACGGAACCGCAGAACGACACCCCGGCCAGCACACCCCGGATGAGTCGGCGGGTCCGGCACTGGTTGGCCGGCGCCGGCATCACCGCCCTGGCCGCCGCCCTCGGCATCACCCTCGCCGTACGCGGCGGCGCCACCCCGGCCTGCGCCGCCCCACCGTCGGGGAACACCGTCCACAAGGGAAAGGCCAGCTTCTACGACGCGGGCCGCTCCGGCGGCAACTGCTCCTTCCCGGGCCCGCCGGCGGACCGGCTCTACGTGGCCCTCGGCTCGTCGCAGTACTCCGGAGGAGCGGCCTGCGGCAGTTACCTGGACGTGACGGGCCCGAAGGGCACGGTCCGGGTCATGGTCATGGACCGGTGCGGCGGCTGCGGACCGACGAAGATCGACCTCTCCACCGAGGCGTTCACCCGGATCGCCGACCGGTCCCAGGGCATCGCGTCCGTCACGTACCGGGCGGCGCTCAACCCGCCGCTCGACGGAGGGCTCACCTTCCGGATCAAGGGTGGCGCCTCGCAGTACTGGTTCGCCGTGCAGGTCGGCAACCACGGCAACCCGCTGCGCTCGGTCGAGGCGAAGGGGACCAGCGGCGGCTTCCGCAAGGCCGCCCGCCAGACCGACAACTACTGGACCGTCGAGGGCGGGCTCGGCCCCGGGCCGTACCGCATCAAGGTCACCGACGTGTACGGGCACCAGGCGACGGCCACCGACATCCGGATGGTCACCAAGCAGGTGCAACGCAGCACGGTCTCCCTGGTCAGCCCCGTCACGCCCAGCAGCTCACCCTCGGCCCCGGCCTCGCCGAGTGCTACCGCTTCGCCGTCGCCGACTCCGGCCGAGTCGGTCACGCCGACGGCGACAGTCGAAGCGCTCGCCGGTGGCGCACCGCTGGCCGCTCCCCGCTGCTGACCTCGGCGCACCCCCGCTGACCAGGGAAGGTGCCTCGGTCACCGCGATCTTTGTCCCAGCGGCGGGATACCCTGCCTGCGGTACCTCGAACGCGTGACCGGAGGAGTCGATGCTGGGATGACGGCACAGCGAGCGATGCCCACACAGGACGACGTACTCGGCTACTTCGACCTGCTGTCGAACTGGGGACGGTGGGGCGACGACGACGAGTTGGGCACGCTGAACCACATCACCGACGACGTCCGGCTGGCGGCGGCGCGGGCCGTGCGGCACGGCAGGAGCGTGTCGTGCGCGTGGGAGGTTGCCGTACCGCAGGACATGGAGCGGTCGACGACCACGTGCCCGTGCGCCGCCGACATGCCGGGCGGCGAGAACCTGCCGGCCAGCTTCCACGCCGACCGGCGCTGGGGCTTCTCATCCGAGCGACTCGGCATCACCTTCCACGGCAACACCCTCACCCACCTCGACTCGCCGTGCCACATCTTCTGGGACGGTCAGTTGTACAACGGACGGTCGCACTCGTTGGTCGACCCGGCGACCGGATCGGCGTGGGCGGCCGTCACGGCGGCGGCGAACGGCATCATCACCCGGGGTGTCCTGCTGGACGTCGCGAGGGCTCGCGACGTGCCGTGGTTGGAGCCGGGGCAGGGTGTGTTTCCCGACGATCTCGAGGAGGCCGAGCGTCGCCAGGGTGTCCGGGTGCGGCCCGGCGACGCGGTGCTCCTACGTACCGGTTACGGCCGATTCCGACACGAGGCCGGCACGGCCATCGGTTTCACACAGGCCGGCTGGCACGCGTCCTGCCTGCCCTGGCTGCACGAACGGGGGGTCGCTCTGATCGGCGCGGACACCCCCCAGGACGTCCAACCATCGGGGTACGACGACGTGCTGATGCCGGTGCACGCCGTGAGCCTCGTCGCGATGGGCCTGTGGCTGCTCGACAACTGCGACCTGGAGGCGTGCGCAACGACGGCGGCCGAGCTGAGCCAGTGGGACTTCCACCTCGCAGTCGCACCGGTCCGCTTCGCCGGCACCTCCGGCAGCCCGGTCAACCCGATCGCCACGTTCTGACCGCGGCCCACCGGACACAGAACATCACCACCAGGCTGGACACCATGCCGGTGTTCAAGAAGCACTGACACGGCGTTTCCGACACCGGCCGGGTGCGGCAACCCACCAGGCCGGTGCCTTGGCTCAGAGTCGAGGTGACCGGCGAGGCCGACGGGCCAGGGACAACCACCCGAGAAACCTGGCGTGCATCACGGGCAGATCCGGGCGCAGACCCAGTCCGTACACGTCGTCGATCGCCTCCTGCATCGACGCGGCCAGGTAGAACGCCAGCGCGATCGAATGCCCGTAGAACTCCGCCGCGAGGTCGAGCTGAGCCGGGCCGCACGGCCAGGGCGCGGCACAGTTGCGGCACAGCCATGCCGGGCGCATCGGCAGGTGCGGGCGAGGACGGACGGTCATCCGACCCGCACCGAACGCCGCCGACGTTTGGCGGGCCTGGTGGGCCTGGTGGGCTTGACGGGCAGGGCCTGAAACCGCACGCCCGCCCGCATCACGTACAGCTCGCGTCGCGCCACCGCGTCGCCCGCCGCGTTCAACTCGTAGCCCTCAATCCAGACCCAACCGTCGTACGTATGCCGCTCAGGCAGCTCGCGGATGACGCGCACGAAGATCGGGCGCAGGAACTGCACGCTCGCCGCCGTGGTCAGGTGGACCACGTCACCGGCCGTCATCGTCCCGATCTTCTCGGGTTTGTCGTCGGGCACGGTCTCCCCCTTGGTGCCGTTGGGAAGGGCCGCTCCCGTGAGTGCTCGCCCGTCGGGAGCGGCCCCGCTACGAACGCGACCACCGGATCTCGTGGGCCTGCCAGCCGCGCCGCCTGGTGACACTCTGCTGTGGAGACCGTTACGCTCGGAAGGTGCTTCCGGCGATCGAGATGACCTGGCCTAACAGGGCCTCTGGGTGTGGCACCTCGGGTAGTCGATCTTTGAGTTGAGGAGCGCTGCATGGCTGACGTATCAGGGCCGTTATCGGCGTTCATCGTTGGTGAGGTTCGCCGCGCCCGAGGGGCTTCCGGCATGACGCAAGAGTCATTCGGCCGCGCTGCGGGTTTCAGTGCCTCGCACGTCAGCGCCGTGGAAGGCGGCACGCGCGCGCTGACGATCGACTTCATCAAGGGCGCCGATCGGGCGTTTAACAACGGCGGACTCTTCGAGCGCCTGGCGACGAAGTTCGGCGCACCGTCCTGGTTCCTGCCCTGGCTGGACGCTGAGCGCGAAGCAACACAGCTTCGCTCCTTCGAGCCCAACCTGATCCCCGGCCTACTACAGGTGGAGCACTACGCCCGCACCGTCCTTCGGACAGTCGAAAGCCTCACCGATGACGAGGTCGAGCAGCGCGTGCAGGGGCGCATGAGCCGGCAGGCGGTCCTGACCGGGGAGCGTCGGCCACAGTTTGTCGCCGTGCTGGACGAAGCCGCGATACGGCGCACGGGTGATGGTCTGGGCGGGATCATGGCCCAGCAAGTCGCCCACCTGATCGCGATGGCCGAACTCCCCCACGTTCACGTCCACGTCATTCCGATCGGCAGCGGTCTGCACATCGGGCTGTCCGGACCGTTCGCGCTGGCTCGGTCCAGCGAGGGCGTGTGGGTTGGCCACCTCGAAAACCAGCTTGGCGGGGACGTCATCGACAAGGACGATGATGTGGCTACGCTTCAGGCAAGGTGGGAGAGCATCCGAAACGAGGCTCTACCGCGCCGGCAGTCCATCGACCTGCTGAAGGAAGTTGAGAGCCATCATGGACCTCAGTAACGCCCGGTGGCGCAAGTCCACCCGCAGCGGCGCGAGCGGCGGGAACTGCGTCGAGGTGGCCAGCAACCTGCCCGGTGTTGTGGCCGTGCGTGACTCGAAAGACGTCACCGGACCGGCGCTAACCTTCGGCCCGGCAGCCTGGACCGCATTCGTCGTCCAGATCGCCGAGCGGCCCTAACCGCCGCAGCGCATCGCGTTTCACCCCTGTCGGTTGGGAAGTTACGCCGGTGATGCCCTTAACCTCCGGCGTGCAAGCGGGTTGACTCAATCAGCACGAGCATGGGCAACGACCAGTGAAGCGCGGGTCCCGCCGCGCCTTCATCAGCATCCCCACGTCGGAGCGGAGCTCAGCCCAACGCGGCTTCGTCCGGGAAGCGCTCGCGAAGCGCGGCGATCGTATGGCGCAGGCAGTAATCAAGGCTGTTGCCGTCGACCCTGATCGCCGCACCATTAAGCCGCTGGCCCGAGATCACCACGGTCCAGGGCTTGCGCTCCCGCTCCCCGTCGATCTTGACGAGCCCGACCAGACCCATCTCCCCCAGGTGCGCCAGCAGCTCCGGCACGTACCCATCCCATCCCATTTACGGATGGGACCACGGAGGGCGCTGCGGAAGCCAGCGGGTCGGCCTGGTCTTGTGGTCGGGGCTTCCATCTGTCGCGTGAGTCCGGCGCCGGGACTGACTTGTCGCCGGGTCGCCCCTAAGAACCAGGAGCCATCCCCGGCGACGCCGTGACGGAAGCTGGGCGGGACTGGCCGTCGTCGTGGTGAGGGCTTCCGGCTGCCGCGCCAGCCCAAGACGCGGACTGGCTTGCCACCGAGTCACCCGGCCGGCCGCCAACTCCACCGCCAGCACGTGCCCGGCCCCCCTCCTCCACGTCGCCCACCGCCCACAGAAGGGGCTGCCACGGAGCCCGTACTCACTCGGCCTGCGGAGCCTCGCCAGGCCGCCCATGCCCACACTCCAGGACATTGCCGGACCGGCCGTCGACGACCTGCACCTCGTAGGGGTCGCCAGCGTTCGCCCAGACAATCACGTGATCGGACATGACGCTGACTGAGAATTCGGGATCGACGGCACCGCCAACCACGACAAAGCACTCCTCCGGCTGCAACCAGAAGTCCTCCCCGAAGGGCTCGACGAAGAGGCAGACCACCTGGTCGCCGACGTTACTCACGGGCAGCCTGCGTCTACCATCCACGCCCGGCAGGGGCTCATCCACAACCCGGCACCGTAACGCCTACCTACGCCCGGCCACCCACCGACCGCCGCGCCAAGGAGAGGCACCACTCACCGCCCCATAACGGGGATCAAGAGACCAAGCCGCCTATTCCTGGTCCGTCAAACGGCACCCAGCGGTGACCAAGGTCAACCGACGATACCGACATAGAACCAGCTCAGAGCCTTGATCAGGTCTCTGAGCTGGTGGGCGACGGACGAGTCGACCTGTACGCCGGATTCTGTGCGCGGCGCGTACCCCGAGGGGTTTGCGCCGGCGGCGGTCATCCATCTCGGCCTGCCGTTGCCGACAGGCTCTAGCGGCCTACCCGCAGACATCGGGCGGGCAGCCCTCAAGCGTCTGCGCCGGGTCGTCATCTTGCGGTGACGGCCCTTGCTTGGCCTTGCTCCGGGTGGGGTTTACCGAGCCACCCCGGTCACCCGGGGTGCTGGTGGGCTCTTACCCCACCGTTTCACCCTTACCGTCCCCGTTGGGGTCGGCGGTCTGTTTTCTGTGGCACTGTCCCGCGGGTCGCCCCGGGTTGCCGTTAACAACCACCCTGCCCTGTGGAGTCCGGACGTTCCTCGGCGGCGGGCCGGAGCCCGCCGACGCGACCGCCCGGTCGACTCGTCCGTCGCGCTCTCATCCTAACGACGAGCGTGCTGCCGGTATTGCCGCCCCGCCTGAGCAAGATCGCGCAGCTCAGGGGCGGTCCGGCTAAGCGGGCCCGGAGGGCGACGGCTAGCCTCGTGGGGCTATGGATCTCTCCCACGCCGCGCTGCTGCTCGCCGCCGGTCTCGCCGCTGGCACGGTCAACGCGGTGGCCGGTGGTGGATCGTTGATCACCTTTCCGGCGATGATCGCGGTCGGGTTGCCCCCGGTGCCGGCGAACGTCAGCAACTCCGTCGCCGTGTTCCCCGGGTACGTGGCCAGCGTGGCGGGCAGCCGGCAGGACCTGCCGCGCCCTCGCGCCCTGGCCACGCTGGTGCCGACCACCATTGTCGGCACGATCCTCGGGGCGATGCTGCTGCTGGCCACGCCGGCCCGCGCGTTCGAGCTCGTCGTACCCTTTCTGGTCCTCGGCGCGACAGCGGTCCTGGCCTTTCAGGATCCGCTGCGCCGGCTGGTCGGTCACCCCCGGGATCTTTCGCCACGCCGGCGGACGGTCGCGGTGCAGACGATGGTCGCGCTCGGTGCGGTGTACGGCGGGTACTTCGGCGCGGCCCTCGGGGTGATGCTGGTCGCCGGGCTGGCCCTGGTGCTGGACGCGACCCTGGCGCGGGTGAGCGCGATCAAGAATCTGCTGTCCGCGGTGGTGGGGTTGACCACGCTCGTGGTGTTCGCCCTGTTCGGCCCGGTGAACTGGGCGGCCGTCGCGGTGGTCGCTCCGGCGACGCTGATCGGGGGGTACGCGGGCGCTCGGCTGGTCCGCCGGCTGCCGCCGGTGCTGCTCAAGTCGGTGATCGTGGTGTTCGGTACGACGATCGGCCTCTACCTGCTCTGGCGCGCCCTGAACTGACCCGCCCGACGCCCTCGACGCCTCGACGCCTCGACGCCCCGACGCCCCGACGCCCCGACGCCCGCCCAAGATTCACGCAACTTCGGGGAAAGTGCTGCCTCGACGTCGATTGAGGCAGCACTTTGCCCGAAAGTGTGCGGATCTTGGGTGGGCGCGGGCGGGCGGATCTTGAGGAAAGGCCCGCGCTCAGTACGTCTCGCCTACCGGTTCCTCTGGGGCGTTCTCCGCACCTGCGGCAGCGCGGTTCCAGCGGGACCAGAGGACCCGCTCGCCGTAGCCGGCGGCCATCAGGTGCGCGAAGGCCAGGTAGACGAGGACACCGACGGCGAGCACCCCGAAGCCCACCCAGAACGGCAGCGCCAGTGAGTGTTCGGCGAGCTTGCCGGAGATGATCGGGGCCGGCGCGGCGGCACCCCAGCGGACCAGGTTGAACGCGCCGGTGGCGACCCGCCGGTCGCTGGAGCCGAGGCCGAGGGCCAGGTCGGTGAGGTTGGCGTTGGCCAGCCCCATGCAGAGTCCGGCGAGCACGAGGACCACGAGCGACTCCGCGGTGCTGGTGGAGGTGGCGAAGAGGGCCATGCAGACCAGCAGCCCGGCGATGGCCACGCCGACGGTCTGCACGGCGCCGATCCGGTGGGCCAGCCGGTGGCCGATCACCAGGATGCCGGTGGCCAGGCCGAGACCCCAGCCGGTGAACGCCAGCCCCAGCGGGATGATGTCCAGCTTGAGGAAGAGCGGCGTGTAGCCGAGCACCACGAAGAACACGAAGTTGTACGCGGCGGTCAGCGCGCAGAGGGCGACGAACGCCGGCCGGCGGAAGGTGGCGAAGATCTGGCCGACGCGTACCGGGGGTTGCCGGTTGGTGGGTTCGCGGAGCTTGCGGGACGCCACGCCGAGGGCGAGGACCATGAAGACACCGCAGACGAAGAACGGCAGCCGCCAGCTGACCTCGCCGAGCAGGCCGCCGATCAGCGGGCCGACGGCGAAGCCGAGACCGAGGGCGGTCTCGAAGAGGCCGACCACCCATTCCCGGTCGACGGCCAGGTTGACCAGCACCACCATGGCGGTGGCGAAGAACATCGCGTTGCCCAGCCCCCAGACGCCGCGCAGCACGGAGAGCTGCACGATGGTGTCGCTGAACGAGGCGAGGATCGCGGCGACACCGACCACCGAGACACCGGTGATGAGCACCGGCTTGAAGCCGAACCGGCCGCTGGCCAGCGTCGCCGGGATCATGCCGACGGCCATGACCGCGATGTACGCGGTGAACAGCAACTCGACCTGCCAGGCGCTGACGCCGATCTCCTCGCCGATGGCGGGCAGGATCGGGTCGACGACGGCGATGCCGGCGATGGCGAGGAAGGCCACCAGCGTGGTGGCGTAGATGGCACTGCGGTTCGGTTCGGAACGCCGATCCACTCCGACTCCCAAGATAGCTGTATCGTACAGGTACTTATTCTGTATCATACAGCTATGAGCGACGACCATGACGAGAGCACCCTCGGCCGCATCGAGACCGAGGTGGCCCTGCTGATGCGCTTCGGCGAGGCGACCCGGCGGGCCACCGGCACCGCCGAGCACCGGGTGCTCGACCGGGCCGCGTACGTGATCCTGCGGCACCTGGACAACGCCGGCCCGCAGAACGTCTCCGCGCTCGCCGCCCAACTCAACCTGGACGGCTCGACCGTGACCCGGCAGGTGTCCGCCCTGCAACGCGACGGCCTCATCGTCCGCGCCCCCGACCCGACCGACGGTCGCGGCACGGTCATCTCCCCCACCGCGGCCGGCCTCCAGCGGATGGCCGCCGTGCAGACCGCGCGCACCCGGCTCTACGGCGACATGCTGGCCGACTGGAGCGACGAGGACCGGGCCACGCTGGCCACCCTCCTGGGCCGCCTCAACCAGGCCCTGGTGTCCCGCAACCGCCGCCGCTGACCCTGCGTGCGGCAGGGCGGCGGCCCGACAGAGCGGCCCGACAGGGCGGCCAGGCGGCAGGGCGGCCCGGTGCGACCAGGCGGCAGGGCGGTGTGCGGTCGGGCGACGTGTGGTGGATGAGCGCTTTGGAGTTGATGTCGCAAACGAATCACCGCCGGGAGACAGACGTGTGATTCGTTTGCGACATCAGCTCCAAAGCACCTGAAAGACATCGACCAAGGCCGGCCGGACAGCACGCGGGCAGGTCCGGGCGCGCTGGTCGGCGGCGGGCGCCCGAAGGCCGCTCACCCGGCCAGGCCGATACAGCACCGAAGCGCACCCACCCGGCCAGACCGAAACAGCATCCGAAGGACGCCCGGCCACCGATTTCCAGGTCGGTGGCCGGGCGTACGAGCGGTCAGGCGACCGGTTCGCGGGCCGAGTCGGCGTCGCGCTCGGTGCCGGGGGTGACCCGGGGGTCGCCCTCGTCGGCGAAGTAGTCGTCCGACGTGGTGCCGTCGACGCCTTCGGCCACCTTGGCGGCCCGCAGCGCCAGCGTCACCAGCGCCGCGACGGCCAGGTTGACCACCACCGCCACGATGCCGACGTAGATCGTCTTGGTGGTGTCGAAACCGAACTCCGACAGCGGGAACGCGGAGCCGCCGAAGTGCTTCCGGGTCGGACTGGCCACCTGGTAGAGCATCCACATGCCGAGGCCCATACCGACCGCCCAGCCGGCGATCAGGCCGGTGCGGTGGAACCAGCGGGTGTAGAGGCCCAGCGCCACCGCCGGCAGCGTCTGGAGGATGATCACGCCACCGATGAGCTGGAGGTCGATGGAGAACTGCGGGTCGAGGAAGACGATGCAGGCGACCGCGCCGACCTTCACCACCAGCGAGGTGATCTTCGAGACGTTCGCCTCCTGGGCCGGGGAGGCGTCCCGCTTCAGGTACTCCTTGTAGATGTTGCGGGTGAACAGGTTGGCCGCCGCGATCGACATGATCGCCGCCGGGACCAGCGCGCCGATGCCGATCGCCGCGTACGCGACGCCGGCGAACCAGTCCGGGAACTGCTGGTCGAACAACAGCGGCACGATGGTGTTGTTGTCCACCGAGCCGGCCGAGTTGCCGGGCAACGGCTTCACACCGGCCGCGATGGCCATGTAGCCGAGCAGGGCGATCAACCCGAGCAGCAGGCTGTACGCGGGCAGCGCCGACATGTTCCGCTTGATCACGTCGCGGTTCCGGCTGGCCAGCACACCGGTGATGCTGTGCGGGTAGAGGAAGAGCGCCAACGCCGAACCGAACGCCAACGTCACGTACTGGAGTTGGTTGTTGCCGTTGAGCAGGATGCCGTCGTTCGGGTTCGGCGAGGCGTCGAACTTCGCGTCCGCGGCGGCGAAGATGTCCCCCCAACCGCCCAGCTTGTACGGCAGGTAGATGACCGCCACCAGGATGACGATGTAGATCAGGCTGTCCTTGACGAACGCGATCAGCGCCGGCGCGCGCAGCCCGGACTGGTACGTGTACGCGGCCAGGATGGCGAACGCGATGATGATCGGCAGGTGCCGGGCCAGCGCGTTGTCGCCGGTGACCCCCATCGTCTTGAGCACCGCCTCGATGCCGACGAGCTGCAACGCGATGTACGGCATGGTGGCCACGATGCCGGTGATCGCGATCAGCAGCGCCAGCACCGGCGAGTCGAAGCGCTTACGGACGAAGTCGGCCGGCGTGACGAACCCGTGCCGGTGCGACACCGACCAGAGCCGGACCAGCACCAGGAACACCAACGGATAGATCACGATGGTGTACGGCACGGCGAAGAACCCGGCCGCCCCCGCTCCGAACATCAGCGCCGGCACCGCCACGAAGGTGTACGCGGTGTAGAGGTCGCCGCCGACCAGGAACCAGGTGATCCAGCCGCCGAAGCTGCGCCCGCCCAGCCCCCACTCGTCCAGGTGCGCCATGTCCTTCGGGGCGCGCCAGCGGGCGGCCACGAAACCCATCGCGCTGACCAGGAGGAACAGCAGGGAGAAGACGATGATCTCGGTGAGATGGTCACGCCACATCAGCGGCCTCCCCGCTTCTTGGTCATCTGGTACACCAGCGTCGTGGTGCCGACGCCGAGCAGGATGAACGCCAGTTGCAGCCAGTAGAAGCGCGGGAACCCGAAGACCCGGGGCGAGTCACCGTTGAAGAAGGCCGGGACCAGCGGCACCACGATGGGGATGAAGAGCAACCAGTTCCAGGGGCTGTGGTCCTTCGCCCTGGTCGGCGCCGTAGCGGGCGCCTCCGGTTCCGGTGCAGCCATCTGACACACCTCCGGGGAGTCGAGGCTCTCGATGTAACGGCCGGAGGCTACGACTTTGTGACGGCCGTCACGCGACCCGTTCGGAGGGTGCTGCGCCGAACGGCTGGCCGGCTGCGCCGAACGGCGCGACCGACCAGCCGAAGGGTGACCGGCTCAGAGAGCCGCGAGGTGGGAGGTGTCGTTGACCGTACGGACGGCGACGCCGCCGTCGGGCCACATGTCGAGCACCGAGATGCCGGCCGCGTCCAGGAAGAGCCGGTGCAGGAACCCGTCGCCGGCGGCGAGGGCGTCGCGCAGCACCAGCTTGATCGGCGAGACGTGCGAGACGACCACCACTGTCTCCCCGGGGTACGCGGTGAGCAGCCCGGCGACGACACGGTGCGCGCGTTCGGCGACGTGGGTGAACGACTCCCCACCCGGCGGGGCGATCCGGGGCGAGGCGAGCCAGGCGTCCATCTCCCCCGGCCACTGCTGGCGCACCTCGGCGAAGGTGCGCCCCTCCCACTGGCCGAAGTCACACTCGATCAGGTCGTCCTCGGTGCGCACCGGCACGTCACCGAGCGCCCCGGCGATCGCCGCTGCGGTGGCCGTACACCGGGACAGCGGTGAGCTGAGCACGGCCGCGACGGACGGGGCCAGCGCGGCCACCCGAGTGGCGGTTTCGCGGACCTGGGCCCAGCCCTTCTCGGACAGTGGCACGTCGCCGCGACCGGAGTAGCGGCGCTGCTCGGTGTACTCGGTCTCACCGTGCCGGACCAGGATCAGCCGGGTGGCAGTGAAGGTCGGCCGGGGTTCCCAGGACGCCGGGGCGGTCGCCGGGTCACTGCCGGTCGTCGGCGTCGCCGGAGGTTGGCCCGTCGTCGGGGTCGACGTGGGTCGGCCGGCGGCGGCGTCCATGGCGGCGTTGGCGAGCGCGTCGGCGTGCCGGTTCTGGTCGCGGGGGATCCAGGCGAACCGGACCGCGGCGAAGCGGCCCACCAGCCCGGCCGCCTGGGCGGCGAGGGGTCGCAGGCCGGGGTGCTTGATCTGCCACCGGCCGCACATCTGCTCGACCACCAGCTTGGAGTCCATCCGGACGTCCACCTCGGCGGCACCCAGCTCGGCGGCGGCGGTCAGCCCGGCGATCAGCCCCTGGTACTCGGCGACGTTGTTGGTCGCCGTGCCGAGCGACTCGGAGCGCTCGGCGAGCACCTCGCCGGTCTCCGGGTCACGGACCACCGCCCCGTAGCCGGCGGGGCCGGGATTGCCCCGGGACCCACCGTCGGCCTCGACGGTGACCACGCGCGGCGCCACGACCTACAGACCCGACTCGTTGGTGCGGACCATGATCCGTCGGCAGTCCTCGCAGCGGACCACGTCGTCCGGGGCGGCCCCGCGGATCCGGGCCAGGTCGGCACCGGAGAGCTCCAACCGGCACCCACCGCAGCGGCCCGCGGTGAGCAGCGCGGCACCCAGCCCGGTGTCCTCGCGGATCTTGTCGTAGAGCTTGACCAGGTCGCCCGGGAGGTCGGCGGCGAGCGGCTGACGGGCGCCCCGCTTGAACTCCTCCTCCTTGGCGATCTCGGCCATCGCCTCGTCGCGGCGCTGCTCGGTCGCGGCCCGCTTGTCGCGGGCGTCGGCCAACCGCTGCTCCACCCCGTCGAGTACGCCCTGCGCGGTCTCCCGCTGCTCCATCAGCTCCAGCTCGGCGTCCTCCAGGTCGCCCTGGCGCCGGTTCAACGAGACCAGCTCGTGCTGGAGCGCCTCCAACTCGCGGGCCGGCCCGGTGCCGGAGGCGAGTCGGTTCTCGTCCTTCTCCTTACGGGCCCGGACCTGCTCGACGTCCTTCTCCAGCCGGGCGATGTCCCGGTCCAGGTCGTCGACCGCCACCTGGGCGCGAACGCGCTCGTCCTCCAACGACGACAACTCCCGGGCCAGCGCCTCCAGCTCGGCCCGCTCGGCAAGCGTTCGCCTGCGGTGGGCGAGCTGGGCGAGGTTGGTGTCGATCGCCTGGAGGTCGAGCAGGCGGCGCTGCACCTGAGGGTCAGCCTTCACGGTCGGGCTCCTTGTCGTCCACAACGGGTGCGGCGGCGTGCACTGTCCACGGGTCGGTATCCAGGTCGGACACCAGCGTCTCGACGCCCAGCGCCTCCCGGAGGAGGGCGGCCAGGTCGTCCAGCCACGGTCGTTCGGTCGCCCAGTGGGCGGCGTCGATCAGGGCGGGACCATCGGCGGCGAGGTGCTCGCCGGCCGGGTGGTGCCGCAGGTCGGCGGTGAGGAATGCGTCCACCCCGGCGGCGGTCGCGGCGCCGAGGAAACTGTCCCCCGACCCGCCGCTGACGGCGAGGGTACGAACCATACGCTTGGGATCCCCCGCAGCGCGAACTCCCCAGGACGTGACGGGAAGCACGGCGGCGGCGTGCCGGGCCAGCTCGGCGAGGGTCATCGGCTGCGGCAGTTCGCCGACTCGACCGAAGCCCCGGTCGTCGCCGTGGGCCGGCGATCCGGGCGCGGGTCGTAGCAGCGGACGCAGCCCGGTCAGCCCGAACCGGGCGGCGAGGGCGTCGGAGACGCCGGGGGCGGCCACGTCGGCGTTGGTGTGCGCCGCGTAGAGCGCCACCCCGGCTCGGATCAGATCGTGGATGATCCGCCCCTTGAAGGTCGTCGGAGCGACCGACGAGACGCCGCGCAGCAGCAGGGGATGATGCGAGACGATCATGTCCGCGTCGGCGGCCAGCGCCTCGGCGACCGTCTCGGGCACCACGTCGACGACACAGAACACCCGGCGCACCGGGGCGGACGGCTCGCCGAGCACCAGGCCCACCCGGTCCCACTCTTCGGCCCAGGCCGGCGGAAAACGCCGTTCCAGCTCGGCCACCACCTCGGCCACCGTCGGCGCGGATCCGCTTGTGCTCACGGCGGGCCAGCTTACCGGCGCGGGGACCGTCGGGCGGTGACGCCCGCCCGGCCGCGTCGACCAGAAGTCCCGCCGTCGAGCCCTAGGCGGCGTTCGCGCCGACGGTGTGCAGCGCGGCCAGCGGCTTCGCCCACGGGAAGGCGGACAGGTGCTGCTCCCCCATTCCCGGCGGGTGCAGCGCGACCACGTGATCACCGAAGAGCACCGTGACACCCCACTCGGCCAGCCGGGCCACCCCGGCCCGAAACGCCGGATGGGCGGCCATCGCCACGTTGGTGTACGGCACCGCCACGATTGGGATGCCCTTGCCCTGCGCCTCGACCAGCAGGCCGAGCGCAAGGGTGTCGGCGATCCCGGCCGCCCACTTGTTGACCGTGTTGACGGTGGCCGGGCAGACGATCATGGCGTCGGCGGGCGGCAGCACATCCGGGTCACCGGGATTCTTGTAGTGCGTCCGCACCGGATGCCCGGTCTGCCGAACCAGTGCCGACCGGTCGACGAACTTCGCGCCGTCCGGCGTGGTGACCACGCAGACGTCCCAACCATCCTGTTGGGCGAGGTCAACCAGGAGGCCGACGTGGCGTGCCAGCGGCGAACCGCAGGCGATGACGTAGAGCACCTCGCGGTGCCCGTTGTTGTGCGCTGCACCGGCCAT
Source organism: Micromonospora sp. B9E7 (assembly GCF_039871815.1). Taxonomy (NCBI): domain Bacteria; kingdom Bacillati; phylum Actinomycetota; class Actinomycetes; order Micromonosporales; family Micromonosporaceae; genus Micromonospora; species Micromonospora sp. B9E7. The sequence continues at coordinate 259,748 of NZ_JBDPLX010000002.1, forward strand.
CACACCGGCTCCGCGCTCATACCCCTACTCCCATGTGCTCAGCCAACTCCGCTACCGGAGAAGGCGGCGCACCACGTGTGCGACGAAGGACGTCCGACATCACCTCGTGCGCGATCGGCCGGCAGCGGATCTCCGACGGGGCGAGCCGATCGCCGAGCAGCAGCATCTCGCCGGCGTTCGCCACGTCGCCGATCTGGGCGTACCCGCGGGCGATGTCGAGCAGGTGGTGGGCGCGGCGCTCGGGCAGCAACGCGTTGAAGGAGGGCTCCGCGATGCGCAGCTGGTGCACCTCGACGGCCCGACCACCGTCGCCCAACTCCACCGCGGCGGCGGCCCGGTGCAGTTCGACGTTCGTCGGCCCGAACGACGTCCAGTAGTGGTTGTAGTCGCCACCGAGCAGGGTGGCGGCCTCCTGCGCGCAGTTGATCAGGTCGTCGACGCTTGCCGTGTCGCCGATCCGCGACGCGGCCATCGCACCCTGGAGCAGCAGCATCCCGTAGACGGAGAGCCGGGCCGGGGAGACCTCGTTGCCACCGCCCGGGGCCAGCCGGTTGGCGATCTGGACGTTCAGCTCCAGCGCGGGCCGGGCCCGACCCATCGCGACCAGCGCGTTGCAGACCCGGGTGGTGGCGATCCCGGCCAGCAGCGGGTCGTCGGCCCGCTGGGCCACCGCCATCGACCGGTCGGCGGCCAGCCAGGCGAGCTCACACTCGCCGAGCTTGCGCAGCACCGAGGAGGCGATCTGGTAGACCTGCCCGAGCAGGTGGGCCGCCTCGACGGCCCGCTCACCGCCGTACGCGGCGTCGGCCGCCTGGGCGTCCCGCAACAGCTTGGGCAGCGCACGGGTGAGCATCCCGTAGCGGCCGTACTGGTAGGTGAGCCAGGCGTGGTTGACGGCCTTGCGCATGTCGTCCAGCGGTGGCGGGGAGGGCACCGCGTCGAAGTACGCGCTCATCGAGTCGTAGCGCTCCAACGCCGCCCGGATCTCCTGCACCTCGACCTGGTCGATGCAGTTCAGCGCGTCGGTGCGGCGCTCCGGGTCCTTGCCCATGAGGAGTTGGACGTCCACCTGGAGGATGTCGGCGATCTCGTAGAGGACGGAGAACTTGTCCAACCGACGGACGCCGCGTTCGACCTTGTCCACCCAGCTCTTCGACTTGCCCAGCCGGTCCGCGAAGACCTGCTGCGACATCTTGCGCCGCCCGCGCCAGTAGGCGACCCGCCGTCCTATGGGTAGCTCGTCCATCTCCCCATCCTCCCCTGCGCGACGGCCGATCGAGCCGAAGCGATGTCCATGGGCGCGGCGGCCTTCGTTCACTTTCACGTTTCCGCTGGTCGCACAGGATGTACGTCAGCCGGACAGCCAGTCCTCGTACTTTTCGTGCAAGTTGCACGAGCCGTTCGTCAACCTCAACGATCGTGGGTTACGGCAGTGACGGTGCTCGACATGGGACCTGGCGAACGCCGGGCCCGACGAGGGGAGATGGCACACATGTGGGGGAACGTCGTACCGCGCGTCGCCGAACTGTCGCCGCTGGAACGGGTCCGGCTGCGCCGGGTCGCCATGCGGTACGCCGCACACGGTTGGCAGGTCACCCCGGGTGCCTGTCTGGCCCGCAGCCGCTTCGTCTGCGGCCGGGCCGGCTGCCCCACCGTGGGCTGCCACCCCGCCCTGGAGAACTGGGAGCTGGCCGCCAGCGCCGACCCGGCCCGGGTGGCGACCTGGTGGCGGAACCGCCCGCACGGGGTGCTGCTGCCCACCGGCCGGGCCTTCGACGTGTTGGAGGTGCCCGCCAACCTCGGTCGGCTCGTCCTCGACGCGGTGCAGATCCACCCGGCCGGCACCGGCGTACGCGGACCGGTGCTGGCCACGCCCACCGGGCGGTGGATGTTCCTGGTCCGCCCCGGCGACCCGCTCCGGCCGGAGTTGGAGCACTGCTTCCACGTGGTCCGGCACGGGCCGGGCTCGTGGATTCCCGCGCCACCCACCCGGCTGCCGGAGGGCACGGTCCGCTGGGCGGTCGCTCCCGAGCAGGCCCGCTGGCAACTTCCGGACTCGTACCTCGTGCAGAACACGTTGATCGGGGCGCTGCGCGCCACCGGGGTGACGCTCGCCCCCGACCTGATACCCGGTCACCTGCCGCTGCCCCGACGAGGAATGTGAGGGAAGGCCCGTCCGACGATTCCATCCGGTGCCCGACAGCGTCGCCGGGGCGTCCGTCCTCGTTGACAGGGGGACGGCGCGAACGCGCGCCACGATCGGGGGAAAGATGTCCACGGACGACAGAGCGTCCCATCCCGGCGGCACCGAACCGCCCCGGCGCGGCCAGCGACGACACCGCTGGGCCGGCACCCGACCGTCCGGCTCGCGCCCCGGCCGCCCCCGCCCCACCGGCTCTCGTCCGGCCGGCACCCACCGCCCGCTCCGCTAGGCCAGCGGGACGCTGGCGGAGTAGTACTGGCGGGCGTCGTCGGTGACGACGGCATGGGTGTGGTCGTCCAGGCGGTCCAGCCAGCCACGACCGGCGGCCCCCATGGCCAGGGCGGCGGTGGCGTACGCGTCGGCCACCCCCAGGTCCGTGCCGACGACGGTGACCGAGCGCAGCCCGTTGGCCGGCGCACCACGGCGCGGGTCCAGCACGTGCCGACCCCGCTCGTAGACCCCTGAGGTGGCCACGGCCAGATCGGTCCCGGTGAGCACCAGACAGGTCGCCATCGCGTCCCACGGGTGCCGGATGCCGATCCGCCACGGCTCCCCGGACGGGGACCTGCCCCGCACCCGCACATCGCCGCCGGCGTTGACGCAGTGGTTGCCGGCACCGGCGGCGAGCAGCCGATCCGAGGCGACCTGCGCCGCCCAGCCCTTCACGAACCCGGACGGGTCGAGCCGCCCGGTGGCGTACGCGTCGAAGAACCCGTCGGTGGCACCCCACAGGTCGGCGCAGGCCTCCAGCACGAACCGCAGGTCCGCCGACGCCTCGGAGAGCAGCACCTCACCCCGGTCGAAGCGGCACACCTCGCTGTCCGGCTTGTACGTGCTGAACCGGGCGTCCACCTCACGCATCCAGGCGAAGACGTCGTCGGCCAGCTCACGTGCACGCGCCGGCGGCAGGTCGTCGGCGAGGTCCAGGGTGATCGCCGTACCCATGATCTGCTCGACCCGGCACAACCCCGGACGGGTCAGCGCGGCCCGCACGTCAGAACGCCTGCTCGATCGCGGAGCGCAGCGACTGCTTGTAGGAGTTGCTGGTCTCGGTGGCACCGGAGACGGTGTTGAGGTTCGCGTTCTGCTTGCGCACCACCTCGCCGCCGGTGCCGTCGTACGCGCTGCTGACGTCGCCGCTGTGGATGTCGGATTCGCCCCCGCTGGGCAGCGACAACGCGACGGCATCGACGATCCGGTTGCCGGAGACGACGATCTGCACCTGCACGTACCCGTACTCGTTGTCGAAGCCGGCGCCGGTGACCCGGCGGTTGGTCGACTGGGGCGGCTTGGTGGTGCGCGGCGCGCTGGGGGCCTTGGTGGTCTTGGTGGTCGACGGGCGGGCGGTGGTCTTGCCGGGCTTGGGCGACACCGGCGCGTCGGCGCCCTTCGACGGCGTCGGCCCGCCGTCGGCCGGGTCGGTGCCTGACGCGGCCGGGTCGGCGCTCGGGTCGGCGTCCTGCCCGGTGGGGTCGACCGGTTGTGCGGTCGGCAGGTTCTGGGCGACCTGGTTGGTGGCCGGGGAGCCCTTGAAGACCACCAGCGCGGTGGTGCTGGCGGCGAGGCCGGTGATCGCGAGGAACGCGCGACGCATGGGATGCCCTTCCTACAGCTCGAACGTGGCCAGGTGGATCTGCCGTCGGGGCACGCCGGCGCGGCGCAGCGCGCGCACCGACTGTTCCACCAGCCCGGGCGGCCCGCACAGGTAGACGTCGCGCCGGGCCACGTCGGGCACCAGCTGACGCAGCCCGTCCGGGCTCATCAGCTGACGGGGGCCGGGGTCGTCGCGGGAGCCGATGACGTACCAGACGGAGGTGTCCCGCTCCTGGGCCAGCCAGTCCAGTTCGCGGTTGAGCAGCACGTCGGCCGGGGTACGGGCCCGGTAGATCAGGGCGGCGCCCGGAGGCAGCTCCTCCAACATGGCCCGGATCGGCGTGATGCCGCTTCCGCCGGCGATCAGCAGGGCCCGCTCCCGGACCCGGTGCGCGGCGGTGAAGGTGCCCGACGGGCCCTGTGCCCAGACCCGGGTGCCCTGCTCCAGGTCGCGCAGGTCCGCGGTGTGCGTGCCGACCACCTTGACGGTGAGCCGCAGCCAGCGACCGTTCGCGGCGGCGGAGACGGAGAACGGGTGCGACTGCCACCAGCAACCCCGGGTGAGGAAGCGCCAGCGGAAGTACTGGCCACCGAGCATCGTCAGCCGGCCGAGGCGCTCGCCGGTGAGGTAGATGGAGATGGTGTCCGGGCTCTCGGCGACCACGTCGGCGACCCGCAGCTTGTACCGCAGGTTGAACGCCAGCGGCGCGATCACCCGCCCCCAGAGCAGGGCGGCGACCACCAGCAGGTAGAGCGCGATCCAGCCGGTGCGTACCGGACCCGGTTTGTACAACTGCGCACCGTGGGTGAACTGGTGGCCGAAGCCGAGCAGCAGGATCAGGTAGCTGGACAGGTGCAGCGCGTGCCACAACTCGTAGGGCAACGCGCGGCGGATCGCCCGGACGCTGCTGAAGCCGACCAGCATCATGATGCCGGTGGCGACGAACGCCGAGACCATGTCCTCGTAGTCGCCGAGCAGCGTGCCGACCTCGGCGAGGATCGACTGGTTCCGCAGGTCCGCGTAGCCGACGAGGATCAGCGACATGTGCGCCAGCACGGCGACCAGCAGCGTTGCTCCGACGTCGCGGTGCCAGCGGGCCATCTGCTCGCCACCGATCCACCGTTCCAGCACCGGCAGCCGGCTCATCATCAACACCTGCACCAGCAGCAGGTACCCGGCGATCAGACCGGTGATCCGACCGGCCGCCGTGACGGTGGCGGCGGTGCTGCGCAACGAACCGGCGGGCGTGCCCAGCCACCACGGCAGCACACTGGCGATCAGGCCGACCAGGAGCAGCACGCCCAGCAGCCGCCGGCCGCCGGGACCGCGCCGGTCCGGGATCTGCGGGGGTACGGGGGCAGCCGACCGGCCGCCGTGCCGGGACGAGGTCCCGGTACGACGGCCGGCGGCGTGGGTGTGCGGGTACGTCACGCGTACAGCTTCATCGGGGCGTACTTCTGGCGGGGGAAGACCTTCTGGACCTCCGCGTTGGTGAGCCCGAACCGGCCCTGGGCCACCGCGCCGTACACGTTGAACATGTTGTTGTACTCCGGCACGTCACCGGAGTCCAGCTTGTCCAGACCGTTCCAGGTGCCGAGCAGGGAGCCGGCCAGCTTCTTGCCGGACAGCACCGTGACCACCCCACCGTGCCCGTGGTCGGTGCCGCCGGTGTTCGAGCCGACCCGGCGACCGAACTCGCTGGAGACCATGATCGTCACGTCGGCGGCCTGCGGGCCGAGGTCGGTGAAGAAGGCCGCCATCGCGCTGGCCAGCTCGTTCAACCGGCGGTGCAGTTGGCCGCCGGCACTGGTGCCCTGGTTCTCGTGGGTGTCGTAGCCACCCATGCCGACGGTGGCGACCCGGACGTTCGCGCCGCCCTTGATCAGCTGGGCGAGCTGCTTGAACGCGTTGCCGACGCCCTCGTACTTGACGCCCTCGACCGGCTCGTACGGCTTGGCGGCCAACTGCTGGGCGGTGGCCAGCGCGCCCATGCCCTCCTGCACGGCCTCCTCGACCGGGTGGTTGATCCCGGTGAAGAGCCCCTTGATGGCCTTCTCGGTCGCCGCCCGGTACCGCTGGTCGCCGTTGAGCCGCAACGATCCCACGCTGTTCAGCGACAACGCGCCGTTGGTGCCGACCAGCGAGCGGGGCAGCGTGCTGCCGATGCCGACGCTACGGAACGCGGTGCCCTTGCCCAGGTGGTCGACCAGACCGTCCAGCCAGCCCCGGCCGCCGGTCTCGTTGGGCAGGCCACCCAGGTTGCAGGCGTCCGCGGCCTGGAAGTGGCTGCGCGACAGCCGCTCGTCCGAGGTCCCCGGGATGAAGCCCAGCTGACCGGCCGTGAGCCACTTCTCCAGCGGCTTGAACGCGCTGGTCAGCTTGAAGCCGCGGTCCAGAGCCAGCGAGTCGTTGCCGAGCAGCAGGTCGGGACGGGCCTTGGCGAGCACGGCGTCGTTGTTCGGCGCGACCAGGCTCAGCCCGTCCAGTCCGCCGTAGAGGAAGACGTGGATCAGGGTGCCGGTCTTGGTCGCCGCGAACGACGCCGACGTGGTTACGAACTGGGCGGTGGCCAGGGCGGTGGCGGTGGCCGCGGCACCCGCGACGAAGGTCCGGCGGGTGACGCCACGACCGTCCTGCTGGGCCTCCTCCAGGTTCTCCAGAGTGCGGTAACGGTCGCTCTCGGCGGCGCTCTCGGCGGCGACGATGTCCGCCTCCGCGCGCAGCAACGCCTCGGCCGGGTTGTCGGCCAGCCGCCGCACGTCGGGGCATTCGGGGTGCAGGGGGAAAGAGTTGTACACAGTCTTCTCCATCGGGTGCCTCACCGGAGGTGGTGCTGGGGGGAAGCGAGGATCGCCCGCGCGACGGCGGTGATGGCCCCGTTGAACGTGGCGTCGACCTTGGCGGTGGCGGCGACTCCGGCCACACCGAGGATCAGGTTCTTCTCCCGGGTGCTCAGCTTCTGACCCACCAGGCGCTGGGAGAGCGCGTCCACGTACGCCCCGGCGGTCGCCGGCGGCTTGGCGACCAGCTTCTCCGGCGCCGTGTACGTGAAGGCGGTGCGGTAGCCGGCGACGATCTCGCCCGCCTCGTTCCACCCGTTGACCATGGTTCCGGCCGACGTCCAGGCGACGTAGACGTCCGGGTAGCCGTCCGGGGTGGGCTGACCCATCGGGTAGTGGCCCAGCTCGCGCAGCTTGTCGTGGATCTGCCGCAGACCCCGCGCGTACGGAGTGCGCTTGCTGTCGCCGTTGTTGTGCTTCGGCGACGCTTCCGGCGAGACGCCCAGGGTGCGGTACGTGGCGACCAGGTACTCCATCGGACGGCGCACCTTCTGGCCCACGCCGGCCCAGAACTCGGTGGAGCAGAACATCGCCATCAGCACCGGCTTGATCAGGCCGTTGTTGGTGGTGTAGATCTTGGCCAGGCGGTCCACCAGGGACTTCGGCGGGGTGTCCGAGACGAACCGGGTCGCCAGGCTCTGCGCCACGTACCTCGCGGTCGACGGGTGCAACGCGATGTAGGTGATGTACGCGTCGATCGCCGCGTCGGCCTTCTTCGGGTCCGACGAGTTGTTCGCGTGGCTGAAGCCGAGGATCTTCACCTTGCCGACGTAGTGCTGTTCCGGCTTGAAGACGTACTTGCCGTCCTTGTCGATGCCACGGCCGGTCTGCAACATGGCGGCCTGGCGCACGTCCGGCTCCTTGTAGCCGCCGTCGACGCCGACCGAGTAGAGCTCGAGGTTCTCCCGGGCGAGGTTCTCGTTGATCGCGTCCTTGCGGGAGTCCTTCTGGTTCAGGTAGATCAGCAGCGCCGGGTGCTTGTTCGCGGCGATCAGCATCTCCGGGTAGCTGCCCAGCGCGTGCTTGCGCACGACGTCCTGGTCGAACGAGTTGCGGTAGACCTCGCCCCCGTCGAAGTCGGCGGCGACGTGCAGGAAGTCGTTCCAGAAGTCGACCATCACCTCGAACAGCTGGCGCTTCGACCAGATCTGCCGGGCGATGGTGGCGTCGACCATCTCCCGCTCCGGCTGGGCGCCCTGCTCGTTGAGCTGGTCCCGCTGGGTCCGCAACTGCTGCACGCTGAGCTTCTGGGTGGGCAGCTCGGCGAGCTTCAACTCGGCCTTGCTCGGCGCGATCTTGTCCGGTTCCATCTGGGTGCGGATCCAGGCGTCGATGCCCTGCTTCTTGATGTCGGCGACCACCTCGGGGGTGGGCCCGAAGGTGGCCCGCCGGGCCAGGTGCAGGATCGGGTCCTTGGCGAGCACCGTCTTCACGGTGACCTCGGTCGCCGCCGCGGCGGCGGCCGGCCCGGAGAGGGTCCGTCCGCCGGCCGGCGCGTTCTTCTTCAGCGCCTCGCCAGCCCGGGAGCCCATATAGCTCTCGTTCTGCTCCGTGTAGGTACGCACCGTGCTGGGCTGCTGGCCACTGGGCCGCGCGGCGGTGCCGTCGGTCACCGTGCTGCCGGTGGCGTCACCGGCAGCCTCGTCACCGAAGATGCCGCGGAGCTGCGGGGTCATGGCGAGCGCCGCGCCACCGGCGACGACGGCCGCGGTACCGCCGAGGGCCACCATCGCCTTACGTCGGCCGACCTTGCGACCCGACTCGTCATCGTCGTCCAGAGTGGGCAGTCCGGTGCCGGACCCCGCCGGAACCGGGCGACCGAGCCCCTCCGGGCCGACCCACTGCGGCCCGCGTGGGGCGGGAGCGGGTTGTCCGGCGTGCGCGTAACCCTCGCCGTACTGCTCGCGGGGGTCGGCCTGTGCGGGGTAGCCGCCCTGATAGGGGTGGGGCGAGTCGTACCCGTAGGGCGCGGACGCGGTGGGGTCGCCGTAGCCGTCCGCGTTGTGGTGCTGGCGTCCGTCCCAACCGCGGTCGTCCCGCGGTCGACGTGGTGGCACATTCTGGTCGGCCATGTACCAATCCCGATTTCTGATGAGCGCCGGAAGCTGCGACCGGGCAGGTGCGGCAGGTGCGGCGACTGTTGCCTGAGGGGGTTGCTACGGCAAGGTAACCAAGCCCTCAGGGCCCTTCAAGGTGGGCCGAACACCCTCGTGAGGGCACTTAAGACAGCCCTCAGTGCGACGTCTACGACCGCCGGCGGGCCGGGGCCGGACGCAGACCTTCTCAGCAGGGCGGACGTGCGGCAGCCGGGTACGGATCGGACCCTGCCGCCGTACGCGACACTTTCCGCGTCGTTCACGACCACAGACAAACTTAAGGCTCAGGTAAGCCGGACATGAGGCGACCTCGCGATGGTCGCCGCTCCGGACGCCACCCGGCCTCGCGAGGAGGAAAAGTAGCGGCAGCGGGCGAGCGTGAGCCGCCACCGCAGCGGGTATGCCGCCGAACCGCTGAACGCGTGAGGGGAAGGCAGCGCCATGCTCAGCAAAGAGGATCAGCGCAGGTTCGACCAGATCACCCGTCAGCTCCGCGAGAGCGACCCGGCGTTCTTCAACCGGCTGGACCACCGGGTCCGGGCCCGCAGGGGCCGTTACCTGATGTTGTTGACCATCGTGCTGTGGGCGTCGCTGCCGGCGATAGCCGTGTTCGCCGGTCGGTTGACCGGCGCGATCTGCGCGGTGGTGCTGGTGGTCAATGCCGCGATCATGTGGCGGTTCCGCCGTCGTTGGACGTGACGGCTCACCGGTCGTCCGGGCCGAACGCCCGGTACGCGCGACGTAGCCGTTCGAGCAGTCCGGGCCCCCCGATGGCGGGGGCCGGCGCTCCGAGCTGGCGTAGCAGCAGGTCGGGGCCGGTCACCAGTCGAGGTGGCCGATCCGGCAACGGCACCGGCGGCAGCCAGAACCGGTCTGCCGCCTCCGGTAGCGGAGTGGTCAACAGCCCGACGAGCGCGCGGGACGCGCCGACCGGGGCCACCGTCGACTGGTCACCGTCCGGTTCGGACGGTGCGTCGACCGTCTCGGGCAGCGCAACCGCGCCGGTGGCCTCCACCCGCCGGGCGCGCAGCTCGTCCAGCAGCTGCGTGCGGGACCGACCACGCCAGTGCAGCAACTCGAACGGGTCCGCGTCGAACGCCTCGGCCAGCAGGTAGAACGTCGCCGCGAGGTGCTTGCACGGGACCGCGAAGTCGGGGCAGTTGCACCGTTGGGTCAGCTCGTCCACGCCGGCCGGGAACAGCGGCGCGCCGGCGGCGACGAACAGCTCCTCCAACTCGTCGGGGAGGTCTCCGGCGAGCAGCCGGGCGCTGAAGAACGCCTGCCCGGCCAACTCCTCCTCGATTCGGGACCAGAGCGCGTCCGGGAACGGCCGCAGCGCGATGGACACCTGGTACGGCTTCGGCCGGGAGCCCTGCACCACCGCGCTGACCCGGCCGGGTGCGATGTCGAGCGTCAGCACCTGGCCGGCTCGCGCGTACGAACGGCCACGGGTCAACCGGGTGCCCAGCGCGAACGACTCCAGCACCTCCAGGAAGCGCCGGGACCACCAGGAGCGCCCGATGGCACCCCGGGCGCTGCGCGCCCGCAGACCCCCGTCGACCCGGCGGGGACGCCCGTAGTCGGCGAACCGGTCGGTGCTCACGCCGGCGCTCCCCTCGCTCACTCCACCACCGCCCCGGCCTCCAGGGCGAACAACTCCCGCAACTGGCCGGTGGACAGCTCGGTGATCCACTGCTCGCCGGTGCCCACCACCCGCTGGGCGAGGGCGCGCTTGTCGTTGATCATCGCGGCGACCTTCTCCTCCACCGTGCCGGCGCAGACGAACTTGCGGACCTGCACCCGACGGCGCTGCCCGATCCGGAACGCCCGGTCGGTGGCCTGGTCCTCCACCGCCGGGTTCCACCACCGGTCCACGTGCACCACGTGGTTGGCCGCCGTCAGGGTGAGGCCGGTTCCGCCGGCCTTCAGGGAGAGGACGAACAGCGGCGGGCCGTCCGCCGACTGGAAGCGCTGCACCATGGCGTCCCGCTCGGCCTTCCCGAGCCCGCCGTGCAGGAACAGCACCTCCCGGCCGAACCGCGCCGACAGGTGCCCGCGCAACATCGCACCGAACTCGGCGTACTGGGTGAACAGCAGCGCCCGCTCCCCCGCCGCCAGCACCTCCTCCAGGATCTCGGTCAGCCGGGCCAGCTTGCCGGAGCGCCCCTCCAACGCCGAACCGTCGCGCAGCAACTGGGCGGGGTGGTTGCAGACCTGCTTGAGCCGGGTCATGGTGGCCAGCACCAGGCCACGTCGTTCGATGCCGTCACTGGTCTCGATCCGGGCGAGCATGTCATCCACCACCACCCGGTACAGGGCGGCCTGCTCGGCGGTGAGGTTGCAGAGCACCTCCATCTCCAGCTTCTCCGGCAGATCCGAGATGATCGACGAGTCGGTCTTGAGCCGGCGCAACACGAATGGGCCGGTGATCCGGCGTAGCCGCTCGGCGGCCTCGGCGTCGCCGTTGCGCTCGATCGGCTCGGCGAACCGCTTGCGGAACGTCGCCGCCGGTCCGAGCAGACCCGGGTTGGCGAACTGCATGATCGACCAGAGGTCGGCGAGTCGGTTCTCCACCGGCGTACCGGTCACCGCCACCCGCTGCCGGGCCGGCAACGCGCGGACCGCCTCGGCCTGCCGGGTCGACGCGTTCTTGATCGCCTGCGCCTCGTCCACCACCACCCGGTGCCAGTCGATGCCGGCCAGGTCGGCGGCGTCGCGGGCGGCCACCGAGTAGGTGGTGAGGACCAGGTCCGCGCCGTGCGCGGCCGCGGTGAACTCCGCTCCGCGCGCCCGCTCCGCCCCATGGTGTACGTGCACCCGCAACGTCGGCGTGAACCTCGCCGCCTCCCGCTGCCAGTTGCCCACCAACGACATCGGACAGACCAGCAGGGTCGGGCCGGCCTCCGGTGGGTCCCCGGCGAGCAACGCGAGCAATTGCACGGTCTTGCCCAACCCCATGTCGTCGGCGAGCACGCCACCCAGCCCGAGCGAGCGCAGGAAGGCCAGCCACGCCAACCCCCGCTGCTGGTACGGCCGCAGCGTCCCCTGGAAGCTCGGCGGCGGCTCCAGCGGGGTGAGCCGGCGCTCGACCGCACCGGCGAGCAGGTCGCCCAGCGCCCCGTCGGCGGTCACCTCCAACACCGGCAGCGCACCGGTGGCCTCGCCGTCGGCCAGCCCGAGGCGGAGCAGGTCGGCGACTGTCAACTCACCGGCGGAGCGGAGCAGGCGCAGGCCGGCGGCGAGCCGACCCGGATCCAGCTCCACCCACCGGCCACGCAGCCGCACCAGCGGAGTCTTCATCTCGGCCAGCGCCGCCAACTCCTCAGCCGACAGCGGCTGGTCACCGAGTGCGACCTCCCAGCGGTAGTCGACCAGGGCGTCCAGACCGACACCGGCCTCGGCGCCACTCACCGTGCCCGGCGCGGTGCGGCTACGGGCACGCAGGCGGGCGCCGAGCCGGGCCGACGGGCGCTGCCACCAGGACGGCAGCAGCACCCCGAACCCGGCCGCGTGCAGCACCGGGGCACCCTCGCTGAGGAACCGGTGCGCCCCCTCGACGTCGAGCTCCATCACCTCCGGAGCGGCGGTACGCAGTGCGGCGTCCAGGTCCGGCCAGAGCCGGCTGGCCCGTCCCAACTCGGCGAGCAGTGTCTCCTGCGGGCTGCTCGTACGCCCGGTCAGTCCACCGAGCGTCTGCGGCGCCCGCCAGACCTGCCCGGCGTCCACGTGCAGGCCGGGCTCGTCGGCCGCCTGCAACCCGAACTCCAACCGCCACCGCCCGCCGCCGGACGACTCGGCCGACGCCGGCACGATGTCGGTGGGCGCCGGGCGGGTGGCCAGGATCGGCTCGGTGACCTCGTCCGGGGCCGGCTCCACCAGCCGGAAGCTGGCCCGTACCGGCCCGCCGGCGGCGTCCCGCTGCCAGACGTCCAGCTCTTCGCGCAGCGTGGACAACGCCGTGGGATCGACGGTGAAGTCCCGCTGCGGGCCGGCGAGCGCGGCCAACCAGGCCGGTGCCGGGCCACCCGGCCGCAGCCCTCGGGCCAGGGTGGTGCTCGCCAGCGCGGCCCGCGCGGCGGCGTCGGTCAGCGCGTCGAGCGCATCCGCGACCACCTCGGCCGCAGTCAGCTCGCTCCCGCCCGAGCCGCTGACCACCCCGGCAGTGCCGGCCGGGGTGGTGCTCGGGGTGGGTGGCGGAGCGGGCGCGGTGGGCGTTGGTTGAACGGCAGCGACATCGGACCGCACGACGGCGGCTCGGGCGGCTGGAGGCAGGGCCAGCGCCAGCGATCGCGCCCAGGCGGCGTCGGTGCCGGTCAGCAGCGGCCGCCAGACCGCCCGCGCCGACAGCCGCGCAGCACCACCCGACGAAACCCCGGCAGCCGTGGTGCTCGCCGCCGTCGTGCTGACACCGGGCAGGACGCGGCCACGGGTCACCAGGTCGGCGGCGAAGTCGGCCAGCTCGGCGAGGTGCCGCAGGGTGGCCCCGGGCACCGCCGGGAGGTCGTCCAGGGCGCGTAGCAGCGACAGCGCGTCGTCCGGGGCGTACACCAGGATGGGGACCCGCCAGCCGGCCAGGGTGAGCCGGCCACGGGCCGGGGGTGCGACGGTGGTCCGGATCAGCTCGGGCGAGTCGGTCGGCGCGCCCGCTCGGGTGGGCAGGGTGAGCAACGCGGTGTCCGGCCGGCTCGGCTCGGCGGCGTCGGCGAGGACGGCGACCAGGTCGGTGTGCCCGGCGGCGAAGGGGTGTGGGCGTTCCCGGGCTGGTCGGCCCGAGCGCGCGGCGGGAATCGGCGCCGCGCTGTCCTCGGCCCAGACGGCGAGGCCGCCGGTGGAGCCGTCGCCGGGCAACCACAGCCCGTGGATGACCTGCACCTGCTCCCCCTCGTCGCCGCCCGCGCCCCAGAATAGGCGGCCCGCCAGGACAGAAGACCGCAGCCATCGCCGAACGGGCGCCCGCACGGCAGCCACCGGGCATCGTCGCGGAGTCGGACGTGATCGACTCGACATCGCTGATATCGCGGTATCCGAGTCGGCCGGACACCCCGACTTCGCCGAACCCGTGTTGATCTTGAGGGGTGGTCTGGGGGCGGCCCGGGGGTCAGATCGCGCCGGACTCGCCGTCGGTCAGCTCGCGCAGGATGTCCGCGTGACCCGCGTGCCGGGCCGTCTCCTCGATCATGTGCACCAGGATCCAGCGCAGCGACACCTCGCCGAGCTGTGGGTGCGGCACCACATGGTCGAGGTCGAGGCTCGCGGCGACCGCCCGGGATCGGGCGCAGGCCCGCTCGTACGCCTCGACGAGCGCGGCAACGCTGTCCTGGTCGCCGAGGGTGAAGCTCGCCACCGCGTCCTCTTCCGAGGTCAGGTAGACGTCGCCGGGCTCGGGTGCCAGCAGGGTCGGGAACCAGTTCCGCTCGACCAGGGTCAGGTGCTTGACCAGCCCGGCGAGCGTGGTGGCCGAGGGCACCAGCCGGCGGCTGGCGTCGGCGTCGGAGAGACCGCGCAGCTTGCGCAGCAGCACCCCACGGTGGAAGTCGAGGAACGAGCTCAGCACCGCGCGTTCGTCGCCGGTGCGGGCGAGCACCGGACCGAGCGATGGATCGATCGTCTGCTCCATCCGCCGACCCTAGCCACGAAGCGGGGCCCTCGCTGCCCCGCTATCCGCTGCGGACCGGCGGCACGACGGGCAGGATGGGCGCATGGCTTCATCCGTGCAGATCCTTCTCGTCGGCGGCACGGCGGACGGGCAGACCATCACCGTCGAACTGGACAGCAACGGCCGCCCCCCGCTGACCCATCACCATGTCGGTCCGGGTGGGCTGGCCGAGGCGCAGATCTACGAGTTGGAGACCGCCCGCGACGAGGCCCGCGAGTGGCGCTACCGGTGGACCGGCCCGGCGGTGTGACCGCCCCGGCTCAGACCCGGGTGAGGCTCTGGCTGCGCAGGCTCTCCAACACGCCCCGGGTGACCTCCGAGGTGCCCCGCGCCTGATCGCACACCTCCGCCACCCGTCGCGCGGTGGCCTCGGCGCGTTGCTCCCGCTCGTCCCACAACCGGTCGACCTCGGCCAGCAGCGGCCCCTCGACCTCCCGCTCCACGCCGCGCAGGGCCGGCACGCCGAGCCGTTGGGCCAGGTCGAAGACCTTACCGGCGTACGGCAGGGGCAGGAACGGTGTGCCGACCATCGCCGCGAAGATCAGGAAGTGCAGGCGCATGCCGACGGCCAGGTCGAAGTGGCGCATCAGCCCGAGCACCTGCTGCGGCGAGTAGGTGCCGTGCAGGATTCGACCCCGATCGGCCGCGACCATGTGGGACAGCACCCCGTGGGCGTGCCGGATGTCGTCGCGTTCCATGGGCACGAACAGCACGCACGCGTCGATCCGGTGCACCAGGAAGTCGCCGATCTGGGCCAGCAGCCGGTGATAGCCGTCCACGTCCAGCCGTTCGGCGGCCCGCCCCGGCTCCCGCACGCTTATCCCCACCAGCCGCTGGCCGACCGGCACACCCTCCTCGGCCAGCAGGTGGGCGGGGAAGTCCTCCGGTTGCAGGAGGAACGCCGGGTCCGCGGTGACCGTGATCGGGTTCAGCAGCCCGGCCTCCTCCAGCACCATCCGGGACTCCTGGTCCCGCACGGTCACCTGGACGGCGCTGGAGAGCGTCTCCCGGACCATGCCGGTGTCCACCGCCTCGCCGAGCGGCCCGACCCCCACCGCGTACGTGATCAGCGGCAGGCCCCGCTCCTGGGCGACCCGGACGACCCGCAGATAGCGACGGGCCTCCCGGTCGTAGAGGATCCCTCCCCCGCCCAGGATGAGCAGGTCGAGCTGGGCCAGCACCAGCGCGGAGTCGGTACGGCTGACGCCCTCCCAGGGCACCGCCTCGACGTCGGGGTGGGCGGCCCGGGTGTGCTCCGGGTTCCGGGAAAAGACGATGATCCGGGCGTTGGGTTCCTGCGTGCGCAGATCGGTGAGCAGGCCGGTGAGGATCGCCTCGTCGCCGAGGTTTCGCCCCCCGTACGAGCCGAGCACCCCGATGGTCAGTCCGCCGCCGTGCGTCATCCGTCGCTCCTCCCCAGGTGCGGTCCGCGCCGGTTTCCCGCTGGGTAGGTGAACAGTCCTGCCGGGGGGACCGTCCTGGGTCGAAGCCCAGACCGCGGTAGAGCCCGATCGCCACGGTGTTCGTCCCGAAGACGTTCAGCCCCAACTCGGGTACGCCGCGTTGGGCGAGTTCGACCTCGATGGGTCGGATCATCCGCCGCGCGTACCCGCGTCCCCTGATGTTCCGGGTGCACCTCGACGTTGTGGATCCACGCCTGACGTGAGCCGGCTGCGGCAGGCACGGTCACCCAGACCCGGCCGCGGACCGGCGACGATGGTGCCGTGCGGATCGCCCACGTCAGCGACAGTCACCTCGACAACCCGGAGGGGTGGCGACCTCGGTCGGCACCACCGTGGCGCTGCTGCGCGTCGCCGGGCACCGGGTCGTGCTGCACTGCCCTGGCCCCCTGTTCCGGCGTCGCCGCCGACCGGGCGAGGTGCCCTCGCTGGCGATGCCGACCCGCCCCTACCGGCTGGCCCTGCCCCGGCCACCGCACGCGCCGGCGGACGTGGTGCACGTGCACACCACCGGTCCGCTCGGCGTCGCCGGCCTGCGGTGGGCCGCCGCCCGGGGCGTACCAACCGTGCTGACCTGGCACACCGACCTGGTCGCGTACGCGGCGCACTACCCGGAGATCCCGATCGGGGCCGCGTACGCGGGCCTACGGCTGGGCCTGCGTTGGCGCGCGCGGGACCTGTGGGCGCTCGGCCGCCCCGGCCCTGAGCGGCAGACCCGACTGGCGGAACTCGGGCGGTGCCTGCTCGCGCACACCGGTGTCCTGATCGCGCCCTCGGCGAAGACCGCGACGATGATGGCGGCGATGGCGGGGCGTACCCCGATCGTGGTCCTGCCGACCCCGGCCGCCGCGCCGCACGCCGACGCCGACGACCGGCGGCGGCTGCGGGCCCGGCTGGGCATCCCGACGGACGTGCCGGTACTGCTCGCGGTGGGCCGGGCCACGCCGGAGAAGAACCCGGAGCTGCTGCTGGCGGCGTTCGCCCAGGTCCGCCGGACGTTGCCGGCGGCCCGCCTGGTGCTGCTGGGCGCCCGACGGCACCGGTTCGCGATCCGCCGCGTGGCCCACCGGCACGGGGTTGCCGGCGCGCTGCACCTGCTGCGCCCGGTGCCTCACGACCGGGTCGGCGCCCACTACCGGGCGGCGGACGTGCTCGCGTTCACCTCGACCACCGACACCCAGGGTCTGGTTCTCTCCGAAGCCGAGGCGTACGGACTGCCGGTGGCCATGGTGGACACCGCGCTGGTCGAGCGGCCCGGCACCGGCACCACCCGACCCGTCGCCGAACCCACCCCGGCGGCGTACGGCGCGTTGCTGACCCGGCTGCTGACCGAGCGGGAGCTGCGCGCGACTGTGATCCAGGACGGTCGGGCGGCGGTGGCGGCCTGGTCCGGCGAGCGCTACCTGGCCGAACTGGTCAAGCTGTACGCGACACTGCCGCCACCCTCAACGCCCTGGCCGCCGTGCACCTGACCCGCCGCCGTCAAGCACGATGAGGCGGCAGCCGGTCAGGGTGCCGCGAGCGCCGACTCCAACTGGCTCGCGAGCTGCGCCAGGTCGCGCAGACGCAGGTCGCCGTCGAGCCGTTTCAACGCGGCGGTCATCGCGCCCGCCGCCCGCCCGGCTCGCAGGCCGACCTCGGCGTCCTCGACGACCAGGCACCGCGCAACGGGTACGTCCAGCAGCGCGGCCGCCCGCAGGTAGCCCTCCGGGTCCGGTTTGCCGACCCGCACGTCCTCGACCGTCACCAGCACCGGAGCGACGATCCCGGCCGCGCCGAGCCGCGCCTGAGCCAGCCGGACGTCGGCGCTGGTCACCACGGCCCAGGGCAGCCCCAACCGGGCCAGTGTGTCCAGGATCTCGTGCGCTCCGGGGGTGGCGAGCACGTCGGACAGGTCGTCGTACTGAAACGCGAGCTGCCGCGCGGCAGCTGCGGCAACCGCGTGGTCGTCGAGCGCGGGCAGCAGCCGGCGGACGGTCCGGTCGGCAGGGCTGCCGTGCGCTATGGCCAGCGCCGCAGCAGGCTCGACGGCGTACTCGGCTGCCCATCGCTCCCAGGCCCGCTCGACGGCCGCGTCGGAGTCGACCAGGGTGCCGTCCATGTCGAACAACACCGCGCCGATGCCTGCCAGCCCCACGTCCACCCTCCCCGAGTCACCCGCCTGACGGACCACCCTCTCCCGCCTCCATGATCCGCGCAACTTCGGTGATCCTGCTGTCTCACCGACGGTCGAGGCAGCAGGATCGGTGACGTTGCCCGGATCTTGAGCGTCAGCCCGGCTCGTCAGGCGTCGGGGTCCAACACCGGGCGTACCGCGTCGACGAACGAGATGCGGCGACTCGTTCGCACCCCGATCGCCGTCAGCCAGCGCTCCCGGTGCCGGTCGCGCAGCGGCGCGTTCGCGTCACCCGGCTCGTCGCGGAGCCGGCGCTGGTCGGCGTACTCGACGGTGAGGCTGGTGAGCACCGACCGGGCCACCGAGTCCACCTCCGCCGGGCCCTCCAACAACACCAGGTTGTACGCCTCGTCCAGGGCGCGCATCGCCGCGTACGCCTCGTCGTAGCCGGGCACCGGCTCACTCCCGCCGGCTTCGAGCCATCGCCGGTCCAACTGCCGGTACGCCTGGTCGCAGGCGCTCAGGAACCCGACGTACGCGTCCCGGCGGAGGTCGTCCCGACGCGTTGCCCGGCGCTCGACGCTCTCCTGCCGGGCCACGGTGAGCTGGTGGGCCAGTTGCCGACGGGTGCTGAGCGCACCGACCAACCCGGTCAGGGCGGCGGCTGCCAACGTGGACAGTGAGGTGATCAGCGCGACGGCTACGGTGTCCTGCACCGGCCCATCATGGCGGTGCCCAGAGCGGAGGCCGTCGCCGGCACCGAGCCGGTGCGGTACCGCCGGACGTCAGGGCAGCTCGTAGCCGGCTTCCTCGACTGCGGCGCGTACCTCGGCGATGTCGAGAGGCCGATCGCTCGTCACCGTGGCGGTGTCGCGTTCGACGTCCACCGCCACGGCGGTGACACCGGGAATCCGTTCGAGCTCCTCGGTGACGAAGCCTGCGCAGTGCCCGCAGGCCATACCGATCACCCGATAGCTGCTGACGGTCATGCCGGCAACGACCTTCGGCCGGGCGCCTCTGGCTCTGAGCTGACCTCGGCTGGGGCGGCACCGCTGGCCTTGACGGGGACCGATCGGGTGAGCATGTGCGCCCGGCGCATCCGCCCATCCGCGGCGAACTGCCCGAAGAAGTGGACGTCGACACTGCCCTCGCGCTTGGCGGTCTGGAAGTGCAGTGTGTAGCGGGCGGCGATCCGGTCGCCGTCTGCTATCGCCTCGTGCACCTCCCACCGGGCGCCGGTCTGGTGCTTCCGCGCCGGGCGGGTGTGTGCGATGAGCTTGGCGCGGTCCATCAGGTTGCCGTCGGCAACCTGCACAATGTCGGGCGTGTGGTACCGGTCGACGACCATCGCGGGATCCTCGTCACCGCGAACCAGGTCGCCCATGAAGGAGGTGAAGAAGTTGGCGATGAACTCCTTCGGATTGATGCCCTCGAGACCGCTCATGTCACCACCGTCAGCTCGCGATTCGGCGAATCTTTACGGCTTGTAAAATATCGACCTCCGGAAAATTTGGCAAGGTGTAAAAGATGAGTGGCTCAGCGGACCGCAACCGACGCGCCGACGCCCGCCGCAACAGCAGCTCGATCCTCGACGCGGCAGTCCGACTGCTCGACGCTCAGCCCGACGCGAGCCTCGACGCCATCGCCAGCGCCGCCGGGGTGACCCGGCAGACCGTCTACGCCCACTTCCCGTCCCGCGAGCACCTGATGGCAGCCGTCGTCCGACGGATCACCGACGAGGCCGTCGCCGCGATGGACGCCGCCGAGCCGGACAGTGGATCCGCCACGGACGCGCTGATCCGCGTCCTCGAAGCCGGCGCCCAGACCGCCGGGCGCTATCCGGTCCTCCTCCAGCAGATCGCGTCACTTCCAGTGAGCCCGCACGTGGACGAGGAACGCCACGCGCCGGTCGCCGACCGGATCAACCGAGTGATCCAACGCGGTCAGGCGAGCGGCGAGTTCGACAAGGGACTACCGGCCGGCTGGCTGGCCGCTGTCACCATCAAGATCGGCCACGCCGCGGGCGAGGAGGTCGACGCCGGCCGGATGTCCCGGGCCGAGGCCGCCAACGCGCTGCGTACTGCCCTGGTCAGGCTGCTGCGCTCCGGAGGGTGAGCAGGGCCGGGCCACCGGGCCACCGCCGCCGGCTACGAGCCAGCGCCGGCCCAACTGCCGGTACGCCTGGTCGTACGGGTGACACCGGACCGGCGACCGGAACCGGTGCCACCCCTCAGCCGTCGTCAGACAATGGCCTTGAAGCTGGCCCAACCATATCGGGGGACGGTCCGCATCAACGCGCCGCCGGACAACAGCCCCGCAGCATCACCGGTGTACAACCGCATGTCACCGCTGCCGTCGATACCAGCGACGTCGGCCCGACCGTCACCGTTGAAATCACCGCCCGTGATGGCCTTGAAGTTCGCCCACCCACCTCGGGGGACGGTCCACATCAACGCGCCGCCGGACAACAGACCAGCACCATCACCCGTGTACAACCGCATGTCACCGTTGCGGTCGATACCAGCGACGTCGGCCCGACCGTCACCGTTGAAATCACCACCCGTGATGGCCTTGAAGTTCGCCCAACCACCCGGCTGAGCCGTCCACATCAACGCCCCACCGGACAACAGACCAGCACCATCACCCGTGTACAACCGCATGTCACCATTGCCGTCGATACCAGCGACGTCCGCCCGACCATCACCGTTGAAATCACCACCCGTGATGGCCTTGAAGCTGGCCCACCCACCTCGGGGGACGGTCCACATCAACGCACCGCCGGACAACAAACCAGCACCATCACCCGTGTACAACCGCATGTCACCATTGCGGTCGATACCAGCG
This sequence comes from Micromonospora sp. B9E7, assembly GCF_039871815.1. NCBI lineage: Bacteria > Bacillati > Actinomycetota > Actinomycetes > Micromonosporales > Micromonosporaceae > Micromonospora > Micromonospora sp. B9E7. Next base: position 280,557 of record NZ_JBDPLX010000002.1, read on the forward strand.
ACATCGGCCCGACCATCACCGTTGAAATCACCACCCGTGATGGCCTTGAAGTTCGCCCACCCACCTCGGGGGACGGTCCACATCAACGCCCCACCGGACAACAGACCAGCACCATCACCCGTGTACAACCGCATGTCACCGCTGCCGTCGATACCAGCGACATCCGCCCGACCATCACCGTCGAAGTCACCGGAGCGGGGCAGGGAGGCGTTCTCGGTGATCCAACCGACCAGGTCGTCGACCCGGGTCTCGACCGCGCCTCGCCGGGTTTCGGTCTCGGCGTAGCAGCCCCCTTGCCAGGACGTGTGATGGAGACCGACGAGTTCGAGACGCCCGCCCGCCTCGCGCACCGCCGGCCCGCCCGCGTCACCCTTGCAGAGGGCCGCCTCCGGGGTGAGCCCCGTGATCGCGAAGTTGGTGGTGCCGGCGCTCTCGACGGTGAACTGCGCGGTGTGCAGGGAGTCAGGCACCCACTCGGTGGCCGTACGCCCATACCCTGCCGCGGTCAGCACCTGGCCAGGGGCGGCCGGAGACGTGGAGGGAGTAATCGGAGCGATGTCCCTGACCGCCCGGGCGAGCTTGACGAGGACGAGGTCGCGGTCGGTGCGCGGCACGAGGGTGCTGACCGCGACCACGTGCCCGGTGGTCGTGGTCAGGTCGGCGCGGCCGACGGTGACGGTGGCGGGCTTGGCCGGGGCGCCAGGTGCCGGGGCCTGGCCGTCCACCGCAAAGCAGGACGCGGCAGTGACGACCCACCACGCATTGATCAACGCGCCGGTACAGGAACGGTCCCCGGTGTCGACCTTCGCTACGAAACCGAGGTCGAGCCCGGCAGCCGGCACGGACCCCACGACCGCCTGTGCCGGCGCACCGACGAGGACACTGACCGCAAGCGCCGGAGCGACCAGTTTGAGAATCGTGCTGATGCGATAACGCTTCTGTGACAAGGCATCCCCCGTGACGTCCCCGCTCAAGGCTGGCCCTTGCGGCGCTCCGACCCTAGTTCACTTTCTGATCGGAGACTGCCCCGTAGCGTGACCACCGGGGGGCGACGCGCCTGGGCGGTATCGCACCCACGCGGGACCTCGGCGGCCGACCGCCGAACCCAGCCGGGGTTCGCGAACCAGTCGACCGCCTCCCACGGCGGCCCGGGTGATCGCCCGGACAGCTCGAGCGAGACGTGCAGGGTGAAGGGGTGGGCGCGGCAGGTTTCGAACCTGCGACCCCCCGCTTGTAAGGCGGGTGCTCTCCCACTGAGCTACGCGCCCGGATCGCCCGTGCGGCGGGCCGGTGGTGGGCAAGCTTACCCTGCCCGCCACCGGCCCGGGCGCACGGCGTACCCGGTCAGATGGCCGCTTCGGCGATGGCCTTGCGCCAGCCCTGCTGGTCGCGGGCCTCGCCCGGGCCGTTCATCTCGGCGAAGCGGACCACGCCGGTCTTGTCGATGACGAAGGTGCCCCGGTTGGCGAAGCCGGCGATGTCGTTGAAGACCCCGTACGCCTGGGCGACGGCGCCGTGCGGCCAGAAGTCGGCCAGCATGGGGAACTGGTAGCCCTCGCGGTCAGCCCAGATCTTGTGGCTGTAGACCGAGTCGACGCTGACGGTCAGCACCTGGACGTCGTCGTTCACGTACTCGTCGAGGTTGTCCCGCACCTCGTGCAGCTCACCCTGGCAGATGCCGGTGAACGCGAGCGGGTAGAAGACCAGCAGGACGACACGCCTGCCCCGGAAGCCCGAGAGCCGGACCTCCTGGTTGTTCTGGTCCTTGAGTACGAAGTCGGGTGCCTCGGCACCAACCTCGATGGGCATGCGGACCTCCTCGGCTCGGTCAGGGAGACGGCACAAGGTGCCACCCGACGGCGCGGACCGCCGGGCGTGCGAAGCGACGTGGGCTACTTCTTGGCCTTGGCCCCTCGCCGCAGCACCAGACGTGCCCCGCTCCAGTCCCGGCCGGCGTTGACGGTCGAGGTCTGCTGCAGGCCGGCGGTGGGTGCGGACTCCGCGACCTCGCTCGGCTCGACGTGCCCGTCACGCCCCGCCTTCGGGGTGAGAAGCCACACGACACCGTTGTCGGCCAGCGGGCCGAGGGCATCGACGAGAAGCTCGAAGAGGTCACCGTCGCCGTCGCGGTACCAGACCAGCACCGCGTCGACCACCTCGTCGGTGTCCTCGTCGACCAGATCTCCACAGCGGTCGGTCAGGGCGTCTCGGAGATCCTGGTCGACGTCGTCGTCGTACCCCATCTCCATGACGACCATCCCCGGTTCGATCCCGAACCGGTCCGCCAGGCTGCGTACCCCGTCGGCGGCCTGACCAGCGGTCGCGCTCACTGTCGCGTGCCTCCTCATCTCGTGCCTGCTCGCGGCGTCGGTGCGACGCCGTCAGGCAAAGTCCACACAGTTGTGCGCCCCTGCGCAAGTGGCGCACCGGGTGGAACGGAATTTACCGTGCCAGCAGCGTACGGGCACCGTCGGTAATGGCTTCCGTGGAGACCAGAACGTGACGTGCTGCCGGACCTAATGGTACAAACGAGTCAACTCCCGCCACTCGACGCGCGGCACCGACATATCCGGCGTCGACCAGCGCGGCGATCACACCCTCGCCGACCCCGCCGGAGCGGCGCGTCTCGTCCACGACCAGCACCCGCCCGGTCGCCGAAGACTCCCGGATGATGTCGGCCACCGGCAGCGGGGCCAGCCAGCGCAGGTCCACGACCCGGGTGCCGACCCCCTCCTCGGCGAGGACGGCCGCAGCCCGCAGCGACATCCGCACGCCATTACCGAAGGTGATGATGGTCAGGTCGTCCGCCGAGCCGACCTGGTAGACCCGGGCCCGGCCGATCGGCACGTGCCCGGCGACCCACGCCCCCGGCTCGGGATAGCCGGCCAGCCACTCCCCGTCGCCCTCGGCGTACAGGTCGCGGGTGTGGTAGAGCGCGATCGGCTCCACGAACACGCACACGCTGCCGTCCACCGCCGCGCTGGCCAGGCAGGTCCGCAGCATGGGCGCGGCGTCGTCCGGGCGCGCCGGCACCGCGACCACCAGACCGGGCACATCACGGAGTACGGCCACCGAGTTGTCGTTGTGGAAGTGCCCGCCGAACCCTGCCTGGTACGCCAACCCGGCCACCCGCACGACCATCGGGTTGCGGAACGCGCCCTGCGAGAAGAACCGCATGGTGGCCGCCTCACCACGGAGCTGGTCCTCGGCGTTGTGCAGGTACGCCAGGTACTGGATCTCCGGCACCGGCAGCACCCCGGCCAGCCCCGCGCCCAGCCCCAACCCCAGCACCGACGTCTCGTCCAGCAGGGTGTCGAAGACCCGGGCCGGCCCGAAACGGTCCCGCAGCCCCTTCGTCACCCCGTACACGCCACCCTTGGCGGCCACGTCCTCACCGAAGACCGCCATCTGCGGGTGGTCGAGCATCCCGTCGGCGAGCGCCGCGTTGATGCTCTGCGCCAGCGTCATCGGACCGGTCAGCTCCGGCGGCTTGCCGCCGAACGCCTCCGCCCGGGCACCCGCGCCCGGCCCGCTGGCCCGCGCCGCGGCGTCGGCCACCGCCCGCGCCACCCGCACCGGACGGCGGGGCGCCAGCGCCGACACCACGTCGGCCGCCGACGCCAGCTTCGGCTCGCCCAGCACCTCCTCGGCCAACCGGCGTACCTGCCAGCCGGTCTCGTCGTACCGGGCCAGCAGCTCCTCGCCGGTCGCCACGCCGGCGTCGACCAGCAGCCGCGCGGTGGCGGCCACCGGGTCCCGGTCCAGGTCCTCGGCCAGCTCGGCGGGGCTCCGGTACGCCGACTCCGCGTCCGCACCGGCGTGCCCCATCAGCCGGACGGTGCGCAGGTGCAGCACGGCCGGCCGCCGGTTGCGGCGTACCCAGGCCGCGGCCTCCGCCGCCACCTCGTACGTCCGCACGGGGTCGGCCCCGTCGGCGCTGAAATAGCGGATGCCGGGCTTGGCCCGCAGGGTGGCCTCCACCCAGCCCTCCGGTGACCGGACGCTGATGCCCAGCCCGTTGTCCTCGCAGACGAAGAGCACCGGGATGCGCAGCCCGGCGTGGTCGTACCACCCGGCGGTGTTGAAGGCGGCCGTGGCGCTGGCGTGGTTGACCGAGGCGTCGCCGAACGAGCAGACCACGATCGCGTCCGGCGGCCACGGGACGTGTGCGGCGCCCGCCCCGCTGCCGACCCGCACCCCGGCCCCGGCACGCCGCCCGGCGCTGTCCAACCGGCGCAGCCGTTCCACGGCCAGTCCCATCCCGACCGCGCGAGGCAGGTGCGAGGCGATGGTGGAGGTGGTCGGCACGATGGCCAGGTCGGCCCGGCCGAACACCTTGTGCCGGCCGCCGGCGATCGGCTCCTCGCGGGAGGCGACCATCCCCCGCAGCACGTCCCGGGCCGCGTCCGCGTACGCGGCGAACCCGCCGACACTCGCTGGGGCCAGCTCAGGCCCGGACGGATCGGGATCGGTGGTCGTGTCGGCGGCCGCGGTCGGCGCTGGACCGGGGCTCGGCTCCCGATCACTGGTCGGCGCTGGATCGGCGGCGGACCCCGGGTCGCTGGTCGGCGCTGGGTCGGCCGCGGACCCCGGGTCGCTGGTCGGCGCTGGATCGGCGGCGACCTGGGCGGCGCGAAGGCAGTAGAAGGCACCGGAGCGGTAGTGCAGCAACGCCGGATCGGTGGGGCGCAGCGCGGCGGCGACCGCGGCGTTGCCCTCGTGCCCAGCCGAACCGATGGTGTAGAACCCCTCCCCGAAGCTGCGCAGCCAGCGGCCGGCCAGATCGAGCTGCCGGCTGGTCACCTGCGCGTCGAACAGGTCGAGCACCTGCGCGCCGGTCAGTGGGGCGTCGTCGTTGATCGGGTCGGCGGGGTCACGCCGACGCTCAGCGGCGGGCAGCGCCGCCAGCGTCTCCCGGAACCGGTCGTCGAGGTCTTGCGGGGTGGTCACGTCGCACAGCATTACCGACGGGAGGCCTGGTCGCCCAGTGGGACACGGCCGCCACGGGTCGACTCACTCCGGATCGCAGGGCTCCGGAATGCCACCGTCGGACACCTTCCAGACCAGGTCACGCAGGGTGCTGAGCTCCCCGTCGGTAAGCGTGGACAGGAGTCGGGAGTCGGACATCACCATGGTCACCCGGTCCCGTTCGACGCGGCCCTTCTCGGTCACCACCAACGTCTTCTGCCGGCGGTCCGTCGGGTCGGTGCGTCGTTCGACCAGCCCGGCCTGCTCCAGCTTGTCGACCAACACCGTCACGTTCGACCGGTCGCAGCCCAGTTGCCCAGCGAGATCACGGGCCGGCAGCGGGTGGTCCGGGTCCAGCTGGTGCAACGCCCGCGCCGTCGCCGGGGTGAGCCCCAACTCGGCGAACGCGGAACCCTGCCGGTGTCGCAGGGCGTCGCTGACGTGGGCCATCCGGCGCAGCACATCGGCGGCGAGGCCAGCCCGGTCCACCGGTCCACCTGCTACGGAACCCACCTCCTGCGTCACGGCCACATCGTACAAAGCACGCCGTTCGCGCAGCTCACCGATCAGGTTCGGGCACCACGACCGGACGGGCATCGTCGGTCACGGCCCGGCCGGCCGGATCACCAGTGGGACGGCGGATCGGTGGGCGGCGGGTCGGGACGCATCGACGGAGGCCATTGGTGTTCGACTGCCGGAGACGAGCAGGGCCACTCACTGTCACCTGTCGGCCACCGAGGCTCGCCAGGCTCCCGGAGTCACGAAGATCGGACTCTGGGGAGGATTCGTGTCACTGTCCCGACGTACCATCCTGTTGTCCAGCGCAGTCGGCGCCGCGGGCGCGGTCACCGGGCTGCCGGCGGCGGCCGGCGCGGCGGCGGGCCGGCCGCTGGCCTATCCGTTCACCCTCGGTGTGGCCTCCGGCGATCCCGACCACGACGGGTTCGTGTTGTGGACCCGCCTGGCCCCGCAGCCACTGGCCGAGGACGGCCTCGGCGGCATGCCGGACCGCGACGTGCCGGTGCACTGGGAGTTGGCCGCCGACGAGCGGTTCCGGCATGTGGTGCGCCGCGGGGTGGTGGTCGCCCGCACCCGCTCGGCGCACAGCGTGCACGTGGAGTTGGCCGGCCTGCTGCCCGGGCGCGAGTACTTCTACCGGTTCCGTGCCGAGCGCCATGTCTCGCCGACCGGACGCACCCGCACCGCCCCGGCACCGTGGAGCATGCCGGCCGCCCTGGCGATGGGCTTCGCCTCCTGTTCCCAGTACGAGCACGGCTACTTCACCGCCTACCGGCGGCTGGCCGAGACCGAGCCGGAGCTGATCCTGCACCTGGGCGACTACCAGTACGAGTACGCCCCGGACACGTACAACGTCCCCGGTGGCAACCCGCGTGACCACGAGGGACCGGAGACCCGGACGCTGGCCAACTACCGGCAGCGGCACGCCCAGTACAAGACCGACGCCGACCTGCAGGCTGCGCACGCGGTGGCGCCGTGGGCGGTGGTGTTCGACGACCACGAGGTGGAGAACAACTGGGCCGACGAGGTGCCCGAGGCGCCGGACCCGGAGTTCCCCGCGCGGCGGGCGGCGGCGTTCCAGGCGTACTACGAGAACATGCCGCTTCGGCGCACGTCGATCCCCCGTGGCATCGACATGCAGCTCTACAGGCGGGTGCGCTGGGGGCGGCTGGCCACGTTCCACCTGCTCGACACCCGGCAGTACCGCGACGACCAGGCCTGCGGCGACGGCTACCGGGACTGCGCGGCGGCATCCGACCCGGCCCGGTCGATCACCGGGGCCGAGCAGGAGGCGTGGCTCCTGGACGGCTTCCGTCGCTCGGACGCCCAGTGGGACATCCTGGGCCAGCAGGTCTTCTTCGCGCAACGGGACAACAACTCCGGCCCGCTCACCGTCACCAGCATGGACTCCTGGGACGGCTACGTCGCCTCCCGGGACCGCATCACCCGGGGTTGGTTGGCCGCCGGGGTACGCAACCCGGTGGTGCTGACCGGCGACGTGCACGCGCACTGGGCCAGCGATCTCAAGCTGGACTACACCGATCCGACCTCGCGCACCGTCGGCACCGAACTGGTCTGCTCCTCGATCACCTCGACGGGTGACGGCGCGGACTCGGCGTCCGGCTCGCACCCGTGGTTCGCGTTCAACCCGCACCTCCGCTTCCAGAACAACCTGCGGGGGTACGTGCGCACCACGATCACCCCGGGACAGCTCACCGCCGACTTCGACGTGCTGCCGTACGTCAGTCGGCCGGGCGCGCCCGCGTACACCCGGGCCTCGTTCGTGATCGAGGACCGCGTGCCCGGCCTGCACCAGACGGCGGACAACCCGGTCCCGTCGGCGGTCCGCAGCGCCACGCCGTTCGCGGACCCCGGCCAACAGACCGTCGACCAGGAGACCGCCCGCCCGTAACCCGCCCGACGCGTCACGATCCTCGAACGGTGCCGCCTCGCTCCTGTCGAGGCGGCAGTTCCGGGGATGCCGCGCGGATCGTGACGCGGGACGGCGGCGCGACCGTCAGCCGGGGAGGAAGGAGAAGCGGACCTGACGGGTCGGGTTGTCGCCGTTGGTGTCGACGAGGCAGATCGACTGCCAGGTGCCCAGCGCCAGCCGGCCGGCCAGCACCGGCAGCGTGGCGTACGGCGGGACGAACGCCGGCAGTACGTGGTCGCGGCCGTGGCCGGGTGAGCCGTGCCGGTGCCGCCAGCGGTCCTCGGTGGGTAGCAGGTCGTCCAACGCGCTGAGCAGGTCGTCGTCGGACCCCGAACCGGTCTCGATGATCGCCACGCCGGCGGTGGCGTGCGGCACGAAGACGTGCAGCAGTCCGTCGCCCTCACCGGAGACGAACTGCTGGGCCTCCGCGGTGATGTCGCGGACGGCCGGGCGGGACCCGGTCTGGACGGTGATGACGTCGCTGCGCATACCCCGCATTCTGCCGCAGCGGGGGATCAGGAACTGCCGCCACCACCGGAGTCGCCGCCGCCGGACCAGCCTCCACCGGAGTCACCGCTGGTGCCGCCGCTCACCGGGTCCGTGCCGCCCGAGCTGTCGTCGCCGTCCCGTTGACGGTTGACGTGCCACTCGCTGCCGACGTCCCCGGTCGGCCCCGGGTAGACGCTGTGGCCGCCCTCGTCCGTGTCCGGACGGCGTCGGCGGCCGGGGCTGCCCGTCACACGAGCTGCGCGGATCGTGTCCCGGAGCAGGAGTGCTCCGATCACCGCCACGAGCGCGCCGATGGCCGCCAGCCCCACCAACACCGCCTCGCCGGAGGCGACGGCGACCACGCCGACCACCAGGCCCACGACCCCTAGAACCATCATGGTCGCGGCGACCGCGACATGGCGCCTGTTCATGTCCGCAACGGTAGGAGTGGAGGGCAAACCGCCCAGAATCCGCTGCGTCGTCGCGCTAAGTTACCGACGGGTACCTGTGTTCAGCATCGCGTCGGGGGCACCTAGACGTGACGGCAGGTGCCACCAGGGGGCAGGATGGCGCTAGAGACCTATCCCACACACAACCGAGGGAACGCCTGTGGCTACGGAACGCAAGCGCCCGGTGATCAGCGACGGCCTACCGAGCCAGCTTCCGGACATCGACCCTGAAGAGACAAGCGAATGGGTCGAGTCGCTTGACGGTGTCATCGACGAACGCGGTGCCAAACGCGCCCGGTACGTCATGCTGCGCCTGCTGGAGCGGGCCCGTGAGCGCCAGGTCGGGGTTCCGCCCCTGACCACCACCGACTACATCAACACCATCCCGTCGGAGCGCGAACCGTGGTTCCCGGGCGACGAGCACGTCGAGCGGCGGATCCGGGCGTACGTCCGGTGGAACGCCGCCATGCTGGTGCACCGGGCACAGCGCCCGGAGATCGGCGTCGGCGGGCACATCTCGACCTTCGCCAGCTCGGCGTCGCTCTACGAGGTGGGCTTCAACCACTTCTTCCGGGGCAAGAACCACCCGGGCGGCGGCGACCACATCTTCTACCAGGGCCACGCCTCCCCCGGCATGTACGCGCGGGCGTTCCTGGAGGGGCGGCTCAGCGAGCACCAGCTCGACGGGTTCCGTCAGGAGTTGTCGCACCCCGGCGGTGGGCTGCCGTCGTACCCGCACCCGCGGCTGATGCCGGACTTCTGGGAGTTCCCCACCGTCTCGATGGGCCTCGGCGGTCTGAACGCGATCTACCAGGCCCGGTTCAACCGGTACCTGCAGCACCGCGGCATCAAGGACACCTCGCAGCAGCACGTGTGGGCGTTCCTCGGCGACGGTGAGATGGACGAACCGGAGACGCTGGGCGCCATCGGCGTGGCCGCCCGCGAGGAGCTGGACAACCTCACCTTCGTGATCAACTGCAACCTCCAGCGGCTGGACGGACCGGTCCGGGGCAACGGCAAGGTCATGCAGGAGCTGGAGGCGTTCTTCCGGGGTGCCGGCTGGAACGTGATCAAGGTCGTCTGGGGCCGCGAGTGGGATCCGCTGCTCGCCGCGGACACCGACGGCGCGCTGGTCAACCTCATGAACACCACGACCGACGGCGACTACCAGACCTACAAGGCGGAGTCGGGCGCGTACGTGCGGGAGCACTTCTTCGGGCGCGACGCGCGTACCCGCAAGATGGTCGACCCGCTCAGCGACGACGAGATCTGGAACCTCAAGCGGGGCGGGCACGACTACCGCAAGCTCTACGCGGCCTACAAGGCGGCCACCGAGCACACCGGTCAGCCCACCGTCATCCTGGCGAAGACGATCAAGGGCTGGACGCTCGGCTCGCACTTCGAGGGCCGCAACGCGACCCACCAGATGAAGAAGCTGACGCTGGAGGACCTCAAGACCTTCCGCGACCGGCTCTACCTGGACATCCCGGACAAGGCGCTGGAGGACAACCCCTACCTGCCGCCGTACTACAACCCGGGTGAGAAGTCCGACGAGATCCAGTACCTGAAGGAGCGGCGCGAGCAGCTCGGCGGCTACCTGCCGTCCCGGCGGACCAGCACCAAGCGGCTGACCATCCCCGGTCCGGAGCGGTTCGCCGACGTCAAGCGCGGCTCGGGCAAGCAGAAGGTGGCCACCACGATGGCCTTCGTCCGCCTGCTCAAGGACATCATGAAGGACAAGGAGTTCGGCAAGCGCTGGGTGCCGATCATCCCGGACGAGGCCCGCACCTTCGGCCTCGACTCGATCTTCCCCACCGCGAAGATCTACTCGCCGCACGGCCAGCGCTACACCTCGGTCGACCGGGAGCTGTTCCTGTCGTACAAGGAGTCGACGACCGGGCAGATCCTGCACGAGGGCATCAACGAGGCCGGTTCGGTGGCCTCGTTCACCGCCGCGGGCTCGGCGTACGCCACCCACGACGAGCCGATGATCCCGATGTACATCTTCTACTCGATGTTCGGGTTCCAGCGGACCGCCGACGGGCTGTGGGCAGCCGCCGACCAGATGGCTCGGGGCTTCCTGCTCGGCGCCACCGCGGGGCGCACCACGCTCAACGGTGAGGGCCTCCAGCACGAGGACGGTCACTCGTTGCTGATCGCCGCCACCAACCCGGCGGTGGTCGCGTACGACCCGGCGTTCTCGTTCGAGATCGCGCACATCATGGAGCAGGGCCTGCACCGGATGTACGGGGACGCGCAGGAGAACGTCTTCTACTACCTGACGGTCTACAACGAGCCGATCCTGCAGCCGGCCGAGCCGGCCGGGGTGGACGTGGAGGGCCTGCTCAAGGGCATCTACCGCTACTCCCCGGCACCGCAGGTCGACGGCCCGAAGGCCAACGTGCTCGCCTCCGGCACCGGCATGCAGTGGGCGCTCAAGGCCCAGCAACTGCTCGCCCAGGACTGGGGGGTGGCCGCCGACGTGTGGTCGGTGACCTCCTGGACCGAACTGCGTCGCGACGCGGTGGAGACCGAGGAGTACAACCTCCTCAACCCTGGCGCCGAGGCGAAGATCCCGTACATCCAGCAGAAGCTGGCCGACGCGGACGGCCCGAAGGTCGCGGTCAGCGACTGGATGCGGGCCGTACCGGACCTGATCGCCCGGTGGGTGCCCGGCGACTACACGTCGCTCGGCACCGACGGCTTCGGCATGTCGGACACCCGGCACGCGCTGCGCCGGCACTTCCACGTCGACGCCGAGTCGATCGTGGTGGCCACGCTGCGGCAGCTCGCCCGTAGCGGCGCGGTGGCGGCCACCGTGCCGGCCGAGGCCGCCAAGAAGTACGCGATCGACGACGTCAACGCCGCCCCGGTCGGCGAGACCGGCGGCGACAGCTGATCCAGCACGATCGAGGAAGGGCCCGGCGTACACGCGCCGGGCCCTTTTCTTCGGTACGACCCACCCCCACTCGCGTCGATCATGGAGTTGTGGCGGGGGACGAAGCGGTCAAGCCACCTCGCACCGGGCACCACAACTCCATGATCGACCGCAGCGGAGGGCCGGTCAGGGAGCCGGAAGCGGCGGGGGTCCGGGGTCCCTGGCGGGGACCCGGACCACCGCCGTCGCGGGTGACGCCGGGAGGATGGGCGCTCGTCAGCCGACGGCGGCCAGGTCGGTGAGCCGGGCCAGCGAGTCCTCCAGGTCGGCGCCGACCCGACGCAGTCCGAGGCGCAGCAGGGCCGCCTTGACCGGGCCGGCCGGCCAGCGGACCACGATGAGCCGCACGATGGTCCCGCCCTCCTCCTCGTCGGTGGTGAGCTGGACGTAGATCTCGGTGCGTGCCTCCGCCCGAGAACCGGCGCCCTTGGCCCGTTCCCGCCAGCCGATCAGCGTCGGCTCCTGGTAGGCGATCACCTCGGCCTCATGCGCCGAGCCGCGCCCCGCCTGGACCAGTTGTCGCCGGCCGAAGCCCTCTCCCGAGAGCACTTCGGCCGCGCGGACCCCCGCCAGCCAGGCCGGCAACTGCTCGGCCCGCTGGACAACATCCCAGACCACTTCAATTGGCGCCGCCACGTGCGCACTGCGTTCAACGAGGATCATTTCCGTCTTCCTCCGGTGAGGACATCCCACGATATCGGCACTCTATGCGCTAAATCGGACTTACCTGGACGGGTTCGGAAAAAGACACGCCGATCAACCATTGCGGATTGCGCCAGGCCGGCCTATGGCGCATTCATCGAGAGCGCTTTAAAGTCCCGAACACGTTTCACGTTGACCGGGAGGGCGCATGTCGACCGCACCGATGCCCCAGTTCCCCACCGGCTTCCGCTGGGGCGTGTCCACATCGGCCCACCAGATCGAGGGCGCCACCGCCGCCGATGGGCGCGGTCCGTCCATCTGGGACACGTTCGCGCACTCGCCCGGCCGGATCAGCGACGGCAGCACCGGTGCGGTGGCCTGCGACCACTACCACCGGCACACCGAGGACGTCGCGTTGCTGGCCGGGCTGGGCGTCTCCGCGTACCGGTTCTCCATCGCCTGGCCCCGGGTGCAGCCCACCGGCACCGGCCCGGCCAATGCTCCCGGCCTGGACTTCTACGACCGCCTGGTGGACGAGCTGCTGACCGCCGGCATCGACCCGGTGGCCACCCTGTACCACTGGGACCTGCCCCAACCGCTCGAAGACGCCGGCGGCTGGCTGCACCGCGACACCGCCGCCCGGTTCGCCGAGTACGCCGACCTGACCGCCGCCCGGCTCGGCGACCGGGTCCGGCTCTGGATCACGCTGAACGAGCCGTTCATCCACATGAGCATGGGGTACGGGATGGGCGTGCACGCCCCCGGCCGGATGCTGCTCTTCGACGCCTTTCCGGTCGCCCACCACCAACTGCTCGGGCACGGGCTCGCGGTCGCCGCACTGCGGGCCCACACCGCCAGCCCGGTCGCCATCGCCAACAACTACTCCCCGGTGCGGGTGCTCGGCGACCGCGACGCCGACCGGGCCGCCGGTGCCGCGTACGAGGCGCTGCACAACCGGCTCTTCACCGATCCGCTGCTCGGCCGCGGCTACCCGGAGCTGCCCGGCCTCGACCCGGGCCTCATCCAGCCCGGCGACCTCGACACGATCGCCGCACCGATCGACGTGCTCGGGGTCAACTACTACAACCCCACCGGGGTACGCGCTGCCGAGGAGGGTTCGCCCCTGCCGTTCGACCTGGTCCCGCTGGACGGCTACCCGCGCACCGCCTTCGACTGGCCGGTGGCCCCCGACGGGCTGCACGAGCTGCTCGGCTGGCTGCGTGACACCTACGGAGACGCGCTGCCGCCCATCGAGATCACCGAGAGCGGCTGCGCCTACGACGACGCACCCGACGCCGACGGGCAGGTGACCGACCCGGAGCGGATCACGTACCTGGACGGGCACCTCCGGGCGGTCCGTGCCGCCATCGACGACGGGGTGGACGTGCGCGGGTACTTCGTCTGGTCGCTGCTGGACAACTGGGAGTGGGCCGAGGGGTTCACCAAACGCTTCGGGCTGGTGCACGTCGACTACGCCACCCAGACGCGTACGCCGAAGTCGTCGTACACCTGGCTGCGGGACGTGATCGCGGCCGGCCGGCCGGGGTCGACGCGGTGACCACCCTCGACCCGACGCCGGCGTCGCTGCCGGGGGCGCTCGCCGAGCCGACCGTGCCGGTCCGGCGCGGCTGGATCGGTTTGATCTTCGCGGCCAACCTCGGCGTGTGGATGGCGTTCTTCACGCCCATCCAGGTGCTGCTGCCCCAGCAGATCGAGCAGATCGCCCCCGGCGACAAGGAGAACATGCTGGCCGTGGTCACCGGCCTCGGCGCGCTGGCCGCGGTGCTGGCCAACCCCCTCGCGGGCGCGCTCTCCGACCGGACCTGCCTGCGGATCGCCGGCCGCGAGTTCGGCCGTCGGCACGTCTGGACGGCGGGCGGGGCGCTGCTCGGCGCGGCGGCCCTGGTGCTGCTGGCCCAGCAACGGACCATCCTCGGCGTCGCCCTCGGCTGGGTCGCAGCGCAGGTCTGCTTCAACGCGATGCTGGCCAGCCTCACCGCCGCCATCCCGGACCGGGTGCCGGTGGCGCAGCGTGGCGGCGTCTCGGGTTGGGTGGGGATCCCGCAGGCGCTGGGGCTCGTGCTCGGCGCGGTGCTGGTCACCGCCCTGGTCACCGGCAACGCCGCGGGCTACCTGGCCATCGCGGTGGCCATCCTGCTGCTGTCGCTGCCGTTCGCGCTGCTCACCCCCGACGAGCCGCTGCCGCGTACGCATCGGCCGGCGATCCGGGCGCGGGCGCTGCTGGCCTCGATGTGGATCAGCCCCCGCCAGCACCCGGATTTCGCCTGGGCCTGGATCACCCGGTTCCTGGTCCAGTTGGGCAACGCCCTGGGCACCCTCTACCTGCTGTACTTCCTCACCGACGGGGTGCGCCACCCCGACCCCGAGGGCGGCCTGCTCGTGCTGATCCTGCTCTACACGCTCGGGATGATGCTGACCGCGGTGGTCGCCGGCCGGCTGTCGGACCGTTCCGGGCGTCGCAAGATCTACGTGATCGCGTCCGGGCTGATCATGGCGGTGGCGGCGCTGCTGCTCGCGGTCGCGCCGGTCTGGCCGATGGCGATCGTCGCCGCGCTGCTGCTCGGCGCCGGCTACGGCGTCTACCTCTCGGTGGACGCCGCGCTGATCACGCAGGTGCTGCCCCGGGCCACCGACCGGGCCAAGGACCTCGGCGTCATCAACATCGCGAACTCGGCGCCGCAGGTGCTCGGGCCGGCGCTCTCCGCCCCGCTCGTGGTGTACCTGGGCGGCTACCCCACGCTCTACGCGGTCACCGCGGTGGTCACCCTGATCGGCAGCGCGCTGGTCGTCAAGATCCGCTCGGTGCCCTGAGTGTTAGGAAGGGACCCTTGTACAACGCCGGACGATAAGAAGGGGCCCTTCCTTACACGGTCGACGGTCGCCGTAGGCTGGGGGCGTGACGGTACGTGTGCGCTTCGCCCCTTCCCCGACCGGTATGTTCCACGTCGGCGGCGCCCGCTCGGCGCTGCAGAACTGGATCTACGCCAAGCAGCAGGGCGGGGTGTTCGTGCTGCGTATCGAGGACACCGACGCGGCACGCAACAAGCCCGAGTGGACCGAGGGCATCCTCTCCGCGCTGGACTGGATCGGCATCTCCCGGGGCAGCTACGAGGGCCCGTACTTCCAGTCGGAGAACGCCGGCGAGCACCGGGCCGCCGCCGCCCGCCTCTACGAGTCGGGCCGCGCCTACTACTGCGACTGCACCCGTGAGGACGTGCAGGCCCGCACCGGCTCGCAGTACCAGGGCTACGACGGCTACCACCGCGACCGTGGCCTCGGCCCGGGCCCGGGGCACGCGCTGCGCTTCCGTACGCCCGACGAGGGCACCACGGTGGTGGTCGACCTGATCCGTGGCGAGCCCACCTTCGAGAACAAGCTCATCGAGGACTTCGTCATCGCCCGGGGAGACGGCTCGCCGGTCTTCCTGCTGGCCAACGTCGTCGACGACATGACCATGGGGATCACCCACGTGATCCGGGCCGAGGAACACCTGCCCAACACCCCCAAGCAGCAGCTGCTCTGGGAAGCCCTCGGGGTCAAGCCGCCGGTCTGGGCGCACGTGCCGGTGGTGGTCAACGAGAAGCGGCAGAAGCTCTCCAAGCGCCGGGACAAGGTCGCCCTGGAGGCGTACCGCGACGAGGGTTACCTCTCCGGCGCGATGCGCAACTACCTGATGCTGCTCGGCTGGGCCCCGTCCGGCGACCGGGAGATCGTGCCCTGGTCGGTCATCGAGGACGAGTTCCGGCTGGAAGAGGTCAACCTCTCCTCGGCGTTCTTCGACGAGAAGAAGCTGCGCGCGTTCAACGGCGAGTACATTCGGGCGCTGCCGGTGGCCGAGTTCGTCGACACCTGCCAGCCGTGGCTGACCGGCACCGGGACCATCGCGCCGCCGCCGTGGCAGCCGGAGGAGTTCGACGCCGACGCGTTCGCCGCCGTGGCGCCGCTGGCCCAGACGCGGATCGCGGTGCTCAGCGAGATCGTGCCGAACGTCGACTTCCTCTTCCTGGCCTCGCCGCTGATCGACGAGGCCGCCTGGACCAAGACGATGAAGGACGGCTCCGCCGAGCTGCTGGACGACGCCGTC
The DNA here is from genome assembly GCF_039871815.1 of Micromonospora sp. B9E7. NCBI lineage: Bacteria > Bacillati > Actinomycetota > Actinomycetes > Micromonosporales > Micromonosporaceae > Micromonospora > Micromonospora sp. B9E7. The sequence goes on from NZ_JBDPLX010000002.1 coordinate 296,600, forward strand.
GCGGCGTTCGAGGCGCTGGAGTCCTGGGACGCCGAGTCGTTGAAGTCGACGCTGGAGGCGGTCGGCGCCGAGCGTGGGCTCAAGCTCGGCAAGACGCAGGCGCCCGTGCGGGTCGCGGTCACCGGCCGCACCGTGGGGCTGCCGCTGTTCGAGTCGTTGGAGGTGCTCGGCCGCGAGCGCACCCTGACCCGGATGCGCGCCGCCCGGCTCCGCCTGGTCTAGACGAGAGTAAGTCCTGGCTCAAGACGGGGCTGCGAGCGCAGCGAACGGCGCTCGCCATCCGCTCTGGCTGCCTGCCGTGCCGATGTGCTGTTGAGCGATATACCTCAGAGGTATGAATATGACTCTGAGGTATATCGCTCACTACCGCATCCGCCCCCAACCGGGGTGACCGACGGTCACCGCCGGCCGCCGGCTGCGCCCACGGCCCGAGCCAGGGTCAGGACTTACTACTCCAGGCCACCGACCTTGTCGCGTCGACGGCGGAACATCAGAGCGGCGGTGCCCAGCGCGGCCAGCAGCAGGCCGCCGAGCGCCCAGAGCCACCAGCGACCGCCGGAGTCGGACTTCTCCGACGCCGCCGGCACCGTGGACGCCGTCGGGCTGCCGGGGGTGGCCGACGCCGGCGCGGCTGAGGCTGAGGCCGTAGCAACTGTTGACGGGTCAGTCGAGGGCGCTCCGGCCGACGGCGAGGCGGACGGATTGGCGGCGGTGCCGGTCGTGAGGGTGAACCGCACCTCGCCCTTCACCGGGTGCCCGTCGGAGGACGCGAGCTGGTAGCCCACGATGTAGAGACCCGCCGCTGCCGGCTTGAACGGCACCCGCACCCGGCTGCCGTCGAAGACCGGTGGGCCGCCAGCGACCACATTGTCCGGCCCGGTTATTGTGATCTTCGTCGTTGCCGGTGGCGGCTTGGCGAGGAACCGCAGCTCGATCCGGGCGGGTGCCGTCGCCACTCGGGCACCGTCACGCGGGTCGCTGCCGGTCAACGAGTTGTGCGCGGCCGCTGGCGTCGGCGGCGCCAGAAACGACACACCGAACGCCACGCCGAGCACCACTGGCACAACCCGCACCGTACGTGTAACCCTGCCCCCCATGAACCCCTCCGTAAGGGTACGATCCGCCCGCTGATCAAACGGCTCCTCATTAGTCGAGCCGAGATCGCAGATAGTTCCAAATACTGTTCCACAAGCTGCAACTCATCGACGTTCCCCGGAGTCTGTAAGGATGACCCCGGCCATCCGGTCGGCTTCGCACCGACAGACCGGTCCGGACGTCACAACGATGCCATCCATCGAACGGGGCGAGGAGGCGGGATGGTCCGACAGATGAGGCGGTTGGCCGCCGTGCTGGCGGGCGCGCTGGCGACGGCGCTGCTGTCACTCGGCACCGCAGGCCCGGCCTCGGCGGCGCCGAAGCCCGCACCCGCCGGAGTGGACATCACCGGCGTGGGGCTGTCCGCGCCACTGCGGTTGCGCGCGGAAACGCAACCCGCCCACGTCGGAGCGGTCATCGACCAGGTCAACTTCCTCGGTCAATCCGGCATGGCCAACGGCCCGAAACCGGCCGACCTCGGTCCGAAGTACACGGTCGTGGTGCTCGCCGGCGAGACGCCGAAGCAGACGTACGACCTCTATCCCAAGGCGGTCGGTGGCCCCCGGGTCTACCGGCCGGCGAAGCAGCCGGACGGCCGCAAGACCAGCGCCGGTTGGTTCCTGGGTCGACTCAGCATGTCCGAGACCCTGCGCACCGCCGGCGTGCCGCTGGAGCGGCAGTTCGACACGGTCAGCGGCGGCGTGGGCGGCGGCGAGCGGGTGCTCCCGGAGGACACGCTCGACCCCGCCAAGGATCTCGACGAGGCGCTCGGCGACCTGCAACGACTGCTGCTGCTCAACGTCGGGGTGATGCTCACCATCACGGTCGGCCTCGCCGGGATCGCCCTGCTGATCCGCCGTCGTACACGCTGATCCGCCGTCGCACGCTGAACAGCCGCACACGCTGAACAGCCCCGCACGCGCTGAACAGCCCCGCACGCGCTGAACCCGCGCCCGTTGAACCGCCGCGCCCGCTGGTCAGCGGCGGGCGGTGATCAGCACCAGCGGCGGGGTGGGCGTTCGCGGCGGGTGGCCCGCGGACGCGGCCGGACCGGGCCGTGCCGGTGCGCCCCGGCCCAGCCGGGAAGTTCGCTGAGGCAACCAGCCGGGACGTCGACGTCGGGCTCACCGAGGGCGGCGGGCTCGCCGGAACGCTGACGCGGAAGAGGGCTCTCGTCGTCGGCCCGACCGGCGAGCGGCTCCGCCGGGTGCGATGGCGCGCCGCCGACCGACCGGCGGTGCTTACCGGCCGGCTGCGGGTCGTGCCCCGGCCGGCAGGGCTCGCCCTGGGCGCAGCCGTGTTCGGCCTCCCCGTGCGCCATCCCCGGTCTCCTCACGTTCGTCTACCCCCGGGTGCTCCCCCGACGTGCCCTGTCACCGTACTGGCCGGGACCGACGGGCCGCGCACGGCGTACCCGGGGTCAGGACCGGGCGGCCCACCGAGACGACGGTGAGCGCGAGAACCCGTTGCGCAGTTCACAGCCTCTTTTCGCGCCGTTCACCCGTGGGTCGCCAGCGGAGTCGGTTCGGCGGTCAGTGGGTCCGGTGAGCCTCCAGGTCGACCCGGGTGAAGAGCGCCCGCAGCGTCACGCCGTGACCGGCGAGCGCCTGCGCCCCGCCCTCGGCCCGGTCGATGACACAGAGGGCGTGCTCGACCCGGGCACCCAGTTCGCGTAGTTGGCCCGTCGAGATGACCACCTGACCGCCGGAGGTGACCACGTCCTCGACCACGAGCGTCCGCCGACCGACCAGCTCGGCCCCCTCGGCCAACCGGGCCGTCCCGTACGGCTTGGCGTTCTTGCGGACAAAGGCGCAGGGCAGCCCGGTGTGCCGGCCGAGCGCGGTCACCACCGGGATCCCGCCCATCTCCAGGCCGGCGAGCACCTCGGTGTCCGTCGGAACGAGGGGTGCCAGCTGGGCGGCCACCCGGTCCAGCAGGCGAGGGTCCGCCTCGAAGCGGTACTTGTCGAAGTACTCGTCGGCGGTCCGCCCGGAGCGGAGCACGAACGTTCCCGTCAGCCGGCAGGTGGCGTCGATCTCACGAGCCAGCGCGGCCCGAGCTTCCCCATCAGTCATGATGATCATTCTTCTGTCATCGGGGCGCTTTTCGCGTACCCCTTTCGGCGCATGCCGGGGGCGGCGGTGTCCTCCCCCGGTCGGACTCCGACCGGGTGCGGCTGTGGTGGGATCGGGGCATGCGTCCGCCACCGTGGCTCGGCTCCGGCACCCGCGGCCGGGATCTGGCGCTGGCCGGGGCGTCGCTGGCCGGCGGCCTGGTGCTGTGGACCCTCGGTTGGCAACCGCAGATCCGTCCGTACCCGGACGTGCCGCCCGCGCTGTTCCTGCCACCGCTGCTGGCGATGTGCGTCGCCGTGGGTCTGCGCCTCGTCGCTCCGCGCACCAGCCTGACCGTCGGCACCGCGGCAGTGGTGGTGGACATCGCGCTCGGCGGATCACTGGGGACGATCCTGATCTACACCCAGGTGCTCTACGACGCCTGCGTCTACGGTCCGCCACGGCTGTGGCGGTGGCTGCTGTGGGCGACCATCGGGCTGAGCCTGGTCGGTGCGATCGTCGGCGTGGTCCTCGCCGACCAGTGGAGCGGGGTCGCCATCGGGGTGCTGGTGGTGCTCGTCGGCCTGCTGCCGGTCCTGACCGGGATCAGCGTGCGGCAGTACCGCGACCAGGCTGCCGCCGAACGCGCCCGGGCCGAGCAGACCGCCCGGCTGGTCGAGTTGGATCGGCGGCAGGCGGTCAGCGCGGAGCGGGCCCGGATGGCCCGGGAGCTGCACGACGTGGTCGCCAACCACCTCAGCGCGGTGGCGATCCACGCCACCGCCGTGCTGTCCGTGCCCGGGCTGGACCGCGGCCAGGTCGAGTCGGCGTTGCGGGTGATCCGGGAGAGCAGCGTGCAGGGCCTGGCCGAGATGCGTCAGATGATCGAGGTGCTACGCGAACCGGGGCCCGGGGGCGGGCCCGCCCCGACGGGCGACGACGCGGCCCTGCCGGAGCTGGTCAGCGCGCGGCTCGCCGAGACGGACGACCTGGTCGAGCGGGTCCGGGCCGCCGGCCTCGCGGTGCGGGTGCGCACCGACGGCGCGCCGGGACCGCTGCCGGTGGGGGTGGACCTCGCCGCGTACCGGATCGTGCAGGAGTCGCTGACCAACGCGCTCAAGCACGGCACGGGTGAGGCGGACCTGACCATCGCGTACCGGCCGGCGGAGGTGGTGCTGACGGTGGAGAACCCGGTACGCCGGGACGGGGCCGGGCTACCCGGCGCCGGCGCCGGACTGATCGGGATGCGGGAGCGCGCCACCCTGCTGGCCGGTCGGTTCAGCGCCGGACCGCATGACGGCCGCTGGCAGGTCCGAGCCGCGCTGCCCATCGGGGAGGGCGGGTGAACAGGGGCGCGGTCGCGGCGACGGTACGGGTGGTGCTCGCGGACGACCAGCCGGCGGTACGGGCCGGCCTGGCCCTGATCCTGGACGGTTCGCCGGGCATCGAGGTGGTCGGCGAGGCGGCCGACGGCGACGAGGCGGTGCGGTTGTGTCGGGAGTTGCGCCCGGACGTGGCGGTGCTGGACGTACGCATGCCTCGTCGGGACGGAATCTCCGCCACCCGGGAGATCGTCACCGATGTGCTCGCCGACGTGCTGGTGCTCACCACCTTCGACCTCGACGAGTACGTCTTCGGCGCGTTGCGGGCCGGCGCGGCCGGGTTCCTGCTGAAGGACACCGACGCCGACGGTCTGGTGGACGCGGTGCGTACGGTGGCGCGTGGCGACGGCTTCATCGCTCCCGCCGTGACCCGCCGGTTGATCACCGCTTTCGCGGCCACCGCGCCGACCGCGTCGGCCGACACCCGGGCCGCGCTGGGCACCCTCACCCCGCGTGAGCGGGACGTGCTGGCCTGCCTCGGCCTGGGCCTGTCCAACCAGCAGATCGCCGATCGCCTGGTGCTGGCGGAGAGCACCACCAAGACCCACGTGAGCCGGATCCTGGCGAAGCTGGACCTGCGTAGCCGGGTGCAGGCCGCGATCCTGGCCCAGGAGCTGGGCCTGCCCGCTCCCCCGCACCCGTGAGCCCCGCGGGAGTCCACCCTGGACATCGGTGGCCGTCGACCCGTCGTACGCTTTCCGCCATTCACGCCGATGGCGGCTGCTCAGAATGGGGACGATGTGCGACGTTCGTGGGGCACGACGATCATCGTGGCGCTGACCATCGGAGCAAGCGGTTGTGACGGCGCGCCCTCAGTGAAGGGGACCTCGACCTTCGTGCCTTCGGCGGGGGTGTGCCACGCCACCGCCTCCGACGAACGCAGCCCCGAGGCGTACACCCCCATTCCCTGCTCTTCGAAACACGAGGTGGAGACGTTCCTGGTCGGCCGAATCACCGGCCCGGAGGGCGCCGCGTCGGGGCCGCCGGACGCCGACACCGAGGGGATCTCGCGGCTGTACGAGGCCTGCGACGCCGGGGCCGCCCCCTTCCTGGGCGGCGAGTGGCGCGAGTCACGGGTGGCGATGCGGACGCTGGTCCCGTCGGCTGCGCGCTGGAAGGCGGGTGAGCGGTGGTACCGCTGCGACCTGCTGGAGATGCACGCGGTGGACCGGTGGTTCCCGAACCCCCGGGCGAACAGCCTGCGCGGCGCCCTGGCCGGTGACTCACCGCTGAGGTACACCTGTTTCACCGATCCGACCGAGTCCGGCGATCTGCCACCCGCCTCCTGCACCGGGCCGCATGACACCGAGTTCGCCGGCATCTGGCGGGCCGAGCCGGAGGTCGGGGAACTCACCGACGACATCGTGGACGCGGGGTGTCTGACCACCGTCTCCCGGTACGTCGGGGTGTCCGAGCCTGACGTGGAGAGCCGGTTCCAGGTGTTCGGGTTCACGCCGGAGGGCGAGCCCGAGTGGCAGGCGGGCAGGCTCAGCGTGGGGTGTTTCCTGCACAGCCCCGAAGGAGTGCTCAAGGCGTCGGTCAAGGGTGCCGGTCGGAAAGCCCTCACCATTACCCGCTGACCGGTGCCGACGTGGATGGCCTGCTCAGAACGTGTCAGGCTAGGGCGGTGAGCACGCCGGGCGGTGGAGACCTGTCGGCCACGCTGCGCCGGATCGAACGTTCGGCGGGGGCGTTGGCCACCTCCAGCGTGGCCCGGATGGACGAGACCCTGCCGTGGTTCCGGGCGCTGCCGGCCGACCAACGCTCCTGGGTGATGTTGGTGGCCCAGGCCGGTGCCCGGTCGCTGGTGCAGTGGTTGCACGACGGCGGCGGCACGGCGGACAGCACCCAGGAGGTCTCGGACGAGGTCTTCGCCGCCGCTCCACAGGCGCTGGCCCGGTCGATCACCCTCCAGCAGACCGTGGCGTTGATCAAGGTGACCATCGACGTGGTCGAGGAGCAGGTGTCGCACCTGGCCGCCGAGGGCGAGGAGCAGCAACTACGCGAGGCGGTGCTGCGCTTCTCCCGGGAGATCGCGTTCGCCGCCGCCCGCGTGTACGCACGGGCCGCCGAGTCGCGTGGCGCGTGGGACGCCCGTTTGCAGGCCCTGCTGGTCGACGCGCTGCTGCGCGGTGACTCGCCGGACGTGCTGGCCAGCCGGGCCGCCGCGCTCGGCTGGGCGGACGCGCCGCCGGTGGCGGTGGCGGTCGGTCGGTCGCCCGGCGGGGAGGTCTCCGCGGTGCTGCACGTGGTCTACCGGCAGGCCCGCCGGATCGGCGTGGAGGTGATCGGCGGTGTCCACGGCGACCGGCTGGTGATCGTGCTGGGTGGTGCGGCAGACCCGCTGACCGCCACCGCCAAGTTGCTGAGCGCGTTCGGGGACGGGCCGGTGGTGGTCGGTCCGGCCGTGCCGAGCCTCGACGAGGCGACCGAGTCGGCGCGGGCCGCGTTGTCCGGTTTCCGGGCCGCGCCGGCCTGGCCCAGCGCCCCCCGGCCGGTGCCGGCCGCCGACCTGTTGCCGGAGCGGGCTCTCGCGGGCGACGCCGAGGCCCGCCGGCGGTTGCGGCACGACGTGTACGCCACGCTGGTGCGCGCCGGTGGCGAACTGCTGGCGACCCTGGACGCGTTCCTCGCCGCCGGCGGCACACTGGAGAGCGCCGCGCGGGCGCTGTTCGTGCACCCGAACACCGTGCGGTACCGGTTGCGGCGGATCGCCGAGGTGACCGGCTTCTCGCCGTTGTCTCCCCGGGACGCGTTCGCCCTCCAGGTCGCGCTGACCGTGGGCCGGTTGGATCCGGTCGCCCCGCTCACCTCGCCTGTCCCGACTCAGACAATGACCCCGGCCACCCGGAAAACCACCCAAAACGAGGATGATCCTCGCCGATCTTTGTAGGAAACCTCCAAAGGTACTAGTGCGGTTTGGTCGGGGGCGGCACAGCGTTACCCGCGCGTATCCGGGAGAGTCATAGGCGTGCTCGCCGTACTTAGTCCCGGCCAGGGTTCTCAGAAACCCGGCTTCCTGACCCCCTGGCTCGACCTGACCGGCACCGAGGCGCGCCTGCGCGAGTGGTCGGAGTTGGCCGGGGTCGACCTGATGCATCTGGGCACCAACGCCGACGCCGACGAGATCAAGGACACCGCCCGCACCCAGCCGTTGCTGGTCGCCGCGGCGCTGCTCGCCGGCGAACACCTGCCGCTGGACGACGTCGCGCTCACCGCCGGTCACAGCGTCGGCGAGTTGGGTGCCGCCGTACTGGCCGGCGTGCTGTCGGCCGAGGCCGCGATCAGCCTCGCCGGGGTTCGTGGCCGGGAGATGGCGGCCGCGTGCGCGCTGGAGCCGACCGGCATGGCCGCGGTGCTCGGCGGCGACCCCGACGAGGTGCTCGCCGCGATCGAGGCGAACGGGCTGTACCCGGGCAACCGCAACGGCGCCGGCCAGATCGTCGCCGCCGGCGCGCTGGACGGGCTCGACAAGCTCGCCGCCGAGCCGCCCGCGCGGGCACGGATCATCCGACTCAAGGTGGCCGGAGCGTTCCACACCCCGTACATGGCCCCGGCCGAGGCCGCGCTCGCCGCGGTCGCCGCCGAGATCACCCCCGCCGACCCGGCCCGCCTCCTGCTGTCGAACCTCGACGGCACGGCGGTCGACAACGGCCCCGACATGGTGCGGCGCCTCGTGCGTCAGGTCACCGCGCCGGTGCGGTGGGATCTGTGCATGCGTACGCTGGCCGACCTCGGGGTCACCGGCGTGATCGAGTTGCCACCGGCCGGCACTCTCGCCGGGCTGGTGAAGCGGGACCTCAAGGGCGACGGCGCCCCGGAGATCGTCACCCTGAACACCCCGGACGACCTGCCGGCCGCACGGGACCTGATCGCCCGCATCGGAGGTCGTTCATGACTGGCAGTCGCATCGTCTCGATGGGGCACTACCAACCCTCCCGGGTGGTGACCAACGACGACATCGCCCAACTCGTCGACACCAACGACGAGTGGATCCGTGACCGGGTCGGCATCGTCAGCCGGCGGATCGCCGACACCGAGACGGTGGCCGACATGGCCGCCGCCGCCGCCGGCAAGGCGCTGGCCAACTCGGGCCTGACCGCCGCCGACATCGACCTGGTCGTGGTGGCCACCTGCACCTCCATCGACCGCAGCCCCAACGTGGCCTGCCGGGTCGCCGCCAAGCTGGGCATCGCCGCCCCGGGCGCGTTCGACGTCAACACCGCCTGCTCCGGCTTCGCGTACGCGCTGGGCACCGTCGACCACGCCATCCGGGCCGGCGCGTCGCGCAACGCGATCGTCATCGGCGCGGAGAAGCTCTCCGACTTCACCGACTGGACCGACCGCTCCACCTGCATCATCTTCGCGGACGGCGCGGGCGCCGCCGTGGTCTCCGCCACCGCCGACGACGAGCCGGCCGGGATCGGGCCGGTGGTCTGGGGTTCGGTGCCGGAGAAGAGCGACGCGGTCCGCATCGAGGGCTGGCGCCCGTACGTCCAGCAGGAGGGGCAGGCGGTGTTCCGCTGGGCCACCACCGCGCTGGCGCCACTCGCGCTGCAGGCCTGCGAGCGGGCCGGAGTCGACCCGTCGGAGCTGGCCGCGTTCGTGCCGCACCAGGCCAACGCCCGGATCATCGACGGCATCGCCAAGCGGCTCAACATCCCCAACGCGATCATCGCGAAGGACATCGTCGAGTCCGGCAACACCTCCGCGGCGAGCGTGCCGCTGGCCCTGTCCAAGCTGGTCGAGCGTCGGGAGGTGCCCTCGGGCGCGCCGGTGCTGCTGTTCGGTTTCGGCGGTGGCCTGACCTACGCCGGTCAGGTCGTCCGCTGCCCCTGATGACCCCCTCGGGCGCGTACGCGTCCAGGAGTGCGGTCGGCGACGCCGTCCGCCGGAAACCCCGATGAAAGGAACCAACCGCAATGACCCGTGACGAGATCACCACCGGCCTCGCCGAGATCCTCGAAGAGGTTGCCGGGGTGAACCCGGACGACGTGGCCGAGGGGAAGTCCTTCACCGACGACCTCGACGTCGACTCGCTCTCCATGGTGGAGGTCGTGGTTGCCGCCGAGGAGAAGTTCGGCGTCAAGATCCCGGACAACGAGGTGCAGAACCTCAAGACCGTCGGTGACGCCGTCAGCTACATCGCGGCGCAGTCCTGATCATGAGTCGTCCTGACGTCGTCGTCACCGGGCTCGGCGCGACGACCCCGCTTGGCGGGGACGTCGCGTCGACCTGGGACGCCATGCTCGCCGGCCGCTCCGGGGTGAGTGCTCTCACCCAGGAGTGGGCCGCGCAACTGCCGGTCCGGATCGCCGCCCAGCTGGCCGTGGAGCCGTCCGAGGTGCTGGACCGGGTCCGACTGCGTCGGCTGGACCGTTCCGAGGCGATCGCGATCATCGCGGCGCAGCAGGCCTGGGCGGACGCCGGCCTCGCCGGCTCCGACCTCGACGGGGAGCGGCTGGCCGTCAGCGTCGGCTCCGGCATCGGTGGCGCCACCACCCTGCTCGCCCAGGACGACATCCTGGAGGCCTCCGGGCCACGGCGGGTCTCCCCGCACACCATCCCGATGCTGATGCCGAACGGTCCGGCCGCCTGGGTCGGGCTGGAGTTGGGCGCGAAGGCCGGCGTGCACTCGGTGGCCAGCGCCTGCGCCACCGGCGCCGAGGCGATCGCCCTCGGCCTGGACATCATCCGCTCCGGTCGGGCCGACGTGGTGGTGGCCGGCGGCACCGAGGCGGTCATCCACCCGCTGCCGATCGCCGGCTTCAGCTCGATGCGGGCCATGTCGACCCGCAACGACGAGCCGGAGCGCGCCTCCCGCCCGTGGGACCGGGGCCGGGACGGTTTCGTCCTCGGTGAGGGTGCCGGCATCGTGGTGCTGGAGCGGGCCGAGCACGCCGCGGCCCGGGGCGCCCGGGTGTACGCGCGCCTCGCCGGCGCCGGTATCACCTCCGACGCGTACGACATCGTGCAGCCGCACGCCGAGGGCGAGGGTGCCGTCCGTGCCATCGCCAAGGCGATCGCGGACGCGGACGTGGCGAAGCGGGACATCGTGCACGTCAACGCGCACGCCACCTCGACCCCGGTCGGGGACATGCTGGAGATCGGCGGGCTGCACAAGGCGCTGGGTGACCACCCGGTGCTGTCCGCGACGAAGTCGATGACCGGTCACCTGCTCGGTGCGGCCGGCGCGCTGGAGTCGATCGCCACCATCCTGGCCATCCGCGACAGCGTCGTCCCTCCGACGATCAACCTCGACGACCCGGAGCCCGGCCTCACCCTGGACGTCGCCGCGCACAAGGCCCGCCACATGGAGATCCCGGCCGCGTTGAACAACGCGTTCGGCTTCGGCGGCCACAACGTGGCTCTCGTCTTCGCACGGCCCTGAGCAAGGTTTCGCTTTAAAAGTAAGGAAGGGCCCCTTCTTATCGCCTGGCGATAAGAAGGGGCCCTTCCTTCGTTCAGCCCCGGTTGCGGGGGTGCTGCTTCGCGGTGCGCTCGTTGCCGTGGCGGTAGTTGCCGGTCCAGCGGGCCATCACCAACTGCGGGTCGTCGTCGACCTCGGCTAGGAATTCCGCCGCCCGGGCACCGCGCAGTGTGCCGGCCACCCGCCCGTGGTGGGTGATCACCACCGTGCCGTCGGCCCGTCGCACGTGCCGGAATCCTTCTGCCACTCCCATGCCTGGAGACTGTCAGTCCGCTCGAACCGGGGCGACCCGTTTTCGCCGGCCGAGGTCAGTGGGAACCGGCTTTCCTCAGGGACGCCGATCCGCACGGGCTCGGCTGCCTGGCCAGTGACAGCTACCATGCGGACGTGCCCGACGACAGCGCGGACGGCATCGGCTCAGAGCCCGGCCGACGGTTCGTGGTCTGCGGCGACAACGCTCTGGCCCGCCGACTGGTCACCGAACTGGTCGACCGGTACGGCGTCACGGTCACCGTCCTGCTGCCGTCGTTGACCGAGAATCACGCGCCGGACATCGCGGAGCTCGCGTCGGACGCCGAGGCGACGGGCCCACGCCCCGAGGTGGTGGTGGCCCGCCGGCTGACGGCCGAGGTCCTGGACCAGGCCGGCGTACGGGCTGCGGCGGCGGTCGCGCTGGTCAGTGCCGATGACGTGGCCAACGTGGACGCCGCATTGATCATTCGGGAGTTCGACCCGGACGTCCGGATCGTGGTCCGCCTGTTCAACCCGGTGCTCGGCGAGGGCGTGGCCACCATGCTCGGCGACTGCGCGGTCCTGTCCGGTTCGGAGATCGCCGCGCCCGCGTTCGTCGCGGCCACCCTGGGCGACGACACGCCGACCTTCCTCCGGCTGCCCGACGACGAGCTGCTGCGCACGGCGAACCGGGACGCGCTCGACCCGGCGACGACGGACGTGGTCTGCGCGCTGGCCGACACCAGCGGCCCCGAGCCGATCACTCTTCCGGAGGACGAGGACTCCGCCGATCTGGTGCTGGTGCGGGCGTACGGCCAACGGCGTCCGGTCCGGGCCCGACCCCGGCGGCGTCTGCTGCGGACCGCCCGGCTGGTCCTCGGCAGACGCCTGCGCTGGGCGCTGGGTGCCTCGGCCGCGCTGCTCATCGTCGGTAGCCTCCTGCTCGGGCAGGCCCGGGACCTGGACCCGGTGCAGGCCGGCTACCTGACGCTGCTCACCGCCCTGGGCAGCGCGGAGGCCGACCCGGCCGCTTCACTGGTGGAAAAGCTCACCGCCCTGCTGCTGGTGGTCACCGGCGTGGCCCTGGTTCCCACGGTGACCGCGCTGGTGGTCGACTCGGTGGTACGGGCCCGGTTGGCGGTCGCGGCCGGTCGGCTCACCGACCCGCTCGACGACCACGTCATCGTGGTCGGGTTGGGCAACGTCGGCACCCGGGTGGTGCAGGAACTGCACTCGTTCGGCGTGACCGTGGTGGCGGTGGACCGGGCGCCGACCGCTCGTGGCGTGGCGGTGGCCCGCGAGCTGGGCGTGCCATTCCTGATCGGCGACGCGACCAGCCCGGAGACGTTGCGGGCGGCGTCCGTGTCGACCTGCCGCGCCCTGGTGGTGCTCTGCGCGGATGATGTGACCAACCTGGAGACCGCACTGCTCGGGCGTTCGCTGCACACGACGGCGACCGGCGGTGTGGCGGCTCCGCTGCGGGTGGTGCTGAGGCTTTTCGACGAGGGGTTCGCGCAGCGGGTGCAGCGCGCGTTCGGGATCAACCACTCGCGCAGCGTCTCGTACCTGGCCGCGCCGGCGTTCGCCGCGGCCATGATGGGCCGCGAGGTGATCGACACGATCTCGGTGGGTCGGCGGGTCCTGCTGGTTGCCGAGCTGCCGGTCGGGGCCGGCTCGGATCTGGAAGGCCGCTCCTGTCCGCAGGTCAGCCGTCCGCGGGAGGCCCGGGTGATCGCGATGCGGACCGGGCGGGCCGGGCAGACGATCTGGTCGCTGCCGCAACGGCGGCCTCTGGTGCGTACCGATCGGTTGCTGGTCGTCGCCACCCGGGCCGGGCTGGCGGCGCTGCTCGCCCGCACGGTGGCCAGCGCCGACCCGCCGCCGACGTCGCCGGCCACGATCGGCGGGACGCCACTACGGCTGCTGCGACCACCGGCGACGCGCCACCCGGCCGACCCGCCGGGAACGAACGCCCTGCCGCACCCCTCCGGCGCGGACGGCACCGATCCGCCAACGGCCGAGGGCGGGCTCTGACGGGTCAGGTGCCGCAGGTGGTGGCGGGCAGGCCGGGCACGGTCACCGGGGACCGGCCGCTCGGCCGGGCCTTGCCGGCCAGCACGGCGGCCAGCCCGGTCATCGACGCCCGGCTGGACGAGTAGGTGGCCAGCAGCGTCGGCGACTTCGCGCCGGTCAGCACGTACGGGGTGTCCATGGCGACGGTGACCGCCGCGTCGGGACGCAGGTCGTTGGCCCCGTCGCCGTAGCCGACCAGGTGCACGATCGTGCCGCCGCTGGGCTTCACCTGCACCCCGGCTGCGGTCAGCGCGGCCCGGGTGCCGTCCCGCCCGCCGGAGGAGGTGACGGTGATCGGTCCGGGTACCGCCCCGCCGCAGGTGCCGCGCAGCATGGTGACGGCGGCGGCGGCCAGCGCGTCGGCCGCCGCGCGGTGCTCCGGGGCGTTGAGCGTGGACATCTGCGCGGCCGGGGTCTCCGCGAGACGGAATTTCATGGTCAGCACCCGGGTGACCGCCTCGACCAGCCGGGTCCGGGGCAGTGACCCACCGCGCAGCGCGGCGAGAAGCCCGTCGTACGCCTGACCGACGTTCGGGGTCATCAGGATGAGGTCGTTACCGGCGTTCAGCGCGCGGACGGCCGCCTCGCCGGGCGCCCAGCGCTTCGCGGGGGGCATGTTCATCCCGTCGGTGATCACCACGCCCTTGAAGCCGAGCTGGCCGCGCAGGACGTCGGTGAGCAGCTTGTGCGAGAACGTCGCCGGGGTTCCCGGGTCGATCGCCCGTGCGTCCAGGTGGCCGGACATCACCGCCATCGCTCCGGCGTCCATGCCGGCGGTGAACGGCGGCCAGGCGCCGGTCTGCAACGCCTCGGCGGACTGGGTGAGCACCGGCAGATCCTGGTGCGAGTCGTCGGCGCTGTGGCCGTGCCCGGGGAAGTGCTTCAGGGTGGCGGCGACCCCGACCGCCTGCAGGCCACGGACGGCACCGCCCACCTGCGCCGCGGCCTGCTTCGGGTCGGAGCCGTACGACCGGGACCCGATCACGGTGCTGCGGGTGGCCAGCACGTCGGCCACCGGGGCGAAGTCGACGTTGATTCCCATCGCCGCCAACTCGGCACCGGCGGCCCGCCAGGCGGCCTCGGTCAGCTTCGGGTCGCCGGCCGCGCCCGCCGCGAGCGCGCTGGGCAGCAGGGTGACCCCGTCGGTCACGCGGGTGACGACGCCGTACTCCTGGTCGGTGCCGATCAGCAGCGGCGCGGGGCCGGCGGCGAGCCGACCGGCGGCGGCGCGCAGCCCGGTGGTGAGTTCGTGCACCTGCTTCGGGTTGTCGACGTTGGTGGTCTCCTGGTTGCCCTTGGTCGGGTCGTCGGCGCTGAAGCCGACCAGGATCAGACCACCCAGCCGATACTTGCTGATCATGTCGGCGGGGGTGTCGACTCCGGCGAGGGCCTGGTTGCCGGCGGCCGAACCGGCCGAGACCTTCGTCGCCGAGTCGCCGTAGGCGTACGGCATCAGCACCTGGCCGACCAGGTCTTCGTCGGACAGCGTGGCGACCAGCGCGGTGGCCCTGGCGGCGGGATCGCTGGCTGGCGGCGCGGCGGAGGTGCCCGGCGCTGTGGAGGTGCCGCCCGGGCTCGGCGTCGGGGCCGGGCGTTCGGCGGCACCCGAGCAGCCGGAGACGAGCAGCACGGTCAGAGCGGCGACTGCGACGGCGGCGCGCCGCGGGCGATTCGACACGCGGCCTATCCCATCAGTTCCCCCTTATCGGGGCAACTTGACCTTTCCGCCCGCAGGGGTCCACCGACGACATGCGTGCAGGTTGCCCGACCGGCACGCGTACGGGTCAGCCGACCCGGGTGAGCAACGTCACCGGCGCGCCGTCGCCGGCGTAGCGGAAGGGCTCCAGGTCAGCGTCCCACGCGGTGCCCAGCGCCTTGTCGAGGGCGTGCGCCAGCGCCTCCGGGGCCCGGGAGGCGGCCATCAGCGCCCGTAGCCGGTCCTCGCCGAGCTGGATGTCGCCGGCCACGCCGACGGTGGCCCGGAACAGGCCACGGGCCGGCACGTACATGAAGCGTTCACCGTCGGCGCCGGGACTCGGCTCCTCGGTGACCTCGAAACGGATCATGGGCCACTGCCGTAGGGCAGCAGCCAGCTCGGCGCCCGTCCCCGGACGACCGGTCCACCCGCACTCGGCCCGGCGTGCGCCGGGGTCGACGGGCTGAGCCGTCCACTGCAGGTTGACCGGCGCGGCTAGGACGCGCGCGATCGCCCACTCGACGTGCGAGCACACGGCGAGCGGGGTCGAGTGGACGTATACGACGCCACGCGTTGGCACGGTGACCTCCCGGAGAGCGAGGTGCGTCTTCCCCTACGACCTCGACCACCCAGGTGGCTCGTGCAACACATGATGACTCCTGTGACGCGTGGTGCGCCAGGGAATCGGAAAAAACGCCGGGCGGAATAGCCGGACGGGTGGCTGCCGTTGCCTCTCAGGACACCGCGACGACCAGCATGATGTCGTGGTCCTGTACAGTTCCACCGGCGGCTTATGCCGCGTTACACCTACGCGAGCCGAGTCCACGTTCGGCCCGCACACAGCCCCCGGACGTCCAGTCCTCCCGTACGTCTTGCAAGGAGTACCTCCGTGGCGAGCAACACCTCTAAGACCGCGCGCGCGTCAGTCCGGGCCGGCCAGGCTGGCCAGGGTGGCGCCCTCAGCGTGCTGGGCGAGTTCAAGTACCTCATCCCGCTCAACGGCGGCAAGCACGCCTACGTGCGGAACCTGACCAACGGCAAGACCGCGCACCTGCGTACCGACTCGGACGCCTTCGTCGAGGAGATCCGCGTGCTGGCCGCTGCCGGCCACGCCGCCAAGATCCGGGCGGAGATCAACAACCTGGCTGCCACCCACCCGGGTGACGGCTGGGAGGCCACCGAGAAGCGCCTCGTCGCGGCCGGTGTCTTCGAGGGCTGAGCCCTCCCCCACCGCATCATCTGAAACCGCCCGTCGGGAGTTCCCGGCGGGCGGTTTCGCGTGTCCCGGGCGAGATCCCCCGGGGTCACGAGCCCGGGTCGAGCAGGGCGACCTCACCGGTGGCCAGGTCGTAGAGGCCGCCGGTGACGGCCACCCGCCCGGCGGCCACCGGCCCGGCCAGCAGGTCGTCCTCACGCAGCATGCGCACCGTCCGCCGGACGTGCCGGCGGATGGCCAGCGGGTGCACCGCCGGGTCGTCGAACCCGACGTCGGTCACCGCCGGGGCGATCTCGTCCACCAGGTACGCCAGCGACCCCCCGGGACGTTCCCCGGTGCGCAGCGCGTCCACGGCGGCGCCCACCGCGCCGCACCGCTCGTGGCCGAGGACCAGCACCAGTGGTACGCCGAGCTGCCCGACCACGTACTCGATGGAGCCGCACACCGCCCGGTCGAGCACGTGCCCACCGGTACGGATCACGCAGATCGCGCCGAACGTCTGGTCGAAGATCGCCTCCAGCGGCACCCGAGAGTCGATGCAGCCGAGCACCACCGCGTACGGCTGCTGGTCACCAGAGGCGGCGGCTGCGGCCGTGACGTCGTGCCCGTGGATCGGCTGCCCGCTGACGAACCGCCGGTTCCCGGCGAGCAGGTCGGCCAGCGCGGCGCGGGGCGTGCCGCCGGCCTGCCGCCCCTGCCCCGGCGTACCACCCATGGGTGCTCCCGACGACCCCATGCCGTTCAGCTTGGCCTTCCTCCGACGAGCAGGGGCGAGGTCGGGAATGTTCGCCCTGGTGCGATTGGCGTGGTGTCATGGCGGGTAGCCGGTGTTACCGCCGGGTATCCCGGTGCTGGTGGTGCTGGGCGGCCCTGGGGAGGTGGCGATGCCGGAGCGGTTCGAGGTTGCCATGCCGGACGGCGTACGGCTCAACGTCGAGGTGACGGGGCCGACGGACGCCCAGGTGACGGCTGTCCTGCTGCACGGTTGGACGCTGGACGGGCGCGCCTGGCACCGACAGGTCGACGCGCTCAGCGCCTCGGTCGACGGGGCGGTGCGGGTGGTCACCTACGACGCGCGGGGGCACGGGCGCTCCAGCTGCATGGCGCTGCCCACGGCCACCCTGGCCCAGCTCGGCGACGACCTGGCCGCGCTGATCGACAGGGTGGCGCCGTCCGGGCCGGTGCTCCTGGTCGGGCACTCGATGGGCGGCATGACGATCATGGAGTACGCCCACCGCCACCCCGCGCACTTCGCCGCCCGGACGGCCGGGCTGGTCTTCGTCTCGACCACCGCCGAGGGGCACACGCACACCGTCTACGGGCTCTCGCCGCGGATCGCCCGGCTGATCCGGCTGGCCGAGACCACCGGTGCCGGGGTGTTGGCCAGGTGCGGTTCGTGGCGGGCGCCCCGGGCGCTGCTGAACGCGCTGCGACCGAGCATCCGGTGGATGCTCTTCGGCGACCGCTGTGAGTCGTCCGACCTCCGCCTGGTTACCTCGGCGGTGGCTCGTGCCTCGCTGCGCTCGATCGGCGGGTTCCGCGCCTCCATCGGCGCCCAGCACCGCCTGGACACGCTCGCCGCGCTGGCCCATCTGCCGGCCGCCGCGCTGGTCGGCGACCGGGACCGGCTGACGCCACCACCGTGCGCCGAGTCGATCGCGGCGGCCCTGCCGGCCACCGAGCTGACCGTCTGCCCTGGTGCCGGGCACATGCTGATGATGGAGCGCCCGGACGAGGTCAACACCGCGCTCACCGGCGTCCTCCGTCGGGTGCTCGCCGAAACTTCGTCCCGCGGCCTCGGCGTGGCTCCCGCCCGGAGCGGCGCCTGACCACGTTCCCGCACCTCGGGCGCGGCGGGTCGGGCGCGGGGCCGTACCCTTCTGCGGTTGGCTTGCGCGGTTCCCGCCGCCTGCCGGCGACCTTCGAAGGAGCGTGCGTTGACCGACCAGACCGGCCTGGAGCAGGAGATCGCCGTCGAGCAACGCCACCTCGACCGGGTGTACGCGCGGTTGGCCGAACTGCGGCAGTCGGCGGTCCGCGCCGAGCGTGACGGCTACCGGATGGCCCGGGTGGGTACGCACGGCGCGCTGGTCGAGCGCGACGCGATGGTCTTCCACGCGGCGCAGCGGCGGCACACCCTGGACGCCGAGCACGAGGGGCTGGTCTTCGGCCGGCTGGACCTGCGCGACCGTCAGGTGCTGCACGTCGGGCGCCTCGGCATCCGGGACGAGGACGCCCGCACGCTGGTCGTCGACTGGCGGGCGCCGGCCGCCGCCGCCTTCTACCAGGCCACGCCGGCGCAGCCGCTGGGCGTGGTGCGCCGCCGCACGATCCAGTCCCGCGCCGAACGGGTCACCCGGATCGAGGACGATCTGCTGGACCCGAACGCCGCCCCGGAGGGGATGACCGTCGTCGGTGACGGCGCGTTGCTGGCCACCCTGTCCAAGGCCACCGGCCGGGGCATGCGGGACATCGTGGCGACCATCCAGCGGGAACAGGACGAGGCCATCCGCTCTCCCGGCTCCGGGGTCACGATCGTCGCCGGCGGCCCCGGCACCGGTAAGACCGCTGTCGCACTGCACCGGGCCGCGTTCCTGCTCTACTCCGACCGCAGCCGGTACGCGGGCGGCGGCATCCTGGTGGTGGGCCCGTCGTCGGTCTTCGTGGAGTACATCGGCTCGGTGCTGCCGTCGCTCGGTGAGGACACCGCGACCCTGCACTCGCTGGGCACCCTCTTTCCGGGGATGACGGCGACGCGCCCCGACCCGCCGGAGGTGGCGGCGGTGAAGGGTTCGCTGCGGATGCGTCGGGTGCTGGAGCGGGCGGCCCGTGACGCGGTGCCGGGTGGCCCGGGTGAACTGCGGCTGCTCTACCGGGGCACGCTGCTGCGGCTGGACCGGACGACGCTGGACCGGATCCGGGACCGCGCGCTGCACCGGGGCGCCCGACGCAACGAGGTGCGCCGGGCCGGCTTCGACGGGGTGTTCGCCGCGCTCTGGGCGCAGGCCCGGGAGGTGGGCATCACCCGACTGCCGGAGCAGCGGGCCTTCGAGGCGGAGATCGCCGAACGGTCGGAGTTCCGGGAGTTCCTCAAGGCGTGGTGGCCTCGTCTGCACCCCCGGCACGTGCTCGGCTGGCTGACCCAGCCGGACCGGCTGCGTCGGTACGCCGGGGGGATCCTCTCCCATGCGGAGATCCGAATGCTCACCGCCGCGTACCGGGACCTCGACTCGACCGGGCTGACCATCGCCGACATCGCGCTGTTGGACGAGTTGGACGCGCTGCTCGGCAAGCCGGCGCAGCCGGCCCGGGCCCGTCGCGACCCGTTCCAGCTGGCTGGTGGCGTACGCGAGCTGAGCACCCTCGGCGACCGGCAGCGGGCCGCCCGTGCGGCGGCCCGGGAACGCCCGGAGGACTACCGGGACTACGCCCACGTGGTGGTCGACGAGGCGCAGGACGTCTCACCGATGCAGTGGCGGATGATCGGTCGTCGTGGTCGGCTGGCCTCCTGGACGGTGGTGGGTGACCCGGCGCAGACCGCGTGGACCGGCGACCCCGACGAGTTGGACCGGGCTCGGGACCAGGCGCTGGGCCGGCGCAAGCGGCACGATTTCACGCTCACGACCAACTACCGCAACTCCTCGGAGATCTTCGCGGTGGCGGCGGCGGAGATCCGTCGGCTCTACCCGGACCTGCCGCTGCCGACCGCCGTCCGCTCCACCGGGGTCGATCCGGTCGAGCTGGTGGTGCCCGCGACGGGGTTGGCGACCGCGACCGTGAAGGCCGCCGCCGACCTGCTGGCCGAGGTGGAGGGCACGGTCGGCGTGATCACGCCGGTGCCGCGTCGGGACGAGGTCGCCGGATGGCTCGACGCGCTCGACGCGCCGAGGTTGCAGGTGGTCACCAGCCTGGAGGCCAAGGGCATGGAGTACGACGGAGTCGTGCTGGTCTCCCCGAGCGAGATCCGGGCGGATCCGGGTGCCGGGGTGCGCACCCTGTACGTGGCGCTGTCCCGGGCCACCCAGCGACTCACCACCATCGACCCGACCGGCTGACCTGGCCGGGCGGCCGTCGGTGGGAGGCACCGCCCGCACACTTGCATACATTGCGATGTGAACATACATTGGACCGGAACCCGGATGGCGGCGGAAGGTAATTCACGTGGGCGCAGGTCATGACCACCACCACGGGTCCGTCGCCAATGCCGCACACCAGCACCGGGGGCGACTCTGGGCGGCATTCGGGCTGCTCGCCACCCTGATGGTGGTCGAGGCGGTGACCGCCCTGCACACCGGCTCGCTCGCCCTGCTCTCCGACGCCGGGCACATGTTCACCGACGTGCTCGGCATCGGAATGGCGCTCGCCGCGATCACCGCGACCCGGCGGGCCACCGGTGACCCGCAGCGCACCTTCGGGCTCTACCGACTCGAGGTGCTCGCCGCGCTGGCCAACGCCGTCCTGCTCTCCGGCGTCGCGGTCTACGTGGTGGTCGAGGCGATCCGCCGCTTCGGCGACCCGCACGAGGTCGTCACCGGCCCGATGCTCGTGGTGGCCGTGCTCGGCCTGCTCGCGAACGTCGTCGCCTTCGCCCTGCTCCGCCCCGGCGCGCAGGCGAGCATCAACATCCAGGGCGCCTACCTGGAGGTGCTCGGCGACCTGCTCGGCTCGGTCGGCGTGATCGGCGCGGCGCTGCTCATCACCGTCACCGACTGGTGGTGGGCCGACCCGCTGGTCGCCGTCGCCATCGGCGTGTTCATCCTGCCGCGCACCTGGCGGCTGGCCCGGGCAGCCGTCCGCATCCTGGTGCAGGCCGCACCGGAACACCTCCAGGTGACCGCCGTGCACGACCGGCTGGCCGCGGTCCCCGGCGTGGTCGAGGTGCACGACCTGCACGTCTGGACGCTCACCTCGGGCATGGACGTGGCCTCCGCACACCTGACCATGGAGCCCGGCGCGGAGGTCGGCGCGGTGCTCACCGCCGCGCGTACGGCCCTGCACGACGACTTCCGGATCGAGCACGCGACGTTGCAGATCGAGCCGGGTGCCCCCTCCGGGGCATGCGGCTCCATCGAGTGGTGACGGCGGCTCCCCGTCACGACGCACGCACCGTCCGTCACATTCGCTGCAGCCGCCCCACCGGTACCGGTAGGCTCGGTCCCGGCCGCCACCAGGCGGCGCCTCCCGGCGCCGGTGGTGGTCGTCGCCTAATCGCCCGCACGGGCGAACCGGGGAACCATGTTCCTGGGGTGCATCCGCGTCAGCGGTAGGGATCTTCCGTCCCGAACCCGTCAGCTAACCCGGTCGGCGGCTGACGGAAGGACTGCGCAGTGGCACCAGCACGACCACCTGCCGCCCGACTGGCGGCCCTGATCGTCGCGATGTTCGCCCTCGGCGTCGCGCTCCCGGCCGGCACCGCCTCGGCCGCTCCCCCGACCGGCCAACGGGCCGCCGCACCTGACTCCGACGAAGAGGGCGGCACCCCGGCACTTCGAGCCCAACTCGAGGCCGCCAGCAAGGGCTACCTGGACGCGAAGCGCGCCCTGGACGCCTCCGTGCAGCGGCAGCAGCAGCTCACCACCCAGTTGAAGACCCTCGAGGTCGAGCTCGACCAGCGCAGCGGCAAGGTCGGCGAGATCGCCGGCGTCGCGTACCGCACCGGCCGACTCAGCGCGATGTCGGCGCTGCTCAACAGCGACAGCCCGGAAGGCTTCATGGACCGGGCCGCCGCCCTGGACGCGGTGGCCGCCAACGAGGACCGGGTGCTGCGCGACCTCCTCGCCAGCAAGGACCAGGCCAACCGCACCCGGGTCGCCCTGGACGGTGAGATCAACGAACAACGCAAGCAGGTCGCGGTGATGGCCAAGCGCAAGGAGCAGGCAGAGCGGGCCCTGACCGTCGCCACCGCCCCGAAGCCGCAGACCACCGCCGACACCGACTCCAACCGGGGCACCTCCACCAGCAACGCGAAGGCCGCGCCGCGCAACTCCGACGGCTCCTGGCCGAAGGAGTCGTGCAGCGTCGACGACCCCACGCCGGCCAGCGGCTGCGTCACCCCGCGCACCCTGCACGCCCTCAACCAGGCCAAGGCCGCCGGCTTCACCCGGTACGTCTCCTGCCACCGCAACGGAGGCTCCGGCGAACACCCGAAGGGCCGAGCCTGCGACTTCGCCGCGCAGAAGAGCGGCTTCGGCGGGAACGCCACCGGCGGCGACAAGACGTACGGCAACAACCTGGCCGCGTACTTCATCCGCAACGCCGACCGGCTCGCCGTGCTGTACGTGATCTGGTACCGACAGATCTGGCTGCCCAGCAGCGGGTGGAAGTCGTACAGCGGCGCTAACGGCACGCCGTCCACCGACCACACCAACCACGTACACCTGTCGGTCTACTGACCACCCGTGGCCGGACGTACACCTGATGTCGTCGGTGGTCGGACGACCCGGCCAGGGTCGGCGGGCAGCATCGCGGTATGCCTCGGATCCCACCCACGGCCCGCAAGGGGCTGCTCACCCTGCATCTGGTCACCTCGCTGGGCTGGCTCGGCACCGACCTGGTGCTGCTCACCCTCGGCATCGCCGTGCAGCGGGGTGCCGACCCGGCCGTCTTCTACCCGGTCGGCGCGGTGGTCGGCACCGTCCTGTTCGCGCCGCTGAGCGTCCTGGTCTGGCTGATCGGTGTCGCCAGCGCGTTGCTCACGCCGTGGGGCCTGCTGCGTTACCGGTGGGTGCTGGTCAAGCTCGTGCTCACCACGGTGATGGTCGGACTGGTGCTGTTCCTGCTCACCCCGAACCTGCGACACGCCGGAGCATTGGGCGCCGCCCTGCCCGCACGGGATCGCGCCGACCTGGTGATCGCACCCGCGGTGTCGACCAGCCTCATGATCATCGCGACGGTGCTGTCCACCTACAAGCCGTGGGGCCGGCGGCCGGTCACCCGACCGACCACCGCGAACAGCACCCGCGCCGCCCTGGACCAGGCCGCGACGACGACGCCGCCAGGGTGACCACCTACATCATGATCGCACTGCAACCATGATGTAGTGGCCTCCTGACGCCACGGAGGCCACTACATCCACGATCGAGCGTGACCTTGGCGGCTGCGGACGTTCCGATCCGCTCCCGGTCGGCCGCGCCGGTGTTCGTCCTCAAGATCCGCGCAACATCAGGGATGGTGGTGTCTCCCGCCTGCCGGAGGCAGCAACATCCGAGATGTTGCTGGGATCTTGGGCAGGGCGCAGGGCGCGGGCGCACGGCATGGGCACGAGGCCTGGGGCG
Source organism: Micromonospora sp. B9E7 (assembly GCF_039871815.1). Classification (NCBI taxonomy): domain Bacteria; kingdom Bacillati; phylum Actinomycetota; class Actinomycetes; order Micromonosporales; family Micromonosporaceae; genus Micromonospora; species Micromonospora sp. B9E7. The sequence goes on from NZ_JBDPLX010000002.1 coordinate 320,051, forward strand.
TAGGCGGGTCAGGCGGGTCAGGCGGAGGGCGGGGGGTCGGTGGCGCGTTCCAGGGCCGGGCCCAGTCGGGTGGCCAGGGCGAGGTGGGCGGCACGGGCCTGGCGGAACGCGTACCGGAACAGCGGGGTCGGCGCGGTCAGGGTGATCTCGACGTCGATCCGGACCAGGCCGTCCGGCTCGGGGCGCAGCCGGGTGTGGTTGCGCACGGTGGTCGCCGGCCACTGACGGGCCACCATGACGATCTCGTCGTCCTCGCTGATCAGCACGTCCGCGTGGTACGTCGTCGTGAAGCGCAGCGGGCCGACCGCCAGACGGTCGTTGATCGTGTAGCTGGCCTGCGCGCCGGGTCGGGGCGGCAGTCGACGGACCCGGACGATCAACGGGTGCAGCTCGCCCTGCCGGGTCAGGTCGCTGAGTATGGCCGCCGCGTGGGCCGGCGAGCACCGGGCCTGGACGGTGTAGCTGAAGGTATCGCTGCTGAGCACACCGTCTCCCGCCATCGATGGTCGCACGATCGTCCCCTACCGATGTCCGGCTGGCAACGGCCCCGGTGGACGGACCCGGGACGATGAGACACCGCACCACCAGTCGTCGCATTAAGGTTGTTCGGTGAGGAATCACCCGACCGTGCTGGGGGCGGACACCATGAACGGCGACGATCCGGCGAGCGGGCACGTGATGGTCTTCGCGCCCACTCCACAGCTGACCGTGACCGTGGACCAGCCCAACGACCACCCCGAGTTGCACCTGCACCCGGGCGGGCAGGGTGTCTGGCAGGCCCGGATGGTGCTCTCGCTCGGCGTCGACGTGGTGCTCTGCGCCGCCCTCGGGGGCGAGATCGGCCAGGTGTTGGAGCCGCTCCTGGTCAGCGAGGGCGTCGACCTCAAGGTGGTGGTCCGTGACTCCGGCAGCGGCGGGTACGTGCACGACCGCCGGAGCGGATCCCGGCAGGAGATCGCCGACGTACCCGGGCAGCCGTTGAGCCGACACGAACTCGACGAGCTGTACAACCTGGCTCTCGGGGAGGGCCTGGGGGCGGCGGTGAGCATCCTCAGCGGGCCGAACGAGCCGTGGCTCGTCCCCGCCGACCTGTACCGGCGTTTCGCGGCGGACCTCGGCGCCAACGGCGGTCGGGTGGTGGTCGACCTCTCCGGCGACCATCTCGCCGCGGTACTGGAGAGCGGCGTGTTCTTCCTCAAGGTGAGCCACGAGGAGTTGATCCGCGACGGCCGTGCCCGCACCGACGACAGCGTGGAACTGACCCGGGCCATGTACGAGCTGCACGCGGCCGGCGCCGAGACGGTGGTGGTGAGCCGGGCCGAACAGCCGGCGCTCGCGCTCATCGACGGGGAACTGTTCGAGGTCGAGATGCCGCGGCTGGAGGCCGCCGACCCGCGCGGCGCGGGCGACTCGATGACCGCCGGGGTCGCCGCCATCGTGGCCAGCGGCGGGGACATCCGGACCGCCATCCGGACCGGCGCGGCGGCCGGCGCGCTCAACGTGACCCGGCACGGCCTGGGCACCGGACGGCTGGACTCGATCACCGGCCTGGTGGATCGGGTCCGACTGGTGCCGGCGGACAGTCGGCCACAGGAGCGGACCACCCCCGACGAGCTGGCCGACCGGGTGGTCGAACGATGACCCTGCGGGTGCTCATCACCAACGACGACGGGATCGCGGCCCCGGGCATCCAGGCACTCGCCTGGGCGGCCGTGCAGCGGGGCCTGGACGTGGTGGTCGCCGCGCCGCTGGAGGAGGCGAGCGGCACCAGCGCCGCGATGAGCGCCATGGAACGGGACGGGCGGGTCGTCGTGAACGATCACCCGCTGCCCGACCTGGAGGGCGTGCCGGCGTACGGCGTCGGCGGCTCCCCCGGCTTCATCACGCTGATCGCCCTGCACGGCGCGTTCGGCCCACCGCCGTCGGTGGTGCTCTCCGGCATCAACCGTGGTGCCAACGCCGGTCGCGCAGTCCTGCACTCGGGCACGGTCGGGGCCGCGTTCACCGCAGCCACGAACGGATGCCGCGCGATGGCGGTCTCCCTCGACGTGCTCTCCGCGGGTGAGGCGACGGCGGCGAGCGGCGGCGCCGCCGTGGATGCCGCCGCCCGGGTACGGGACGCCGAACGGCACTGGAGCACCGCCGCGCGGGTTGCCCTGGATCTGCTCCCCCGGTTGACCTCCGCGCCGATCGAGAGCGTGCTGAACGTGAACGCACCGGACCTGCCGCACGGGCGGCTGCGCGGAGTGCGTCGAGGTGCGCTGGCCAGCTTCGGTCAGGTGCAGATGACGGTGGCCGAATCCGGCCACGGCTTCGTGCGTACCTCGCTGGAGGAGCCGGGGCAGGCCGCGCAGCCCGGCACGGACGTGGCGTTGCTGGCCGCCGGGTACGCCTCCGTGACGGCCGTCCGGGCGGTCACCGAGGCGACCGACGTCGACCTGACCGGGCTGGACGAACAACCGTGACGGGTGGCCGGTGCGCTCAGGCGCCGGGCAGCACCTCGGGGGTGGCGGCACCGGCGAAGTAGGGCTCCGGGGCGCCGAACAGGCCGAGCAGGCCGGTCACCCAGAGCTGCCGGTGCACGAACCGGCTCGGTTCGGTGACCACCAGCTTGACGTCGCTGACCTCAGCCGTCTGGAAGCCGGCGACCATGGCGCTGATGCCGACGGAGTCGATGAAGGTGACCAGCCTCATGTTGAGCTCGATGCGCAGGGGCCGACCCTTGGCCAGCACCTCCGCGATCGCTTCGCGCACCTCGTACGCTGTGTCGACGTCGATCTCGCCCCGCGGGGCGATCTCCACGACACCACCGGACAGAACCGACTTCACGATCGACAGGCTCACGCGAGCACCTCCACCCGCCCGTCCCCCGGGCGCCTCATCAGTACGCGGGCCGCGACCGAGAGTATTCCTCCAACGGCCTCGGTCGCCACCCCTCGGGATGAGCAATTCGCGGATCCGAGCCCACAAAGGGGCCCATATCCGTACTTTTCAGTATCTGATTACTCAACACTTTTCGTTATCTGCGCCTCGTCGATCAGTCGTGACCGACGCGTCGCCGGACCAGGGTAGCCGTCCGGGCCCGGCACGCCCGACAACCGCCCCACGACGTACGCCTGTCCCGCGTGCCACCGGCGTGTCGTCCGCGACCGCCCGCCCCGATCGGTGCCCATGGTTGCCGACCCGTCCTAGCATCGGCCGGGACACCCACCCTGACGGAGAGGACCTTCAATGATCAAGCGACTTGCCGGGCTGGCTGGAGTCGGCGTCCTGCTTGCCCTCGTGCTGGCCTGCGGTTTCGGCGGCGGCGACGGGGATGACGACGATGACGACGACGACTTCGCCCGGGGCGTTGCGGCAGTGGCGGTGCGCTGACTCTCGGCGAGCCGGGTTTGCGCCCGGGCACCCCTGGGCACTGGCGGGGTAGGCGAACCGTGACGCGCTGAACAGACGCCGAAGTCCGAAGTGGCCGGCGGCTTCGGCACCCGAGGAGGTAACCACGATGTTCGGAACCAACCTGCTGGACCGCCGCAGCAAGCCGGAGCGGATCGCGGACCAGGCCTGGGAACACCTGGCCTCCGCTGTCAGCTACGCCGGAGACAGTGTGCGGGACACCGCGCGGTCGGCCCGTCGCAACAGCGGTGACCTCGCCGATGGCGCTGGTGACCTGGTGGGCTCCGCCGCCGAAGAGGCGCGCCGCCGCGCCTCGTTGGCCTTCGACGCACTCGCCGGTCGCCAGCCGGCTCTGCCCTGGACACTGCTGATCGGCGCGGCCCTGGTCGGCGCGGCGGTCGGGTGGGCCGTCGGTTCCGCCGCGCGGGCCGCCGGCAGCCGGGACAACTCCTCCGTCGACGACGTGGAGTTCGTCGACGTCGACCGCCCCAGCTCCCCGGCGGTCTGACCACCACCTTCCCGCGCACCGCATCCCACGGGCCCCGATCGACCCAGGTCGAACGGGGCCCGTACCGCTGAGGTCGGTACGGGGTGGGGCCGGTCCGCCGGGTGCCGGACCCCTCAGGCGGCCCGGCGGACCGGTGCTCGGGTGGCGGTGGTGGGGCACACCCCGGGGGACGGGGGGCGACCGTTCGGGAACGCCGTGGCCCGGGGGACGGGCACGACGACGGGGACGGACGGAGCTGCCCCTGGCTCCACCACCCGACGCGACGGCTCCCGCGATCGAGGAACGCAATTACCGTAACCGAAACACGCCCGTGATGGAAGCGCTCCCATGGACGGATATCGCGGAGCGACTGTGCCGTCACCCGTTCCGGGCGAGGACGGTTCACCCGGTGCGGCGGCAGGTTCGACGTCGGCGGGCCTCCGGCTGCGAGTCGCCGCCCGGTTCGCCATCGGAGCACGGGAGGAGGACAGATGGCCGTCGCGGAGATCAGCCGCACCGACCAGGACATCCAGTCCGCCGTACTCGACGAGCTGACCTGGGAACCACGGGTGCAGCCGCACGAGATCGGCGTTACCGTCGCCGAGGGCGTCGTCACGCTGACCGGCCGGGTGGACAGCTACGCGAAGAAGTGGGCCGCCGAACGCGCCGCGCATCGGGTCGCCCGGGTCCGGGCCGTCGCCAACGACCTGGCCGTGCAACTCGCCACCGGCGCGGAGCGCACCGACCCCGACCTGGCCGCCGCCGCCAGCCACGCGCTGGAATGGGATGCGTTCGTGCCCATCGAGAAGCTCCAGGTCACCGTCTCGGCCGGCTGGGTGACGCTGCACGGCGACGTCGAGTGGGAGTACCAGCGCCGCGCCGCCGAACGGGCGGTCGGCCGGCTGACCGGCGTACGCGGGGTCAGCAACGGCATCACCGTCCAACCGGCCGCCGCGTCGGACGGTCGAGACCTGGCCGAGCGGATCGTCGACGCTCTCGCCCGAGCCGGGGCGACTGAGGCCGAACGGATCAGCGTCCGGGTGCACGGCGACACGGCGGTGCTCGCCGGACTGGTGCACTCGATGCCCGAGCGGGCCGAGGTCGAGCAGGTGGCGTGGTCCGCGCCCGGCATCCGCGAGGTGCAGAACCACATCGCGGTCGCCCCGGTGCTGGATTGAGCGAGCGCCCCGCGCGGCGCTGAGTGGGCGCCGCGCGGGCACGGAACCACCCGGGGTGGGTGAGTCCGCCTCACCCACCCCGGGAGCAGGCTGGGGGCATGAGTGATCCGAACGGGCTGATCCAACCGGGACACGCCGCCCCCGGCTTCACCCTGCCGGCCACCCCGGACGGGGACCTGACGGGGCCTGAGCAGTTCCGTGGCCGACCGGTCGTGCTCGCCTTCTACCCCGCCGACTGGAGCCCGGTCTGCGGTGACCAGATGTCGCTCTACCAGTCCGCGGCACCCGTCTTCGCGCAGTACGAGGCGGTCGTGCTCGGCCTCTCGGTGGACGGCATCTGGTCGCACCGGGCGTTCGCGCAGAGCCGGGGCATCGAGTTCCCACTGCTGGCCGACTTCGAGCCCAAGGGCGAGGTGGCCCGTGCCTACGGCGCGTACCAGCCGCGGGGTGAGGCCGCCCGCGCGCTCGTGGTGCTCGACCCGGCGGGCACGGTGGCCTGGAGCTATCTCTCGCCGCCCGACGTGAACCCGGGCGCCGACGGCATCTTCGACGCGCTGGACCAACTCACCGCCGATCGGAAGGTGACGACCGGATGACCACGCCACTGCAGGTCACCGCCCGACTCCGGGATCCGGTGACCACCGAGGACCACATCCGCGGGCCGGCCGACGCCTCGGTCACCGTCGTCGAGTACGGCGACTTCCAGTGCCAGTTCTGCGGTGCCGCGTACCCGAATCTGCACGAGTTGCTGCGGCAGCGGGCCGACACCGTACGGCTGGTCTACCGGTACTTCCCGATCGCCAACGTGCACCCGTACGCCGAACGCGCCGCCGAGACGGCCGAGGCAGCCGGGGTGCGGGGGCGGTTCTGGGAGATGCACGACTGGTTGTACGAGCACCAGGACCAGCTCGATCCGGTGCACCTCTCGCTCGGTGTCGAGCAGGTCGGGTTGCCCCCGGAGGAGTTGAACGCCGAGGTGGAGAGCCGTGCGCACGCGGACCGCGTACGCCGGGACTTCGTGGGCGGCATCCGCAGCGGAGTGAACGGCACACCCACCCTGTTCGTCAACGGCGTCCGGCACGACGGCGGCTACGACCTGCCCGACCTGTTGACGGCCGTGGACGCCGCCGGCAACGCCTGACCGCTCAGATCAGCCGCAACTCGCGCGCCCGCCGGACCGCTTCACGCCGGCGGGTCGCGTCGAGTTTGCGGTAGATGTTGCGGACGTGGGTCTTCACCGTGTTGACCGAGAGCGACAGTTCGCTGGCGATCTCCACGTTGGACAGGATGCTCTGCAGGTAGCGCAGGATGGTCAGCTCCCGCTCGGTGAGCGGCTCGTCGAGCATGCCTCTGGGCGCGGCGGCCGGCCGGGCGGTGGTGCTCGCGCTGGCCCCTCGGACCAGGTCGCTGACCAGCGCGAAGTGCGCGGTGCCGGCGTCCAGGTGGGCGGCCAGCAGGTTCCGCACGGGTGGCGCGGCGCGGGTGAAGACCCGCCGGCAGCCCTGCGGGCCGGCCAGATCCAGCACCTGTTCCAGGATCCGGCCGGCCCGACGACCGTCCCCGGCCTGCTCCGCCAGCACGGCGTCCAGCAGCCCCGCGTCCAGGCGTACCGGCAGGGGCCAGGCCGTGGCCGCCGGCGACTGCCAGCTCGGCAGGGCCCGCCCGGCCGCGGCAGTGTCGCCGGCGAGCAGTTCCACCTTCGCCATCGTCACCGCGAGCGCCGGGTCGGTCCCGTCGTCGGCGGCGCCGCTCAACAGGTCGCGGGCGGCGTCCAGGTCGCCCCGCTCGGCGCGCAGTTCGGCCTCGGCGGCTCGCAGCAGGCTGGTCAGCTCCGTGGCGGAGGGCCGGTCGACCAGCGCCGCACCGGCCTGGACGAGCAGCCGCTGGCCGGCTGCCGGGTCGCCGGCGTCGCGGTGCAACTGCGACCGGCACAGGGCGGCCACCGCCGCCGCCACGGGCTCGCCGGGGGCAGCGGCGAGCCAGGCGTCGCCGGTACCCGTCTCGGCGCTGCCAACCCAGCCGTCAGCGACGCCGAACGCGGGGCCGGCGAGAGCGAGGTTCGCCGTCGCCTCGTCGGGCTGGTCCCGCAGCAACGCCACCAGGGCCAACGCCAGGTACGCGTAGGCGCAGTCGAGCCGACAGGACCAGCCCCGGCAGGGCGGCATGCCCAGTGCGTCCCGGGCCGCCTGCTCGGCCGCCCGCAGCTCGCCGCGGACTGCGAGCAGCAGTGCGGCGCGGCTGGCGCCGACCAACTCGGTACGCGGCCGACCAGCCTCCCGAGCCGCCGCCCGGGCCCGGACGAAGCGGGCGGTCGGCAACGCGCCCTCGGCCAGCTCGACCAGCCCCAGGGCGGTGCCGGTGAACGCCCTCAGGTCCGCGTCGTCGGCCGCGCCGCCCCCACCGGTGGTGGGCGCGGAGCTGGCAGTCCCGGTCGGCGCGGAGTCCGGCACCCGGGTCGGTGTGGCGCCCGCCGGGCGGGTTCGCAGCAGTCGGGCGGCGGCGGCCCGAACCTCCGCCGGGTCGTCGGCGAGCCGGGCCACGCTCATCTCCAGCGCGGTGACCAACCGCAGGAACCGGTCGCGTCGCGGCACGGGAAGGCCCGCGGCGTGTCCGGCCGCCGCGCGTAGGTGGCCGGCGGCGGCCGGCAGATCGCCGGCGTACGCACGCTCGGCGGCACAGGCCAACGCCACCTCCGGATCGGCGCGGACCACCTCCGCCGGTGGGGACCCGGGGGCCGGAGCGTGCACCGGTGCACGGTCGTAGCGGGTCAGCTCCGGCCAGTGCGCGACGAACAGGTCACCGGCCAGCTCCCATCGGCCGGCGGCCAGCGCGTGCCGCAGACCGTCGGGCGGCCGGCCGTCGCCCGCGTACCAGTCGGCGGCCCGAGCGTGCAGCTCGCGCAGCTCGTCGGCGGGCAACCGGGCCAGGTCGGCGCGGAGCAGGTCGGCGAGCAGGGGCTCGCACCGGTACCAGGGTGGGCGGACGTCCTCCCGGTGCAGCAGACCGCCGGCCCCGGCCAGGTCGGCGAGCGCCTGCCCGGCATCGGCGCGGCCGGTCAGCGCCTCGGCCAGGTCGGCGCAGACGGTGTCGACCAGGGCGGTACGCCGCAGCAGGTCCTCCTCGGCCGGGTCGAGCGTCGCGAGCACCTCCTCGTGCAGGTAGCCGGCGATCTCCGGTTGGTCGCCGCCGAACTGTCCCACCCAGCGCTCCGGGTCGGGCTGACCGCGTACCGCCAGGGCCGCGATGCGCAGCGCGGCCGGCCACCCTCCGGTCCGATCCCGCAGACGGTGCACGGCGGCCGCCGGTAGCGCGGCGCCGTGCGCGGTGAGCAGGTCGGCCACCTCGTCGTCGGTGAACGCCAACTCGTCCGGGCCGATCTCGGTCAGCTCGCCGGCGAGGCGAAGCCGGTGCAGCGGCAGGTGCAAGCCGGCCCGCGCGCCGATCACCAGACGCAGCCGCTGCTCGGCATGGCGCAGCAGGAACTCCAACCCGCTCAGCGCGGCCGGGTCGGTGACCCGGTGCAGGTCGTCCAGGATCAGCAGCACCGGCCGGTCCGCGGCGGCGAGCGAGGCGGCCAGCGCCTCCAGGTGCTCGGGGCGCGGCGACCGGTCGGGCACCGGCCCGCTCTCCGTCGAGCCGGTCGCCGAGCGCAGCGCCGCCGCGAGGTACGCCCAGAGCCGGTCACCGTCGTCGCCGACCTCCACGGACACCCATGCCGGGACCGGGCTGGCCTCGGGCGGGGCCGCCAGTTGGCCGGAGTCGGGCACGACAGCGCCCGGCTCGACGTCGGCCGGAGCGCCACCCAGCCGCACCCAGGACGCGAGCAGGGTGGTCTTGCCCCAGCCGGCGGGAGCAGCGATCCGGGTGACCGGTCCCGCGCTGCCCTCGTCCAACCGGCGCAGCAGTCGGGGCCGGGCCACCACCGGTTCCGGCGGCACGGCCGGCGTCAGCCGGGACGCCAGCAGCGGCGGCCCCGCCGCCGGCTCGACCCGCACGCGATCCTGTTCCGGCACCCGGCCCCACCCCCACCGCACGTTCCGCCCCCGGTCGGCGAGCGGTTACCCGGCGGGGGGCGGTTCACCCCTTCCGGGCGAGCACGCTTCACCCGACCGGGACCGACGATCGGGAGACGTGGACGGGAGGACGGGTGGGACCGATGGGACGGCTGGCGCGGGCGGGACCCGCCTTCGGCAGCGGTGCGCTGGCCGGGGCGGCGCGGTTGCTGCGCGTACCCCGGTGGCTGGGGTGGCCGGGCGCGGACGGCGATGCCGCCGCGCGCCGCCGGACCGGCGCGGACGGCGACCCTGTCGGGCCGGCCCGGTGGGAGGTGGTGACGGTCGACCGACCGCCGGAGCAGGTGCTTCCCGACGGTCGCTGGCCCGAGCCGCTGCGCCGGCTGGACGGGGCGATCGAGGTGCGGGTGCGGCCGGCGCCCGGCGACCGGGGCACGGAGTTGGCCGCCCGGCCGCTGGCCGGCGGCACCCCGCCCGCCGGGTTGGCCGCGCACCTGGTCGGCGACGACCCCGGGCTGCTGGTGCGCCGGACGTTGCGCCAGGTCAAGCAGCACGTGGAGGCCGGCGAGGTGCTGCGCGCGGACCGGTCCCCGCTGGACCGCCCCGAGGTGCGCGGGTGAGGGCGCTGTGCTGGGTGGCCGCCGACGAGGTGGCGGTACGCGAGGTGCCCGACCCGGAGCTGCGCAACGAACGGGACGTCATCGTCCGGGTTCGGCGCAGCGCCACCAGCGGCGGTGACCTGCCGCTGCTGGCCGGCCGGGATCCGCTGCTGCGGGCCGGTGACGTGCTCGGGGCCGAGTTCCTGGGCGAGGTGGTCGAGGCCGGGCCCGCGGTCCGCCGGCACCGCACCGGCGACCGGGTGGTCGTGGGCGCGAGCGTCGCCTGCGGCGGCTGCTGGTACTGCCGTCAGGGCCTGCACTCCTGCTGCGACAACGGCAGCGCCGACCCGGCGAGCGCGGACCTCGACTGGGAGCGTTCCGACGCCGGTTGCTTCGGCCGGCCCCGAGCGGCGGGCGGGTTCGCCGGCGGTCACGCCGAGTACGTGCGGGTGCCGTACGCCGACGTGGGCGCTTTCGGAGTGCCGGACGGGGTCGACGACGACCGGGCGGTGTTCGCCGCCGACGCCGCGCCGACCGGGTGGCTGGCGGCGGATCTGGGGGCGGTGCGTCCGGGTGACGTGCTGGCGATCTGGGGTGCCGGGGCGGTGGGTCAGCTGACCGCCCGGGCGGCGGTGCTGCGCGGTGCCGCCCGGGTGCTGGTGGTGGACCGCCACGAGGCGCGGTTGCGGATGGCCGAGCGGCACTGCGGTGCGGAGCCGCTGGACTACCGCCGCACCGACATCGCGGCGGAGCTGCGCGACCGCAGCGGCGGACGCGGTCCGGACGTGTGTGTGGTGGCGGTCGGCACGCCGCCGGCCCGATCACTTGTCGACCGGTTCGGTGGCCACACCGCCGACCGACCGGACGCGCTGCGGGAGGCCGTGCACGCCTGCCGCAAGGGCGGTGTGGTGGTCGTGCTCGGCGCGACCGGCGGCTTCGCCGACGCGTTTCCGCTGGGCACGGTGACCGACCGCCGGCTCACGCTGCGCGGCGCGCGTCGGCCGGACCTGCGCGAAATACCGATGCTGCTGGACCGGATGGCCCGCGACGAGCTGCGTACCGAGCATCTAGCCACCCACCGGTTGCCGTTGGAGCAGGCCCCCTACGGGTACGCGTTGTTCCGGGACCGGTCCGACGGTTGTGTACGAGCCGTGTTCACGCCCTGACGGCCTCTTCGGGATCTGCCATCGGGGGCCACGAATGGCAGACTCTGGGGATGGCTGGGGAGCGGACGTACGACGTGGTGCTGTTCGGGGCGACCGGGTTCACCGGCGGTTTGACCGCTGAATACCTGGCCCGGCACGCGCCGGGCGGGCTGCGCTGGGCGCTGGCCGGGCGCAACCAGCAGCGTCTCGCCGCCGTCCGGGACCGGCTCGCCGCGATCGACCCGACGCTGGCCGAGCTGCCGCTGCTCATCGCCGACGTGACCGACGCGGCCTCGCTGCGCGCGGTGGCGGAGAGCACCCGGGTGGTGGCCAGCACGGTCGGCCCGTACGTCCACCACGGGGAACCGCTGGTCGGGGCCTGCGCCCGGGCCGGCACCGACTACCTGGACATCACCGGCGAGCCGGAGTTCGTCGACCTGATGTACGTGCGCCACCACGACGAGGCGACCGGCACCGGAGCGCGGCTGGTGCACGCCTGCGGGTTCGACTCGATTCCACACGACCTGGGGGCCTGGTTCACGGTCAAGCAGTTGCCCGCCGACGTGCCGATCACCGTGGACGGTTACGTGCGCGCCGGTGGTCGGTTCTCCGGCGGCACGTACCATTCCGTGCTCACCGCGTTCTCCCGCACCGCGCAGGCCAGCAAGGCCGCCCGGGACCGCCGTGCGGTCGAGCCGCGCCCCACCGACCGCCGGGTCCGGGCGGTGCCCGGCCGGCTGGCCCGCTCCGCCGAGCTGGGCATCTGGACCGTCCCGCTGCCGACCATCGACCCACAGGTGGTCCGCCGCTCGGCGGTGGCCCGCCCGGAGTACGGCCCGGACTTCCGCTACCGGCACTTCGCGGCGGTGAAGCGGCTGCCCACGGTGCTGGCCGGCGCGGCCGGGCTCGGCGCGCTGATCGGGCTGGTGAAACTGCCACCCAGCCGACGTTGGCTGCTCGGTCGGCTCGCGTCCGGGCAGGGGCCCACCGCCCAGCAGCGGGCGGCGTCCTGGTTCCGGGTGCGGTTCGTCGGCACCGGAGGCGGCCAGCGGGTGGTCACCGAGGTCTCCGGCGGCGACCCGGGCTACGACGAGACGGCGAAGATGCTCGCCGAGTCGGCGCTCTGCCTGGCGCTCGACGACCTGCCGCCGAGCGCCGGCCAGCTCACCCCGGTCGCCGCGATGGGTGACGCGCTGCTCGACCGGCTCGTCCGGGCCGGGCTCTCCTTCCGGGTGCTGGACCGCTCGGCTTGACCCTCGACCGGGTCGAGGGGGCAGGATGCCCAGCGTGAGCGACCTGCACAGCATCGGTGAGCTGGCCCGGGCCAGTGGTCTGACCGTCAGCGCCCTGCGCTTCTACGACTCGGCGAGGGTGCTGGAGCCGACCCTGGTCGACCCGGTGACCGGCTACCGGTGGTACACCGACGCGCAGATCGCGCCGGCCCGCCTGGTGGCCGGGCTGCGCCGGATCGGCATGCCGGTGCCGGAGATCGCCGCCGCGGTACGCGCCGAGCCGGCCGTGGTGCACCAACTGCTCGACGCGCACCTGCGCCGGCTCGCCGACGGGCTCAGCGACGCCCGCCGCGAGGTCGACCGGCTCCGGGCCCTGGTGGACCCGGCCCCACCGACCGCCACCACGCTCCTGGTCTCCCCCGCCGCCCTGGCCGCCGCGCTCGACGCGGTGCGCTTCGCCGTCGGCGTCGACCCGGAGCTGCCGATGCTCGCCGGCGTGCTGTTCGACGTGGAGCCCGACGGCGTCCGGCTCGTCGCCACCGACCGGTACCGGCTCGCGCTGGCTCGGGCCGGGGCCGACGTCGACGGACCGCCGGTACGGGTGTTCGTGCCGGTGGCCCTCGTCGACCAGCTCCGGCCACTGCTCGACACCGCCGACGCCTGGCCGGTACGGCTGACCGTGGCGGGCACGGACCTGCGGGTGCGGGCGGCCGACCGCACGGTGACCGGCACCGCCCTGCCGTACGACTTCCCGGACTACCACCGGTTGCTGCGTCAGTCCGTCGGCGAGCGGCCGGCCGCGCGACGGATCCCGGTGGACGTGGCCACGCTGCGCGCCGCGCTGGCCGACCCGGCGGCCCCCACGGTCGCCCTCGACCACGACGGCACGACCCGGAAGGTCACCGTGCTCGGCGTCGACGACCAGGGCGGGCTACGGCTGCTCCCCGCCGCTGAGCCGGGGACCGACGCGCTGCGGATCGGCGTGGACGGTGGCTACCTGCTGGACGCGTTGAACGCGGGCGGCGCGCCGCAACTGGTGCTGGAGCTGGACGGGCCGATCGCCCCGCTGGCCGTACGCCGTCCGGACGACGCGGACACCTACTCGGTGCTGATGCCGATCCGGCTGTAGAACCGGGGTCGTCACTCCCCGTCCCGGGCCGGGAGGGCCGCGACGGTAGCATCTGGTGGTTCACCTGTGACCCCGGACGGAGGCGTACGGAGCAGCATGCTCGACATGGAGTTGATCCGGAAGGATCGCGAGGCGGTGGCGACCGCGCTGGCGAAGCGTCTGGATCCCGCCGAGGTCACCCGTGCCCTGGACGAGATCCAGCGGCTCGACCAGGAACGACGCGCACTGATCACGGAGATCGACGCCGAGCGGCAGCGCCGCAAGGCGGAGGCCCGGGCGTACGCGCAGGCGAAGCGTGCCGGCGAGGAGCCGCAGGTCGTCGCGCCGGACGCCGAGCGTCGACAGCTCGCCGACCTGGAATCCCAGCTGGACGAGGTGCAGGCCCGACTGCGCGACGCGATGAGCGAGCTGCCCAACCTGCCCAGCGACGACGTCGTGGCCGGCGGCAAGGAAGCCAACCAGGTCGTGAAGACCTTCGGCGAACCGCCGGTGATCGAGAAGGTCCGCGACCACGTGGAGCTGAGCCGGGCACTGGGCCTGGTCGACTACGAGCGCGGGGTCAAGCTCGGTGGGTCCGGTTTCTGGATCTACACCGGCATCGGTGCCCGGCTCGAGTGGGCGCTGCTCAACTACTTCGTCGACCAGCACATCAGGGCCGGCTACGAGTTCCTGCTCCCGCCGCACCTGCTGCTGGACTCGGCCGGCTTCGCCGCCGGGCAGTTCCCCAAGTTCTACGACGACGTCTACCACCTCGACTCGGCGTCCGCCCCGCGCGGTCAGTTCCTGCTGCCCACGTCGGAGACGGCGATCCTCGGGGCGTACCAGGACGAGATCCTGGAGACGCCGAAGCTGCCGCTGAAGGCGTTCGCGTACACCCCGTGCTACCGGCGGGAGTCGGCCGGCTCGCACTCGGACGAGCGCGGCACCGTGCGCGGGCACCAGTTCAACAAGGTGGAGATCTTCCAGTTCACCCTTCCGGAGCAGGCCGACGCCGCGCTGGAGGAGATGCTCGCCCACGCGGAGAGCCTGGTCGAGGGGCTGGGCCTGCACTACCAGCGCACCCTGCTCTCGGCCGGTGACGCCAGCGCCTCGATGAAGAAGACCCTCGACATCGAGGTGTGGATGCCGAGCACCGGGAAGTACAAGGAGGTGTCGTCGGTCTCCTGGGCCGGCGACTACCAGGCGCGTCGGGCTGCCATCCGCTACCGGGAGCCGGGCGGCAAGCAGACCCGTTTCGTGCACACGCTCAACGGCTCGGCGCTGGCCACCAGCCGGCTCTTCCCGGCCATCCTCGAGCAGTACCAGCAGGCCGACGGCAGCGTCCTGATCCCCAAGGTCCTCCAGGAGCGCCTGGGCACCGACCGTCTGACCCCCCTGCGCTAGCTGGAGGACGACGCTCCCCGAACCTGGTCGACGGCGGCGGGACCGATGCGTTCGCATCGGTCCCGCCGCCGTCCGTGGTCAATCCCGACGCGGAGCTTTTCCGGCTCCTGCGCGGACAGGCGGTGCCGGTTCAGGCACCGAACACCTCCGCGTGGGTCAGCCGGGCGTCACCGGGCTGCCAGTCGGCGACCGCGATCGCCACGTACCGCCCCGAGGACCTGGTCGAGATGGTGGTCTCGGGTCGCGGCTTCGGGACCGAGGCGACCGCTACGTAGCCGAGTCCGTCGGCAGAGGTGGCTACGGTGACCGGCCGCCGCCGACCGGGGGTCCAGGTCAGGCGGACCGATGCCAGATCCTGGAGCGATCCGAGGTCGATCACCAATCGGCCGTTCGGGCCGGGTTGCCAGGCGGTACCCGGGTCGCCGTCGACGGCGGCCGACGGGTCGGTCATACCAGCCGGGAGCGGTGACGTCGGGTAGGTCGTCCGAGACCGGGCCAGGTCGCTGGTCGGCGTCACCGTCCCACCCGCGAACGCGACGTCCCGGCTACGTCCAGCGGGTACCGTCACTCGCTGTCGGGCGCCACCGGCCGCGGACTCCAGCTGCACCATCACGATGTCCTCGGCGGGTGCGGTGATTCGGAGGTGGTGCGAGTCGGTTACGTCGAACCGGGTACCGGCGGGAATCGCCTTCCCAGGCCGTGTCGCGGTCGCGGTGAACCGGGGCGGCTCGACGTGTGCGGTAGCGGCGGCGAGGTCGACCTGGTAGTTGGTGGTCCCCGACCCGGTGACCTGGCTTCCGTGGTACAGCCGCAGCGTGGCACGCTGCGAAAGCGTGACGGCCGCCGTCGTGATGTCGTCGTCGGAGAGGTTGAACAGGCTCAGGTATCCGTCCGCGTCACTCACCCGCAACGCCTCCGGACCGCCGCTGGGCAGGGTTCGAGACGCCGCGGTGGCCAGGGCCGACCTGCTCGCGCCCGCGTACCCCTCGATGATCAGCCGAGTGCTACCGGTGGCCGGTCCGCTGGACAGGGTGACGGTGGTGGCGGTCACGGTGATCGGATTCTGGCCGTTGTGGACTACCAGACCCGCTCGTCCGTCGACGTCCAGCCAGGAGCCGGCGATGGTCGGGCTGTCCGGCACAACCGCCGCGTCGCTCCAGTTGGTGCCGTCAAGAGAGGTCTGGATGACGTAGCGGGTGCCGTACGCGGCCTCCCAGTCCAGGCGTACGCCACTGATGTCGATTGCCGCGCCCAGGTCGACGGCGAGCCAACTGTCCGCGCGGCCGCGTTCCTCACGGGCGACAGCCCAGCGGGTGCCGGGGTTGCCGTCGGTCGCGCGTGGTGCGGGGTAGGCGGGGTCGGCGGACGAGGCCGTGGTGTGCCGTCCGGTGGCGAGGTCGACCCCGCTGGCGTCGAGCACGGCGAAGGCGAACAGCGAGTAGCCGTACTGATTGACGGGGGATCGGCCGAGCATCCGCACGTACCTGGCTGTACGAGACGCAAAGCTGATCTGGTCAGTTCCGCCGTCGCCGACGCCCTGTTGTCCAGCCAGGGTGACGGACCCCTGTTCGCCGGTGAAGGTGCGGGTGCCGGTGAGCCCGGGTACCCCGGGCATGTCCAGGTTGAACAGGGTGAGGGCACCTTCATCGGCACCGATGCCGGTGGTGGCGTACACGACCGTACCGGTGGGCAGGGTGACGTATCCGGCGGTGCCATCGGCGACGCGTAGAACGGTGGCCGTGGCGTCGAGACCGTCCCGGGCCGTGGTGTACGCAGCGGAGGTGCGGCCGAGGACCGGCGCGGACTGCCTCGGCAGCAGCGACGCGGCGCGGGTGTCGAACAACCAGTTGTCGTGGGCGGGGGCCCACTGGAACGACACATACCCGGTCTTACTGACCGCTGCGGCGAAGGCGGTCGGGGTCTGCTGGGCGGTCAGGCCGGCCTGTTCCCCGAAATCCCGAGTGCCCGCCGCGGCGGTGAAGAAGGTGGTGCCATCAACCGGCTTGACCGCGCCGCCGTTGGCTGCCCGCCAGGTATGGAAGAGGTAGCTGATCGCGACCTCGGCCCGGGCCTCGGGCTCGTACTTCGGTTCGCCGCTGAACTTGGTGAGCCGGTTCTCGGGCGGGTAGTTCAGGTATGGCATGAGCCGGTCGGCCAGGTCCGCCTCGGCCCGGGCTGCGTGCCGGTCGCCCTGGACCTGCGCGAGGAAGGCGAGCGGCAGGACATCGCGGCCGTACAGGTGGTAGCGGTCCGCGACCATCGGCATGAACGGCTCGCCAGCGTCGCTGGCCATCAGTCGCATGGTCCGCCACAGTTGGTCGCCGTTGGGCTGCCGGGTGAGTGCCTCGGGCAGTGGCTGGCCGGCGGTCAGGAAGTGCGCGGCGGTACGGCCCGCGGTACGCCACAGTTCTTCCTGGTAGTGCGGGCCGAAGGAACCGTGGTTCTCGACGACGAAGGTGTCGTAGATGTTGTGGGCGGTGTTCCACTCCGCCACCGCCCGCCCGTCGACGATGGCGGGGTTGGCGCGGTCGGCCGGGGGCAGTCCGGTCGCGTTGAGCGTCCACGTCAGGAACCGCTCGCGCCACGCCGCGGCGGAGGGGTCGTCCGTCGCCCAGGCCAGGCCGGGCGCGATCGCCTGCGCGTAAACCCCCATCTCTTCGAGCTTGGTGTCACCGATCCAGCCGCCGGTCAGGCCGTTCGGCGTCCAACTGCCACTCAGCGGGTCGTTACCGGTGCCGAGGGAATGGGCGTAGGCGGCCTGCCCGCGGGCGATGCGGTCGACGTTGTTGCGGGTCACCTCGTCCAGTTCGGACCAGAGCAGCCGGGCGGCCAGGACGAAGTACAGCTCGAAGGTGCTGTCCCAGAACAGCTGTCGGCCCCACTCGGTGCCGCCGGCGAGCCGGTTGGTGGCCGCGTACCGCCGGATGGTGGCGAGGGTGCGGCCGTGCAGGGTGTCCCGGTCGACGCCGGCGACGGCTGGGTCGTACCCAGGCGAGCTGAGCAGGACCGCGTTGCCGAGGACGACCGCGAACCTGAAGTCCGCGAGGCGGTACGCGTTGATCGCCGGATCCCATTGCTGCTCCGACCATCGCGTGTGGGCGAGCAGGAGCGCGTGGTAGGTGTCGGCAACCGGGCCGGTGGCTGCGGCCGGTGACGGCGTGGCGGCTGGGGCGGCCTGGGCGGCGGCGGGTCGGGCGATGGCGAGTCCAGCGCCGACGGCGCTGCCAAGGATGAGGAGCCGCCGCCTGCTCAGTTCGAATTCGGATATGCGCATGGTGGTCCTTCGGTGTGACAACGTTGTCAGACAGACTCCGACGATCGTTTTCGGATGTCAAGACCAACGCCCTTGCCTCAGGGTTGCGGCCCGCGGGGGTTCCGGTACCGCGAGCCGGGCGGCAGGCAGACCCGTTTCGTGCACACGCTCAACGGCTCGGCGCTGGCCACCAGCCGGCTCTTCCCGGCCATCCTTGAGCAGCACCAGCAGGCCGACGTTCCCCGCCCGCACCCCGGCTGTTGATCTTAAAGTTATTGCCCCTCGCCTCGGGGCGTCACGGCGACAACTTCATGGTCAACGGGGTTGGGCGGGGGGCGGTGGAGGCGCTTGACGAGGATTGCGGTCAGGATCAGGGTGGCCAGCACGGCCAGCAACAGCGCCGGGCCGATGCGGTCGAGGGTGTCGGCCAGGGTGTGCTGCAGTTTCGACGCTGCCTGGATCACCGGGTCGTGCAGGGCGTCGCGGCGGCCGGCGGCCAGCCGTAACTCGTACCAGCCGTACCAGGCGACGTAGCCACCGGCGAGCAGCAGCATCAGACCGCTGAGGCGGGGCACCAGCGCGCCGGCCACACGCAGCCGCGCCACCAGGCCGTCGCGCACCAGCGCCACCCCGAGCGCGGCGACCGCGACCACCAGACCCATCCCGAGCGCGTACGCACCGAACAGTGCCAGCCCTCGTCCGGTCGAGTCGGCCTGGAGGCTGGTCACCACGATCGCCAGGAACGGCGCGATGGCGCAGCCCAGCGACGCCAACGCGTACGCCGCGCCGAACAGGGCCATCGACGGCCAGGACCGGGTCAGCCGGGGCGCCCGGGCCGACCAGCCGGGGCTGGGCAGTCGCCTGCCGGCGAGCAGCCAACAACCGGCCACCACCAGCAGCACGCCGAGCGTCACGGTCAGCCACGGCAGTCGGGGCCGCAGCCAGCCGGCCAGCGGCGCGAGCGCCAGGCCGAACGCGCCGAAGACCAACACGTACCCCAGGGTCAGCCCGGCCGCCGCGGTGAGCGCGCGGCCGACCGCGCCGCGGGTGTCCGACGCCCCGGCGACCAACAGCGAGAGGTACGCGGGCAGCAACGCGAAGCCGCACGGGTTGACCGCGCCGAGCATGCCGGCGGTCAGCGCGAGCAGCAGCGCGGCGGTCACGCCCCGGCCAGGGCGGCGACGCGGGCGCTGAGCGCCTCACCGTCCAGGAATCCCTGGTGGACCACCTTGCCGGTCCGGTCGATGATGACGAAGATGCTCTGCTCGGTCACCTTGAACCGCTTCCAGAGCGTGCCCTTGCGGTCGTCGACCTGGGTCGTCCCGGTCAGGTCGAACTCGGTGACGAACTCCTTCATGGCCCGCTGTTCGCCCAGTCCGGCGACGCCGACGATCGGCACGGTGTCCCGGTACTTCGGCGCGATCTCGGCCACCGTCCACGCCTGACTGGCGCAGGTGGCGCACCACGGCGCCCAGAACCACAGCACCACCGGCCTGCCGGCGAGCTGCGCCGCGTCGAACGCGGCACCGGTGAGGGTGGTCCCGGTGAAGCGCAGGACGTCCGGGACCTGGGCCGGGGCTGCGGGCGGCGCTGCGGGCGGCACGCTGGTCGCCGCGCCCGTCGGTGCACCGGTCAGGGTCGGGGCCGGCCCGGCCGCGGGCCCGCCCGGCGCGGTGCCGGTGCAGGCCGCAGCGCCGAACAGGACCACGACGAGCGCCCCGGCGGTGGCGGCGAGGCGCAGGTGCCCGACCACTGCTGCCCCAGCCATGCCCATCCGCATCCCGATCTCCATTCTCGTTAGGAAGGGACCCTTCCTATACCTGAGGCGTTAAGAAGGGGCCCTTCCTTACTCCGCCTTGGCGAGGCGCAGCGCCAGCTCCGGGCACACCTTGACCGCCTTCAGCGCGCCCTCCCGCAGCCAGGTCGGCACGGGGGTGGGCGGGAAGGCCGGGTATCCGTTCGCGTCCAGCCGGATGAAATCCGGTACGACATGCGCGCAGAGGCCGTGCCCGTCGCAGCGCGACCAGTCCAGGGTGAGCTTCTGCGGGTTCGCGTCCGGCGCGCCCGGCAGCCCCATCACGCCCTTGACCCGTCGGCCGCAGCCGTCGCCGGTGCTGTGCAACCGCAGGTCGTCGGCGAAGACCTCGATCGCGGAGAGCGCGAACCGGGCGGTGCCGTCCGGGTGGCTGCACGCGCCCCGGCCCTTCACCTCGCCGGCGGCGGCCCGCACCACGTCCGCCGGTTGGCTGCCGGCCACGGCCAGGTCCACCGCGCGGGCCAGGTCCGGCAGGCCCATCTTGCACGGTCCGCACTGGCCGGCGGACTCCCCAGCGAGATAGCGCACCACCTGCGCGGCCTCACCGAGGGGGCAGGTGTCGACACCGACCGGGACGATGATGCCCGCGCCGAGGGTGCCGCCGACCGCGGCCAGACCCTTGCGGGACACCTCGGCCTTCTCCGCCGCCTCCGGGGTGATCCACTTGCCGTGGTAGCCGCCCATCAGGATGCCCTGCACGTCCGGGACCTCGCACAGGTCGAGCACGTCGCGCAGCGGCATGCCCGCGGTGCACTCCACGACGGCCGGCCGACCCGCCGCGCCGGTGACGGTGAGCAGCACGGTGCCGGGCTCGTCGTCGGTGCCGAGCGCCGCGTACTCGTACGGGCCGAGTCTCGCGCCGACCGCGAGCTGGGCGTACGTCTCGGCGTTGGACAACAGGGTGGGCAGACCGCTGACCCCGGAGTCGCTGGAGCGCTTCTTGGTGCCGGGCGGGATGTGCGGCAGGCCGTTGATCCCGTTGACAAGTGCGCCGCCCTCACCGGAGATGAACCGGTGCGGCACGGTGACGATCGTCGTCAACACCGGCATCCGGCGCTCTTCGAGGGCCTCCATCAGCGAGTCCCGGCCGACCCCGTCGTCGGCCACCCCGATGACGATCTCGTCGGCGTCCAACGCGTACGCGGCCAGGGCCGCGCCGTCCAGGATCAGGTGCGGTGCGCGGGTCAGCAGCACCTTGTCCTTCCAACTGGCCGGCTCGCCCTCGGTGGCGTTGACCACCACGACGGCGGCGAGGTCCTGCCGTTCGCAGGACTCCAGCACGGCGCGCAGCTTGCGAGCGAACGGGAAACCCGCCCCGCCCTTGCCCTTGAGCTGCATGCCCTCGGCGAGCCGGAGCAGCTGCGCCGGCTCCATCGGCCCGATCGGTCCGTGCACCTCCTCGTGCGCGGCCAGGTCGAGCCGGCCGTACTCGGCGAAGCCGGCGGTGAGCCGCGGCTCACCCACGCAGGCGACCGGTGGCACAGCCGTCCGCATCACTTCGCCTCACCCCGCAGCCCAGCCCAGTACGCCCCGTCCACCGCGTCGGCGCTGGCCTTGCGGCGCTTGGCGGAGCGGCCCTCACCGGCGGCCCGCTTGGCGCGCCGCGAGGCCAGGTCGACAAGGGTCGGGGTGTCGTCGACGGGCGGCACCTCGTCCGGCACGTACCGGGCCGGCGGGCGCCAGTAGTCCGGCTCCTCCGGCAGGTCGTCCTCCGCGCTGTGCCGGCCGCTGCCGCTGCGCGGCGTCGCCGAGATCGGGCTGCTGGAGATCGGTTCGGCGGAGACCGGGCCGGCGGAGATCGGCTCGTCGGCCTGCCACCGGCGCGGGCTGTCCCACGGCTCCTCGGGCTCGGCCGTCGGCAGCGGCGGGGCCGAGTACCGGCTCTCCTCGTCCTCGCGGCGGGACCGGCGGCTGGTCCGCTCGGCGGCCGGCTCCTCGGCGCGTCGCCGGCGGGTCGGAGCCTCCTCGTCCCGGGTACGCGAGCCACGCCGCCGGGCCACCGGCTCCACCTCCTCCTCGTCGCGCCGGCGACTGCCGGTCTCCTCGACGCTGCGGCGGGCCGACCGGCGGGTGGTGGACTCCGCCTCGTCGCGCCGGCCGCGGGACGACCGTTCGGTGTCGCGGCGGGCAGCCGGCTCCTCTTCGCGTCGACGTCGGCTGGGCCGGGCCGGCTCCACGAGGGAGCCCGGCTCGGGCACCACCGGGACGGTGAAGCGTTCGGGGTCCCGCCGCGCGGCCGGCGCGGCCCACGTGGCGGTGGTGGTGTCCGCCCAGGCGGGGCGCTTCTCCGCGGCGGAGCTGCTGCGTCGACCCAACCCGCCCAACAGCGTCCGGGCGGTCTTCGCGTCGTTGGCCCGACCGGCCATCACCGCGTTGCGCACCGCCGCCTGGTGCTGTTCGCGGCTGCGCCGACCGATGGTGACCGAGAGCCGCACCAGCAGGGCCAGCACCACCAGCAGGAGGCAACCGAGGTAGCTGAACATCACCCAGGGCGCTGCGGCCCGGCCGGCGTTGAGCCCGTGCAGGATGGCGAAGGGCCAGGCCAGGTACGCGGTCGAGTGCAGGGCGCGCCACAGCCACCTCGGGCCGACGTCGGCGAACCGGGCCCGGATGATTCCGGTCCAGATCACGCTGACCATGAGCAGGGCGGCCACCGTGCCGAGTCCGACGTAGAGCCCTCGGCCGCCGACGAACGGCACCACCGCGTCGGTCGCCGCCGCCCGGCCCGTGGCGATCTTGGTGAGGACGTGGAATCCGAGCCCGGCCACGCCCAGCACGCCGGTGGCACGGTGCGCCGACTGCATCAGCACGCGGTGCGGGATGCGCAGCACCAGCCGGTCGGTGGCGAGCAGACCGAGCATCACGGTGAGGCTCAACGCCACCAGGGAGATCACCCCGGCGAAGAACTCGGTGAAGAAGAAGCCGTACGCGTACGCCTTCTGTCCGACGCCGGTCAGCATGATCGCCGCCCAGAGCGCGGCAAGCGCCGACGCGATCAGCATGCCGGCCGCCGACCGCGAGGGGGTTCGCACCCCCCGACTGCTGGCGCTGGTCCGGACCTTGGCCGCCTTCTTGTCCTGCTGTGCCCGGGCCATCTGCTCCTCGATCGTCTCGCGGCGGCGCACCACCGGCCGACCCCTGCTCCCCCATCCAGTACGGACTGACGGGGCGCGCGGATCACCGGTCACCAAAAATTTCTGGGCTGGGATCGAACCGAGTTGCGCCGCGATGCGTTGTGCCCTCTCCCAGACCCGAAATGCAGCGATGAATATCCATGCGTTGACAGTGCTTGCAACACGCTTGTAATCTTTCGGCAAATTTCGGCAGGGGTTGCAAGATTCGAGCAGCCCGACGGTGACCCGCCGCACCACCTCCGCCACCCCCGCTCCCGTCAGGAGTCCCGATGCATCGACGTCGACGCGGCTCGGCGATCCTCGCCCTCGGCCTGATCGCCAGCCTGCTCGTCCCCGCCACCGTGCCGGCGAGCCCGGCCCTCGCCGCCCCACCCGGCACCAGGAAGGTCATCGTCCAGCTCTTCGAGTGGAACTGGCCCTCGGTGGCCGCCGAGTGCCAGAGCACCCTCGGCCCGAAGGGCTACGGCTACGTCCAGGTCTCGCCCCCACAGGAACATGTACGGGGCAACCAGTGGTGGCTGGCGTACCAGCCGGTCAGCTACCGGATCGAGTCCCGCAAGGGCACTCGCGCCCAGTTCCAGTCCATGGTGAACACCTGCCACGCGGCCGGGGTCAAGGTGCTCGTCGACGCGGTGATCAACCACATGTCCGGCCAGGCCAACGGGGGCACCGGCTGGGCCGGATCGTCCTACTCGCACTACGACTACCCGGGCATCTACCAGACCCAGGACTTCCACCACTGCGGCCGCAACGGCGGCGACGACATCGTCAACTACAACGACCGGTACGAGGTGCAGAACTGCGAACTGGTGAACCTCTCGGACCTGAAGACCGAGTCGGACTACGTCCGGACCAGGATCGCCACGTACCTCAACGACCTGCTCTCCCTCGGCGTGGACGGCTTCCGCCTGGACGCCAGCAAGCACATGCCGGCCGCCGACATCGCCGCGATCAAGGGCAAGCTGTCCCGCTCGGCGTACCTCGTGCAGGAGGTCATCCACGGCGCCGGCGAGCCGATCCAGCCGACCGAGTACACCGGCAACGGTGACGTGCACGAGTTCCGCTACGGCAAGGACCTGGCCCGGGTGTTCCGCTCGGAGCGGCTGGCGTACCTGCGCAACTTCGGCGAGGGCTGGGGGCACCTGCCCAGCGGTCCGGCCTCGGTCTTCGTGGACAACCACGACACCCAGCGCGACAGCGGCGGGGTGCTCACCTACCGCGACCGGGGGATCTACGCGCTGGCGAACGCGTTCATGCTGGCCTGGCCGTACGGCTCGCCGACCGTGATGTCCAGCTACACCTTCAGCAGCCGGGACGCCGGCCCGCCCTCGGACGGCAACAACAAGACGCTCGACACCACCTGCTACTCCGGCTGGGAGTGCGAGCACCGCTGGCCGGTGATCGCCAACATGGTCGACTTCCGCAACGCCACCGAGGGCGCTGGCATGGCCAACTGGTACGACAACGGCAACAACCACATCGCGTTCAGCCGCAGCGGCAAGGGCTACCTCACCGTCAACGACGAGGACTCCGCGGTCAACGGCCGCTCCTACTACACAGGGCTGCCCGCCGGCCGGTACTGCGATGTCATCCACGGCACCTACACGGGCGGCACGTGCACCGGGCCGGTGATCACGGTGGACGGGAACGGCTGGTTCGCCGCCAACGTGCCCGCACACGACGCGGTAGCCATCCACATCGGCGCCCGAGTCTGACCCCTGCAAGGAAGGGCCCCTTGTTATCACTTTTTGTATAACAGGGGGCCCTTCCTAGCAGCTCAGGTCCGATACAGTGGATTCGTGCCTTTCGACCGAATGTCCCCGTATCGCCGGCGTGGCGTCTGGGTGACCGCCGCCATCGCCGTACCCGTGCTGCTGGTGGCCGCGTTGCTGGTCGGCCAGGCCCTCACTCCGAACCCGACGGCCCCCGAACGGGTCATCGCGGCAGCCGACCCGACGCCGAGCAGTGTCGAGCAGAACGCGGACGAGTCGATTCCCCCGGCCGCGCCCGCCCCGGCGGGGTTGCCGGTGGTCGACTACGACCCCGCCCCCGGCGGGTTCCCCGCCGACCCGGCCACCATGGACACCACGCCGCTGACCGAGGGCGCGCACCCGACGAAGCGGATCGCCGCGTACGACGCGCCCGGTGGTCGCCCGCGAGCCTTCCTCGAGCCGACGATCCGGGGCGTGGAGCTGACCATGCCGATCGCCGACCGGCACGCCGGCTGGACGGCGGTCCTGCTGCCCTCGGCCAATCGGCGGCTCGCCTGGCTGCCCCCCGGCGGGTTCGACACCGTGCCGTTGCGCGACCAGATCGTGGTGGAACGCAAGGTCCACCGACTCACCTGGTACCGGGCCGGCAAGGCGGTGCGCTCCTGGGAGGTCAGCCTCGGCCAGTCGGGGCAGGACACTCCGCTCGGGCGGACCTTCATCCTGGGCCGCACCCCACCGCCGGAGTCGGTCTACGGCGGGGTGGACATCTACGCGCTCGGGTCGGTGCCCGACGACCCGGAGTCGGTGCCGGCCGGGCTGCGCGGCGCGCACATCGGCGTGCACACCTGGCACAACGACGACGAGTTGGGCGAGAACACCACCAACGGCTGCATCCGGCTCACCCGCTCCGGTCAACGGGAGTTGCTCGCCGAGGTCCGCCCCGGCAGCAGCCTGGTGGTGGTCGACCAGTTGCCCACCCCACCGCCGACCGCCTGAGCGCCGGGGGCCCCTCGTTCAGTCGCCGAGCAGCCAACCGTTCTGCTCGGCGACCCGGATGGCGTCGGCCCGGTTACGCGCGCCGGTCTTGCCGATCGCCGCCGAGAGGTGGTTGCGTACCGTCCCCTCGGAGAGGTGCAGCGCCCCGGCCAGGTCGGCGACCGTGCCACCGCCACGGGCCGTACGCAGCACCTCGGTCTCCCGCTCGGTCAGCGGACTCACACCGGTGGCCAGGGTCTCCGCCGCCAGCGTCGGGTCGACGACCCGCAGGCCGGCATGCACACGGCGGACCGCGTCGGCGAGCTGTCGGGCCGGGGTGTCCTTGACCACGAAGCCGCTCGCGCCGGCCTCCATCGCCCGGCGCAGGTAGCCGGGCCGGCCGAAGGTCGTCACCACCAGCACCCGGCAGGTCGGCAACGCGGCCCGCAACGCGGTGGTGGCCGCGATCCCGTCCAGGCCGGGCATCTCCACGTCCAGCAGGGCCACGTCGGGGGCGCTGCGCAGCGCCTCGGGCACCACCTCGTCGCCCCGGCCGACCTCGGCCACCACGGTCAGGTCCGGCTCCAACGACAGCAGCGCGGCCAGCGCGCCCCGGACCAGCGCCTGGTCGTCGGCGAGCAGCAACCGGATCGGCGGAGACTCGCCGCTCACCGCGCCTCCCCCGGCGCGTGTACCCGCAGCAGGAAACCGTCGCCGCCCGGTCGGCGGCCGACGGTCACCACCGCGTCCAAACGCTCCGCCCGCTCCCGCAGGCCGACGAGGCCGGAGCCGCTGGCGTCGGGAGTGGACGGCCCACGCCCGTCGTCACTCACCTCGACCCGGTCCGGGTGCACCCGGACCGTGCAGCACCGCGCCCCGCTGTGCCGGACCACGTTCGTCACCCCTTCGCGTACCGCCCAACCGAACAACCGGTCCCACTCCTGCGGCAGGTCCGGCACCTCGGCCGGCAGATCCGCCGCGATGCCCGCCGCGGCCAGCGCGGAGCGGGCGCCGGCCAACTCCGTGGCGAGGGTGACCTCGCGGTACGCCCCAGCCGTCTGCCGTACGTCGGCGAGCGCCGCCCGGGCCAGCGCTTCCACCTCGGCGATCTCGACGGCGGCCCGGTCGGTGTCCACCTCGATCAGCCGGCCGGCCAGCTCGGCCTTGATCGCCACCACGGTCAGCGAGTGCCCGAGGATGTCGTGCAGGTCCCGCGCCGCGCGGGCCCGTTCCTCGGCTACCGCGAGCCGGGCGATCTCCTGCTGGGCGGCCCGCAGCTCGCTGTTGCGTTGGGCCAACCGGGAAACCCCGAACATGGCGAACGAGGCGAGCAGCACCGCGAAGACGATGCCGCTCTCCGCCTCCCAACCCGCCACCAGCCAGGAGGCCAACGCGGGGGTCACGGCGCAGACCACCACGGTCGCCAACGCCTCCCACGACGGCAGCAGGAACACCGCTGCCGCCGCCACGTAGACCAGGGTGGCCAGCCAGTCCCCGCCGGTCCCCGGGATGCTCGCCAGGCCCACCACCAGCAGCAGCACCAGCCCGGCCCGCGCGCGACCGGCCGGGATCGGCCGCAGGGACTGGCGCAGCCCACGCGCCCACTGGAACAGCAGCACGTAGCCGACGCCGAAGGCGACCAGCGCAGTCACTCCGAGGATCCGCCGCCACAGCTCCGGCTGGTGCAGCGCGGTGGCGAGTGGCACGTTGAGGAAGAACAGCCACACGGCGGCCAGCAGCCAGCCGGTGAACCGCCAGTGGCGGCTCACCGGCCGGGGCTGCACGGTCGCGAGGTCCATCGGGTTCACGCTAGCCGTCACGGTGGTCAGACCCGCGCGGTGTCCCGGCGGAACAACCGAGCCGCACCGACGCCGAAGACCAGCGCCCAGACCACGAGGTTGGCCACGGCCGCCATGCTCACCCCGTCGCCGGTCAGTGGAGCGCGGGCCAGCACCCCCACGCCGTACACCGGGGTGAACGTGGCGACGTGCTGGAGCACCTCCGGCAGCACCTCGACCGGCACGAACAGCCCGCCGAACATGGCCAGCACGGCCAGGATCGGGCCGATGAACTGCATGACGTTCTCGGCCGGCGCCAGGTAGCCGACGAACAGGCCGAACGCGGCGAAGACCAGCGAGCCGATCCAGGCGGCGAGCCCGGACAGCAGCCAGACGTACGCCGGAACCCGGACGCCGGCCGCCGCGCCCACCAGGAACTCGACGACGACCGCGAGCAGGCCGAGGGCCATCGCGGTAGCCAGCTTGGTGGCCACGTACGCGCTCGGGCGCAGTGGGGTGAGCCGCAACTGACGGCTCCAGCCCAGTGCCCGCTCGGTGGCCACCGCGCCGCCGGCGCTGGTGGTCGCCACCATGGCCGCGTACACGGCCAGGCTGATCATGACGTACGCCGTGACCGGACGCCCGTTGTCCAGGTTCTGCCCGCCCTGCGGCAGGCCGAAGATGAGGAAGAAGACGCCCGGCATGATCAGCGTGAAGGCGAGGGTCCGGCGGTTACGCAGCACCCGGCGCAACTCGATGCGCAGGACGCCCGGGGAGAACCCGCCCAGGGCGGGCAGCCGGCGGTCCGGCTGGTCGGTGCGGGGCGGGGTGGCCGACAGGGTGGTCATCTCAGGCTCCGGTCTGCGCGGTGGTCAGGGTGAGGAAGGCGTCCTCGAGGTTGCGGGAGGTGATCTCCACGTCCCGGGCGGTGGTCCGGGTGAGCAGGTGCCGGGCGATGGCGTCCGAGTCGCTGGTGCGGACCAGCACGCTGTCCCCGCGTACCTCCACGGTGTCCACCCCGGGCAGCGCGGCGAGCGCGGCCTGGTCGGCGCCGGGCAGGGTGGCTCGCACGGTGCGACCGGCGGCCAGGTTCTTGATCTCCGCGGTGGTGCCGTCGGCGACGACGCGCCCCTGCCGGACCAGCACGATCCGGTCGGCGTACGCGTCCGCCTCGTCCAGGTAGTGGGTGGCGAAGATGACGGTACGTCCGGCCCGGGCGTCCCGGCGCAGTGCCTGCCAGAAGTCCCGGCGGCCCTCGACGTCCATACCGGTGGTCGGCTCGTCGAGGACCATCAGGTCCGGGTCGGGCAGCAGGGCCAACGCGAAGCGCAGTCGCTGCTGCTGGCCGCCGGAGCAGCGCCCCACCACCCGCCCGGCGATGTCGGCGATGCCGGCCCGCTCCAGCACCTCGGCCACCGGGCGGGTGTGTCGGTAGAAGTGGGCGGTCATCTCGACCGTCTCGCCCACGGTGAGGTCCTTGAGCAACCCGCCGGTCTGCAGGACGGCGGCGACCCGGCCCCGGGCCACCGCCTCGTCCGGGGTGCCACCGAGGATGCGGACGGTCCCCGCGTCCGGGCGGGCCAGCCCGAGCAGCATGTCGATGGTGGTGGTCTTGCCCGCGCCGTTCGGGCCGAGGAAGGCCACCACCTCGCCGGGCTGCACCCGCAGGCTCAACCCGTCGACAGCGGTGACCGCGCCGAAGGACTTGGTGAGGCCGTCCAACTCGACAGCCGGATGCGTACTGGTCATGTCAGTCATGCTCCGGCGGCGCGTACCCCGATGCCTGGAGCGGCCGTCACGTCCCGGCCGTGACATTTGTCAGGGGCCGCGCTCCCCCGCACATGCCCGCCCCGCCGGAGTGGACACGCCGGTACAGGCATTCCAGGCGCGGCAGCGGGTAACCGCCGGCCCGGACGCCGCGACACCGGGAGGACGCCATGGGTGCCACGCCGCAGGGCCAGGTCGACACGGTCGTGCTGATCCACGGGCTCTGGATGACCCCGCGCAGCTGGGAGGGGTGGGTCGAGCGGTACACCGCGCGCGGCATGCACGTCATCGCCCCCGCCTGGCCCGGGATGGACCGGTCCGTGGAGCAGTTGCGTGACGATCCCGGCCCGATCGCCGAGCAGAGCATGGCCACGATCGTCGCCCACTACGACAGAATCATCCGGGCTCTGCCCCGACCGCCGATCATCATGGGGCACTCGTTCGGCGGTCTGTTCGCGCAGGTCCTCGCCGACCGGGGTCTCGGCGCGGCGGTGGTGGGGGTGCATCCCGCAGCGGTGAAGGGTGTGCTCAAGGTGCCGCTGAGTCAGCTGCGCTCCGGCTTCCCGATCCTGCGCAGCCCCGCCAACCGGAGCAGGGCCGTCCCGTTCTCCCCGGACGACTTCGCCTACACGTTCGGCAACGCCATGAGCCGCGAGGACTCCGACCGGGCCTGGCAGCGCTACGCCGTCCCCGGCGCCGGCCGGGTGTTCTTCGAGGGCGCGTTCGCCAACCTCGACCCCCGCTCACCCGCCCGGGTCGACGTCGGCCGCGACAACCGTGCCCCGCTGCTGCTGATGGCCGGCGACATCGACCACGTCGTGCCGGCGTCGGTGGTCCGCGCCAACGCCGGGCTCTACCAGAAGTCCCGGGCCCTCACCGCGTACCAGGAGTTTCCCGGCCGCACACACTTCACCGTGGGGCAGGACGGCTGGGAGGGGATCGCCGACTACGCGCTGGACTGGGCGCTGCGCGCGGCAGCCCTACCCCGCGAGGCGACCATCGCCAGCGAAACCCCCCGCCGCTGAACGCCCATCGCCGAGTCGCTCATCGCCGTCTCGTCATCCGCCGCGAGCAGGCACCGTCGTGGTCGGCCCGCAGGAGGCAGCGCTGCCCCTCGGGCAGAGTCCGGTCGCAGAAGACCCAGTGGCGTACGTTCTGGTCGTCCTCGGCCGAGACGGTGGTGCCCACAGGGTCGAGCTGCGGCAGGACGTGTGCCCAGTGCGCGACCACGCGGGCGAGCCGCTGTGCGCTCAGCAGGTCACCGGCGACCACGGGTAGATGGATTACCCAGCGTTCGCTCATCAGCCCTGGCTCCGCTCGTTGCGGGCGCGCGCCTGCGCCGACTGCCACTGGCGCAGCGCGTCCTTGACCCGCTCGGTCTCCCGGCGGCTCTGGGCCAGCGCGTCGTAGACGATCGCCAGATCACCGGCGACCTGATCGAGGAATTCCCGCACCTCACGGGGCTCGACGCCGCGTCGACCGAGCGGGGTCGGGCGAAACTGCTTCTCGCGCACCTGCCATGGCCGCAACGGGTGGTAGGCCGCCGAGCGGTAGCTGGTCGGCCCGTGGACCGACCGCTGCCGACGCCGGGCATGCCGGAAGAAGACGCGCATGACGACCTGCCTCTCACCGTGGAGATTGACCTGTGAACGGTGGGCCCGCCGGCCCGCCGCGCACCGGCGGACCCACCCCGGCACCTGCCACCGCAGCTTTCATCAGCGGTACGAGAGCAGGGCATCCATGGCCACTGAGCTGCACGAACTCCACAGTGGCCGCAGAGGCAGTGAAACAGCACTGAGGCGTAATTGCAACATCGCAATCGATTCGCCTCACAGGCAACATGGCTTGGCGAATGCACCGGCTGTAGCGTGTCTATTGCTTATGAGACACTGGGCCGCTTCAATTGGTCGAGCGACTGTCTACGGATCGCAATCGACGGAGGTAAGGCCGTGTCACAGTCAGTAACCGGCTCGACCATGCTGCGCCGGCAGATCGGGCGCAAGCTGGAGGGTTTACGCAAGGCAGCCGGGCTGACGATGGAGCAGGCCGCCGAGCACCTGGACCGGGCACGGGCGACCATGCACCGGATCGAGAACGGCGCCGAACACGTCCGCTTCCGACAGGCTGATGTACGGCAGATGCTCGACCTCTACGGCGCGTCCGCCGAGGACTCCGAGCTGCTGCTCGCCATGACGGCAGCCACCCGGGAGAACAAGAACTGGTGGCACGACTACATCGGCTCCGGCCTACCGCGCTGGTTCCAGCTCTACATCGGGCTCGAAGACTCAGCAGCCACCATTCGGCAGTACCAAGCTGAACTGGTCCCCGGTCTTTTTCAGACTCGCGCCTACGCCGAGCAAGTGTTCAAGCTGCCGACCAGCGCGATCGACGCCAGCGACAAGGAGGAGCAGCAGCGCGCCATCCAGCTTCGGGTCGAACGACAGACCCTGCTCACTCGGTTCTCAGCCCCGAAACTCAGCGTGATAATCAACGAGGGCGTGCTGCGCCGGCCGGTTGGCAGTGCCACGCTCATGGCTGAGCAACTTCACCAGATCCTGAAGGCCATGGAACTACCGAACGTAATCGTCCGCGTGCTGACTTTTTCTGCCGGTCTGCATGCCGGGATGACGGCCGGGGCCTTCTCGGTCCTTGAGTTCCCCCGAGACAACCGTGACAAGGAGGTGGAGCCACCGGTGGCGTACTTGGAGGCGGCTACCGGCGCGATCTATCTCGACAAGCCGCACGAGATAGCCGTTTACAACACGATCTGGGCCGACATGACCGTCCGAGCCCTCAACGAGTCCCGTTCCAAGAGCCTGATCCATGAAGTCGCAGAGGAGTTCTCCCGTGCCTGACCTGACCAATGCCGCTTGGCGCAAGTCGAGCCGAAGCAACAGCGGCGGCGAGTGCGTCGAGGTCGCCGACAACCTGCCCGGCGTCGTCGGGCTTCGCGACAGCAAGGACCGGACCGGCCCGGTGTTGACATTCGGCCCGACCGCCTGGTCGACCTTCGTCGAAGCCGCGAAGGCTGGCGATATCCGTCCATGACGACGGGCATGCGCAGCCTCCCCTGGCGCGGAGGTTGCGCATGCCGCCCCCGATCGAGGGCTCGACGGTGCTCACTTCGATGGCAACAATCAGACCATGGGACTCAGCGGTCAACGCGACGGCGAGCGACGCAGGAAACGGGCGAAGGATGCCCAAGCTGTGCAGATCCAGCTCGAAAATCGCTGGCCGCCGGGTGGGACGTGCGGCATCGTGACCACCGGCGGTCGGACCTTCCATCGAGATGACGAATGTCCTGGCTACCTTCAGGGCGTCCGCCAGGCACAGAAGAAGGGTCGCACCATCAACAAGGTGGAGCGCGTGAGCGCGGCATCCGCTCGTGAGCGGGGCAAAGCTGCATGCCGCCGCTGCTGGCCGCGCGGTTGACTCCGATAGCTCACAGATCTCCGCCCGATCGGTCGACTTCTCAACTGAACCTGCCCTGCCGACACGAGGCAGACGCCAGGATGGATGGTCCGGCCATGGGTCGCACACACGAGTTCAGGCCGGGCTTAGCCCCAGCGCAGGGAGATGTCGAGGATCTCCAGATCGGGCGGCGCGGCTGGGGTGACCCGTTTGGGGTCACGGGTGACCAGGTAGCAGCGGTTCAGGACGGCGGTCGCCACGGCGTGGGCGACGTCCAGAGGCACGTCGAACCGTGCTGCGATCCGGGCCACCCGCCGGCTGGTCGGCGCGTCGTACACCGCGACCTTGATGTCCCGCTCCTCGCTGAGAAGCAGGTCGAGCAGGTGTACCGCTGGCGTGCCAGCCACCTCCAGCTGAGCCTGACCCAGGCAAAGTGCCGGAATCCACACCTCCTGCTCCGGGTCCTCCTCGGCGAGGGTCAGGATCGCCCCCGGCTCGATGCTCGTGCCGGAGGCATAGGCGAGGAGGACGGACGTGTCCAGGACAAGACCGTTCACGCGGCAGCCGACCCGTCCTGGTCGAACTGGCGCAGCCACTCGGCGTTACGGGCGTGCTGTTCGTCGGTGATCGGCGCTCGTGCGGCGAGGTGCGAACGGGTCCGCTCGATATCCTCGTCGGTCACCACGTAGCCGAGTTGCGCCCATCGGGCACGAAGGCTGTCGGCGCGCATCTTCCGGCGCAGGATCCCGGTGATGAAGCCCGACGTGTTGCCCTGCGTGCGCTCCACGTACGCGGCCACGTCGTCGGGCAGGCTGATGGTGATGCGGCGAGTCATACTCTGAGCCTACCCGCTGCATACTCAGGCAGGGAGGATGACAGTTCTCGTGTCCGGCTCAGCCGCGTTTGGCATGTGCGGGCCCGCCTGGGGTATCCCGGTGGGATGAGGGCCAGTTTCCGGCTAGGCCGGGTCGCGGGGGTGCCGGTCGGCGTCAACTGGAGCGTGCTGGTCATCTTCGCGTTGATCGCGTGGGGGTTGGCCGCCAACCAGTTCCCCCGCTCGTACCCCGATCGCTCGCCCGTGGCGTACACCCTCGCCGGCCTGGCCGCGGCGGTGGTCTTCTTCGTCGGTCTGCTCGCCCACGAGGTGTCGCACGCGGTGGTGGCCAAGCGCAACGGGCTGACTGTCGACGGCATCACGCTGTGGCTGTTCGGCGGCGTCGCCGAGTTGCGGGGCGAGCCGCGTGACCCGGGCGCGGAGTTGCGGATCGCCGGCGTGGGCCCGCTGGTCAGCCTCCTGATCGGAGCGTTCTTCGGTGCCGTGGCCGCGCTGCTCGCGCTGGCCGGGCAGGGTGGGCTGCTGCTCGGGGCGGTGGCGTGGCTGGCCGGCATCAACGTGCTGCTGGCCGTCTTCAACGTGCTGCCGGCCGCGCCCCTGGACGGCGGTCGGTTGCTTCGTGCCGCGGTCTGGAAGGCCACCGGTGACCGGACCCGGGCGTCAGTGGTCGCCGCCCGGGCCGGCTGGGTGCTGGGTGTGCTGCTGATCGGCCTCGGGTTGTGGCAGTTCCTGTCCGGGGTCGGCTTCGGTGGGCTCTGGCTGGCCCTGATCGGCTGGTTCCTGATCGGCGCGGCCGGGGCGGAGGAACGGCAGGCCCGCACCGGGAGCGCGCTGCGCGGGATACGGGTGGGCGACGTGATGACGCCGCAGCCGCAGACCGTCTCGGCGGAGGTGACGGTCGCGGACTTCGTCGACCACTACCTGTTCGCGTACCGGCATTCGGCGTTGCCGCTGACCGAGGACGGCCGACCGACCGGTCTGGTCACCGTCGACCGGGTACGCGGCGTACCGCCCGACCGGCGGGCGTCGACCACCCTCGCGGAGGTGGCCTGCCGAGCCGACCAGTTGGTGCTGGCCCAGCCCGGTGAGCAGCTCAACGACCTGCTCCCCCGGCTCAGCGAGTGCGCCGACGGCCGCGCCCTGGTGGTAGGGGACGACGGCCGCCTGACCGGGATCGTCTCCCCCAGCGACATCGCCCGCGCGGTCCAACGCAACACCCTCGCCAGCTCCCGCTGATCATGAGGTTAGCGGGCGCGACACGCCGGTATCGATGCCGCTAACCTCATGATCAACCGGCGCGGGGGGAGGTCAGCGGGGGAAGTAGCGGTTCAGCTGGTCGGTGTGGAACTTGGCCTTCGGGTCCAGGTCGGTCAGCAGGGTGCTGAAGTCGGCGTAGTGCGGGTAGCGGGCGGCCAGCTCCGCCGGGTCGGTGACGAAGACCTTGCCCCAGTGCGGGCGGGGCGCGAACGGCGCCAGGCGCTCCTCCACCGCGGCCACCACCGGCAGTACGGCGGCGGTGTCGTCGATCCAGGTGAAGTGCACGACGAAGCTGTCCCGCCGGTGGTTCGGGCTGAGCCACAACTCGTCGGCCGCCACCGTACGCAGCTCGCACACCAGCAGCACCGGGGC
The DNA here is from genome assembly GCF_039871815.1 of Micromonospora sp. B9E7. NCBI lineage: Bacteria > Bacillati > Actinomycetota > Actinomycetes > Micromonosporales > Micromonosporaceae > Micromonospora > Micromonospora sp. B9E7. The sequence continues at coordinate 354,920 of NZ_JBDPLX010000002.1, forward strand.
GATCAGGTGCGCCACGTCGTCCAGGGCGGCGAGCGCGTCGGCCGCCGCCGTACGCGGCACGTGGTACTCGGACTGCAACTCGTCACCGCTGCTCGGGGTGAAGCCGAGCTTGAAGTGCGGCAGCCGCTCGTGCCACGGGCCCGGCTCGCCGAGCTGCGGGGTGCAGTTCTCCGGCGACATCCCGAGCACCGGGTGCCGCGGCTGGACGGCGGCGGTGGTGCCGAGCCAGTCCGCCGAGGGCGGCGGTTGGTCGGCTGCCTGCTTGCGCCACACCTCGCGCAGTCGGGGCGTACGCCAGTCGGTGAAGACGCTCACGCTGTACGCCGAGCCGAGCGCCTCGTCCAACGCCTCCCGGCCGAGGTCGAGCCGCACGTACTGGCGCAGCTCGAAGGCCGGCACCACGTCCAGGGTGACCCGGGTGACCAGGCCGAGCGCGCCGAGCCCGACCACCATGCCGGCGAACCTGTCGGTGTCGCGGTCGACTCGCAGCAGGTCGCCGTCGGCGGTGACCAACTCCAGGCCGGCGGCCGCGCTGGCCAGGTTGCCGTGGGTCTGACCGGAGCCGTGGGTGGCGGTGGCCACCGCGCCGGCGACCGAGATGTGCGGCAACGAGGCGAGGTTCGCCAACGCGTACCCCTGGGTGTGCAGCTGTCGGGCGAGGTCGCCGTAGCGCATCGCGCCGCTCACGGTGACCTGCCCGCGCTCGCGGTCCACCTCGACGGCCGTGGGCAGCCCGGCGAGGCTGACCAGGTCGCCGTCGGTGTCGCCGAAGCGGTTGAAGGAGTGCCCGCTGCCCACCGCGCGGAGCCGGGTGCTGCCGGCGACCAGTCGGCGCAGTTCGTCGGTGGAGGTCGGCCGGTGGAACGCCCGGGCGGCGTACCGCACGTTGCCGGCCCAGTTACGGCGCGGCACGTCGGTGGTCGACGCGGTGTTCGGTCCCTGCTCGATCATGTAGCGGTCTCCCGATCGGTGGACTGCTGGTCGGCCAACGCGGTGACGAGGGCGTCCAGAACCGTATCCGTCTGGTACGTGTTGTAACCACGCTGGGCTCTCGGCAGACCGGCTGCGGTGGCGCGTTCGATCTCGCCCCGGGCCGCCTGCCGGGCCGACGCGTCGCCGGACATCAGGGCGTCCTGGCCGCGTCGGATCAACCGGTCGACCCGGTCCATCTGGTAGCCGCGCAGGCCGATCGGGAGGTCCGGGGCGGCGAAGGCGGCGCGGCGCAGCGCGACCAGGTCGACGAAACGGTCTCCGGCATGGCGGGTGAGCGCGGCGGACACCTGCTCGGGCTGCTCGCGGACCTGGTCGAGGACGAGCAGCTCGATGGCGGGGCGGCCGTCGAGCGGGTGACGGGCGTTCACCAGCTCACGCGGCACACCCTGCACAGGCACCAGCAACAGTCGCGGCGGTGTCGGGTAACCGTCGCGGCGGGGCGGCTCGTCGAGGACCAGCGTGGCGACCTCGGCCCACCGGATCTCCCGGCGCAGGCCGGGCCGCCGGATGCTGAGCCCGTCCGCGTGGATCCCGAACCGGAACGGCCGTAGCGCGCTGACCAGCGCCAACGCGCCGAGCGCGATCACCCCTACCGCGATGATGGTCCGTAGCAGGTGGCCGTCGCTGGGATAGACCAACAGCAGCACCCCACCGAGTACGCACACCAGGGCGAGCGCACGGGCCCCCCGATTCCGGCGCAGTTCCACGCTCGGACCCCCGTTCATGACCGTGGCGTCGGTCCCGACATCTTCCGCCAGACCGGGCACCAGGGACACCGGTCGATCGGGCACGGTTGTTCTCGTCGTCGTCGGGGAACCCTACGCCCATGAGCAGCTACCGCGATCCGGCCGCACGAGGTGACGTCTTCCCCTCCGAGGAGGAGCTGGACCCGACCGGCATCGACATCGAGCAGGCCAGTGCGCCACCGGCCGGCGGGTTGCCGAGCCACCCGGCGCCCACGCCCGGTCCCCGCCCCACACCGGCACCCGCGCCGGCCCCGACGCCGGTGCCGGCGCCCGGGCCGCCGCCACGCGCTCCCGGCGCGCAGTCGATCGTGACCCGCCACCTGGACGGCTCGGTGGAGGTGGTCACCGACCTCGACGGTGACGGTGTGGCCGACGTCGTCCAGATCGACGTGGACGGCGACGGGATCCCCGACATCACCTATGTGGACAGTGATCGGGACGGGCGTCTGGACACCGTGCTGGGCGACCCGGACGCGGTCGGGACGGGCGCCCACCGCGCCTGATCGGAGGCGGGGTCGACTCAGAGCTTCGCCATCACCTCGCTGGCGACCAGCTCCAGGTGTTCCAGGTCGCCGAGGTCCAGCACCTGGAGGTAGAGCCGCTCGCTGCCGATCTCCGCGTACCGGCCGATGGTGTCCAGGACCTCGGCGGGGGTTCCGGCGAGACCGTTGGCCCGCAGCTCGTCCGGTTCACGGCCGATGGCGGCGGCCCGGCGGGCCACCTCGGCGTGGTCGCGCCCGCAGCAGAGCACCAGGGCGTTGGACCAGACCATCTCGGCCGGGTCCCGGCCGATCTCGACGCAGGCCGCGCGGACCCGGTCGAACTGCGCCGCCGTGTCCGGCACCGAGGCGAACGGCAGGTTGAACTCGTCCGCGTAGCGGGCGGCCAGCCGAGGGGTGCGCTTCGGGCCCGTCCCGCCGAGCAGGATCGGTGGACGCGGCTGCTGCACGGGCTTGGGCAGGGCGGGCGAGTCACGGACCGGGTAGTACCGGCCGTCGTGGTCGAACCGCTCCCCCGGCGGCGTGGACCAGAGCCCGGTGATGACGGCGAGCTGCTCCTCCAACCGGTCGAACCGTTCGGCCAACGGCGGGAACGGGATGCCGTACGCGGTGTGCTCCTCGGCGAACCAGCCGGTGCCGATGCCCAACTCCACCCGACCGCCGCTCATCTGGTCGACCTGCGCCACGGTGATCGCCAGCGGGCCGGGCAGCCGGAAGGTCGCGGCGGTCATCAGCGTGCCGAGCCGGATCCGGCTGGTGTCCCGGGCCAGCCCGGCCAGCGTGGTCCACGCGTCGGTGGGGCCGGGCTCGCTGGTCCCCTCGCCCATCCTGAGGTAGTGGTCGGACCGGAAGAACGCGCCGTAGCCAGCGTCCTCGGCGCAGCGGGCGACGGCGAGCAACTGGTCGTAGCTGGCGCCCTGCTGGGGCTCGGTGAAGATCCGAAGTTCCATGATCCGAGCATAGGGAGCCGATCGGCGGTGCCGCGTCGGGACGGCGATCGTCGTCGTATGCTTTGACAGTCATATGACCGAGGAGGCATATTAGGTTGGTGTCCACCGACGCCTTCACCGTCCTCGCCGAGCCCACCCGGCGCCGGATCCTCGATCAGCTCCGCGACGCCGAACGCAGCGTCGGCGAGCTGGTCGACGGGCTCGGGGTCAGCCAGCCGGCCGTCTCCAAACACCTGCGGGTGCTTCGCGACGCCGGCTTCGTCACCTGCCGGACGGCCGCCCGACAGCGGATCTACCGCCTCGACCCCGGCCCACTGCGGGACGTCGACGGTTGGCTGGACCCGTACCGACGGCTCTGGGCCCGACACCTGGACGCCCTGGAACGGCACCTCGACAGTCAGGAGCAGTGAATGGACCGCGACGCGTTCCGCCCGAGCCCACCCGCCGACGTACGCGCCGAGGCCGGCGCGACCCTGGTCTTCGTCCGCGACCTGCGGCATCCGCCAGCCACCGTCTGGGCGGCCTTGGCCGACCCGACCCAGCTCGCGCAGTGGGCGCCGTTCCTCGCCGACCGCGATCTCGGCAGTACCGGCACCGCCGTGCTCACCCTCGTCGACGGCGAGACCACCCAGGAGGACCCGGCGACGGTACGTCGGGCCGAGCCGCCGCACCTGCTGGAGTACACCTGGGGCGACGACCTGCTGCGCTGGGAGCTGAGCCCGCTGGGCAGCGGCACCCGGCTCACCCTGCGGCACACTCTCGCCGACGGGGGCATACTCCCGATGGTCGCGGCCGGCTGGCACATCTGCCTCGACGTGGCCGACCGGCTGCTCGACGGCGACCCGGTCGGCCCGATCCGTGGTGCGGAGGCCAAGGACTTCGGCTGGCCCGAACTGCGCGACGCCTACGCCGAACGGCTCGGTGCGGACTGACCGGTATCGCCCCGGCGGCCCCGGCACCCCGGAGCCGCCGGAACCCGGTCAGACGTACGGCCGCTTGGCGTACGCCTCGCGCAGCGCGGCCAACCCGGTCGCCTTCGGTGTCAGGGTGCCCCACCCGGAGTTGAAGTAGTTGGTCCGCACGATCCGTGGCCCACGCTCGGCGTTGAGCTGGGCGATCGCCGCCGGCACGGTGGCGATCCAGGCCGCCTGGTTGGGGATCTCGGCCACCCGCACCCCCCACTCCGCGATGATCACGGGCCGGGACAGCGCCACCGGTCCGAGGTCGGCCACCGCCCAGTCCTTGGTCCGGCGGAACCGGGCCAGCGCGGTGTGGCTGGCGTTGGTGCCGTACGCGTTCCACTGGAGGAAGTCGAGGCGGGCCATCAGCGACTCCGGGTGGGTGCGCTGGAAGCAGGCCCGGTCGAAGCCGCCCAGCCCCACCGAGAAGGTCGTCCCGGCAGGCAGCGTCCGCGCCTTGAACCAGGTGATGATGTAGTTGATCGCCTGCACCGCCCGGGCATCCGACTCGGCCCAGGTGTACGCCTTGCCGTCCTCGGTGGTGCCGAACTCGTGGTCGGTGTCCAACTCCGAGGCGAGCTGGATGTTCACCCCAAAGCCGAGCGTCCGGTACTGCGACAGGGCGCGGGCGAACAACCCGTCGCACTGCCCGTTGATCACCTGGCCGTACCCGTACGCCTTCGGCCAGGTCGTGCCGGGTCGCTGCTGGATGGTCATCGACGGCGCCGGGACGGTGTAGCTGACGCCGTCCACCGCGAAGCTCTGCGGCCCCTGGTTCGGGGCGCCGTAGTGCTTCAACTCCAGGACCATGTTCATCTGCACCCCGGCCTTACCCAGGTTGACCAGCCAGGGCCGGTTGTAGCCGGGGAAGACGTAGCCGTCGGCGAAGCTGCGGTACTGGGTGAGCGACCGGAAGTTGCCGCCGGCCATGTCGGCGGTCGGATCGGCGCCGCCGGAGAGGTAGTAGCCGCCGAGCACAGGTTGACCCAGGCTGTAGTCGGCCGTGGCCGTCGCGGTGTTGCCGCCCGCGTCGCGGACCTGGACGGTGACCCGGGGCATCACGCCACCGCCCGGTACACGGCCACCGAGCCGTTGTCGGACACCCGGGTCCAGGTACGCCCGGAGTTGTCGGTGACGGTCACGGTGAGCGGGTCGATGACCGCCGTGACCTTGACCGGCGCGCTGCTGTTGCCCTGCGCGTCGGTGACCACGATGGTGACGGTCAGCGGTTTGGTGTCGGCGTCTTTGTAGGTGACGGTCAGCAGCATCTGGTCACCCGGTGCGAAGACGGATGCGTTCAGGGCTGCGGTAACGGTGGGAGCGGCCATGTCGGGCCCTCTCTGGCTCGGTCGCCGGGCCTCGGCGCGCGGTCGAGCGACGCCGGACCCCGACGGGGTCCACAGTGCGAAAGGCCGGCGGGGCACGGGGACGGATGGCACGGCCGGTGGGCGGCGTCGCCTGACTGCCGGCGGTGCTGACGTCCTTGTCCCGGTGGGCGGAGGCACCACTGCGGGCGCCCGCAGTGGTGTCGGTGACAGCCGCGGCCTCTCGTACGCGTGACCGGTACGGCAGCTGTGCCGTGACCGCCGCGGCATCGAGGCCGGGCTGGGTGAGGGCGGCACCGGTGCGGACGATGTTGTCCGCGCCGGGCCGGAGGATCGGGATGTGGCCCGCCACCCGTCTACCTCCACCTGCCCCAAGGGTGCTCTACCAGGGGCTTTACCGTCTTGTCCGGTTTGCGACAACGCCCGGTGCGGCTCGTCGTGACGGCTACTCGGGCGCCGTGCCGCGTACGGCCCAGGCCCGTGCGGTGAGCCGGATCGACCCGCCCGGCTCGACCGGCAGCCGGGTGCCAGCAACTCCCGCAACGAAGGTTCAGCGACGTCGGCGGGCCGGGTCGAGCAGGGCGGGCGGGGTGTCGAACTTCTCGTGCGCGGCGAGGTCGACGCCGGGTGCCACGATCGCGTCGATCGCGTCGAGCACGTCGGCGGAGAGCGCGGTGTCGGCGGCGGCGAGCTGCGAGTGCAGGTGTTCGATCGTGCGGGGGCCGATGATCGCGCTGGTCACTGCCGGGTGCGCGGTGACGAACCCGAGCGCGAGCTGGATCAGGGTGAGCCCCGCCTGGTCGGCAACCGTGGCCAGCTGCTCGACGGCGGCGAGCCGGGCCTGGTTGGCCGGGACGCCGAGGTCGAAACGGGCGGGCAGGATCGCCGAGCGACTGGTGGTGATCTCCCGGCCGGCCCGGATCGCGCCGGACAGCCAGCCCGAGGCGAGCGGGCTCCAGGCGAGGACGCCGAGCCCGTACTGCTCGGTCACGGGCAGGACGTGGGCCTCGATTCCGCGTTGCAGAATCGAGTAGCTGGGCTGCTCCGTGACGTACCGACTCAGGTGGTGCTCCCGCGCGGCCCACTCGGCCTGCACGAGCCGGTACGCGGGGAAGGTCGAGGCGCCGAAGTAGCGGATCTTTCCGGCCCGTTGCAGGTCGGTCAGCGCCGACAGGGTCTCCTCGTCGCTGGTGCTCGGGTCCCACCGGTGGACCTGGTAGAGGTCGACGTGGTCGACGCCGAGACGGCGCAGGCTGTTGTCCAACTCGGTGACCAACCAGCGGCGCGAGCTGCCCCGCTGATTGCGCTCGTCGCCCATCGGCATGCCGGCCTTCGTGGCCAGCACGATGTCGTCGCGGCGGCCGGCGATGGCCTTGCCGACCAGCTGCTCCGACTCGCCCTGGCTGTACATGTCGGCGGTGTCGATCAGGTTGATTCCGGCATCGAGGGCGGCGTCGACGATCGCCGTCGCCTCGTCCTGGGTGGTGTGCCCCAGTTTGCCGAAGTTCATCGCGCCCAGCGCGAGCGTGCTGACCTGGACGCCGGTGCGACCCAAGGTGCGGTACTGCATGTTTTCCTCCGTGACACGGGATCGTGGCTTGGCCGCGGACCAGCCGTTCTGGCATCCTGGCCAAGTGGAACCATGTTCCGCTAACCAACATACGGAACAATGTTCCGTTTGCCAAACGGTGTGACGGAGGTAGCAACACGGTGGCCGAGATCGACAGCGGGCGGCCAGCCCCACGGAAGCGGGCCGACGCCCGGCGCAACGAGGCGACGCTGCTGGACGCCGCCGCCTCGGCCTTCGTCGCCTCGGGGGTGGACGCGCCCGTACGGGACATCGCCGCCAGGGCCGGCGTCGGTGTGGGCACGATCTACCGCCACTTCCCGACCCGCGCCGACCTCATCGTCGCCGTCTACCGGCACCAGGTCGAGGCATGCGCGGAGGCTGGCCCGGCGCTGCTGGCCGAGAGCAGCACGCCGCACGCCGCCCTCGCGCGATGGATCGACCTCTTCGTGGACTTCCTGGTCACCAAGCACGGCCTCGCCGAGGCACTACAGTCCGACAACGCGGCCTTCGAGAACCTGCACGCCTACTTCCTGGACCGCCTCGTCCCCGTGTGCGCCCAACTGCTCGACGCCGCCGTCGCGGCGGGCGAGATCCGGCCCGACGTGACCGCCTTCGAGTTGCTGCGCGGGGTCGGAAATCTCTGCATCGGCGCCGGCGAACCCCGCTACGACGCGCGCCGCCTGGTCGGCCTCCTCGTCGCGGGGCTGGGGCAACGGCACACCGCCGGATAGCTTGGTGATCATGGCGGACTGGGAGATCAGGCCGGCGTCGACGGCGGACGTCGAGGCCGTGGCCGAGTTACGGGCGGTGGTGCTGCGAGCTGATCTGGAGCGGCTCGGGCGGTACGACGAGCAGCGGGTCCGGCAGCGCCTGCGGGACGGCTTCGCACCGGCGTACACCTGGGTTGTCGAGGTGGACGGCGCGTTCGCCGGCTGCGTGGCGCTGCGGCCCGACGTGGACGCCCACTGGCTGGAGCATTTCTACCTGGCCCCGCACCTACAGGGCAGTGGCATCGGCACGGCCGTGCTGCGCGAGTTGCTGGGCCGTTGCGACCGCGACGGCACCTCGGTCCGGCTGAACGTGCTCCAGGGCAGCCCGGCCCGACGACTGTACGAGCGACACGGTTTCACCCTCGAAACCGAGGACCCGGTGGACGTGTTCATGCGACGCGCGCCCGTCAACGAGCCGACGGTGTCAATGTAGCGTTGACAGATGATGTCGGAGCTGGCTCGGCTGGCGGAGGTCCGCGCTACCCGCGCTCGCCTGGACGAGCAGGAGTTGGGCCTCATCGATCGGGCGCGCCACGAGGGTGCGACGTGGGCCCAGGTCGCGACGGCACTCGGCCTCGGCAGCCGGCAGGCTGCCGAGCAGCGTCGACAGCGGCTGGTGGCGGCTCGCTGGTCGCGGCGGCAGCAGCTCGACCTCCGGCTGCCTCCGCAGATCGCGGCGCTGCGGGCAGCGGTGGCCGACCTTGGCCGGTGGATCGGCGCCGATCAGCGGTGGGACAGCCGATTCCGTCGAGCGGCACTCGTGCGGAGCACGGTGGACGCCGCCCTGGATGCCGCCCCGGGCTCGCTGTACGCGCTGGCGCTGCACCTCGCCACCGATCTCGCCGAAGCGGCTGAGCGACTGCCCGCGCCCGCTCGGACCGCCGCGACGAAGATCGACGCCATTCTGTCAACGGAACGTTGACGTAGCCCACCAGCATTGCCTGCTCTCAACTCAAGCTTGAGGATGTGAGTCACCTCGACTCAACTCGGAGTGCTCATGCGTCGCAACGCGGGCCTGTTCGTGTGGATCTCCCTGCTGTCCGGCTTCGGCAGCAGCGCCATGTCCCTGGTCGCCGGCATCTGGATCCTCGACCTCACCGACTCCACCAGCCTCGCGGCCCTCGCCGGGCTCTGCGTGTACGCCCCGGTCCTCGCCGGCCCGTGGCTGGGCGGCCTGCTCGACCGGGCGCCCCGGCGGCCTCTGGTCATCGCCGTCAACCTCATGTTGGCCGCCGCCCTGTTGGCACTCCTCGCGGTGCGCGGGCCGGGGCAGACCTGGCTCATATTCACCGTCTCGTGCGCCTACGGCATCAGCTACGTGCTGATCGACGCGGGCGAGACGGCGCTGCTGCCCTCCGCGCTGTCACCGACGGAACTCGGCGACGTCAACGGGTGGCGTTCCAGCGCGCAGGAGGGCATGAAGCTCGTCGCTCCCCTGGCCGGGGCCGGCCTCTATGCGTGGCGCGGCGGCCACGCGGCCGTCGTCCTCAGCGCGGCCACGCCGGTCCTGGTCGCCATCCTGTACGCGGCACTCCGCCTGCACCGGACACCCCCCGACCAGCCCGCGCGGCACAGTGACGGTCTGCGTACCGGACTGGTGGTCCTGTTCGGACAGCGGGCGACGCGACTGCCGGTCATGCTCGCCGCCGTCTCGATCGCCATGTCCGGCCTCACGACCGCGGCGATCTACGCGATGGTCGTCACGGAACTGCGGCTACCGACGACATTCCTGGGGGTGTTGGCCAGTGCGCAGGGCGGCGGTTCCATCCTCGGTGGCCTGATCGTCGGCCGGCTCATCGCGGCCAGGGGTCCCGTCGCCGTCGGTGTCGCCGGGACGGTGCTGTTCGCGGTCGGTTGTCTGGCCCGCTGCCTGCCATGGTGGCCGGCCACGGTCGTCGGAGCGGTGGTGGCCGGCGTCGGCCTGCCCTGGACCCTGGTCGCGGCGGTGACCGCCGTACAGATGCACACGCCGCCGGCGCTGCTGGGCCGGGTCTCCGCGACGGCGAACACCGCGATGTTCGGGCCTCTCGTCGCCGCGATCCCCCTGGGCTCCGCAGCCGTGCACCTCGGCGCCCGCCCACCGCTCATCGCCGCCGCGGCGATCTGCCTGACCGCCGCGGTGGCGGCCACGTTCCGTCGTTCGTCGACGCCGTACGACGAAACGCCTACCACGCCCACGCCGCGCCGAACGGCCGGCAGCCGCTGACCGGGGTCACCCGCGGACCGGGTGGGTTGACTGAAAGGCGAGTCGGCGGTCCGCGTCGTCGGCGATCTAGTCGAGGATGTCGTCCAGGTCGAGGAATACCGACCACCGCTCACGGCCGGTGGCGTCGGCGCAACGAATCGGACGTCACCCAGCTAGGGTACGACCAACCGCCCTTGATCAAGTGATGAGAAGTAGGTCAGGAACGGCGCTCAAAGCTACTTGTCATCACTTGATCATGGCGCGAGCGGTGGGATTGGTTGATCCCGGCCCGGCCCGGCCCGTGGGCGTGGGCGTGGGCCGGGCCGGGATCATCTCAGCGCACGCCGAACGCGCGGATCACCGTCTGGGTGACGGTGCCGTGCTTCGCCGCATCGGAGGCGGTCGCCCGGACGCTGACGAACCGGGCCGACTTCGGGGCGTCGAGGGTGCCGGCGCGGCCGAGTTCGCGCCACGTACGACCGTCGTCGTAGGACACTTCGACCCTGGTTGCCGCGCCGAGTGGCCTGCCGTCGATCCGGGTCGCGGTGACCGCGAGGCGGGCATGCCGCGACGCCACCCCGGACAGGCTGGTCGTCACCTGGTAGTCGAGTTGCACCAGGTCGAGCGGGGTCTGTTCCACGTGCTCCAGGTTCGGTGCCGGCGAGCGGAAGGACCACTCGGTGTCCGTGCGGGTGCTGTACGGCGTCACGCTGCCGTCGTGGGAGGTGTGCGTGACCAGGCGCAGCGACTTTGCCGCCGTACCGACCTCGGCGACCAGGGAGTCCCCGTCGGCCTTCCCCAGTTCGGTGTCGCCCTCGTAGAGCGCGGTCGTCTGGGCGACCCCCTGGGTCAGCATGCCCTGGTGGTGCGGGTCGCCGTCGCCGAAGGCGGGGAGGCCGAAGACGCCGACGAGTTCACCGATCCGCGCCGGGGCCGGGAACGGGCCGTCGTCGAAGAGCCGTGGCCGACCGACCGGCGCGAACCAGGAGGTGGTCGTGGTACGGCCGATCGGGTATGCCTGTGACTCCGACATGATGGTCATCTCCGGCACACCGGCCTGCTCACGCCACGCGCCGCTGGACACCCAGTCGGTGCGCCGGCCCTGCGCCGGGATGGGCAGGACCGGGCCGAGGAGAGCCGAGCCGGGCCGGTGGGGGTGGGCGTCGCCGCGGGTCAGGTAACCCGTGCCCGCGCTGCGACTGCGGAAGTCCTGCTCCACCCGGGCCAGATCGCGTTCCTTCGGTCGCCAGGTGAGGTCGGCGGGGATCGCGCCGGTGTGCCACCGGTTGAGGTCGTAGACGTAGCGCGGCTCCGGGTGCGACTCCAGGGTGACCGGCGACCGACCCAACCGCGACAGCAGGCGCTCCCCCGGGTCGCGGGCGATGGCGGCGACCGGCAGCGGAGTGCTCGGGTCGCCCACCTCCCACCAGGCGTCCAACCGGCCCGAACCGGTGTTGACGATCAGGAGCATCGTCGCGCCCGCCCGGTGGGCGGCGTCCGCCTGCGCGATCGCCGTCGGAACGTCGACGTACCGGACGACCGCCACCTTGCCGCGAGCCGCCGCGAACGATCCACCCGCCGGGACGAGCACCGCGCCCCGCCGGTAGACGCCCTCGGGAAGTTTCGCCGAGCCGGACTGCGGCAACAGGTCGTCGAAGCGTTCACCGGCCACGGTGAGCGACAACGGCGGCTGCGTGGAACTCCAGCGGGTGCCGAAGGTGAAGTCGCCCTGGGTGACCTTCCGTCCGGTCGGTGTCGCCCAGATGCTGTCGTACTGCGGGCCCACGACGTAGTCGTCGCCGAACGGGTACCTGCCGGGGTGGGAACGGAACAGGTCGACGCGCAACTGCGCCAGGCTGCTCCGCGTCGGGGTCACCGCGCGAGCCTGGGTGAGCTTCCGACCGTCCAGGAGCACGTCGCGGTCGCGGTCGAGGACCACCTCGGGCGCGGCCAGCACGGCGCGGCCCAACGAGTGCGGTCCGTCGGCGCCCGGCACGTCGGCGTACATCCACATCGCCCACGTGCTCGCGGGCAACCGAACCTTCAGCGTTCCGCCGGCGTCCACCTCGTACGCCTTCGGGGCGGTGTCGTTCAGCACGTCCTTAACGATCAGGACGCCGCTGAGCGGCCTGTCGTCCGGGCCCTTGCCGGTCACGGTGAGGTTCGCGTGCTTGGCCTCCCGGTTGAGACCCACGACGGTGCGCAGGGAGATGCCGTCCGGCCCGGTGGCGGTCACCGACCCGATCGCGTACGTGCCGTCCGGCATCGGGTCGAGCGGCGAGATCACCGGTGCCGTGGCGGTTCCTCGCGCGGGCACGGTGATCTGCCGTCGCGGCAGCGTGAAGGCCGGTCCGGCCACCGCGAGGTCGAGCGTCACCGCCCGTTCGCCCGTGTTCGTGTACGTGATCGTCTGCTCGACCTGCTGCCCCGGCGAGTACGGCCACCGCAGTCCGGCGAAGGTGGTACCGGTCGCGAACACCGTCGCGCGCACGGCGGCGTCCACGTCGACGCGACCGCTTCCGGCCCATTCCAGCGAATGCCGTGGGGTTCCCTTGCTGGTGCTCATCAGCGCGTCCTTGAGGCGAGCGCCGGTCCAGTCGGGGTGCACCGCGGCGAGCAGGGCGGCCGCCCCGGCGACGTGCGGTGAGGCCATCGAGGTGCCGCTCATCGTCTGGTACGCGCCCTCGCCCTCGGCCGCGTACTGGGACCTGGCCGCCAGGATGTCGACGCCCGGCCCGGTCAGGTCGGGCTTCGGCGCGTTGTCGCCGTGGCGCGGACCACGGCTGGAGAAGACCGCGAGCCGGTCCTGCGCGTCGACCGCGCCCACGGTCAGCGCCGACGCGGCCGCGCCGGGCGCGCCGACGACCTGGGCGTCCGGCCCGCTGTTGCCGGCGGCGATCACGAAAAGCGTCCCGGTCTCGGCGCTGAGCCGGTCGACCGCGGCGCTGAGCGGGTCGGTTCCGTCGGTCGGACGGCCGCCGAGGCTCATGTTGACCACCCGGGCCCGGGCGGTGCGGGCCGCCCACTCCATGCCGCTGATGATCCAGGAATCCTGGCCCTCGCCCTGGTCGTTGAGCACCTTGCCAATGTGCAGGTCGGCACCCGGCGCCACACCCCGTTCGGCACCGCCCGACGCCGCGCCGGTACCGGCGAGGGTGGACGCCACATGGGTGCCGTGCCCGTGCCGGTCGGTCACGTCCTCGCCGGGGACGAAGCTTGCCGCCTCCTCGATCCGGCCGGCCAGATCCGGGTGTTCCCGGTCGACGCCGGTGTCGAGCACTGCGACGTCCACGCCCACGCCGGTGTCGCCGCCGGCCCACACCTGCGGGGCACCGATCTGCGCGGTGCTCTCCGCCAGCGCGGCGCGTACCTTGCCGTCCAGCCAGATCCGCGAGACACCGCCGCGCATCGACGTGCCCGGGGCGGCGAGCGTCGACCAGAACTCCCGCGAGCGGGCCACGGTGATCGCCGCACCGCCGATGCTCGGCAGCGGACGGACCTCGGCGGCGCTCTTCGGCAGCGCCCGGGCACCGGCCGCGTACTCGACGATCAGCGGAAGCCGGTCGGTGCGCGCGTCGTCGTACCCGTCGGCGATCAGCCGGGTCACGTTGAACAGGTCGTCGTCGAGCAGACCAGACGCGACGAACGGCAGCGCGGCGTCCGGATACGCGTACGTCTCGCCGTCGAAGGTGCTGATGCGTACCCCGCCGGCGGCCTCCACGCGGGTCACCGCCGTGCCGGTCACGGTGACCCGGTCGCCGGTGATGAGCGTGACCGTGCGCGTGGGCGACCCGGCGGCAGGGGCGGCCGCAGCAGCCGGGGCCGGTGTGCTGGGCACCGGGGCGCCCATCGTGGCGGCCGTCAGCACGGCCAGTATCGAATGGACGAGCAACGCGACTCCTGTGCGGTAGGGAACGGGTGGCACAAAGGTTCTAGAGATCGAGTAACGGCACAATCAGCCCGTCCTGGCCACGTTGCGCCACGTCCACTCGGCGACAGTCCGGCGCGACGCGCGTGGATACTGTCTAGTCATGCCGCTCAGTCCGGACGAGGTCGAGGTGTTCGAGCAGTCCAGGGCCCGCCTGGAGGCGATCGCCTATCGCCTGCTGGGCTCGGCCAGCGACGCGGAGGACGCCGTCCAGGACACCTTCCTCCGCTGGCAGGGCACCGACCGGGAGCACGTGGAGACGCCCGCGGCGTGGCTGACGAAGGTCCTCACCAACGTGTGTCTCAACCAGCTGACCTCGGCGCGGGCCAGGCGGGAGACGTACGTGGGCACGTGGCTGCCCGAACCGGTCCTCGCCGGTGACCGGATGCTCGGCCCGCTCGACACCGCCGAGCAGCGCGAATCGGTCTCGATGGCGGTGCTCACCCTGCTGGAGCGGTTGTCGCCCAACGAGCGCGCGGTGTACGTGCTGCGGGAGGCCTTCGGCTACTCGCACGGTGAGATCGCCGAGATCCTCGGCATCACCGAGTCGAACTGCCAGCAGACCTACCGGCGTGCCAAGCAGCACGTCACCGCCGAACGGGCCCGCGCGGAGGTCGACCTGACCACCGCCCGGAAGATCGTCGCGGAGTTCCTCACGGCGGCCAACAACGGCGAGATCCAGCGGCTGGTGGAGTTGTTGACCGAGAACGCGACGAGCCTCGGCGACGGCGGAGGCAAGATCCCGGCCCGGACCACACCGATCGTCGGCGCGCTGGCGGTGGCGAAGTTCCTGCGGGGCCTGTTCAAGCCCGCCGACGTCAAACGGGACCTGGTCGGAGGCAGCCCCGCCGTGCACATCACCACCGCCAACGGCGCTCCGGCGGTGGTGGTCGTGATCGACGACCGGCTCATCGGCGTGATGTCCCTGGAGGTGACGCCCGACGGTGTCGCGGCCATCCACAACCAGGTCAACCCCGACAAGCTCGTCCGCGCCAGCCAGCAGTGGGCCGCCTCCGAGCACGAGGAGCCCACCCTCCACGTCTGGTGATCCAGCTCATAGCCACCTCCTGTCAGGAATCGCGTCGCTGCCCGGTTCAGGAAGCGACCACCACCGAGACAGGAGTGCCCACCATGAAGCACCGCATCGTCGTCCTCGGAGCCGGCTACGCAGGCGCCATCGCCGCCGGGCGCCTCGCCAAGCGGTTGCACCCCGACGACACCGAGATCACCGTCGTCAACGCCGACGCGGACTTCGTCGAGCGGGTCCGCATGCACCAACTCGCCGCCGGGCAGGACCTCAAACCACACCCCCTGAGCAAGGTGTACGCCGGCACCGGCGTCAAGCCTCGGCTGGCGCGGGTCACCGCCGTCGACGCCGATCGCAGGACCGTCGCGCTCGCCGACGAGAACGGCACCGACGAGATCGCGTACGACACGCTCGTCTACGCCCTCGGCAGCGTTACCGCCGACCACGGCGTCCCCGGGGTCGCCGAGCACGCGTACGACATCGCCGGCAGGCCCTCGGCGCTGCGGTTGCGCGACCGCCTCGCCCACCTCCCGGCCGGCGGGACCGTGCTCGTCGTCGGCGGCGGCCTCACCGGCCTCGAAGCGGTCACCGAGATCGCGGAGACCCGGCCGGACCTCGACGTCGCGCTCGCGGCCCGGGGCGGTCTCGGCGACTGGCTCAACGACAAGGCGCAGCGGCACCTGCGCGGCGTCTGCGACCGGCTCGGCATCACCGTGCACGAGCACACCGACATCGCGCGGGTCGACGCGACCGGTGCGGTCACCCGCGACGGTCGGGAGATCCCGGCCCAGGTGACGGTGTGGACGACCGGCTTCGCCGTCCACCCCATCGCGGCCGCCACGACCCTGGCGGTCGCGGACACCGGCCAGATCATCGTCGACCCCAGCATGCGGTCGGTCTCACACCCCGAGGTGTACGCGGTGGGCGACGCCGCGATCGCCGCAGGACCGGGCGGCAAGCCACTGCGGATGTCCTGCGCCTCCGGCATCCCAATGGCCTGGCAGGCCGCCGACGCCATCGCCGCCCGCCTGACCGGTCGGGCGAAGTTCCCCAAGGCCCCGCTGCGCTACTTCAACCAGTGCATCAGCCTCGGCCGCCGCGACGGCATCATCCAGTACGTGACCGCCGACGACCGGGCCAAGCCGTCCCTCCTCACCGGGAAGCTTGCGGCCCGCTACAAGGAGTTCGTCTGCACGGGCGGGGCCTGGAGCATCGCGCACCCGGTCCTGTACCCGGTCCGCCGCCACCGCGTCGTCCTCGACCGAACGGAGATCCGCACGGGCGCGTCCTGACCGGACGTGCGCGAGCCCCAGGCTGTCGCAGTGGCGGCGGCGCATGCGGAACGTGCTCCTTCACCTGGTTGTCCAGGTGCGCAGCAGTCGGGCGGGCCGGAGTCCCGCTGGGGATCGGCC
Organism: Micromonospora sp. B9E7; assembly: GCF_039871815.1. Taxonomy (NCBI): domain Bacteria; kingdom Bacillati; phylum Actinomycetota; class Actinomycetes; order Micromonosporales; family Micromonosporaceae; genus Micromonospora; species Micromonospora sp. B9E7. The sequence continues at coordinate 371,285 of NZ_JBDPLX010000002.1, forward strand.
CGCCCGCATTCGCCCGAAGTCGACTACCAGCCGTGGCCCCAACCGGCTTGAGCCGGCGCGGCCATCCAGGTGACCGCCAGGATGGCTCCGAGGGCCGTTGCGTAGATGACACGACGGATTCGCATGAAGTCTCCCTCTCACAGGTGGGTGCCGCCGTTTGAAGAGGCGACAGTGCTGACCGATCCGTGGGGCCCTCACGTGTCGGCGAATTCATCACCCATCTTGTTCGCCGGCGTCCTGGGTGATTGGACGTCAGCGTATTGACGCCAGCTCGGAGTTCGCTACGGTCGATGCCTGTTCCGATCAGCCGCGCACCTGTCCAGGCTGCTCACGGGCCTGTTCGGACCTGTTCGCGCACTCGGACCGGCTGCGTCTGCTCGACCAGTTGCACCAGCACCAGCGCCGTCCTCTTGTCGGGCTGCACAGAAGCAGTGCGGATCAGGTACGTGCCAGCCGCCACGTCGACCGTGAGGTGGGCGGTGTGTGGCGGCGGAGCCGGGAGCAGGCGAGCCCGAGGCTGCGGTGGGCGTGGCCCTGCCCGGCCTGATCCCCGATGTGGGACGCGGCGGCGAGAGCGATCCGCTGCGTGCCGAGCCAGTCCTGCCAGTACCCCTGCCGGTGCAGGAAGCCGGCCATGGTCCAGGCGAGCCGCCAGGCGTGTCCCTCGAACCCGCGCCGCGCCGCGAGCGGTACCGCGGCGAGCAGGACGGGGAGTTCGGCGGTGAACCACGCCGTGGCGGCCACCTTGCTTCTGGGACGTTCCGGCGTCACGCCCGCCCGCGGCGGCGCGAGGCTGATCTCGCTGAAGTGCGGGTGCAGCACGAGGTCGGCGGCGTGGGCGGTGTGCAGGCAGTGGTCGAGCAACCGGTGGACGGCGGCATCACGTTCGGCCGCTGGCTCAGCCTCGTCGGCGAGACCGGCGGCGTACGCGCGCAGCAGATCGTGGAACGCGTATCGCCCGTACGTGTGCTCGGTGAAGAGGTTCGCCCGGGTCAGCTCGGTGAGCACCGGACCACTCGCCTGTGGCGCGACGCCGGCCAGGCTGGCCACGGCCGGGGCAGAGACGTCCGGGCCGGGATGCAGGCTCAGCAGCCGGAACAGCCGGGCCGCAGGTGGGCTGAGCGTCCGGCACGACCAGGAGAACACGGCCCGGACGTCGGTGGCCTCGTCTCCCCCGTCGAAGGCGTCCAGGTCGCTCAGCTCGCCGGCGACGGCGTCCAGGTCACGCAGCTCGCCGGCGACGGCGTCCAGGTCACGCAGCTCGCCGGCGACGGCGGCCAACGAGAAGTGCCGGTTGGTGGCGGCTCTGGCCGCGACGATGGCCAGGGCGATGGGCAGCCGGGCGCACCGCTCGGCGATGTCGTCCGCCGCAGCGGGTTCGGCGGTGACCTGACTCTCCCCGAGTCGACGGACCAGCAGGTCGCGGGCGTCGTCCGGGCTCAGCAGGTCGAGGGGCACCGGTTGGGCGCTTTCGGTGACGACCAGCGGGACGAGCTGGTCGCGGCTGGTGACGATCGCGAGGCAGTCGGGTGAGCCGGGCAGCAGCGGCCGGACCTGTTCCGCGTCGCGCGCGTTGTCCAGCACGACAAGCAGGCGCCTGCCCGCGACGGTCGTGCGGTACAGGCTCACCATCGCGTCCGGGTCGCTCGGCATCCGGGCCGCCGCGACGCCGAGCGCCTCCAGGAAGCCGTGCAGCGCCCGAGCCGGCTCGGTCGGTGTGGCCCCCGGGTCGAAACCGCGCAGGTTCACGTAGAGCTGCCCGTCGGGGAAGCGCTCGGCCGCGCGGTGCGCCCAGTGCACGGCAAGCGCGGTCTTGCCCACGCCCGCGGTTCCGGAGATCACGACGGTGCCGCCCCGGTCGACGAGCGCGTCGAGGGCGACCAGTTCCGCGTCGCGTCCGGTGAACGTCGGCACGGAAGGAGGCAGCTGCGCCGCCACCGGCACCTGGGCTGCCGCCGCTGTCGGAGCGGGTGCGGCGATCGCGGTGTCCTGGCGCAGAATGGCGCACTCCAGATCCCGCAGCCGCAGACTCGGGTCGATGCCGAGGTTCTCCCGGAGCGTGTCGCGCAGCCGCCGGTACGTGGCGACCGCTTCGCCCTGGCGGCCGTCGCGGTACAGGGCGAGCATCAGCTGCGCGTGCAGGTGCTCGTCGAACGGATGCTCCCGGACGAGCCGTTCCAGTCCGGGGACGAGCCGAGCGTGTTCGCCGACGGAGAGCCGGGCCTCGGCGAGCGCTCGCTCGGCCTCCAACCGCAGGCGTGCCAGGTGTTCGGCCTGCTCCTCGAGCCAGGGTGACCCGGCCACGTCGGCCAGCGGCGGTCCACGCCAGAGCGCCACCGCAGCCGTCAGCTGTGCCACCTGCTCGGTGCGGTCCGTCGACCGTCGGGCCAGGTCGAGGAGGCGCTCGGCGGCCTGGACGTCGGTGGACTCCGGCCCGGTGTCGAGTACGTAACCGGGCTGGCGTACCACGATCGATCCAGGCTCGCCGAGCACTCCGCGCAGGTAGGAGACGTGGCGCTGCAACGTGTTCGCCGCGGTGGCCGGCAGGTCGTCACCCCAGACCACGTCGATCAGCCGGTCGACGCTCACCACCCGGCCCGCGTGCAGCGCCAACGTCGCCAGCACCGCCCTGCGACGCAGGCCGTTCACCGCCTGCGGACCGTCGGCGACGACCACCTCCACCGGCCCGAGCAGCCGCACCCGTACGCCCGTGCCAGCCATCGAGGTCACCGGGTCAGGCTAGTTCCGCAGCCCGGCACGCTCGATCTGTTCGTCGCGCAATGGACACGATCAACGGCTGAGCTGGTCGATCAGCCGGTGTACTTGCCGTTGCGGGTGTCCCCCGCCGTGCCGTCGTAGTGCACCTTGCGGTAGCGGTGCACCGAGCCCTTCTTGACCGCCTGCCAGTGGAAGGACGCCACCTCGTAGTCGTGGTGCTTGTAGTAGTCACCGAACGACTTGTAGTAGATCCGGTGTCGGGCGTACCCGCCACAGTTGGCGAGGTAGCTGTAGGAGTACATCTTCATCCCGCCGAAGTCGGACGAGTAGTACGTCCTCGCCGGGTGCCACACCGACGACGGATTCGGGTATCCGGGGAACTCGGCCCAGTTGTACGAGTTCCAGTACAGGTCCCAGCAGGTCATCGTCGCCGCTGTGGACATCCCGCTCGACGTCGGCGCCACAAGATCGTCGGCGACGACCGGGGACGCCACGATGGTCCGGTAGGCCAGCTCCGGTGGGGTTGGCGTGCCGGCCGGCGGTTCCGACAGCAGCACGCGGGGCACCGGCACGGACCTGGGCGTGATGGTCAGGTAGGTCTGCAACATGCTCTGCTTGTCGTCGTACGTCAGGGGTGCGTTGCGGCCCATCTCGCCGTCCTGACGAAGGCCCCAGTCGCCGGACAGCTCGTCGCGGGAGAACACCACCCGCACACCGTTGCGGTAGCCCAGCCGCGCCAGCTCGACGTCGCGGTCCACGGGCTCCTCGTCGTACACCCCTGGGCCCGCCCCGCCGGCGGCGCTGACCGGCGTGGCGTTCCACGCGGTCAGCGTCGGCAGGACGACCAGCACCGCGAGCAGTGCGCGTCCCGACAGCACTCTTGCCATCACAACTCCTCACCCGATCGATTACGAGACGCGGACCCGGACGGTTCGCGCCTCGGCGTTCCCGGGGTCATCCTTCGAGGCGAGGTTCAGAGCGTCGTCAAGGTGGCGTCAAATACGCCGTGTTTCGGTGTCGTAACGGCGACGCTCCCGTATGCGTGGCCGTCCGCACAGCGCCCAATGAGACATGGACCAGCCTCGACCGGAAGGTCTCGGATGAACGCCCAGACGGATCGCGAGTGGAGCCGGCGGTGCACCGTCGTGGTGGCCGCAGCCGGGTACGGCAAGACCTTCGCCGTGCGAGGCTGGCTGGGCGACCGCCCGGTGCGGTGGTGCGACGGCCCGGACGTGGCCGCTCTGGCGACCACCGGGCCGGAGTGGATCACCGCCCTCGGTACCCGATCCGTGATCGACCTGCCCGCCGACGAACCGAGCTGGCTCATCCTCGACGACGTTCCACGGCTCTCCCGCCGACGGCTACAGACCCTGCTGGACACCCTGGAACAGCTTCCCCCACAGCTCAGGGTCGTCCTGGTGACCCGGCACCCGCCACCACTGCCCCAGCGGCAGTCGGGGTTGCTCGCCGAGCACGGTCCGACGGATCTCCGGCTGTCGCCCGACCAGGTGGCATCCGTACTCGCCGCCGACCACGGCCTGACCGACCCGGCGCTCGCGACCCGGATCCACGCCGCGACCGGTGGCTGGCCGGCGCTGGTCACCTTGGCCGCCCGAGTGGCCGCTGCCGCCGGCACGGACTGGGACGACCCGGCTGAGCCGGGGACACCCCTGGAGTCCTATCTGGTACGGGAGGTGTTCGCGGAGCTGCCGCCCGAGGTCCACCGACTGCTGCGGGACGCGGCGCACCTCGACCCGATCCACCCCGATCTGATCGGCTTCCTCGGGCACCGGCACGGGGTTCATCGGCTCGACCAACTGGCCCGCACCGGCATTCTCGTCCCGGCGAGCGCGGGCGGGCACGCGTACCGGATGGTGCCGGTCGTCGCCAGCGTCGCCCGCCGCCATCTGCCCTTGGGTCCGGCGGCGACGGAACACCTGCACGCGCGAGCCGCAGCCTGGTACGCCGCGCACGGGCACCTCGTCCCGGCCCTTCGGTCGTACCAGAAATCCGGTGTCGCCGAGGCCGCGGCGCTGGTCCTCGCCGACCACGGCGCGGAGCTGATCGCGTCGGGCTGCGCCGAGGCCGTCGTCGACGCCTACCAGGCCCTACCCGAGCACGCCCGGTCCTGCGGGCTGCGGCTGCTCTACGGGGAAGCGCTACAGATGGGTGGCGACTTCGACGCCGCACTCGCCGTGTACGCCGCCTTGGACGACCGGCGGACGGCCCTCCCGGCCGGGCTCGCCTGGCAGTACGGCCTCGTGCACTACCTGCGCGGCGAACCGCAGGCCGCGCTCGAGGTCTTCCAGCGCGGTGTGCTCGACCCCCAGCCGTCCACCGACAACGCCCGGTTGCTCGCCTGGACCGCCTCGGCGCAGTGGACGACCGGGGACGCCGAGGCGTGCCGGCACAACGCCGAACGTGCCCTCGCGGCGGCGACAGCCGTCGGCGGCGACGCGGCACTCGCCGCCGCGCACACCGCGCTCGCCCTCGACGCCAAGCTGCGCGGTGATCGGCCGGCAGCCGACGAGCATCACGAGAAGGCGCTGCGGGCCGCCGAGGCGGCGCGCGACACCATCCAGGTGACCCGCATCCGCGCCAACCGCGCGTCCGCCCTGGTCGGCGAGGGCCAGTACCTCGAAGCGCTGGCCGAGGTGCGACCCGCGGTGGAGTTGGCCCAGACCAACGGGCACGCCGCGATGCTCGCGCTGGCGCTCTGCAACGAGGGCGCGGCCTACTTCCACCTCGGTCAGCTCGCCGAGGCCACCGAGTGTTACGAACGTGCCGTGCCGCTCCTCCAGCGCATGGGCTCCCGCAAGGTGGCGTACCCCCTGGTGGGGATAGGCGACGTGCACGCGCTGCGGGGCCGGACCAACCTGGCTCGCGCGGCGTACGAGGAGGCGCTGCGCGCCAGCGAACCCGTCGACGACCATCAGATTCAGGTGCCGGCGCTCGCCGGACTGGCCCGGGTGTTGGCCGCCGAGGACGGTGCCACGGCGTTCGCCCTGGCACAACGCGCCGTAAAACTGGAACGCGGCCCGGACTCGGCGACCGCCCGACTCGCGCTCGGCTGGGTGGCGCTGGAGATGGGCGACCACGAGCGGGCCGCCGAGGTGGCGCTGATGGCGTCCACCGCCGCCCGACTGCACCGTGACCGCGCGGCGCTCGCCGAGGCGCTGGAGCTTCGCGGGGCTGCCGCCACCGACGCCGACGACACCCGCCAGGCCTGGCGGGAGGCAGCGGCGACCCTGCGCGACATCAGGTCCGCCGTGGCCGCGGACCGACTCGCGGTGCTGCTCAGCCGGCTCCCCGGGGCGGATCCCCAGGAGCGGGTCAACGCCCAACTCGCCGCCGAGCGGCTGACCGGTGCCGGCGTACCGCCGCCGACGCTCAGCCGGCAGAGCACGTGCCGCGTCGCACAGGTCACCGTCCGCACCCTCGGACGCTTCGAGGTGTTCGTGGACGGCTCGCAGGTGCTGGCCACCGCCTGGCAGTCCCGCAAGGCACGAGACCTGCTCCGGATCCTCGCCGCCCGACGCGGTCGCGCGGTGCCCCGGGAGCAGCTCGGCGAGATGCTCTGGCCCGCCCAGGACCCGGAGCGGGTCGGCCACCGGCTGTCCGTGGCGCTGTCCACCCTCCGCGGCGTCCTCGATCCGGAGCGCCGTACGACGACGGACCACTTCATCATCGCCGCGCACCCCAGTCTGGCGCTCGACGTCGATCACGTCGAGCTGGATGTCGAGGAGTTCCTCACCGAAGCCGCACACGGCTTCCGGCTGGCAGAGCACGGCGAGACCGATGACGCGCGCGCCACGCTCCTCCTCGCCGAGCAGCGTTATCGGGGCGACTTCCTGGAGGACGAGCCGTACGACGACTGGTCCCGTCCGACCCGCGAGGAGGCACGTCGGGTCTACCTGCGCGTCGTACGCAAGCTCGCCTCGCTGGCCCGCGGCGTCGACGAGACCGTCCGCCACCTTGGCCGCGCTCTCGAACTGGAGCCCTACGACGAGGGTGTGCACGGCGAGTTCGTCCGGACGTTGACGGCTGCGGGCCGGCACGGCGAGGCCGCCCAGGCGTACCGGCGCTACGTGGAGGCGATGTCCTCGATCGGCGTACCGGCCCGGACGCGAGGCGAGCTGTGCGGCGCCGTCTGCGCTGGCGATACCCCCCAGGGGTAGCTTAGGCTGTCCAAATGCGGGAACGAGTTTTCCTCGTCGTCGGATACGACGGGGCAGAACTGCTCGACATCGCCTGCGTCACGTCCAGTCTCGACATCGCCAACCGGATCGGCGCCACGCCGCCGTACCAGATCGTCCTGGCCACTCCCGGGCAGCGCGAGATCAGCTGTGACTCCGGATTGCGACTGGCAGGTGAGGTGGCCCTGGAACGGTTCACCGGGCCGGTGCACACATTGCTGGTGAGCGGTGGCCGCGGCCACGAACGGGCAGCGGCGAGCCCACACCTGGTCGGCCACGTCCGACGGCTGGCCGGCATGGCGGAGCGGGTCGCGTCGGTCTGCACCGGGTCGACGGTGCTGGCCGAGGCCGGTCTGCTCGGCGGCCGGAGGGCCACAACCCACTGGATGTACGCCGACCAACTGGCGGCCCGGTTTCCGGACGTGCGGGTCGACGCTGAGCCGATCTACGTCCGGGACGGCAACATCGCGACCTCCGGTGGCGTGACGAGCGCACTGGACCTGACCCTCGCCTTCATCGAGGAGGACCACGGGCCGGCACTGGCCCGAGGAGTGGCGATGGGCACGGTGGCGTACCTGCAACGGCCCGGCGGGCAGGCCCAGATGAGCATCTTCCTGGCTCGCCGGGTCAGCGACGACGACATGGTCCGCGGAATCAGCGACCACATCGTCAGCCACCTCGCCGACGACCTGGGCACGGCGGCGCTGGCGCGGCTGACCGGGGTCAGTGAGCGCCACCTGTCGCGCCTGTTCGCCGAACATCTCGGGCAGACCCCCGGGCGCTACGTGCGCCGGGCACGCACCGAAGCGGCTGCGCACCTGCTGACCTCCACCGACCTGACACTCCTTGCCGTGGCAAGACGATGCGGGTTCGGCTCAGCCGAGTCGCTGCGGCAGGCATTCGTCGATCGGTACGGCGTACCGCCCTCCCGCTTCCGGACGATGCAGGTGGCAGCGCGCACGGCTTGATCCCAGGGCGTCGGCCACGCGTCCCCGCTATTCGGACAGAGTCGGTCTCCGGGCGCTGTCACGCACGGCGACGCCGGCAGGATCGAGGCATGATCCGGCAGTTCCCAACGCGCTGGCCGCGACCGGTCGTTCGATGGCCCGTCGCGGTGGCACTCGTCGTCGTCGCGGGTGCGGTCACCGTGATCACACTGGTGAACGAGCACGCCGAGTTGTTCGGCCCGGCGGTGGCCACGATGGCGGGTATCTACCTCATGGCGTACGCGATCGGCAGGCCGCGGACCGTGTGGCTGGCCTTCGCCATCCTGAGCGCCGTGGTGACCGGCCTGCACCTGCTGGCCCGCCTGGGCCCAGTGCCGGTCGACCCCGCGGTGGGCATGACGCTGGTGCTGGTGCCGTTGTGGGTGTGGGCGGCAGCCCGGCACCGATCCACCCGCACTCGGACCCTCTCGGTGCAGACGGCTGGCATGCTGGCCTTCGGCGCGATCACCCTGCTGACCGCGACGACACAACCGCAGGTGGGCACCGCCGTGGCCGGCCTCGGCTTCCTGGCACACGGCCTCTGGGACGCGTACCACTATCGCGCCGACCTGGTGGTGAGTCGCTCGTGGGCGCAGTTCTGCGCGGTCGTCGACCTCGGCGTCGGCATCGCGCTGGTCGTCGCCTCCGCAGGATGAGGCGTTGGACCCCGCACGTGCCGGTCTTCGTGCTCACCCACCACGACCGGGAGCCGCAGCCAATGGAGGGCGACACCACGTTCCACTTCGTCAGCGACGGGATCGTCGCGAGCGGCGAGTACGGTCCTGCACGTGACCTACCGCGTGCTGCCCGATCCACTCGGGATCCGGGAACTCGGGCGAAACGCGGCCCTGGACAACTGGGTGAACCTGTAGCTCTCAGTTCTGAATCCGACCCGACCCAAGGCCCACCCGAACACCCATCTTGCGTGCTCACACTGTCACCGAAAGTGATTAGATCAGCGGACTGCGGACCCCGACGGACAGAACAAGCCCCCTCGCCCGACGTGCCGGTAGCATGACTTTGGGGAGTTTGCGCAGGCCACCAGCATGATCGTTGATCAATCGCGATATTGTGGACGGTGAGGCATCTACATTCACCCCTCGCCACGGATAGTAATTAGCTAACCGGGGCGACGAGGGGAAATGATGAACGAAACGTTGGCCACGACCATCTCCGATCACGGAGCGTTGGCCTTGGCTCTGGCCATCGCCGGAACGACGGCAGGGTTGGTACGCGCATACGTTGCGCACCGAACACGCCTGCACGAGGAGCGTGAGGCGTCGACACGAACCGCCGCCCGGGCCACCTGGCTGATCAGGCTGGCGGAGGCCGACCACGACGTCGTGCGGATCGTGGAGCGCGATCGGGACGGGCATCGCGAGGTGGAGCTGGGCAGCCGCGACTCGGCGCGACGTGACGACATCAGGGAGGCCGCGTGACGGGGGTGGAGGGCACCGCCGCCCTGACACCGGAGCCGGTCGACGGTGGAGCGGCGCGCAGAGCGGAGGCCGCGCGTGTCAAAGCCGAGCACGACCAGGAGTTCGCCACTTTCGCCGAGGGCAGTTACCACACGGTGGAGCGGATTCTCCGGGCGGCGTGCTGGGACCGTGAGGTGGTTCAGGACGCTCTCAACGAGGCCTACCTGCACGGGCGCGTCCAGTGGTTCAAGATCCGGACCTACACCGAGCCGATCGGCTGGGTGATCATCACGGCCCGAAACAAGATCCGCAAGGAGCTGCACCGACGCCAGCGCGAAGCCGCGGTAGCGCCGGAGGACCTGCCGCCGGCACCGCATACGGACATCGCCGACGTATGGGAAGCCCAGGAGACGCTGAGAACCTGGTTGCACCACCTTCCGTCGCGGCAGGCCGAAGTGTTCCAGATGTCTCGCGAGGGGTTCTCCAACCAGGAGATCGCGCGCATCCTCGGCCTGGCCGAAAACAGCGTCCGCTCCTACAAGCTCGCTGCCAGGAAACGCCTACGTGAGCTGGCCGAGGAAGCCGGCTATACGGACTCGGAGGGCCGCCGGCGCCAGGGAGGCAGCCGTGGATCTCGATGACATCCTGGAGTTGGCCGAGACGAGCCAACCCAGTCCGCTGGAACTCGCCCGAGCGCGCCGCGTGGCGCGGGCCGCGCAGGGCCAGTACGACCTGGCCGTCGCCGACGGATACGACATCATCGTCGACGCCGACCTCGTCGATCCGCTGACCTCGCCTGTCGACGAGGCGACCAGAGTCGCGCGTGCCGCGCAGCTCGCGAAGCTCGGCACTATCACCTGGACGACCGGCAGCTCCGGGCGTCTCTCCTGGTCGGACGAGATGGCGATGATATTCGGGCATGCTCCGGGAACGCTGCGCCTGACGCCCGACAGGCTTGCTCACCTCGTCCACCAGGCGGACGTGGAGAGAGTTCGCGACGTTGTCCGGACGGCATGGGAACGCCGTCGCCCCGGCGAGGTCACCTTCAGGGTGATCCAGCCGGGTGGCACCGTTCGCCACGTGCACTGCCACATCGAGATCCTCACCACCGACGGCGCACCGTCGGGGATCATCGCCACCGGCGCGGACGCCACCGCGCTCGAACTCGCCCGGCAGGAACGTCGCCGGCTCGCCACCCGCACCGAAATGCTGTGTGCCGACCTGGCCACGCTGGACATCGTCAGTGGACTGCCGACCCGCAGCTACCTGACCGACGAGGTCGACCGAGCCCGCCGTACCACCGGCGGAGCTCTCATCGTCGTGGCAACCGAACCCACCACCCGCCTAGCCGACGCGCTCACCGACGAGAACCACGACCAACTGACGGCCGAGGTCGCACGGCACCTGCGGACGATCGTCGGCGACGAGGTGACCTGCGGTCTGGTCGGACCCGGCCTGTGGGGCGTACTCCTCGCTCCGACCGAAGGGCACACCGAGGCTCCCGCGACCCTGGCGGCTCGGATCGTCGACACGTTTCGCCGCCACCTGTTCAGCGTTGAGCACAAGACCTTGCGCCTCTACACGTGGGCAGGCCTGGTGATCTTCGAGAGCGGGGTATCGGCAACCGGGTTCGAGCTGCTCATCGACGGCGAACACGCGGCCCGCGACGCGCGCCGCCGGTGCGTCCCGACCCGCGTCCTCGCCGAACCCGCGACGGCCAAGGACCGGATAGACAAATGCCGGTCACAGGTACGGCAGGCGGTGTCCACCAACAGGTTCGCCCTCTACGCCCAGCCCATCGTCGACCTCCGACTCAACGAGGTCACCCGTCACGAGATCCTCTTGCGAGTTCGCAGCGATGCCGACGAGTCCGTGGCACCGTGGGCCTTCCTCGACATGGCCGAGCGCGTCGGCGAGATCCTCACCGTGGACAAGTGGGTCATCGACCACGCCCTCGAACTGATCGGCCGCGGGGCCCAGACCTCCCACTACCAGGTCAACATCTCCGGCAAGTCCCTCGCCGACCCGGGCCTGCTCACCTACGTGACCGATGCGATCCGCCGACACGGGGTCAAGCCGGAATGCCTGACCTTCGAGATCACCGAAACCGCCCTCATCGAGAACCGGAACGAAGCTCTCGCCTTCGCCACGGGGATCAGAGAGATCGGCTGCCACCTCGCCCTGGACGACTTCGGTACGGGATACGGCGCCCTCGCTCACCTGAAATACCTGCCGGTGGACCTGGTGAAGATCGACGGGGTGTTCATCGTCGACCTCTGCCGGTCGCCGGCCGACCAGGCCGTCGTCTCGAAGCTGGTGGAACTCTGCCACACGCTCGGCATCCGTGTTGCCGCCGAATACGTCCAGGACGAGGAGACGCTGGAATTCCTGAAGAGCTGTGGAGTCGACTTCGCGCAGGGCTACAAGACCGGAAGACCCGAACCGCTCGACATCAGCCCCGAGAAGGCGGTGCGGACGATCGAATTCGAGCTGCGGCTCCCGCCGCAACACACCGCCCTGGGCTGACGAGCGAAGCCAGATCGAATCTGGCTTCGGGCCGGTCTACCTCAGGGGCGGTAGGTGTTCGCACGGGCGTAGCTCTTGGTCTGCAACAGACCGGGCACGAGCATCGGCTCGAAGTTCTTGAGTTCCACCGCCTCGGTCTCGTACCGATGTAGGTGGGCGTACTTGCCGCCGAGGCGCTGCCACCAGCCGTCCTCGCGCAGCGCCCGCGCCTGGTCGAGTAACGCGACGTGGCCCGTCTAACCGCCGCCATCGGGTAGACCCGGCAAGAGGTTTCGCGCGGCCTCTACCGCCGTCAGACCTGACGACCAGTCTTGGCGTTGAGGTCCCGCCCCCACGCCGTCACAAGAGGGCAGGCGTGCGACTTCGCCGCGTCGTGTCGGCGGTGCCCCGCCGCACTCGCGTGGTCGCCTTGACGGTCATCGACGCACCGGTCTCTACTAGTCACCGTGCCGGACCGAGCCCAAGCGCCTACGCCGAGAGAAACCCTTGCGCAGGAATCAAACCCCGGGCTCTCGGCGAGTGGATACCTCACCGACCGACTCGCCCAGTACCAGTCCTGGTACGACAAGAAGGCGGTGAAGGCGAAGACGACCCATCTCCGGACCCGCACTGCTGCCGTCGTCGGCGGCTCGCTGGTCCCGGTTCTCGTCAACCTCGACTTCCCCTACGCCCAGGCCGTGACCACCGTTGTGAGTCTGGTCGTCGCTGGGGCGGTGTCGTTGGAGAGCGTGTTCCGCTATCGGGAGCAGTGGAAGAACTACCGGTCGACAGAGCAGACCTTGGGGCACGAGAGGATCTACTTCCTCACCCGGACCGGGGTGTACACCAACCTGGACGACGCCACAGCGTTCGCCACCCTGGTCGAGCGGGTGGAGGCGACCATCGCCAACGAGAACGCCGCAACTTTGAGCGTCATGACCCAGGTCGGCTTCGCTGGGGAAGACGGGCAACCGGCGATCGAGCGGCGGGCATAGACCGCCGTAGGATGTCTCGCCGTGGGATATTCGGTGTCGCCTTCCGGCCGTCTGCACCTACCGGAGTCGGCCGACGTCGCTGCGGCCGCCGCTGTCAAAGCCGTCCTGACCGAGCGCAATGCTTGGCACCGGCCCGACGCGTCCTCGTCGAGTGAAACGCTGACCGACATCGCGGAAGTCGCCAGAGCATCGATCACCCGCGACGGGGACTGGATCGAGTTCGGTCACGACGACGAGGGAGACCCCAAGTGGTCGGACCGGGCCACGGCGTTCTACGTCGCGATCGCCCCGTTCGTTCGCTCCGGGGTCGTCGACATCGAAGGCGAAGACGGCGCTCGCTGGTCCTACACCTACGCTGCTGGGCAGATCACTCAACAGGGTTGGAACGGCTGGGACGGCTCCATCGAGCCGTTTGGCGAGTACGTGGCTCTCCCTGACCAGGACCACCCGGAGGTGCCCGGGTTGGGGTCTCGCTGATACGGCGTATACCGGAGAGTCATATTCATACCGCAGAGGTATATGGCTCACCGGGGCGGCACCGCCCGGACGGGCTACTGACCCGTGGACGGCCCATCGGACTCAGCCTGGCGCTCGGCTTGCCAGAGGGCGTGTCCCTTCAGCAGATATCCGGTCCTAGAAGCCGGATCTCCTCGTCGGGCAGGCGCAGCTCAAGCCGTCGAGTCGTGTGGCTGCGTCGCTCGATGAGATGTCGTCCCAATCATGCACCCAGCATGCGAAACGAGAACCGCAGGTCAAAGGCGAGACCACATCAACGGCCATCAGCCCAGGTATGGGCGTCAGGCCGATGATCCTCGGGCGGCCACTCTCAGGACACCCCGAGCAGTCGGATCTCGCAGCGGACGCCGCTGGCCTTGGCAAGCCGGCCATCACCGGTCACGAGTGGACAGGCCATCACCTCTGCCGCCACGACGTACGCCGCGTCGTAGGCCGTGACATTGCCCCGCAACTGCCACATCCGGTCAAGTAGCAACGCGACGCCAACCTCGTCGATGACCAACGAAGGCAGGGTGTCGATCGCCTCCTGAGCCCGAGCAAGACCGAGCTTCCCACCGAGGACCTTGCCTCTGATCACCGACATGACCTCGACCAGAAGATGGCTCGGTGCGGCCCAGTGCGGATCTCCGGCCAGTTCCGCCCGTGCCGCGTCGCCAACCGGCCCGTCATCGACCAGGGCATCGGCCAAAACCGACGCATCCACGACGATCACGCGGCGCTTCCCCACGGTCCACGCCGCTCTCGCTGGTCGCTCAACTCGGCGGCACTCTCCCCCAGGAGGGAGCGAGCACCGTCCGAACGTCCGGCGAAGCGATCAAGGGCCGCCGTGTTGCGCAGCCGTCGAGCCTGCGTCTCCACCAACTCCAGCAGGTACGCCTGGAGTGACTGCCCGCGCGCCTTGGCCTGGGCCGCCAGGGCGTCTCGTACTTCCTCTGGCACATCCCGAATCTGAAGAGCAACCATGCATTCATTATGCATGCAGCATCGACGACTGCCCCGGAAGACTCGAACCCTCAACCAACGGGTTCGTACGACGATCGCAGCACGACCAAGAGCCGCAGTTCGGAGAAGTGCGTGGGGCGGGCGGGACTCGAACCCGCGACCGAGGGATTATGAGTCCCCTGCTCTAACCGGCTGAGCTACCGCCCCTCACACCGCGCCGGATCTTATCCCGCCCGGTGGATCACGGGCCAGCAGTGATCCGGCCCCGCCTCATCATCGCCGTCGTCGCATCAGCAGCACGATGGGCAACGCGAGGATAACAGTGAGCAGCCAGCCGATCACGAGGGCGCCCCAGAGCAACGCGTCCTCCGGGCTCTCCTCCGCGACGAACATGCCGATGGTGAGCAGCAGGCAGAAGCCGCCCATGAGCAGGGTGCCCAGCCCGCTGAGCACCATCACCGGGACCTCCCACCAGGAACGTCCGGCGGGTTCGGGCTGGCGCTCGATGGGCCTGGGCTGCGGGATCTTGTCGGGGGTGCGGGCCGGCATGGTGACGTGCCGGTCGGCCGGCACCCCGGCGTCGATGGCCTGGATCGTCCCCGGGGGCAACCCGAGCATGGTCGGCTCGATGTGCAGCACGATGGCGTCCGCGCCGATGAGTTGCCGCGCGCCGTCGGGCCACGCGAGCATGGCGGCGCAGTCGGCGTAGCGGACGGTCAGGTGCCCGTCCGTCTGCAGGTAGGTGACACCGTCGACGCCGAGGCGGACTCCACCGGCGCCCTCCCGGGCCCGGTAGGTGGGGCCGTCGACGGTGTCGGCGGAGTGGGTGGGCGCGGCGGTGAAGCCGGCCCAGTCGGCGGTGTGGCCGCCGGGCACCATCAGCAGCGCCGAGGCCATCACCTCGCCGGCCACGTCGTGCAGGTCGGTGATGCTGACGGCCTTCAGCTCGGCCCGGTACTCGTCGAGGGTGAGGTTCGGCTGCCCGGTCAGCAGGTTCAGGGCGTACCCGGGTAGCCGCGCGGCGTCCACCTCGGTGGTGGCGAGGAAGTCCTCCCGCTTGGCGATGGTGGCGTCGAGGTCCGCCTGTTCGATCCGGCCGACCCGCATCTTCGCGAGTACGTCGATGAAGCCGCCGAGCACGGCGTCCTGCTTCTCCGCCAGCGCGTCGGCGAGTGCCCGCAGTGTGGCGTACCCGTCGCCGCGCGGCTCGTACCCGGTGGTGGTGGTGTAGGACAGGCCGGCGTCCTGGCGCAACGACCGGTACAGCTCGCGCTCCAGCACTCCGGCGAAGGTGCTGGCGGCGCTGCTGCGTCGTACCACCGAGTCGAGCACCACGGCGCGGGCGCCGCTGACGAAGTACGCGGGGGTGCGTGGCAGCGCTGACGACGCCGCCGGTACCGGCTGCCGGACCCCGCTGGGCAGGGCGAGCCGTAGCCCCGCGGGCACCCGGTCCCCGGCGATCCAGAGCACGGCGTTCTCCCGGGTGAACCAGCGGGCCGTCCACTGCCGCAGGTCGTCGGCGCTGAGCGCGCCCAGGCCCCATTCCGGGTAGCTGCTCAGGCCGAAGTCGCGGGCGCCGTAGCGCCACAGCGGGATGTCGTCGACGGCGGCGGAGCCCCGGCTGCTCCACTCGGTGCGCAGGATCTCCTTCTCGACGTCGAGCCGCCCGACCGGCAGGTCGGAGAGGTGCCCGCAGACGGCGGTGAGGAACGCCGCGATGTCCGCCTCGGAGCCCTGGGTGTGGAACGTGGTGAACGCGGGGGCGGTCGCGCCGTTCACGTGGTAGTCGGCCAGGCCGAGTGGTGCGAGCGCGAGGTGCTCGATGAGGTGGGTGATGCCGGAGCGGGCGAGCGTCTCGTCGGCGGTGCCGACCCGGAAGGTCAGCCCGGCGTGCATCGGCCCGCCGGTGGGGGCGAGCAGCGTGGGCACCCCGTCCACGTCCAGGTGCTGGATCATGAACGACCACCCTTCGCGTACGCCTCGGCGCGGAACTTGGTGAAGCCCTCAGCCCCGTCCACATAGGCCCACGGGTATTCGCTGCCCAGGTTGCCGAGGACGGTGAACTGGCTGGCGGCGGCAGACCACTGCCCGGTCAGGCTGAACATCAGCGCGAACGTCGAACGGACCCAGACCCAGTCCGCTCGGTCGACGTGGTCGGGGTGCAGCACCGACCGTTGTCCGCACTGCGCGATCTCGTCCACGACGGGCGTGCTGCGCAGGTACTCCGTGCGCTCCCGCTCGGTGTCGAAGTCCAGCCAGCGTTCCAGGTGCGCCTCGGCGACGAGCGCGGCGTTGGGTGCTCCGTCGGGTGCGGCCTCGGCGCACTCGCGGGCGAAGCCGAAGGTCCGGTCCCAGTCGCCGCTCCACTTCGGGCAGAGCTGCTGGAGCAGGCTGGCCTGCGCGGGCAGATGGTGGGGATGGTGTCGGGCGAGCCGGTCGTAGCGGCGACGTGCCTCGTTCTGGCCGAGTTGCAGGCCCCGGGCGAGGGTGATCCGCTGCGTCCAGGCTGCCGCGTCGTCCTCGTGCCGGGCGGTGACGTCGATCAACACCTGCTCAGCTCGTCGCAGGTGGTCGTGGAACTGCTCGAACTGGTTCCGGCTGACGTGCTGGGCTCGGGCGGCGCTGCGGATCCGCCAGCCGGTGCGGATGAGGCAGTTGCCGAGCAGCGTCCCGGCGAGGGCGTCGGCGGGGTCGTCGTCGTACACCCGCCGCAGGAACGGCTCGGTCCCCTCCTGGTCGCCGGCGGCAGCGACCAGCAGCGTCCGGTGGGCGGGGTCGCGGTCGGCGAACAGCGCGCGGACGGCGGGCCAGTCGGCGGCGTCGAGGGCCTTACGCAGGTCGTTGACCTCGGGGTACGCAGCACCAGCATCGAAGGTGGGGGCTGGCAGAGGGGCGGGCATGGCGGGGATCATAGGTGATCAACAAGGGCTGCGTGGCCCCCGTCGAGAGCCGGGTTCAGCCGGCGCGCAGCTCTTCCAGCACCGCTCCCGCGGCACGCCAGCCGCTGGCGAGGGCACCCTGGATGGACGGGCTGTCCCGGTGGTCACCGGCCACGAACAGCCCCTCCCCCAGCGACACGGGTTTGCGCAGCCGGCCCTGTGGTGGCGGCGCGGCGGGTAGCGCCTGCGGGACGGCCACTGTGGTGAGGTGGGTCCAGTCGGCGGTGGACTGACCGTACAGCCGGGTCAACTCGGTCCGGATGGTCGGCTCGGGTGGGGCGGCCGGACCGACCACGGAGGTGGCGATCAGGTGCCGTCCGGTCGGGGCGTAGGTCGGTGCGGCGTTGCTGAGCACCACCGTGTTCGCCACGATCTCGCGCCGGTCGCCGTCGACGAGCAGGATCGGTTCGGTGAGCGGCGGCTCGGGAGCGCTGTGGTAGTAGGTGGTGTAGCTGTGCATTCGTACCGTCGTCAGGGCCGGCACCAGCGCGGGCGCGGCGGGCGGGTCGACGGCGACCACGACGGCCCGGCAGCGGATGTCGCCGGCCTGGGTGCGAACCCGGCCGGGAGCGATCTCCGCGACCGGGGTGTCCAGGTCGAGCAGGTCGGCGGGGAGCGGGCCGGCGATGGCCCGGGGCAGCGCGGCCATCCCCTCGGCGGGCAGGCCGATGCGGCCCCGGGCGAAGGAGCGCAACACCATCGCGAGTACGTGGCTGGAGGTGGCCAGCTCCCGGTCGATGAACACGCCGGACAGGAAGGGTCGCAGCAGCTCCTCGATGATCGCGTCGGAGAGTCCCGCGCGGCGTAGCGCCGTCTCGGCACTGGTCTCCGGTGCGGCGAGCAGCCGGGACGTTGGCAGGGTGGCGCAGCCGGCGGCGAGCGCGGCGAAGCGCAGCCGGTCGCGCAGGGAGCCGACGCCGGCGAGCGCGGTGCCCGGGCCGCCGGTCGGTTCGCGCAGCGGGTTGACCAGCCGCAACAGGTCGTCGCCCTTGCGCACCAGCACGCCCGAGGTGAAGTACCCGAGGTTGAGGCGGTCGGTGTCGAGCAGCGTGCCGAGCCGTGGGTAGGCGGTGTTGAGCACCTGGAAGCCCCGGTCGACGAGGTAGCCGTCGACCACGTCGGTGGCGACCCGGCCGCCGAGCCGACCGCCGGCCTCCAGCAGCCGCCAGGGCACACCGGCGCGGTGCAGCCGGCGGGCGGCGGCGAGGCCGGCCAGGCCGCCGCCGACGACGACCACGTCGGTCTCAGCCAGCATCGCGCGCCTCCCGCTCACCGTTCGCCCGGGACAACCGGCCCGGCCACCAGACCTTCGGCCCGATGTCGTACGCCAGTGCGGGCACCAGCAACGACCGGACGATGATCGTGTCGATCAGTACCCCGATCGCGACGGCCGTACCCAACTCGACCAGCACCACAAGTGGCAGGACGGCGAGGGCGGAGAACGTCGCGGCGAGCACGATGCCGGCAGAGGTGATCACCCCGCCGGTGACGGCGAGGCCGGCGAGCACACCCGCGCGGGTACCCCGCCTGACCGACTCCTCGCGGACCCGGCTCATCAGGAAGATGTTGTAGTCGATGCCGAGGGCGACCAGGAACACGAACGCGAACAGCGGAAACGACGAGTCCACGCCGGGGAAGTCGAAGACGTGGCGGAACAGCAGCGCGCACAGGCCGAGGGTCGCCGCGAAGCTGAGCAGGACGGTGGCGATCAGCAGCACCGGGGCGAGCAGCGCCCGCAGCAGCAGGGCCAGGATCACCGCGATGACCACCAGCACCACCGGGATGATGACGTTCTGGTCGCGCTTCGCGGCGTCCGAGGTGTCCACGTTGATCGCGGTGAAGCCACCGACCACGGCGTCCGCGCCGGGCACCTGGTGTACGGCGACGCGCAGCTCGCGGATGGTCCGCTCGGCACCGTCACTGTCGGGTGGGTCGGTGAGGGTGGCCTCCAGTTGCACCCGCCCGTCGACGACCTTCGGTGCGGCGTTCGGGTCCGGTGGGCCGGTCTGCGGGCCGGCGGGAAGTGGGCGGACGTCGGCGACACCACGTACGCCCTGCGCCACCTGGGCGACCTGCCGGGCGGCCTGTTCGGTGGTGAAGATGGTGGCCGGGCTGCCCGTGCCGGCCGGGTAGTGCCGGGAGATCACCTCCTGGCCGTCGACCGAGTCGACGCGTTGGGTGAACAGGTCGGACTGGCCGAGGGTGGTCGCGCCGAGTTGGGTGAGCCCGAGCGTGAGGAGGGCCAGCACGACGGCGGTGCTCAGCCAGATCGGTCGGGCGTGCCGGGCCACGAAGCCGGCGATGCGACTCCAGATGCCATGTTCCATGCGCGGGTCGGCCTGGTCCTCGCGGGGCCGTCGGGGCCAGAACACCCACCGACCGCCGAGCACCAGCAGCGCGGGCAGGAACGTGAGCATCACCAACAGGGTGGCGGCGATGCCGATGGCGGCGACCGGGCCGAGCGCCCGGTTGGAGTTGAGGCTGGACAGCAGCAGGCAGAGCAGGCTGACGATGACCGTGCCGCCGGAGGCGATGATGGCCGGCGCGGCCCCCTTCCAGGCGGCACGCATGGCGGCCCAGGGCCGGTCGTGGCGGTGCAGCTCCTCGCGGTAACGGGCGATCAGCAGCAACGCGTAGTCGGTGCCGGCACCGAAGACCAGCACGGTGAGGATGCCCTGGGCCTGCCCGTTGAGCTTGAGCACGTCGGCGTCGGCGAGCAGGTAGACGAAGACCGAGGCGAGGGCGTACGACATCCCGGCGGCCAGCAGCGGGAAGATCCAGAGCACCGGGCTGCGGTAGACGACCAACAGGATGATCAGCACTACGACCAGGGTGACCAGCAGCAGTGGCCCGTCGATGGCGGAGAACACCTCGATCAGGTCGGCGAGCAGGCCGGCCGGGCCGGAGACGTCCACGGTGAGGCCGTCCCGGTCCCCGCCGGTGATGTCGCGAAGCTGTTCGACGACCGTGCCGATCTCCTCACCCGCGGCGTCGTCCACGGGTACGACGACCTGGAGGGCCTGGCCGTCCTCGCTGGGGATGGGCGGTGGCAGCGGCGTGACCACGCCGGGCACCTGGGCGAACCGGGCGGCGTCCGCGCTCACCCGCTGCCGGTCCGCGTCGGTGATCCCGGAGGGCCGCTCGTAGACGACCAGAGCCGGGATGGTCTCCCGGTCGACGAACTGACCGGCGAGGTCCTGGGCCCGGGTCGCCTCGGCGTCGGTGGGCAGGAAGGCGGCGTTGTCGTTGGTGGCGACCTCGCTGAGGCGTCCGGCGTACGGGCCGGCGACACCGCCGATCACCAGCCAGGCCAGCACGACCACCACCGCGACCAGTGTGGCCCTGCCGCCTCGTCCGGACATGCGTACTCACCCCAAGGATCGGCGCGTCGATCGACGCGGCGGAAGCCTGGGTCGACATCGACCATCCTGCCGGGCACGGGAGCCCCAGGCGGCCCAAACCTCTCATTCCGCCTCGCGCCCCGCGCCCCGCGCGCCTCGCCCCGCCCCGCCTCGCCCCGCGCCTCCCCGCCCCGCCCCGCGCCGCGCCGCCCCGCGCCGCCCCGCGCCGCGCCGCGCCGCGCCGCGCCGCGCCCAAGATCGTGCTCAAACCACGAAGTAGTGGCCTCACCAACGCACCGACACCACTACAACAACGAACGAGCACGATCTTGGGCCAGGACCCCCGCTGCGGCGCTCCGCACCGGAAAACCCGGCCCGAGATCCGCACAACATCGGGGAAAGTGCTGGCTTACCGCGCGCTGAGGCCGCAACATCCCCGAAGTTGCTGCCACGAACGCCGGCCCCCGCGAACACGGGCGGGCGGGTCGGCGGGTCGGTGGGAGAGCGTGGCCGCGCTGCGGGACGTGGGCGCACGAGAACGCCCGCCGGCATCAGGCCGACGGGCGTTGGGTGGAGAAGCTCCCCCGATTGGACTCGAACCAATAACCTGCCGGTTAACAGCCGGCTGCTCTGCCAATTGAGCTACAGGGGATCGTGCACCGCCCGGGATCGGATCTCGCCGACGCCGTGCGACGGGACAAGAGTACAGGACTTTCCCCGGTGGCGGTCCAGTGGGTTCCACCCCAGCGCCCGTTGATCAAGATGCGCAGGTCAGGATCGACGACGCATCGACAAACGGGGTAAATCGCCATCCCGGCCCAGACATGCTTGAGCGGGGAGCAGGATGGGTAGTTAGCTGCGGACAGAGGACGCAGGCGCGAACAGGTCGCCTTCCGACGGGGCAACTCGCCGGGGCGACGGCGCGTCAGGTACGGAAGGAGCCGCCATGCGCGGAAAGATCATGTTTCTTGGCGGGCTGGCTGCGGGATTCGTCCTGGGCGCCCGTGCCGGCCGGGAGAAGTACGAAGAGCTGGTGGTCCGGGGCCGTAAGGTGCTCGACCACCCGACCGTCCAGGAGGCGGCCGGGGTCGCGCAGGCCCAGGCGAACAAGCTCTACAGCGAGGGCAAGGACAAGCTCGGCCAGACCAAGCTGGGCGAGAAGCTGGGTAACGGCAACGGCAGCACCGGCAAGCAGGAGCTGACCGCCGCCGACGACGCGTTCGCCGGCACGCCCGCCACGGTGGGCGCCAAGGCGGGCACCAGCACGGTCGGCACGACCTCCGGGTCGCCGTCGTCCACGAACCCCCGCACCAAGCCGTCCGGCTCGGGCACGAACGCCAGCACGCTCTGACCCATCGCACCTCGACGGGCCGGTCGCCGCAGGGCGACCGGCCCGTGGTCTGTCCGAGGTGCGGTCAGTCCTTGCTGCTGAACGCCGCGTCGAAGGCGGCACTCGGAGCGTCGAAGGCGAGCCGGCGGACGAACTGCAGCGCCTCCGGGGCACCGACGAGCCGGTCCATCCCGGCGTCCTCCCACTCGACCGAGATCGGGCCGTCGTAGCCGATCGCGTTCAACGCGCGGAAGCAGTCCTCCCAGGGCACGTCGCCGTGCCCGGTGGAGACGAAGTCCCACCCGCGGCGCAGGTCGGCCCAGGGCAGGTGCGAGGCGAGCCGGCCACGCCGGCCGTCCCCGGTGCGCACCTTCGCGTCCTTGCAGTCCACGTGGTAGATCCGGTCGGCGAAGTCGAAGATGAAGTTCACCGGGTCCAGCTCCTGCCACACGAAGTGCGACGGGTCCCAGTTCAGCCCGAACGCGGGCCGGTTGCCGATCGCCTCCAGCGTCCGCTTGGTCGTCCAGTAGTCGTACGCGATCTCGCTGGGGTGCACCTCGTGCGCGAACCGCACCCCGACCTCGTCGAACACGTCGAGGATCGGGTTCCACCGGTCGGCGAAGTCCTGGTAGCCGCGCTCGATCATCGACGGCGGCACCGGCGGGAACATCGCCAGGGTGTGCCAGATCGACGAACCGGTGAAGCCGACGACCGTCTTCACCCCGAGCTTCGCGGCCGCCCGCGCGGTGTCCTTGATCTCCTCGGCGGCCCGCTGACGGACCCCCTCGGGCTCCCCGTCGCCCCAGATGCGGCCGGGCAGGATGTCCTGGTGCCGCTCGTCGATCGGGTGGTCACAGACCGCCTGACCGACCAGGTGGTTGGAGATCGTGAAGACCTGAAGGTTGTGCTTCGCGAGGGTCTCCCGCTTGCGCTCGACGTAGGAGTCGTCGGCGAGTGCCTTGTCGACCTCGAAGTGGTCGCCCCAGCAGGCGATCTCCAGACCGTCGTAGCCCCACTCGGAGGCGAGCCGGCAAACCTCCTCGAACGGAAGGTCGGCCCACTGGCCGGTGAAGAGCGTGATGGGTCGCGCCATTGTTCTTCTCCCCTGTTGTCATGGGGGATTCCAGGTGCGGACCGGGGCGAGGGTGACCGGACGTACGCGACGCCGGGCGGTCACCGGTGGGTGCGGAACACACCTGGGCCCGGCGGGTTGCGCCTCCCACCGGGTCACCGGCCACCAGCACGGTCGCCGACCCCACCCTATTTCCGTGGCACCCCATCGCGAAAGCCCCGCAGGCCGATCATCACTCGGCCACCTCCTCCGGCGCGGGCAGCGCGACCCGCACGGTGAAGCCGCCACCGGCACGCGGGCCGGCGGAGAACGTGCCGCCGAGCCGTTCGGCGCGTCTGCGTACCCCGAGCAGACCCTGCCCGGTGTGGTTAGCGCTGCCGCCCGACGGCGCTGGACCGGCGCCCTCGTCGCGTACCTCGATGGTGATGCCCGTGGTGTCGTAGCGCAGGCGGACCGCGACCGGCGCGCCCGGCGCGTGCCGGCAGGCGTTGGTCAGCGCCTCCTCGATGATCCGGTACGCCACGACGTCGACCGGCCCGGGCAGCGGCCGAGGGTACCCGGCCAGGCTCCAGCGCACCGGCTGGCCCGCGGCGAAGCCCTCCACCAGCGCGTCGAGACGATTCAGGCTGGGTGTCGGCCCGGTCGACCGATCGGGCTCCTCGGCCCCGGCCCCGTGCAGCAGCCGGTGCCCGTGCGCCTGCACCATCCGGCGCCACTGCGCCATACGCCCCATGCTGGTCAAGGTACGGCAGTGGCCTGTGAGCCCGGCCTTTGGCGGTGCACGCCGGGCGGGGCGTAACTGGTGTGAGCGTTGTACCTGTGCGTCATGTCCATGACTCACAGGTACAACGCTCACCGGGGCACTGCCTCGGGAGAGGCCGCCGCCAGGTCGGCCGTGGGCTCACTGGCCGGTGACGGCGGCTCCTCCCGGCTCAGTCGGTCAGGGCAGGGTCCACTTCTGGTTGGCCGCGTTCAGGCAGGTCCAGAGGTGCACGACGGTGCTGTCCGCCGAGTTGTTGCCGGAGACGTCCAGGCACTTGCCGGACGACGGGTTGCGCAGGGTGCCGTCGGACGCCGCCGCCCAGTTCTGCGCCCCGCTGCCGTTGCAGGTCCAGAGCTGGATCTTGGTGCCGTCGGCGGTGCCGCTCCCGTTGACGTCCAGGCACTTGCCGAGCGCCTTGATCGTCGAGTTCGGCGTCACGGTCCAGGTCTGCGCCGCGCTGCTGTTGCACGTGTAGATCTGGATCTGGGTGCCGTCGGCGGTGCCGCCGCTGCGCACGTCCAGGCACTTGCCGGCCAGTCCCTTGACCGGGCCGACCCCGGTGCTGCCGCCACTGCCCTTGACCAGGGTGAAGTCGTCGACGTCGAAGAGGCCCGTGCCGCTACCGGTGAAGGTGAGGTAGAGGTTCTGGGTGCCGGACGGGACGTTGGACAGGGCCGTGGTGACGT
Organism: Micromonospora sp. B9E7; assembly: GCF_039871815.1. Taxonomy (NCBI): domain Bacteria; kingdom Bacillati; phylum Actinomycetota; class Actinomycetes; order Micromonosporales; family Micromonosporaceae; genus Micromonospora; species Micromonospora sp. B9E7. The sequence continues at coordinate 395,692 of NZ_JBDPLX010000002.1, forward strand.
TCGCGAAGGTCGTCCAGCTGCCGGTGTTCGGCACCGCGACAGTGCCGAGCACCGGGCCGGTGGCCGAGCCGGTGCGCACCTGGATGGTGCCACCCGCGCCACCGGAGACGACCCGGGAGGTGAACGAGGTGACCCCGGTCAGGTTGACACCGTTGTACGCCGCCCAGTCGCCCGGGTCGATGTAACCGATGGTCTGCCCACCGTTGGCGCCCGCCTTGGTGAACGCGGAGACCCCGTTGGCCGAGCTGAACGCCTCGGCCTGGATCGTCCCGGTCGGTGGCGGCGTGGTGCCCAACTCCTTGATCCGGATGTTGCGGAACGAGGCGTCGTCACCGGTGCCGTGGTTCTGGATGCCGATGTGGCCGGCCAGCGAGCGGACCGGGTTGGTGTTGGTGAAGTCGTTGATCTTCACCCCGTTCAGGAAGATCTGTAGCCGCTCACCCTCGACCAACAGCTCGTAGGTGTTCCACTCCCCCGGCGCGTTCAGCGCCGCGTCGCGGGCGGCGATGTCGGCCGACTTGAACGTGTAGACCGCTCCGGTGGTGCGGTCGGTCGCGTCGGTCGCGTCGATCTGGATCTCGTAGCCGTTGTCCACCGCCGACCACGGATCACTGGACGGCGGGAACCCGATGAAGATGCCGGAGTTGTCGTCCCCGGCCAACTTCCAGTCCAGCTTCAGCGAGTAGTTGGTGAACTGCTTGGCGTTGTACCAGAACAGCCCCATGCCGCCGACCGAGGTCAGGGTGGCGTCGGAGTTGGTGAAGCTGCCCGGACCGGCCTGCGACCAGCCGGTCGTCGAGCCGTTGAAGATCGGCGTGTAGCCGGTCTCGGGCCGGCAGTCGGCCTTGCTCCGACCGGAGGCGTACCGGATGCCGCCGAGCAGGTGGTTCCGGAACCCCGACTCCGCGTACGACGCCTGGGTGTGCCCGGCACCGGTGTAGAAGGACCGGCCGCCGTTGTAGCTCTTGCACCAGCTCAGCGGGTGGTCGGCGCCCATCCCGCCGCCGGAGTACGACGACTCGTCGAGCGTGGCGAGCACGTGCGCGGTCGACCGGGCGTTGGTCCGGTAGTTGTACCACTCGTCGGTGCGGGTCCAGGTCTGCGGCAGGTGCGCCGTCGCCGCGTGGCCCCGGTCCTCCACCTTCATGTTGGCCTGCTGGATCGCCGGGTGCGAGGCGAACCACGCGCCCACGAGGTTGCCGTAGAACGGCCAGTCGTACTCGGTGTCGGCGGCGGCGTGCACACCCACGTACCCGCGGCCGGAGCCGATGTACGACTCGAAGGCGGTCTGCTGGCTGGCGTTGAGCACGTCGCCGGTGGTGTTGAGGAAGACGACCGCCTCGTACTGGTTGAGGTTGCTGGTGGTGAACGCGGCGGCGTCCTCGGTGGCGGTGACTGTGAAGTTGTTCGCCGCGCCCAGGTCACGGATGGTCTGGATGCCGACCGGGATCGCGTCGTGCCGGAAGCCGGCGGTCTTGGAGAACACCAGGACGTCGTAGGGGGCGTCGGCGGCGCTGGCCGGGGTGGCCGGGGTGGTACAGGCGATGACGGCGAGTGCGGCCATGGCCGCACCGAGGACGGGTCGCAGGCGTCTGCGCATATCGCTCTCCTAATCGCGGTTAGGAAGGGCCCCTTGTACAACACTAGGCGTTAACAAGGGGCCCTTCCTTTCAGCTCAGGGCAGGGTCCACTTTTGGTTGGCGGCACCGCTGACGCAGGTCCACAGGTGGACCACCGTGCTGTCGGCGGAGTTGTTGCCGGAGACGTCGAGGCACTTGCCGGACGCCGGGCTTCGCAGCGTGCCGTCAGCCTGGGCGGACCAGTTCTGCGCGGCGGTCCCGTTGCAGGTCCAGAGCTGGATCTTGGTGCCGTCCGCGGTGCCGGCAGCCGAGACGTCCAGGCACTTACCCAACGACTTGATCGTCGAGTTCGGGGTGACCGCCCAGGTCTGCGCCGCGCTGGCGTTGCAGGTGTAGATCTGGATCTGCGTGCCGTCGGCGGTGGCGCCACTGCGCACGTCCAGACACTTGCCGCCCAGGCCCTTGATCGCCCCGGCCCCGCCGGCCGGCGGAGTGCCCGTGACGAAGGTGAAGGCGTCCAGGTCGAAGAGCGCCCCGGTGCCCGACCCGGCGAAGGTCAGGTACAGCGTGGTCGTGCCGGTCGGCGGGTTGGTGATCGTCCCGGTCACCGTGGTGAAGGTTTCCCAGCCGCCGGTCACCGGGACCGTGGCGGAGCCGAGCACCGTGCCGGTGGCCGAGCCGGCCCGGACCTGGAGGGTGCCACCGGCACCCGCCGAGGAGACCCGGGCGTTGAACGAGGTCACGTTGCCCAGCCGGTACGGCTGGAACGCGATCCAGTCACCGTTGTTGATGTCGCCGACGGTCTTGCCACCCTCGGCCGGGGTCTTGCTGAACACGTTGATCCCGGACGAGGTGCCGTAGAACTCGGCCTGCCGGTGCCGCGGCGGCAGCGTGTGCTGGGTGTGCGTGGTCAGCCCACCGGCGTCGGTGTACTCGGCGTCGAAGATCGCGAAGATGTTCGCCGCGTCGTCGTGCTCACCGTCGACCGGGATGGTGATCGAGCCCGAGCACCCGTTCTGCGAGGTGATCTGGTGCCCGTGCTGGTCGTGCCCGAGCACGTAGGTCATCTTGACCTTCGTGCAGTCGATGGTGCCGTCCTCCGGGTCGGTGACCGTGATGCTGTACGGCACCGTGTCGCCGAAGCCGAACAGCTGACCGTTGCCCGGGTTGTTGATGGTCACCGTGGGCGCGGTGTTGCCGACGCTGATCTGCACACTGCTGCTGCCGGTGGCGCCCTGCGGGTCCCGCACCGTCAGCGTGGCGGTGTAGGTGCCGTTGGCGCTGTAGGTCTTCGTCGGGTTGGCGGCGGTCGAGGTGGTCCCGTCACCGAAGGCCCACGAGTAGGTCAGCGCACCGCCCTCGGGGTCGGACGAGCCGGCCGAGGAGAAGGTCACCGCGAGCGGGGCCGCACCGGAGGTGCGGTTGGCGCTGGCTTTCGCGGTGGGTGCCCGGTTGCCGCCGCCGACGTAGTCGAAGCGGTAGAGCGCCGAGTTGGCGTCACCGTTGAAGTAGCCGGTGCCGTAGTCGAGCACGTAGTACGCGCCGTCCGGGCCGAACGCCGAGTCCATCACCTGCTTGCCGACCCAGGGGAAGGTGTCGATGGCGCCCCGGGAGCCGTCGGAGTTGACGTGGATCGGCTTGATCCAACCCCGGCCGAACTCGGTGGCGAAGAACTGCCCGTCGAAGGACTGCGGGAACTTCGTGGTGGAGGTCGACGAGGCGTTGTACCGGTAGACCGGGCCGCCCATCGGCGACTCGGAGCCGCCGCCGAACTCGCTCGGGGTGCCGGCGTCGCCGGCGTACCGGATCCAGGCCGGCTGGGCGGGCGGCAGGGTGGTCCGGCCGGTGTTGCGGAACGAGTTGTTGGTCGGCCCGCCGGTGCAGTTGTACTTCGCCCCGCTGGCGTTGGTGGCGAAGTCCCACTCGTTGTACGTCTCGCTGGTGGTGTTGGTGCCGGTGCAGTACGGCCAGCCGTAGTTGCCCGGCGCGGCGACCCGGTTGAACTCCACCTGGCCGGACGGGCCGCGGGTGGAGCTGGTGGAGCCGGCGTCCGGCCCGTAGTCACCGACGTAGACGACACCGGTGGCCTTGTCCACGCTGATCCGGAACGGGTTGCGGAAGCCCATCGCGTAGATCTCCGGCCGGGTGCTGGCCGTGCCGGGCGCGAACAGGTTGCCCGACGGGATGGAGTACGTCCCGTTCGCGTTCACCTTGATCCGCAGGATCTTGCCCCGCAGGTCGTTGGTGTTGCCGGCGCTGCGCTGCGCGTCGTACGCCGGGTTGCGGTTGGTCCGCTCGTCCAGCGGCGAGTAGCCGGCCGACTCGAACGGGTTGGTGTCGTCACCGGTCGACAGGTAGAGGTTGCCGGCCGTGTCGAAGTCGATGTCCCCACCGACGTGGCAGCACACACCGCGGCTGGCCGGGACGTCGAGCACGTCGACCTTGCTGGCCTGGTTGAGCGTGAAGTCGGAGTTGAGGGTGAACCGGGAGAGGCGGTTCACCCCGTTCCAGGCGGAGAAGTCGGTGCCGGTCGCCGGAGCGTCGCCGCTGGGGGTGGAGAGCGGCGGGGCGTAGTAGAGGTAGATCTGCCGGTTGCTGGCGAAGCCGGGGTCGACGCCGACGCCCTGCAACCCCTCCTCGTCGTGCGTGTAGACCGACAGGGTGCCGATCACGGAGGTGGTGCCGTTGGCGTCGGTGCGGCGCAGGGTGCCGTTGCGGGCGGTGTGCAGGACGGAACGGTCCGGCAGCACGGCCAGCGACATCGGTTCGCCCATGTCGCTCACCCCACGGGCGAGTTCGACCTGCTGGAAGTCGGTGGCGACGATCGTGTGCGCCTGCGCGGGGGTCGGGCCGGCGCCGAGTGTGACCGCTCCGGCCGCGGCCACCAGCAGCGCTGCCGATCCGGCCGAGAACCATCGTCGGGACCGGTGTCTTGGAGCGTCCTTCATGGACATGGGTGCTGCCCCTTCCTGACGATTGACTGCCAGGCCGGGCGCGCGCCGTCGCGCCGGATGCCGTAGCGGTGATGGGGGTCGATGGGTTACCGCGCCGCCGGTTCACCTCGATGAAACATTGTCGTGTTGGTCACGACACTAAGTTGAAGGTGTCGATGTGTCCATACCTTCCGGCGGCTCAGCATCAACTTTTGTCGATCTGATCGAAAGTTGCCGCTCAGGCGCGGCGGTCGATGACCTGTCCGGCCAGTTCGACAAGCGCCGAGCGAGGCTCGTCGGCCACCTTCGCGGCCTGCAGGGCGACGAGCGCGGCCTCGGTCCGGACCCGGATCATCTGCTCGATCCGCTCCCGGGCACCTGTCGTCTCGATGATCCCGCGAAGCTCCGCAGCGCCGTCGGCGTCCAACGCCGGATTGCCGAACAGCTCCCGCAGCCGAGCCGTCTGCGACCGGTCCGCGGCGCTGCGGGCCAGCGCCATCATCACCGTGGGCTTGCCCTCACGCAGGTCGTCCAGGATCGACTTGCCGGTGACCGCCGGGTCCCCGAAGACGCCCAACACGTCGTCGCGCAACTGGAACGCGTCGCCCAGCGGGTCACCGAACTCCTCCAGCGCGGCGATCAACTCCGGTCCCGCGCCGGCCAGGGCCGCACCGATCTGCAACGGCCGGGTGACCGTGTACCGGGCGGCCTTCATCCGGATCACGGTGAGCGCGCTCGCCACCGAACCGTCGCCCACGCCCGAGACGAGGTCCAGGTACTCCCCCGCGATCACCTCGGTACGCATCAGCGCGAACACGCCGTAACCCCGGTGCACCTGCTCGGTGCTCAGCCCACACTCGTGGAACATCTGATCCGACCAGGCCGCACAGAGATCCCCGCAGAGCAGCGCGGTGTTGCGACCGTACGCCTCCGGGTCACCACGCCACGACGAGCGGGCGTGCAGGTCGGCGAAGAGCCGGTGCACCGACGGCTCACCCCGGCGGCGGTCGCTGCCGTCCAGGATGTCGTCGTGGATCAGCGCGAACGCGTGGAACAACTCCAGGGCCGCGGCGGCCACCACGATCGGGGTGCCGTCGGCCGCGCCGGCACCGCGCCAGCCCCAGTAGCAGAAGAGCGGGCGGAGCCGTTTCCCACCGGCCAGCACGAAGCGTTGCAGCGCGGTGAACACGCCGCGCGGCGCGCCGTCGGGCCAGTCCGGGCCCTGCCGTTCGAGGAACCCGGCCAGCTCCGCGTCGAACCGGGCCCGCAGCCCGCTCGTGTCGGTGGGCGCGACGGTGACCGTCATGTCCCCTCCCCCGACCCGTCGGCACCCAACCCGGCCAACTCCAGCAGCAGGGCCTTGACCTCGGTGGCCGCGATCCGGTCCCGAGCCGCCGTCGGGTCGGAGCAGAGCAGCACCGGGGCGTCCGCCGGGTCGTCCGGCAGCCGGCCGTGCGAGCCGCGCACCGCCCGCGCGCCGGCGTCCAGGCCGACCGCGCTCATCAGGTAGCGCATGCCGAGTTTCTTGCGAGCCAGCGCCACCCCGGCGCGTGCCTTCGCGGCACCGGGGTTCGCCGGGTCGAAGAACAGCTCCGCCGGGTCGTAACCCGGCTTCCGATGGATCTCCACGAGCCGGGCGAAGTCCGGCGCCCGGTCGTCGTCCAGCCAGTAGTAGTACGTGAACCAGGAGTCCGGCTCGGCCACCAGCACCAGCTCACCCGCTCGCGGATGGTCCAACCCGTGCGCGGCCTTGCCGTCGGCGTCGAGCACCTCGGCCACGCCGGGCAGATTGGCGCACAGTTTCGCCACCGCCGGCACGTCGGCCGGGTCCTTGACGTAGACGTGCGCGATCTGGTGGTCGGCGACCGCGAACGCCTTCGACGTCCACGGGTCGAGGTACTCCATGCCGGCCTGGGTGTGCACCCGCAGCAGCCCCTCGGAGCGCAGCAGCCGGTTGACGTCCACCGGCCGGGACACGTCGGTGATGCCGTACTCCGACAGCACCACCACTGTCGCGTCCCGGGCCCGGGCGGCGTCCAACAGTGGCCCGAGCACCGTGTCCAGCTCGGCTGCCGCGGCGGCGGCCTGGGCCGACGACGGGCCGAACCGTTGCAGGTCGTAGTCCAGGTGCGGCACGTAGACCAGGGTCAGGTCGGGTGACACGTCGGCCAGGATCTGCTCGGCCGCCTGGCAGATCCACCGCGACGACGGCAGACCCGCCGTCGGCCCCCAGTAGGTGAACAGCGGGAACGTGCCCAGTCGGCCGGTGAGCGCGTCGTGCAGCTCCGGCGGGTCGGTGTAGCAGTCGGGTTCCTTGCGGCCGTCGGCGTAGTACACGGGACGTGGGGTGACCGTCCAGTCGACGTCGGCGCCCATCGCGTACCACCAGCAGACGTTGGCGACGGTGTAGCCGGGCTCGGCCTTGCGGGCCGCCTGCCAGAGCTTCTCCCCGCCGACCAGCGCGTTGTGCTGCCGCCACAGCAGCACCTCACCCAGCTCCCGGAAATACCACCCGTTGCCGACGATCCCGTGCCCGCTGGGCGGTTCGCCGGTGAGGAAGGTGGACTGCACCGAGCAGGTCACCGCGGGCAGCACGGTGCCCAGCTCGGCCCGGAAGCCGCCGTCGGCGACCCCACGCAGTCGGGGCATGTGCGCCAGCAGTCGGGGGGTCAGCCCCACGACGTCGAGCACCACCAGTCGGCGGCTCATCGCGTCCCTCCCATCGTCACGGATCGCTCCGTGGTCAGCCCGAGGCCGACCAGTTCGTCCCGGGCGAAGGCCAGCTCGGCGGCGATGCCGGCGGCCAGCTCCGCGTCGGTGCGGGGTCGCCGTGCGGCCGGCAGGACCCCCCAGGTGTACGTCTCGACGTCGAGGTGGTCGCAGCCGGCGACCGGGCCGTCGAAGAGCGCTCTCAGGGCCGCGCGCAGAACGGGCAGGGTCGAGCCGAGCGGTTCCTCGGGTGGGGCGTGCAGAGGCACGTGGTAGTGCACCCTCCACGGTCCGGGCAGCGCCCGGTCCAGCGCCTCGTCCAGGTCGTCCGCCGCGTACGGCGGGTCGGCCGGGTCGGGCAGGCCGGCGCAGCCGGCGCCTCGGGTCTGGTGCAGGAAGCGTGGCTCCACCCAGCGGCGCAGCGCGTCGGCCCCGCCCTCCGGGTCGGCCGCCTCGACGGCGGCGGAGACCTGCACCTTCACCACCGGCAGCCCGGCCGCCCGCAGTCGTCCGAGGGCCTCGGCCGGCTCCTCCCACGCGCACGCCAGGTGGGCCAGGTCGAGGCAGACGCCCATCCGATCGGTGTCCATCCCGGACAGCAGCGCGGCGGCCTGGCCGGTGCTCTCCACCACGCAGCCCGGCTCCGGCTCGAAGGCGACCCGCACCTCGCGGCCGGTGTCGCGCTGCACCGCCGCCAGGCCGGCGGCGAGCTGGTCCAGCCGGTGCCGAGCCGCGTCGGCCCGTCCGGTGTCCCAGGGCTGCCGCCAGGCCAGCGGAAGGGTGGAGATCGACCCTCGGGCGGCGTCGTCGGGCAGCAGGTCGGCGAGCACCCGGGCCAGGTCCAGGGTGTACGTCAGGCGCTGCTCGGTGGTCCAGTCCGGGTGGTACACGTCCTGCTTGACCACGGGGGCCTGGAAGGCCGCGTACGGGAAGCCGTTGAGGGTGACCACCTCCAGGCCGCGCGCGTCCAGCTCGGTGCGCAGCCGGCGGCGTAACGCCGCGTCGGCGGCCAGCTCGGCGGCGACCGGGGCGGCCAGCCACAGGCCGAGCCCGAGCAGATCGCTGCCGAGCGCCTCGCGGACCGGCACGGCGTAGGTGTCCAGTTGACCGAGGATGCCGGCGAGGTCCTCGGCGGGGTGCACGTTCGTGCAGTAGCCGAGGTGGACGGTCTCGCCGCCGGCATGTCGCAGCCGCATCAGCTGCCGCCGCGCAGGATCGAGTTGCCGGTCTGCGGGTCCACGGCGGCGGCGACGTCCAGGTCGCTGAGGTCGAGCCGCCCCGACTGCCCGTAGAACTCGACCGGGTTTCGCCACAGCACCTTGTCGACGTCGTCGTCGCTGAAGCCGGCCGACAGCATCGCCTCGCCGGTGGCCCGGGTCAGCAGCGGGTCGGAACGCCCCCAGTCGGCGGCCGAGTTGACCAGCATCCGTTCCGGGCCGTACTCGCGCAGCAGCTCGACCATCCGCTGCGGGGTCATCTTGGTGTCCGGGTAGATGGAGAAGCCCAGCCAGCAGCCGCTGTCGCGGACCAGCTTGACGGTCACCTCGTTGAGGTGGTCGACCACCACACGCCCCGCGTCGATGCCGGATTCGGCGACCACGGCGAGGGTGCGTTCGCAGCCGCGCGCCTTGTCCCGGTGCGGGGTGTGCACCAGCGCCGGCAGGTCGTACGCCACGGCGAGGGCGAGCTGCGCCGCGAACGCCTCGTCCTCCTCCGGCGTCATCGAGTCGTACCCGATCTCGCCGACCGCCACCACCGCGTCCTTGTCCAGGTAGCGGGGCAGCAGGTCGAGGACCGGGCGGCAACGCGGGTCGTTGGCCTCCTTGGGGTTCAGCGCGATGGTGGCGAAGTGGCGCACCCCGAACTGCCCGGCCCGGAACGGCTCCCAACCGATCAGCGAGTCGAAGTAGTCGGTGAACGAGGCGGCGCTGGTGCGCGGCTGACCCAACCAGAACGCCGGCTCCACCACCGCGCGTACCCCGGCGGCGGCCATCCGTTCGTAGTCGTCGGTGGTGCGCGAGGTCATGTGGATGTGTGGATCGAAGATGCGCATTCACGCCTCCCGGGGCAGTGCGGCGGTGAGCCGGTCGAGCAGGTCGGTGGCGTCGGCGGGCAACTCCCGGCCGGCGGCGTGCCGTTCGGCGGCGAGCGCGGCCAGCATGGCGGCCAACTCCCCGTCGGCCCGGGAGTCCAGGTCGGCGACCGCGGCGAGAGGAACACCGCTGAACACACACTTGAGCACCGCCTGCCGCCAGGCGGCCGGGTCGAGGTGCCGGGCGTACGGGCCGAGCGCGGCGGCGACCAGGCGGGTGTCGTTGGTGCGGATCGCGTCGTGCAGCAGCGGCACACCGGCGGCGCCGATCGGCAGCAGTGGCAGCGCCCGCAGCACGGCTCGCCGTTCGGCCGCGTCACCGTGCTGGTAGAGGCGCTCGGCGTACGCCGCGTGCTCGCCGGGCAGGCTGGTGAGCAGCAGCACCCGGGCCGCGTCGTCGGCGGTCCATCCGGGGGCGTCGGGCAGCGCGGCCCGCCCGCAGCGTCGGCCTACGGCGGGAAAGAGCCGGGTGATCGCGGTGGGCTCGGTGGTGACCCGGCGCAGCGCCGTGTCCAGCCAGTCGGGATCGGGTACGCCTCCCAGCGCGGCCCGTAGTGAATCCGGTGTCATCCCGTCTCCTCCCTCTTGCTGCTCCAGGCGCCCCACCACCCTTTGCTCTGCACCTACATATGCGCCGGGGCCTCTTCAGCGGGTGTCGCCTCGGCGGGTGCAGAGCAAAGGGGGCTGGCAGAGTGGTAATCGGTGGCCTTCGCGGCGGCGGCATGCAGGAACTCGATCGACCGGGCGGCCACGGCCGGCGCGGCGTGCGAGTCGCGGGGTAGCTCCACCGCGACCAGCCCGCGATAGCCGGCCGCCGCCAGGGCCGCCAGCACCGGCGGAAAGTCGATCTCGCCGACGCCGAATTCCAGGTGTTCGTGCACGCCCCGGCGCATGTCGTCGATCTGCACGTTGACCAGGTGTGCGGCCACCTCGGCGACGCACTGCGGCACCGGCCACGGCTCCAGGCAGCGGCAGTGGCCGATGTCGAGGGTGATGCCGAACCGGGCCGGGTCACCGAGCGCGGCACGCAGCCGACGCCAGTCGGCGATGTCCTGCACCAGCATGCCCGGCTCCGGCTCGAAGCCGAGGGTGACGCCTGCGGTGTCGGCCGCGTCGACGACGGTGGCGCAGCCGGCCACCAGCCGGTCCCACGCACACTGCGGTGACACCGTCTCGGGCCGGACGCCGGCCCAGAACGAGACCGCCTCGGCACCCAGGTCGGCACCGACCCGGACGGCTCGGCGCAGGAACTCGATCCGCCGGGTCGGGTCGTCGTGCAGCAACGTCGGCGCGTGTTTGTGCCACGGGTCGAGCAGATAGCGGGCCCCGGTCTCGATCACCACCGCCAGGCCCAGCTCGTCCAACCGTCGGCTGACGGCGGCGACCCGGCGGGTGAGGCCGGGCGCGAACGGGTCCAGGTAGTCGTGGTCCAGGGTGAGCGCCACCCCGTCGTAGCCGAGATCGGCGATGACGGCGAGCGCGTCGTCGAGGCGGTGGTTGTTGAAGCCGTTCGTGCCGTACCCGAGCCGCAGCGTCGTGGCATCGCCGGCCGGCAGGACCGGCCGGGTGGCATCGCCGGCCGGCAGGACCGGCCGGGTGGCATCGCCGGCCGACGGCGCGGGTCGGGCCTGGGGAACGGTCATGTCGGGGAGACCTTCCGGGCCAGCCGTCGACCCAGCGGTGCGGCCGCCGCGACGGCCAACCCGAGCAGGCCGGCTCCACCCCGAGCGGTCAGCGCACCCTGGAGGGCGGGCAGCCCGGTGATCCCGGCGCCGACGGCGGCGCGGACCCGCCCGGCCGACGGGTCGCGGACCACCTCGACCTGGGCCGCCCCGTAGCGGGCCGCGTACCACCCGGCCAGCACGGCGGGCAGCACGGCCGCGACACCAGCAGCGCGCGTCCGCTCGGGACGCACCCCGGCCGGGTCGTCCCCTCGGGCGGTCGTGCGTCGGGCGCCGGGGACGGCGACGGCGGCACTGGCGGCGACCACCGCGGTGCCCGCGAGGGTGCGCATCGGCAGGGTGGCGTCGGCGCCGGTGACCTCCCGCCGGGACAGCGCGGTGACCGTCCAGGTGTGCGCGGCGACGGTCACCGCGGCCGGCAACGCCCGCGTCACCCGGCCGCCGGACGCGCCGAGCAGCACGTCCAGCCCTCGACAGGCGGCCATCACGGCAGGGCCGGCAGCGGTGTTCTTCGCCAGCAGGTCGTACCCCCAGATGGTGGCGGCCAGCGGCACGGCGAGCGCGGCGGCTCGGCGACCGCCCACGGCGGCGGCCAGGCCCACGCCGGCGGCCGTGAGGCCCGCCGCGAGGCCGACCGCGGCGGCCGGGGTGACCCGCCCGCTGGGGATCGGCCGCTCGGGCCGCTCCTCGGCGTCCAGGCGTCGGTCGGCCCAGTCGTTGGCGGCCATGCCGGCCCAGTAGAGCAGCACCGAGGCGCCGGCCAGGGCAGGGGTACGCGGACCCAGCGCGCCGGCCGCCGCCGCTCCGGCGACCACGTCGCCGGGCACCGAGAGCGCAGCCGGCGCCCGGACCAGCTCGGCGAGGTCAGCCAACGTTGTCATGGTCACCGTCCCCGCCGGCGTGCAGTTGCCGGGTGAAGTCGGTCAACCGGGCCCACTGCTCACTCAGGGAGTGGGTGGGCGAGCCGATCGGGTCCTTGAAGAAGAAGCCCAGCTCGGTCAGCGGTCCCACCCGCCCGGCGGCGTGCGCGGCGGCGGTGAGCCGGGCCAGGTCCAGCACCAGCGGCGCGGCCAGCGCGGAGTCGCAGCCGTGCCAGGTGAACTCCATCCGCATGCCGGTGCCGAGGAAGCCGGCGAAGGTGATCAGATCCCAGGCGGTCTTGAAGTCGCCCAGCTCCTCGACGTACTCGATGCGCGTGCCACCCTGCGGGACGTAGCCCAGCGTCTCGCCGAGCACCCGCTGCTTGCTCTGCACCTTCGCCGCGTTCGCGGCCGGGTCGGCCAGGGTGGCACCATCGCCACCACCGAGCAGGTTGAACCCGGACCAGGAGCGCACGTCCAGGTTGCGCATCGCGAACATCGGCGCGAGCACCGACTTGACCAGGGTTTCCCCGGTCTTGCCGTCATGCCCGGCGTACGGCAGGCGGGCCTCTTCGGCCAGCGCCGCCAGGGCTGGCAGCCGCAGCCCGGTGGACGGGGTGAAGTCGACGTACGGACAGCCGGCCAGCAGCGCCGCGTACGCGTAGAGGGAGCTGACCGGCAGCACCTCGTCCGGCCCGGCGAGGGCGGCACGCAGCGCGGCCGGGTCGGCGTGCCCGGGGTGCGGCTGCGGGGCCGGCTCGGTGGCGGAGACGTTGACCACCACCACCCGGTCCAGGTCGTGCCGCTCGCGGAAGCTGGTGAGATCGCGGACCACGGCGGCGGCCCGGTCGGCCTGGGTGTCGCCGACCGGTGCGGGGCGCAGCTCCTGATCGACCGCGCCCAGCTCGTCGCGGAGCGCGGCGACCAGCCGCCAGGGGATGACACCGGCGTCGGCGAGGGTCTCGGCGCGCTTGCACAGCGGGGTGGTGGCCAGGTCGTGCCCGCCGAAGACGAGGTCGGCGAAGCCCGGCAGGGCGGGACCCCGCAGCTCGGGGAGCTCGGTGACGCAACCGGTCGGCCCGGCCAGGCCGGCCCGCATCGCGAGCCCTCCGACGATGCTGGTGGTCGCGACTGACCCGCGCGCTCCTACCAGCCAGACACCTGTTCGCATGGTGCTCCTTCCCCGTTCACGAGGAACCGTCGGTACCACTAAATATAGGAATATCAGAATATCTTTCGGAAAGATACGGCCTTGGTCGAGGGGCCCCGTCCGCCCTCCCCGCACCGGATCGGCACCGGTTCCGACGTCGGCGTCGGCGGCGACGACGCCGGACCGGAACCCGGCCCGGGTACAGGCAGACGGGGCTTGGTAGACAGGGTCGGGTCGGCGTCTCGACCCTGTCTCCCCCGCATCCGACCAGTCGGGGCGTTGGCATGCCCCGGCCGGGCGTCTCAGGCCGCCGTGCCCACCAGGTCACCGCACGGAGCACGACCCGGCGGACGTCGGCGAGTGGCTGCGGTACGGGTGGGGGCAACGGCGGGCGGTGTTGTCAGGTCCTGCGGATCTCCACCGATGGTGGCGGTCCTCCGGTGCGGCCGGGGAATCCCGGTCCGGTCGCACCGGACGACCGTCCTGCTCGTGCGCCACCGGGCCACAGGGCCCGGCCGCACGCTCTCCGACGCCGACCTCGTCCCGGCCACGGGGCGCAATCCGTGGCCGGTCCTCGCCGGTCGGCTTCGGGAAGCCGGTCGGGCGATGACGGTGCGAACACCACCATCGCGGATGGTCGATGGTCAGACGGTCGCCGCGGTCAGCGCCGGTTCCACCTCGGTCCAGGAGGAGCCGATTTCCGCCGAACGGGCCACCGCGTCCAGCACCAGCTGGACCTGCAGCGCGTCGGCGAACGAGGGAGTCGGGTCGACACCGGTGGCGACCGCCTCGATGAAGTCGCGCATCTCGTGCGTGAACGAGTGCTCGTAGCCGATGATGTGGCCCGGAGGCCACCACGCCGACATGTACGGGTGCTCGCCCTCGGTCACCAGGATGCGGCTGAAACCCTGTTCCGCGCTGGGCCGGGTGGCGTCGTAGAACTCCAGCTCGTTGAGCCGCTCCAGATCGAAGACCACGCTGCCCAGCGAGCCGTTGATCTCGACACGCAACGCGTTCTTGCGGCCGGTGGCGAACCGGCTCGCCTCGTACGTGGCCAGAGCGCCACCGTCGAGCCGAGCCACGAACACCGCGGCGTCGTCGACGGTGACCGGCCCGGTGGGCGCCGCGCTGCCGTCCACCGTGGCCGCCAGACCGCTCGACTCGGCCGGCAACGGCCGCTCCTTGACGAAGGTCTCGGTGACCGCGCTGACCCCGCTGATCCGCTGACCGGTGACGAACTGGGTCAGGTCGATGATGTGCGCACCGATGTCACCGAGCGCGCCGGAGCCCGCCCTGTCTTTCTGCAACCGCCAGACCAGCGGGAACTGCGGGTCCACGATCCAGTCCTGCAGGTACGTCGCACGGACGTGTCGAATCACCCCGAGCCGTCCGTCGGCGACCAACTGCCGCATCATCGTGACCGCGGGGACCCGGCGGTAGTTGAACCCGCACATCGACCGCACTCCGGCGGCCCGGGCGACCTCCGCCGCAGCGGTCATCGCTCGCGCCTCCTCCACCGTGTTGGCCAGCGGCTTCTCGCACAGGACGTGCTTGCCGGCGGCCAACGCGGCGAGGGCGATCTCGGCGTGGCTGTCGCCCGGGGTACACACATCGATCACGTCGATGTCGTCCCGGTTGATCAGGTCACGCCAGTCCGTGGTGTACGCCTCCCAGCCGAGTCGGTCGGCGGCATCCGCCACCTTCCCTGTGTCTCGACCGCAGATCAGCGCCATCCGGGCCCGCGTCGGCAGGTCGAACACGCGGTTCACGGTGCGCCACGCCTGTGAGTGCGCGGCGCCCATGAACGCGTAGCCGACCATGCCGACCCGCAGTTCTTTGTCTGTCGTGGACAAGGTGGGTCTCCCCCCGGTATGTCAGAACCCGAGCTTGTCGTAGCTGCTCGCGTTCTCCTTGGTGATCGTCTCGGAGGCGAGGGTCACTTCCTTCGGCACCTGAAGCTCCGTCAGGTCGCCCAGGCCCCGACCCTGCGCGATGAGCCGCGCGAGCGAGACCGCCGAGGAGGCCATCGACGGGTTGTAGGTGACCGTCGCCTTGAGCACGGTGTTGTCGGCCTTGATCGCGTCGATCGCGAGCTTGGAGCCCGCGCCGCCGACCATGAAGAACTCGGACCGGTTGGCCTGCTTGATGGCCGCGAGCACACCGATGCCCTGGTCGTCGTCGTGGTTCCAGATCGCGTCGATCTTCGGCAGCGCCTGGAGCAGCTGGGACGCCTCGCGCTGGCCGCTGTCCGAGGTGAACTCCGCCGAGCGGCGGTTCCCCACCTTGAAGCCGTAGGTCGCCAGGGCGGCCTTGAAGCCCTCGCTGCGCTCGACGGTCAGCGGGATCTCCAGACCGGCGATCTCACCGATGATCGGGTTGGCGACGCCCTTGTCCTTGAGCATCTTGCCGATGAAGTGCCCGGCCGAGACGCCCATGCCGTAGTTGTCGCCCTTGATGACCAGCCGCGACGCGAGCGCGTCGGGGAAGGCACGGTCGAGGTTGACGATCGGGATGCCCGCCTGCATGGCCTGGAGGGCAACGGCGTTGACCTCCTTGCCGTCGTGCGGCAGCACGACGATGATGTCCGGCTTCTGGGCGATCAGGGTGCCGAGCGTGGAGCGCTGGGCCTCGGAGTTCGACCCACCGTCGACCTCCTTGAACTCCACGTCCGAGTAGGCCGCCGCCTGGGCCTTGGCGTTGGCGTGGATGGCACCCATCCAGCCGTGGTCGGCGGCCGGCGCGGAGAAGCCGATGACGACCTTCTTGCCGGGGGCGTTGTTGCCCTCACCGCCGCCGGCGGCCTTGGTCTGGGTGCTGGCGGCCGGGGTCTCGTTGCTGGTGCAGGCGGTCAGCAGGGTGGCGGCGCCGACTGCGGCCCCGCCGAAGAGCAGCCGGCGGCGCGACAGGTCGCGACTGTGCTGGGTCATGAACGACCTCCTGGGAACGGTATGTGACTGAATGAGGGTGTGCGAGGCCCTGCCAGCGTCGAAAGTTTCGACGTGGCCAGGGACAACGGTGCGGTGCGTCAGGCGGTGGTGACCCTGTTCCGCGCGAGGAGCCGAGTGACTGACTTGTACTGGAACTGCTGGATCAGGACGGCGGCGACGATGATGCCGCCCTTGACCATGTTCTGCGCCTCGATGGAGAGGCCGTTGATGGCGAAGAGGTTCGTGATCGTGGCGAAGATGATGACGCCGAGCAGCGAGCCGACGATCGTGCCGCGACCGCCGCTGAGCAGCGTCCCGCCGATGATCGCCGCGGCGATCGCGTCCAGCTCGTACAGGTTGGCCATCGCCGCCTGCGCCGAGGTGGCCTGCGAGGTGAGCATGATGGCGGCGATGCCGCAGCAGAGACCGGAGAGCGCGTAGAGCAGCATGGTGTGCCGCCGCACGTTGATGCCGGCCAGCCGTGCCGCCTCCGGGTTACCGCCGACGGCGATGGTCCGCCGGCCGAAGGTCGTCCGGTTGAGCAGGACCCACCCGGCCAGCACCACCGCGCCGAGGATGTAGACGAGGATCGGGATCCCGATCACCTTGCGCGCCGCGATGTCGTTGATGAAGGTGCTGCTCGACACCTGGGTCTGCTTGTTGGAGATCGACGCCGCGAGCCCTCGCGCGGCCACCAGCATCGCGAGCGTCGCGATGAAGGGAACCAGCCGGCCGTACGAGATGAGCACACCGTTGACGAGGCCGACGCAGATGCCGACCACGATGGCGGTGAAGATCATGCCGCCGGCTCCGAAGTTCTGGGTGGCGACAGTGGTGCACCAGACGCCGGCCAGCGCGACGATCGCACCGACCGACAGGTCGATGCCGCCGCCGATGATCACGAAGGTCATCCCCACCGTGACCACGCCGACCACCGAGGCGAGCTGGAGGATGGCCAGGACGTTGTTCCACACCCAGGTCGGGTCTCCGTACAGGTCCGGCTTCGTGATCGCGCCGACCACGATGAGCGCGGCCAGCACCCCGATCAGACCGAGGTTGCGCTTGGCGCCGTCGCCGCCGTCGCCCCGCCACCAGGAGAGCCGGCCCGAGGATGCTGCTTTATCGCTGGCCACCGCCGTCTCCGCCGGGTCCACCGGCGGCGACTGTGCCGGAAGCTGCGGGCGCTCCGGTGTCGCGGTGGGAGTGGGAGTCGCGTCGCTCATGCCGGTGCGCCTTCCATCAAGGACCCCGCCATCACGAGGTCAAGCACAGTGTTCTCGTCGAGTTCGCCGGCCGCGGCTTCGCGGACGACCCGCCCTTCCCGCATCACCAGCACCCGGTCGGCCAGACCCAGCACCTCGGGCACCTCGCTGGAGACCAGCAGCACCCCGACGCCCTGCGCGGCCAATGACCGGATGACCTGGTAGAGCTCAGCCCGGGCGCCCACGTCCACGCCCCGGGTGGGCTCGTCGAGCAGCAACAACCTGGTGCCGCCGAGCAGCCATCGCCCGACCACCACCTTCTGCTGGTTACCGCCGGACAGCGTGCGTACCGGCCGGTCGACGTCCCGGGGCCGCAGCTCCAGGGTCTCGGCGATCCGGTCCGCCTCGGCGCGTTCCTTGGCGGCGTCGGTGAAGCCGAGCCGCGCGTACCGGCCGAAGGTGGCCAGCGTGACGTTGCGGTAGATCGGTTCACCGAGCAGCAACGCCTGGCTCTTGCGTTCCTCCGGGGCCATCCCCATGCCGGCCCGGACCGCCGAGCCGACGCCGGGACGCAGCACCCGCCCGTTCATCCGCACCTGA
Organism: Micromonospora sp. B9E7; assembly: GCF_039871815.1. NCBI lineage: Bacteria > Bacillati > Actinomycetota > Actinomycetes > Micromonosporales > Micromonosporaceae > Micromonospora > Micromonospora sp. B9E7. The sequence goes on from NZ_JBDPLX010000002.1 coordinate 413,427, forward strand.
CCAGCCTCCGCGAGGCGGGCACCGTAGATCGTCTCCAGCAGTTCGGAACGGCCGGAGCCGACCAGCCCCGCGATGCCGACGATCTCCCCGGCACGCACGTTCAGCGAAACGTCCGCGAACTCGCCGGTGCGGGTCAGCCCTTCCACCTGGAGCAGGTCGTCGCCGACGGTGTCGTCGGCCGGCCGGTCCGGGAAGACGTACTCGATGGTCCGGCCGGTCATCCGGCTGACCAGGTCGCGGGTCGGGGTGTCGCGCGCCGGCAGGTTCGCCGCCGTGGTCCGGCCGTCCTTGAGTACGGTGACCCGGTCACCGATCTCGCGGATCTCCTCCAGCCGGTGCGAGATGTAGATGACGGCGATGCCCTGCGCGGTCAGCTCCCGGATGATCCGGAACAGGTTGCCGACCTCGTCATGGGCCAGCACCGCGCTCGGCTCGTCCATGATGATCAGTCGGGCCTCGTGCGACAGCGCCCGGGCCATGCTGACGATCTGCTTGCCCGCCGCCGGCAGCGACCGGACCATCCGCCCGGGCGGAATCTCGGCGTGGCCGAGCCGGCCGAGGATCTGCCGGGTGTGCCGGGCCATCCGACCGTGCTGGACGAACCCGAAGTTGCGGTACTCGTGACCGAGGAAGGCGTTCTCCGCCACCGACAGGTCCTCGACGAGGTCGAGCTCCTGGTAGATGGTGGCGATGCCGGCCTTCATGGCGGCCTGCGGGTTGGCGAAGGTCGCCGGCTCCCCGCGCCACTCCACCTGCCCCGAATCCGGTTGGTGCACGCCGGAGAGCACCTTGATCAGGGTGGACTTGCCCGCGCCGTTCTGTCCGAGCAGGCAGTGCACCTCGCCGGCACGCACCTCCAGCTGCACACCGTCCAGTGCGCGTACGCCGGGGAAGGTCTTGACCAGATCGGTGAGGCGCAGGACCACCTCGCCCGCGACGGTGTCGGCGGGAGCCTCGACCAGCGGTGCCTCGGCGACGGCCTCGGCCGACGTGTTGGCGGGGTCATCCTCGGGCAGAGCCACAGTCTCCTCCTCGCTCACGACAGGATCTCGGTCAACTTCATGCGGCTTCCGCGAAGGCGACGTCGCTTGCCAGCACGGCCGCTCCGGTGACGCCGGCTCGACCACCGAGCTCGGACAGCACGACGGGCAGGTTGCCGGTGGCCAACGGCAGCGAACGGCGGTAGACCACGCTGCGGATCTCGGCGAGCAGGATGTGCCCGAGCTGGGCGAGCCCGCCGCCGATCACGATCATCGACGGATTGGTGAAGCTGACCAGGCCGGCGAGCACGCCGCCGACCCGCCGTCCGCCGTCCCGGATCAGCTGGATGCAGGTCACGTCACCCTCTACGGCGCCCTCGGCGACGTCGAGGGCGGTCACCACACCGCGCAGGGCCATCCGCTCGGCCAGCGCCGGCGACGCCCCACTGCGGGCCGCGGCGGTGGCGTCCTTGGCCAACGCGGCACCGCTGAACAGCGCCTCCAGGCAGCCGATGTTGCCGCACGAACACATCGGACCGTGCGAGTCGACCTGGATGTGGCCGATGTCGCCGGCGCAGCCGTCGGTGCCCCGGTAGACCTCACCGGTGAGGTAGATGCCACAACCGATGCCGGTGCCGATCTTCACGAAGAGGAAGTCGTCCACCGAGTGGGCGACCCCACCGTGCCGCTCACCGATCGCCATGATGTTGACGTCGTTGTCGACCACCGCCGGGCAGCCGTGCTCCCGGCTGAGCAGCTCGCGCACCGGGTACCGGTCCCAGCCGGGCATGATCGGCGGCGAGACCGGAACGCCGTCTCGGAAGCTGACCGGGCCGGGTACGCCGATGCCCACCGCGTCCAACCGCTCGTACGCCCCGTCGACCCGGGCCTTGTGCAGCAGCTCGTTGACCCGTTGCAGGGTCACCTTCGGGCCGTTGCGGATGTCGGCGGCTTCGCCGTAGTGCGCCACCGGTTCGAGGCGGCCGTTGACCACCTCGATGTCCATCGAGCTGGCACCGAGGTCGACTGCGGCGAAGCGCAGCTTCGGGTTCAGCTCGACGAGCGTCGAGCGACGCCCACCCCGGGAGGCGGCGAGCCCCGCCTCGGCGACGTAACCCAGGGCGACCAGACGATCCAGCTCGGCCAACATGCGCGGGCGCGGCATCTGGAGTCGGTCGCCCAGCTCGGCCCGCGACACGGCCCCCTCGTCGCGGAGCAGCCGCAACAGTCGCACGTGCAGGGGGTCGACGGTGCGCACCCGGGGCCCCCTCTTCATTGGCAGCGTTCACATCGACGCAATGCCGATGTGTTGTGTCCGACACAGTAAGAGCGTTCCACGCCGCCTGTCCAGAGCTTCGACCGTTCCGAGACCAACTTTTGTCCGAAAGAACAAAAGCTACTAGTCGATCAAGTAAAGGATCACGGATCGCCCGCGCCCCCTCGCCCGCAGTTTCATCGACGGACACGCAATCGCCCCGCCAGCCGATCCTCGGTGGCGGGGCGATTGGCGCTGAGCCGTGGCTGCGGGGCGCAGGGCTGAGCCGTCAGCGGCGGCCGGCTGAGTTGCGCTTCTTGCGGAGCTTGCGGTCGTCGCGCAACTCGACGTACGGCTCGTCATCCACCGCGTGGCCGGCCGAGATCGCCCGGCCGCGCTCCAACTCGGCGTCGAACTCGGCGCCCAGGAGGATCGCGATGTTGCTCAGCCAGAGCCACACCAGGAAGATGATCACCCCGGCCAGCGTCCCGTACGTCTTGTTGTACGAACCGAAGTTGCTCACGTAGAAGGCGAACAGGCCGGAGATCACCAGCCAGATCACCACGGCCAACACCCCACCCGGGCTGACCCAACGGAAGCCGCCGTGCCGGGCGTTCGGCGACGCCCAGTAGAGGATCGCGAACATCAGGCTGACCAGGATCAGCAGCACCGGCCACTTCGCGACGTCCCACACCGCGACCGCCGTCGAGCCGACCCCGATCACGTCACCGACCGATTCGGCGAGGCGACCGGTGAAGACCACGATCACCGCGCTGGCCAGCAGCAGCACCCCGATCACCGCGGTCACGCCGAGTCGGATCGGCAGGGTCTTCCAGATCGGCCGTCCCTCCGGCACGTCGTAGATCGTGTTGGAGGCGCGCATGAACGCACCGATGTAGCCCGACGCGGACCAGAACGCGGCCACCAGACCGATGATCGCCGCGATGCTGGCCAGGCCACCGTTCTTGTCCGCGGTGCCGATCGCATCGGTGATGATCTGCCGGATGCTGTCGTTCGGCACCGCCTGGTTGACGGTGTCCCTGACGCCCTCGGTGGCGCTCTCGCCGAGCAGACCGAGGATGGAGATCAGCACCAGCACGCCGGGGAAGATGGACAGCACCCCGTAGTAGGTCAGCGCCGCCGCCCAGTCGGTCAGGCTGTCGTCCTGGAACTCGGTGACCGTCCGGCGCAGTGCCGCCTTCCACCCACTGCCGGGCAGGTCGGTGGGGCTGTCCGGCCCCGCGTCGGGACCGACCGGCGCGCTGCCGGGACCACGCTCCTGCTCCCGCTGGGCGGAAGACTCGTCCGAGGCCATCGCCCCTCCTCATCGTCGGCGGTGTCACCTCCGGACATGCCCGTCGACGGTCGGGCGTAACCCCTACTTGTAGAGCAACCTGCCCATCCGGCGTGAAGCCACCAGCAGCCCGACCGCCACCAACACCAGCAGGTAGAGCACGTCGAGCAGCCAGAGCCACCCGCCGCTGCCCAACGTGACCCCCCGGATCAGGTGCACCGAGCGGTACAGCGGAGTGATCTCGACCAGCCAGTGCAGCAGGGTCGGGTAGGCCTGGGCCGGCACGAAGGTGCCCGAGAACAGGAAGAGCGTGAACTGGGCGGAGCCCACCAGGTCGAAATCCTGCCAGCTGCGCATAAGGGTGGAGATCGCCATGCCGAGCGCCCCGAACGCGAACCCGACCAGCACCGCGGCCGGGAAGGCGGTCAGCGCCCGGGTGACGCTGGTCAGGTCCAGAGCGACCATCACCCCGAGGAACGCGGCCGAGTAGGCGCTGCCCCGCAGCATCGCCCAACCCAACTCACCGACGGCGATCTCGAACGGCCGTACCGGGGTGGCGATCATCCCGTCGTACAGCTTCATGTACTTCATCTTGCCGAAGAAGTTGAACGTGGTCTCCGCGAGCGCTCCGGTCATCGCCGACGAGGCGAGCATCGCCGGGGCCACGAACTCGGCGTACGAGACCAGTCGTCCGTCGGGCAACGGCAGGTCGCCGACCAGCGCACCGACGCCCACCCCGATGGAGAGCAGGTAGAGCAGCGGCTCCACGAAGCCGGAGAGCAGCAGCAGCCAGTAGACCGACTTCAGCGCCGCGAGGTTGCGCTCGACCACCGACCCCGACCGCCGGGACGCGGCGGAGACGTCGACCAGCCGGGGCAGGATCAGAGTGACCACGACAGCCTCCTAGACGACGAGCTTGCGACGGAACATGCGCACCGCCAGCAGCCAACCGACGACGGCCCAGGCAGCCAGGTAGAGCAGGTGCCCGACGATCGACCACTGTGGGGCGACGCCGAGCGTGGCCGCCCGACAGAGGTCGACGGCGTGCCACAGCGGCGTCACGTACGCCAGCCACCGCAACCCGTCGGGCAGTGACTCGACCGGAAAGAACACCCCGGCGAAGAGCGTCATCGGGATGACCGCGAACCGGAACAGCATCGCCAGCCAACTGTCGCCGGACACCGTCGCCGCGTACGCGAAGGTCGGCGCGGCGACGGCCAGCCCGAGCAACGCGACCACCGGCAGGGTGAGCACCGCCCACGGCGAGCGCAACGCCCCGAACAACCCGGTGACCAGCAGGAACGCCGCGATGGTGGTGAGCACCCGGAACAGCACGAAGGCCAGGTGCCCGGCCACGATATCGCCCACCCGCAGCGGCGAGGCGCTCTGCGCGAAGTAGGTCTTGACCCACTGGAAGTTGCTGAACACCGGCCAGGTGGAGTCACCGACGGTCACCTGAAGCGCGGTGGAGGCGATCAGACCGGGCACCAACCAGTCGAGGTAGCGCACCCCGCCGACACCCTGGTCGATGTACGCCCCGACGCCCAGCCCGAACCCGAGCACCGTCAGCACCGGCAGCAGGAACGAGGAGAACACCCCCGCCCGCCAGGTGCGCCGCAGACCGACCAGGTAGTGCTCGAACACCGCGTACGCCGGCACCCACGGGAACCGCGCCGATCCCGCCGCACTCACACGACCACCCCCGCCCACCGCGCCGGCCACCACGACCTGTCTACCCCCGGGGTACGACAGACCGCGGTCACCCTACGGCGACCCGGCCGACCTGTCGCCCAGGTTTCGGGTGCCTCGGTCGACGCGCCCGCCGCCTTGATCGACTCGGTTTTCAGGGAGTCGGGGTATCAAACGCCGCGGGATGCCCCGCTTTCCTCAAAGCCGAGTCGATCAGAGAGCCGCGATCCTCTGGCCGTGCCAGCGTCGCGGCGTGACGACCGCTGCCTACCGGCGGACGGGATCAGACCCGACGAACGTGCGCCACGCGTCAGGCGTGAAGACCAGCACCGGCCCGGCCGGGTCCTTGGAATCGCGAACGGCCACCAGCCCAGGCAGATTGTCGGCAACCTCCACACAGTTACCGCCGCTGCCGTTGCTGCGGGTGCTCTTGCGCCAGCGGGCGCCGGTCAGCTCCATGTCTCCGCCACTTCCGTGATCAGGTCGAGGGACTGCTGCTGCGATAGTGCCTCACCCCGGATCGACTCCCACACCTCGACCATCTGACGCACGTACTCGGATCGGTCGATCACCTGCCCGTGGCGCTGCCCGTCCAGGTAGACGACATCCTCTCCGGTGGCGGTGGTGGCGATCACGAAGGGACCATCGAGCCCAGCGTACGCACCGGCGGAGAGCGGCACGACCTGGATTCGCACCCGGGGCAGGGCCGAGCCGAGCTTCACCAGGTGACGCAACTGCTCACGCATCACCTCCGGCCCGCCGACGTGCCGGCGCAGCGCGTACTCGTCGACGACCAGGCTGAGCAACGGCGGGCGATCCCGGGTGAGCACGCCCTGCCGGTCGAGTCGGGCGGTCACCTGCTGCTCGACCTCGTCCGCCGCGAAGAGCCCGGCACCGGCCAGGATGGCGCGGGCGTAACCCTCGGTCTGCACCAGGCCCGGCACGTAGAGCGGCTCGAACGAGCGCAGCGCTGTGGTCTCCTGTTCGATGCCGGCCCAGTCGCGGAACCACGGCACGACGGCCTCACGGCTGATCCGCCGCTGGATGCGCTCGAACCTCCCGTCGGCCTGGAACACGGCGTCACACCGACGGGCGAAGTCCAGACTCGGCCGGCGCTCGAATGTCTCCACCTTGGCGACCAGCGCGCCCGAATAGCTCAACGCCTCGGCCAGCGCCGACTGTGACATGCCGGTGGAGGCTCGGGCCAGCCGCAGCTCCTCCGCGAAGTGCTCCAGCATGGACGAACTCTCCACGGACAACCTCCGTACATCTTCGTACCGTGCCGAGCCGACCGCCGTACGCGCTGGTCGTCGGCGTGCGGAACCTCCCACCGTAGTCGGATCCTCACCAGACTGTCACGCAGCGGAACCGCTCACGGGATCGGACGGCGGGCGGAACCAGGCCGGGAGCGCCCCGTGACCCCCGATCCGGGGCGCTCCCACCCATCGATGGAGGTTCCCCCGTGCGACTCAGCTGGTCGGCTCGTGACGGTGGCGGGCACTGATGCCCCGGTACCGCCCACACGTGGCGGCACGTCCGTCCTGGCGTTGCCGGGTCTGCGGCGCGGCGTGGCCCTGCTCGCCGGCCCGCCTGTCGCTGCTCGGCGAGTACCGCGAGAACCGAACCGGCCTGCTCATCTATCTCGCTGCACTGCTCGACGAGGCGGCCGGGGACCTGCCTGGACAGGATCTGCCGATTGAACGATTCCTCACCTGGGCCAGAGCCCGTTGAGCGGTGATCGGTCAGTCGACCAGGGTGCGGCCGGTCAGGTGCAGGAAGACGTCCTCCAGGCCACTGCGCCGCACCAGCACGTTGGCCGGGTTGAGCCCCAACGCGGCGACCTCGGCGACCGCGGCGTCGCCGTCGGGCACGTAGAGCAGGACCCGGTCGGGCAGCACCTCCACCCGCTCCCCCAGCCCGTCGAGCTTGCCGGCGAACGGTTCCTGCGACTCGGCCGCGAAGCGCAGCTCGACCACTTCGCGGGTCGAGTGCTGCTCGATCAACGCGCGGGGTGAGCCCTCCGCGACGATCCGCCCGCCGTCCATCACCACGAGGCGGTCGCAGAGCTGCTCGGCCTCATCCATGTAGTGCGTGGTGAGCACCAGCGTGACGCCCTGTTGCTTGAGCCGGAACAGCCGCTCCCACACCAGGTGCCGCGCCTGCGGGTCGAGCCCGGTGGTCGGCTCGTCCAGCAGCACGATCTCCGGGTCGTTGACCAGCGCACGGGCGATGGTCAGCCGACGCTTCATCCCGCCGGACAGCGGCTCGACCTTGCTGTCGGCCCGCTCGGTGAGCTGGACGAAGTCGAGCAGCTCGTCGGCCCGCTCCCGGGCAGCCCGGCGCGAGATGCCGAAGTAGCGGGCGTAGACGGTCAAATTCTCCCGGACGGTCAGCTCCGGATCGAGATTGTCCAACTGCGGGCACACGCCGAGACGCGCCCGGATCGCCGGCCCGTCGGCAACCGGATCGAGGTCGAGGATGCGCAGCTCCCCGGCGCTGGGTGGAGAGGTGCAGCCGACCATCCGCATGGTGGAGGACTTGCCGGCGCCGTTGGGCCCGAGGAAACCGAACGCCTCACCCGAGCGCACCTCGACGTCGATGCCGTCCACCGCGGTGAAGTCACCGAACCGCTTCACCAGCCCGCGAGCCTGAATCAGTGGTCGCCCCAAAGTCACCGCCCGACCCTAACCGCCGGGTCCGACAGCCCTCCACGCAAATATCCTCCCGCGCCCGACCGGCCACCCCGTCAACGGCGAAACGCCGATCTATGCCCCACCGGTTCGCCGATCGACGTGTATCGTCCCCTCGTGTCGCCCATCAGCTCGCCCGATGGTTCTTCGTCACCCGTCCGACCAGCCAACTCTCCCGCTGGCGAGCCCGCGACGGGGCCCGGCAGCGCGGCCCCGCGACCGCGACCATCAGCCGATCCCACCGAGGCCCCCGCGACCGGGCACGACCCGAGCAAGGACGACCCGACCGGGTACGGCGACGGCGACTCCGTCGCCGAACGGGCGACGCGGGATCTCGCCGCCCAGTTCGAGGACGAGAAGCCGGGCCGGGTGTTGACCGGGCCGGCGGGTCTGCTTCTCACCGGGGCGGCGCTGGCGGTCGGCGCCCTCGCCCTCTGGCAGGTGTTCCGCCCGCTGTCGCAGGGCAGCAAGTACTACCTGATCATCTTCCTGGCCGGCGTACTCCCCCTGGTTTTCCTCGCCTACCCGGCCGACCTGCGGCTGCCGGCCCGCCTCCGTGCCCGGCGACGACGCAGCGACCAGGACCAGAGCGCCGGCAACGACGGAAGCGCCGACCGCGGCCACAGCACCGACCTCACCGCGACGCCATCGTCAGTGCGACCCACCGCGACGGACTGGGTGCTGGTCGTGCTGGCCGTGGTGGCCTGCCTCTACCCCGTCCTGCCGATCCCGATCGGCACGGGTGGCGGCGGCTACAACGCCTTCCTCGACCGGCAGGGCCTGCTGGCGCCGATGGACCTGGCGCTGGGCACCGTCCTGCTGCTCCTGCTGCTGGAGGCGTGCCGGCGCACCACCGGGTGGATCCTGCCGGCGGTCTGCCTGCTGTTCCTCGGCTACGGCTACTACGGCGGGTTGCTGCCGCAGTCCTGGCCGGTCGCGCACGCCGGCCTGGATTTCAGCCAACTGGTGGACGCGTTCTACAACTCCGACAGCGGTTTCTACGGCACTCCCCTGGACGTGGCCGCCTCGTACATCGTGCTGTTCACCATCTACGGGGCGGCGTTGGAGTTGTCCGGGGCCGGGCGGTTCTTCGTCGAGTTGTCGGCTGCCGCGTTCCGCCGCTCGCGCACCGCCGCCGGTCGGACGGCGGTGGCCTCCGGCTTCCTGCTCGGCACCGTCTCCGGCTCCGGGGCGGCGACGACGGTGAGCATCGGCGCGGTCACCTGGCCGCTGCTGCGTCGCGCCGGCTATCCCCCGGAACGGGCCGGTGGCATGTTGGCGGCGGCCGGGGTGGGTGCGATCCTCTCCCCGCCCACCCTGGGCGCGGCGGCGTTCATCATCGCCGAGTACCTGGGCGTCTCGTACCTCCAGGTGCTGGGCTGGGCGACGGCGCCCACGGTGCTCTACTACCTCGGCATCCTGCTCTCGGTGGAGATCGACGCGCGCCGGTCCGGCGTACGCCCCGTCGTGATCGACGTCGGCTCGCCGTGGCGTCTGCTGGCCCGCTTCGGCTACCACTTCGCCTCGCTGATCGCCATCATCGTGTTCCTCGCGGTCGGCATGTCCGCGACGAGGGCTGTCGTCTTCGCCATCGTGCTCACCGTCGCGTTGTCGTTCCTGGCCCCGAAGAACGAGGACCGCGCGCACCGGCTCACCCCGGCCCGGCTGGTGACCGCGCTCGTCACCGGGGTACGCGGGGTGCTCGCGGTGACGGCGGTCTGCGCCGCCGCCGGCATCATCACGGCGACCACCACGAAGACCGGCCTCGGGCCGCAGGCGGCGGCGCTGTTGATCGGCGGGGCGAAGGCCGCCACCTCGGACCCGACACTGGTCCTGGTGCTCACCGCGCTGCTCGCCGCCGTCGCGCTCAGCCTGCTGGGCCTGGCCGTGCCGGTCACCGCCTCGTTCGTGATCGGTTGGGTGATCGTCGGCCCGGCCCTGCTCGATCTGGGCGTGACCGCGCCCGCCGCGGCGATGTTCGTCTTCTACTTCGCGGTCCTGTCCGAGGTGTCGCCGCCGACCGCGCTCGCCGCGGTGGCCGCCGCCGCGGTCACCGGTGGTCGGCTGGTGCCGACCATGTGGCAGACCCTCCGGTACGCCCTGCCGGCGTACCTGACCCCGATCGCGTTCGTCATCACGCCGGCCGGGCTGGGTCTGCTCGGCATCGGCGGCGTCCAGCGGATCGTGTTCGCCGCCGTGGTCACCGCGCTCAGCGTCGCGGTGCTCGCCGTCGCCGCCGGTGGCTGGCTGCCTGGCGTGGGCCCGGCCGGCGTCCCGGAGCGGGTGCTCGGTGCGCTCGCCGGCGTCACCCTGCTCTGGCTCGAACCGGTGCCGGTCACGGTCGGCGCGACGCTGGCCGCCGTGGCGGCGGTGGGCGTCCTCATCCGACGCGGGTCCGCCGGCAGACCATCGTCCAATCCTGTGGAGGAGAAACTGTGAGACGAATCGACGTACGGCTCGCGGCGGGCCTGAGCGTGCTCGCCCTCGTCACGGGGTGTGGGGGCCAGCAGGGCGGTGCGGCCAAGGACGACACGGCCAGCGAGGTCACCTGCGAGGTGACCAAGGAGACCCGCGTCGGCATCGCCACCGGCAACGCGACAGGCGTCTACTACGTGGTCGGCAACGCCCTGGCCGGGCAGTTGTCCGCAACGACCGGTGGCAAGCTCACCGGCACCGCCGCCGAGACCGGCGCCTCGGTGCAGAACGTCGAACAACTGGTCGGCGGCCAGTACGACGTGGCGTTCTCCCTGTTCGACACGGCGGTCAACGCGGTCGAGGGCAAGGGCAGCTTCACCGCACCGCAGCCGGTGGAGGCGCTGGCCCGCATCTACGACAACTACACGCAGGTGGTGGTCCGCAACGACTCCGGGATCTCCTCGGTGGCCGACATGCGCGGCAAGCGGATCTCCACCGGCTCACCGAAGTCCGGCACGGAGGTGATCGCCAACCGGCTGTTGGAGGCCGCCGGCCTCGACCCGGCCAAGGACATCCGGGCGCAGCGACTGGACCTGACCAAGACGATCGAGGGGGTCAAGGACGGCAGCGTCGACGGATTCTTCTGGTCCGGTGGTCTGCCCACCGGGGGCCTGACCGACCTGTTCACCACCGCCGGCGACTCGGTGAAGTTCGTCGACATCGCGGCGCTGCTGCCCCAGATGACCGCGTTGAGCCCCGGCTACCAGGAAGGCACGATCGGCCGGGACGCGTACCGGACGGCGGCCGACACCCCGACCATCGTCGTACCCAACGTGCTGTTGGTCCGCAAGGACCTGGACGCCAACGTCGCCTGCGCGATCACCCGGACGGTGTTCGACAAGCGCGACGCCCTGGCCCAGGCCAACCCGGCGGCCAAGGGGATCTCGCTGGAAAAGGCCCGCAGGACCCTGCCGGTGCCGCTGCACCGAGGCGCCGACAAGGCGTTGAAGGATCTCGGCGCGAACTGACCCGACCGGTCAGAGGTCGGCCGGCGCGGTGGCGGCGCGGGCCACGCCGACCAGACGGTCGGTCTCGGCGAGCAGGGCCTCGTCGTCCGCCGGGGTGCCGGGGTCGAGTCGGACCGTCCAGGTCAGACCGTCGACCCCGGCCACGCGGCGGGCCGCGACCCGCGCCGCGCCGCCGGGCACCGGCTGGTGCTCGGTGTACGCGACCGAGCGTGTCACCCGCGCCCGCACCTGGTGTGGCAGCTCGCGCGGGTCGAGGAGGAAGTACGTCTCGGCCGGGCCGTCGGCGACCACCGTGTAGCCGTCGCGTTCGAGGACGGTCTCGGCGGGCGTGACGGTCAGCTCCCGGCCGGACCAGACGGCCTTGAGGATGTCGTGCCAACCGAGCCGGTGCCCCCGCCCGGGCAGCCACAGCCCGAGGTTGGTGGCGACCACCACGCCGTCGCCCTCACCGTTGCCGACCGCCGCCCAGGCCAGCACCCGTTCGTCGGCGGTCAGTGGGGGCCGGTCGGCCGGTGGCAGTTTCGGCTTGCGGCTGAACAGTCCCATCTAGAGGCCTCCCGCAGCCTGCTCGCGAAGCGCCCGGGCGTGCTGCTCCAGGGACAGCAGCTCACCGAAGGCCGCGAAGTACTCGTCCTTGTTGTTGACCGGGTTGATCCGCTGGATGCGCGACTTGAGGTCCCGGATCCGGGCGGTCACCGACCCGAACTGCACCCGCGCCATCGTGATCGACACGTAGCGTGGGTCGGGCTCCCCGTCGATGCGCAGCGGCTCCACCGCCAACTCGCCGACCAGCGCCGCCGCCGCCAGGTCGTCGCAGGCGTCCCGGACCGACTCGATCCAGACCGCGCCGCCGGTCGCCGACGCGGCACCACCGGCCGCCGCGATGGCCGTACGCACCGCGATGTGCACCGGGTGGCGGTATTCCGTCGCCTCGACCGCGTCGAACATGGGCCCGGCCAGGACCGGCTGTTGGAGGGCGAGCTTCAGCGCCTCCCGTTCGACCATCGACTGCGGGCTGTCCACCGCCGGCTCGGGGCGGGCCGGCGCGGGGCGGGCGGCCGGTGCGGCGTCGCGGGTGCCGGGCGGCGGGGTGTTCGCGGCGGCGAGCACCGCCCGTTGCACCGGCTCGATCTCCATGCCGAGGTCCATGGCGAGCTTGCGGACGTACTCCGGGCGCTTCTCCCGGTCCTTCAGGCGCGCGACCAACGGCGCGGCGTGGCGCATGGCCTCGACCCGGCCGTCGACGGTGTCCAGGTCGAAGCGGCCGATCACGTGTCGCAGCGCGAAGTCGACGAGCGGCTCACGGCGTGCGACCAGGTCCCGAACCGCCAGGTCACCCTTGGCCAGCCGCAGGTCGCACGGGTCCATGTTGTCCGGGCTGACGGCGATGAACGTGCGGCCGACGAAACGCTGGTCGTCCTCGAAGGCACGCAGTGCGGCCTTCTGGCCGGCGGCGTCACCGTCGAAGGTGAAGATGATCTCGCCGGCCACCTCGTCGCTGTCGAACAGGAGGCGGCGCAGAACAGCGATGTGGTCCGCGGCGAAGGCGGTGCCGCAGGTCGCCACCGCCGTGGTCACCCCGGCCAGGTGGCAGGCCATCACGTCGGTGTAGCCCTCGACGATCACCGCACGCCCCTGCTTGGCGATCTCCCGTTTGGCCTGGTCGATGCCGTAGAGCACCTGCGACTTCTTGTAGATCGGCGTCTCGGGGGTGTTCAGGTACTTCGGGCCGTCGTCGTCGTCGAAGAGTTTGCGCGCGCCGAAGCCGATCACGTCACCGGCGAGGTCGCGGATCGGCCAGAGCAGCCGGCGGCGGAACCTGTCGATCAGGCTGCCGGAGCGGGCCTCCCGGGACAGCCCGGCCGTGACCAGCTCCTGGTGGGTGAAACCCTGCTGGCGCAGGTGCTTGGTGAGCAGGTCCCAGCCCTCCGGCGCGAAGCCGCAGCCGTAACGCTCGGCGGCGGCCCGGTCGAAGCCCCGTTGGGCCAGGAACTCCCGGGCCGGCCGAGCGCCCGCGGTGCTGAGCTGCGCCCGGTAGAACTCCACCGCCGCGGCGTGCGCGGCGACCAGACGCTGGCGCTGACCCTGCTGCGGGCGGGGGCGCGGGGTGCCCTTGTCGTCCTCGATGTAGCGCAGTTGGATGCCGGCGCGGCCGGCCAGCCGCTCGACCGACTCCACGAAGCTGAGGTGGTCGGCGTCCATCAGGAACTTGATCGCGTCGCCGCCGGCCCCGCAGCCGAAGCAGTACCAGACGTTGCGGGCCGGTGAGACGTTGAACGACGGGCTCTTCTCGTCGTGGAACGGGCAGAGGCCCTTGAGGTTGCCGCCGCCGGCGGACTTCAGGGTGACGGTCTCGGAGATCACATCCCCGATCGAGGTGCGTTCCCGGACCAGTGCGATGTCCTCGTCCCGGATCCGCCCAGCCATTCGCCACCCCCTCGCCGTACATCCTGCCCTGCCGGACCGACGACACGGCGGCCGGGGGACGCCGGTGTGGCGACCACCGCTGCCGGCTGGGCGGTTCCGGCCCGCAGGCCGGGTCCGCCCGGGGACCATGACCAGATGCGCAGGGTACGGACCGCCGCCCCCCGCCTGCCGCGATGGGTGGCCGGGTGGATGGGGTTGGGCGGACAGGCCCCGCAGACGGACGAGGCCGGACACCGGCACGCCACCTGGCTGGAACTCTTCCTCGACCTCATCTTCGTGTACGCGCTGGCGGCCGTGACGGCCCGGCTGGGTGACGAGCCGAGCCCGTCGCCGACCGCCGTGCTGGCCGTGATCGGGCTCTTCGTGGTGATCCAGTGGGCCTGGATGGGGCAGGTCTACTACGACACCCGGTTCGACCCGGACGACGCGCTGCACCGGCTGCTGGTGCTCGTCGCGTTGGTCGGCGCGGGCGCGATGACGCTCGGCGTCGACGAGGTTCCGGAGAGCGTGCTCCTGCCGGTCGGGTACCTGATCGTGCGGGGCGTGCTGCTCCTGCTGTACCTGCGTGCCCGGCCGACCAGCCCGAGGGCCCGTACGGTGACGACCGTCTACCTGATCGGTTTCGGGTCGGGTTGGCTGATCTGGCTGGCGTCGCTGACGGTGCCCAGCGAGGTGCGCCCGGTGCTGTGGATCGTCGCGATGGTCATCGAACTGTGCACGCCCTGGGTCGGTGTGCGCTGGCTCAACAACTGGCCGGTGGACAACCGGCATCTGCCGGAACGGATCGGGCAGTTCACCATCATCGTGCTGGGCAGCGCGCTGGCCAGCCTGCTCTTCGCCGTGCCGGACCACCCCCCGCCGCACATGATCCTCACCGCCGCGTTGGCCTTCCTGATCCCGGCAGCCGTCTGGTGGGTCTACACCACGTTCGTCACCACCCGGCTGACCCAGAGTCGGCTGCGCGGGGGGCAGGCGTACAGCTACCTGCACATCCCGCTCGGCGGCGCGCTGCTGCTGCTCGGTTGGGCGCTGGGGCAGGTGGTCCGGCTGGTCGACGCCAACGCGACCCACCTGCCGCTGGAGCTGCGGCTGCTGCTGGGCGCGTCGATGGTGGTGTGGACGGCATGCGGCCTGGCCCTGTACTGGCTGTGGACCCGGCCGAGCGCCGCCCGGTTGGCGATCGCCGCCTACGGGGTGGTCTCGGTCTGTGTGATCACCACGACGGTGCACCAGCCGAGGCTGATGCTCTCGCTGCTCGCGATCGCGGTCGTCGGGTACGCGGTGCTGCTCAGCCGTCGACTGGCCCGGGCCGGCGCGGCGAACCGCACGCCCGAGGGATGAGCGGCCTCAGGCTGCCCGGGCCCCTCCGACGGTGATCTCCTCCTCGGCGGTCACCTGCCGGTTCCAGTCGGCCTTGGTGGAGCGCCAGCCCTCGTCGTCCATGCCACGCCGCCAGTAGCCGGAGATGGAGAGCCGGTCGAGCGGCACACCCCGCTCACCGCGCAGCAGCCGGCGCAGTTGCCGGACGAAGGCCGCCTCACCGTGTACGAAGGCGTGCACCTGCCCGGCCGGGAACTCCAGCGCCCGCACCGCCTCGACCAGCGCCTCGCCCACCGGGCGTTCGCCACGCTGCAACCAGGTCAGCTCGACCGCTCCCGGGCTGAGCAGCTTCTGCTCGTCCTCCGGGTCGCCGATCTCCACGAAGACGTGCGCCGGGGCACCCAGTGGCAGCCGCTCCAGCGCGGCGGCGATCGCCGGCAGTGCGCTCTCGTCGCCGACCAGCAGATGCCAGTCCGCCTCCGGGTTCGGGGCGTACGCGCCACCGGGGCCGACGAAGTGCACGGCGTCACCGGGGCACAGCGCGGCAGCCCAGGGACCGGCCAACCCCTCGTCACCGTGGTACACCACGTCGACCGTCAGCTCCGCCGCCAGCGGATCCCAACGCCGCACCGTGTACGCGCGCAGCCGGGGCCACTGCTCCCGGGGCAGGTCCCGGCGGATCGCGGCGAGGTCCAACGGCTGCGGGTACGCGACACCGGGCTGCGGGAACACCACCTTGATGTAGTGGTCGGTGAACTCGCCCACCGGCAGACCGGTCAGCTCGTCGCCACCGAGGACGAGCCGGATCAGATGCGGGGTGGGCCGCTCGGTGCGCAGCACCCGGGCCGAGGTGACGTTCCTGGGGCGTTCCGTCATGCAGTTAGGCTAGCCTAAGCTGCCCCGTCGTGAGTCGGCGGTGCACTCCCGCCCACCAGGCGGGTGTGCCAGGTCACGGCCGCCGGGTCGGTGAGCGAGGCGACCTGGTCGACCACCACCCGCAGTCGGGCCGTGTCGTCCGGGGCCGCTCGCCACAGCGCGGCGAAGATCGGATCGAGCCCGTCCGGCGCCCGCCGGACCAGCGCCGCGACCAACTCGGCCAGCATGGTCCGCTGCCGCTCGTAGCGACCCCGGAAGCCGGACCGACGCATCACGTACCGCAGCGCGATCCCCTTGAGCAGGGCACACTGCGCCCGGACCAGCCGGGGCACCACCAGATCGGCGGCGTAACGGCGGTGCGGCCCAGGCCCGAAACGCTCCTCCGTCGCAGCCACCGCGGCGGACACGAACCGACCGGTCACCCCGCTGGTGGTCGCCTTCAACGCGACCTGCGCGCGATGGCTGCCGTCGTACCCGGCCAGCGGGGCGAGCAGCGGGTCGGCCAGCAACTCCACCAGCACCTCGGCCAGGTCGGCCGCGGACTCCCCCGAGTACGCGCCGGCCACGTCGGCGCAGAGCGCGGCCCGCTCGTCGGCGTCCGCGAGCAACGGGCGCAGCGTCACGTACCCGCCGTGGATGCCGTCCTCCACGTCGTGCACCGAGTACGCGACATCGTCGGCCCAGTCCATCACCTGCGCCTCCAGGCAACGCCGGTCGCCAGGCGCACCTGCCCGGATCCAGTCGAAGACCGCCACGTCGTCGGCGTACACCCCGAACTTGCGCTCGCCGGGGCGGCGCGGCCAGGGGTACTTGCCGATCGCGTCGAGCGACGCCCGGGTCAGGTTGAGCCCGGCGGACGAACCGTCCGGGGCGAGCACCTTCGCCTCCAGACGGGTCAACACCCGCAGGGTCTGCGCGTTGCCCTCGAAGCCGCCGCACGGCGTGGCGAGCAGATCCAGGGCCGCCTCGCCGTTGTGCCCGAACGGCGGGTGCCCGAGGTCGTGGGCCAGCCCGGCCACGTCCACCACGTCCGGGTCACACCCCAGCCGGGCACCCATCTCCCGGGCGATCTGGGCCACCTCCAACGAGTGGGTCAGCCGCGTACGCAGGAAGTCGTCGGTGCCTGCGGTGTGCACCTGGGTCTTCGTGGCCAGCCGCCGAAACGCCGCGGAGTGCAGCACCCGGGCACGGTCGCGCTCGTACGGTGAGCGGCGGTGCCCGGTGTCCTTGGGCGACTCCTCGACCAGCCGCGCGTCCGGCTCACTTCTCACGCAGCCGCCGCTGTTCGCGACTGCGGGGCTCGCAAAACCGGCTCACTCCTCGCGCTCACGGAGAACGCAGAACTCGTTGCCCTCCGGGTCGGCCAACACCGTCCAGTCGACGTCGCCCTGGTCGATGTCGACGTGCCGGGCGCCCATGTCGACCAGCCGCTCGACCTCGGCCTCCTGACTGACGGGGCGCAGGTCGAGGTGCAGCCGGTTCTTGCGCTCCTTGCCCTCGGTCACCGGGCCGAAGAACAGGGCGGGCAACTGGTCCGGGGACTGGCGGATCTCCACGCCGCTCGGAGTCTCGGTGACGACCTGATAGCCGAGCGCCTCGGCCCACCAACGGGCCAGTCGGGCCGGATCGCGGGCGTCGACAGTCAGGCTCTCCCAGACACTGGTCATGCAGTCACCTCTTCCCGTTCGACGCGGCGCCCAATCGGCCGTGTGCGAGCGAGCCAAGATTACGCCCGCCACAGGTCCTCAGCCCGCCCCCGACGCATCGACGATGGGGCCACAACCGCCGATCGGCCTGGAGTTGCCATCCGATCGCCGACGGTTATGGGCTCGCGGGCGGAGGTGGCTACCGGTAGCGTTCCCGGCGCGGAACGTGACCAGCCGATCGACATGCCAATCCCGACCGGTAAGGGGAAGAATCTCGTGGACGCAGACACGGTGGTGGGAACGGAACTACGCGGGCTGCGCCGCCGTCGACCCGAGATCGCCGGCACCGTCCTGGCCGGCACCGACGGGCTGCTCATCTCCAGCGACCTGCCCAGCACCGACGCCACCCATCTCGCCGCTCTCGCCGCGGCCAGCTTCGGGATCGGTCACCGGGTGGCCGACACGGTCCGATGTGGTGAGTTCCGGGAGTCGGTCGTGCGCACCAGCGCAGGCTGCGTGGTGACCTACCCGGCCGGGCGTTCCGCCCTGCTGACCCTGGTCACCGTGTCGCCCGGGGAGGATCTGGAGGCGCTGCACGAGGAGGCCCGCGCCGTGGCCCGTCGGGCCGGCACAGTGGTGGACCGGCGCGGCGGAGGTGGTGTCGGCACCACCGCGGTTCCGGAGGCACACGGCCCGCTGGCCGTGCGTACGCCGATGGCGACCCTGCCCACCCAGTTGCGCCGCTCGTCCCGGCCCACCTGGCGTCGCCCGCCGATCTGAGTATCGGCGGCGGACCGGTCGTCCGGTCCGCCGCCGAACTGCCTCAGCGGCTGTCCGACCCGCCGGTCTCCACCACCGCCCGGCCGGCTTCCAGCCGGGCCACCGGCACCCGGAACGGCGAGCAGGACACGTAGTCCAGGCCGACCTCGTGGAAGAAGTGCACCGAGTCCGGGTCGCCGCCGTGCTCACCGCAGATGCCGAGCTTCAGGCCGGGCCGGGCCGCGCGGCCCTCCTCGGCGGCGATGCGCACCAGTCGACCGACGCCGTCGCGGTCGATCGACTCGAACGGTGAGATGCCGAAGATGCCCAGCTCCAGGTAGCGCCAGAAGAACGCTCCCTCGACGTCGTCGCGGGAGAAGCCCCAGCCCATCTGGGTCAGGTCGTTGGTGCCGAAGGAGAAGAACTCGGCGGCCTCGGCGATCTGGCCGGCGGTCAGCGCCGCCCGGGGCACCTCGATCATGGTGCCGATCAGCACCTCGACGCCGCTGTCCCCGACCACCTCGGCGATGATCTTCTCGGCCTCGGCACGGACCGTCTCCAACTCCTGCACGGCCCCGACCAGCGGCACCATGATCTCCGGCTTCGCCACGCCACCGCCCCGGGCGCAGGCGACGGCCGCCTCGGCGATGGCCCGCACCTGCATCGCGAACAGGCCCGGGATGACCAGGCCGAGCCGGACGCCCCGCAGGCCGAGCATCGGGTTCTCCTCGTGCATCCGCCGGACGGCGGCGAGCAGCGCCTCCTCCTTGGCCACGTCCTCGCCGCGTTCCTGGGCGACCGCGACGTTCACCGCGAGTTGCTCGAGCGGTGGCAGGAACTCGTGCAGCGGCGGGTCGATCAGCCGGACGGTGACCGGCAGGCCGTCCATTTCGCGGAAGATCTCCTCGAAGTCGGCCTGCTGCAACGGCAGCAGCGCCGCGAGCGCCGCCTCCCGCTCGCCCGGGGCCCGAGCCAGGATCAGCCGCTCGACCAGCTCCCGCCGGTCGCCGAGGAACATGTGCTCGGTGCGACACAGCCCGATGCCCTCGGCGCCGAAGCGCCTGGCCCGGGCGGCGTCCGCGCCGGTGTCGGCGTTCGTGCGGACCGCCAGCCGCCGCTTCCCGTCGGCGTGCGTCATGATCCGGTGTACGGCCCGGACCAGCGCGTTGTCGATGTGCTCGGGGTCGAGGCTGCCCTCGAAGTACTGCACGACCTCGGAGGGCATGACCGGCACCTCACCGAGGTAGACCTTGCCGGTGGTGCCGTCGATGGACACGACGTCGCCCTCGTTGACGGTCTGCCCGGCGACGACGAAGCGCTTCGCCGGGACGTTCACCTCGATCTCGTCGGCGCCGGAGACGCAGGTCTTGCCCATGCCCCGGGCCACCACGGCGGCGTGGCTGGTCTTGCCACCTCGCGAGGTGAGGATGCCCTTCGCGGCGATCATGCCGTTCAGGTCGTCCGGGTTGGTCTCCCGGCGGACCAGGATCACCGACTCGCCCTCGGCGGCCAGCTCGACGGCCCGCGCGGAGGTGAAGACGACCTTGCCGGACGCCGCGCCGGGCGAGGCCCCGATGCCCTTGGCGACCGCCTCGAACTCGTGGTCGAGCTGGAAGCGGGGGAACATCAGCTGGGCCAGTTGCGCGCCGTTGACCCGGTGCAGCGCCTCGTCCAGGTCGATCAGGCCCTCGTCGACGAGCTGGCCGGCGATGACGAACGCGGCGGCGGCGGTGCGCTTGCCGACCCGGGTCTGCAACATCCACAGCTTGCCGCGTTCGATGGTGAACTCGATGTCGCAGAGATCCTTGTAGTGCTCCTCCAACCGCGCCATGATGCCGAGCAGCTCGTCGTAGGAGGACTTGTCGAGCTGCTCCAGCTCCTGCAACGGCACGGTGTTGCGGATGCCGGCGACGACGTCCTCGCCCTGGGCGTTGGCCAGGTAGTCGCCGTAGATGCCCTGCGCGCCACTGGCCGGGTCACGGGTGAACGCGACACCGGTGCCGGAGTCCGGGCCGAGGTTGCCGAAGACCATCGTCACCACGTTGACCGCGGTGCCGAGGTCGGCCGGGATCCGCTCCTGACGACGGTAGAGCACGGCGCGCTCGGCGTTCCACGACTCGAAGACCGCCCGGATGGCGAGGTCGAGCTGTTCGCGCGGCTGCTGCGGGAACTCCCGACCGGTGTGCTTCAAG
This sequence comes from Micromonospora sp. B9E7, assembly GCF_039871815.1. NCBI lineage: Bacteria > Bacillati > Actinomycetota > Actinomycetes > Micromonosporales > Micromonosporaceae > Micromonospora > Micromonospora sp. B9E7. The sequence goes on from NZ_JBDPLX010000002.1 coordinate 433,998, forward strand.
AAGATCTTCTTGTACGCGTCGACCAGCCCACGCAGGTCGTCGGCGTCCAGGTCCAGGTCGTTGTGGGTGCCCTTGGCGTTCTTGGCCTCGTCGAGCGCGTGCTCGAACTCCTCGCCCGGCACCTCGCAGACGGTCTTGCCGAACATCTGGATGAGGCGGCGGTAGGAGTCCCAGGCGAACCTGTCGTTCTGCCCTGCCTGCGCGGAGAGCCCGACCACGCTCTGGTCGTTGAGACCGACGTTGAGGACGGTCTCCATCATGCCGGGCATGGAGAACTTGGCGCCGGAGCGGACGGACACCAGCAGCGGGTCCTGCGGGTCGCCGAGGCGCTTGCCCATCGCGCGCTCCAACGATTCCAGGTGCGCCTCGATCTGCCCGGCGAGCCCGTCCGGTTCCCGTCCCGTCGCGAGGTATGCCTGGCATGCCTCGGTGGTGATGGTGAAGCCCGGCGGGACGGGCAGGCCGAGGTTGGTCATCTCGGCGAGGTTGGCGCCCTTGCCGCCGAGCAGGTCCTTGAGATCCTTGTTGCCTTCGGAGAAGTCGTAGACGTACTTGTGATCGACGGTCTCTTGCGCTGCCACCAGAGCCTCCACAACACACGCGCCGGATTGACACTTAACGAAGGTTCAGTTTTCTGTACCCCGAGGCGGACCACCGGTAATCCCGGGTCGACGCCGATCGGTGGGCGAAGGTTAAGCGAACATCGAGCGACCTGGGACCGTTCGGTGACAATTGGCACAGCCATCACGACTATCCGTGTTCGTACCGTTTTCTGGGAACGCTTCCATGCGCACCAACACGCATCCTCGCCGAGCGTCGTACGCTGGATGGCACGCCAGCCGGCGAACCTCACTTTTGCCATAACCGACGCGAATACACCCCCGGAGTCGCCGCCGTGTCGACCGCCCCCTCCCCCGGCCCTGCCGCCACCCCCGCCACCAACCCGGTGCCGCTGCCGGCGGTGGAACCAGACGCGGCCACGCTGGCCCGCGCGGCCGAGCGAGCCGCGGGCGAGGCGCTCGCCCCGTCGGCCGCACACCGGTTGGCCGACGTGGTGCCCGCTCCCCAGCGGGTCCAGCCGGATCCCACCGGAGACTGGACACTGCCCGCCGAAGCGGTCATCGTGGCCAGCCCCGACCCCGCCGCGCTGGCGGTCGCCGAACAGCTCGCCGGGCTACTGCGCCCGGCCACCGGCTACCCGCTGCCGGTCACCGACGCCGCCGCGCCGGCACCGGTCGACGGCATCGCGTTGGTGCTGGACGAGACCGCCGCCGACCTCGGCGCGGAGGGCTACCGGCTCGACGTCACCACCAACGGGGTACGCGTCACCGCCGTCACCGCCACCGGGCTCTTCCACGGCGTACAGACGCTGCGCCAACTGTTGCCGGCGGCGATCGAGAGCCCGACCCCGGTCACCGAACGGTGGGCAGTTCCCGGCGGGACCATCACCGACGCGCCGCGGTTCCCCTACCGGGGCGCAATGCTCGACGTCGCCCGGCACTTCTTCGCCGTCGAGGACGTCCTGCGGGTGGTCGACCACCTGGCCCGTTACAAGCTCAACCACCTGCACCTGCACCTCACCGACGACCAGGGCTGGCGGATCGCCGTCGACTCCTGGCCGAAGCTGACCACCGTCGGCGGGGCGACCGAGGTCGGTGACGGCCCCGGCGGGTTCTACACGAAGGCCGACTACGCACGGATCGTCTCGTACGCGGCCGCCCGGCACATCACCGTGGTCCCGGAGATCGACCTCCCCGGGCACACCAACTCGGCGCTGGTCGCGTACCCCGAGCTGGCACCGGACAAGATCGCGCCGCCGCCGTACACCGGCACCGAGGTCGGCTTCAGCTACGTCGACCCGGCCGACGACCGGACGTACGACTTCATCGCCGACGTTCTGGGCGAACTGGCCGCGATCACACCCGGCCCCTGGCTGCACATCGGCGGCGACGAGGCGTTCAAGGTGAAGGGCGAGGTCTACACCGGTTTCGTCGAGCGGGTCCAACGCATCGTCGCCGGCCTCGGCAAGACCGTCGTCGGCTGGCACCAGCTCGCGCCGGCCGCCCACGTCGACGGGCGGGTCCTGCAGTGGTGGGGCACGAACGGCGAAGACCCCACCACGGTCGAGGCCGTACGCCAGGGCGCCCGACTGATCGTCTCCCCTGGCAACCACGCCTACCTGGACATGAAGTACGCCCCGGACACCCCGATCGGGCACGACTGGGCCGGCCTGATCGACGTACGGAAGGCGTACGAGTGGGACCCGGGCACGCACGTTACCGGCGTGCCCGCCGAGGCCGTGCTCGGCGTGGAGGCGCCGCTCTGGACCGAGTCGGTCACCTCGCTGGCGGACATCGAGTTCCTGCTTCTGCCCCGGCTCCCCGCCATCGCCGAACTGGGCTGGTCACCGCGCGCGACGCACGACTGGGCCGGCTTCCGCGACCGCCTGGCCGGTCACGGGCCACGTTGGGCGACCGCCGGGATCGCCTTCCATCGCTCGGTCGAGATTCCCTGGCCGGCGAGGCCTACGACTCCGGTCCCTGCGACCCGCCAGCCGGCCGGCGACGCCCAGTTGCCGCTCGGGAGCGACGCGGGGTAGCGAGGGCGCCGACGGCGCGGTGTCAAGGTCGACTGCCGCCGCCGTGAGCGCTGTCCTCCACCAGACGATCAGTGAGATCCCGCCGCAGTTCGTGAAGGCCGATCAAGCGGCGGAGCAGCCGCTGCGCCGCGCAATCGTCGAGGGCGAGCATCGCCAGCACGAGGTGGCTCGTGCCGACCTCACCGTTGCCGCACAGGCGAAGCGCTTCGTTCGTCACGGCTGCTGCCTCCGCACCGAACGGCGGATCAGCCCGTAGGCTGCGCCAGCGGTACGTCCGGTCCCCCGTCGAGGCGGGTTGCGGCAGCACGGCAGCCCTGCTCACGATCGCCGACACGTCGAGCCCTCTTTCTGCGAGGAACTCGCCGGCAGCGTTGGCCGCAGCCCATGGTTGCGCGACAGCGCGACCGGAGTAGGCGAGCTGTTCGTCGAGCGAAAGAACAGCTGCCAGTACGCCGACGCTGTCCACCTGAGCGGCACCCATCCGCACCGTCTGACGGATCGCCTCCTGATCCAGCGACGGCAGGATGAGGCCGATCTCGGACCGCAGTATCAGCCGGCTCACCCGCGACCGTAGTCGCCGTGACAACGCTCCGCCCTGCCCGTTCAGCACACCCATGCCGGCAAGGAAGCCCGCGGTGAAGGTCACCGGCGTCCCCTCCGCCGCCACCGACACCTCCATCGGGACGGCACGCACGATGTCTTCTCCGCAGATGCCGAGGTTCGCCAACGCCACACTCGCCCGGCAGGCCGGATCCTCGACGAGCGCACCCAGCAGGTGCATCCCGTGGGCGTACCGGACCCCGTGGGTTCGAGCAATACCCAGGGCGTTCCGTACGGCGGCATGGACCGCAGAACTCCACAACGGCGGCGAAACGAGGTTGTCGTACCCCAGGTCGCGCCGGGCGTTCCACATCGCCTCACGCAGGACAGCCTCGACCTCCTGGTCGACGGGTGACCGCGAATCTCCGGACGACTCGACCATCGCCGCCTCGGACGGAATGTCCGAAGCCACGCCCCCAAGGTGCTTGGCCTTCCGGCCGAGCAGCCGTTTGAATGACATCATCCGGGTTGTCAGCTCGACTGCCACATCCGACGTGTCGACGACATCGCGCCCACCGCGCCAGCTAACACCTGCCGCACCGGCCAAGGTCCAGGTGAGCTCTCTGCCCGCTCGGGGCTGCCATACCGTCTTCACGTATCCCCCACCACCGCCAAGGGGTCAGTAACCACGTGGTTCGGCCCCGACGTCCGGTTTCGGCCGAGTCCGTCGAGGTCCCGGGATGCGCCAATCAGCGTAGATGTGCCGCGCACGCTCCCTGTCCCCGCAGGTGGGCCGGCCGGAGACGGAATGATGGCCCGGGCCAAGTCGTTTTACAGGGGGTAACCACGACGGTCTCCGGCGCTCGGGCCGGCCCCCACCGGTGGAATGCCCCGCCGGCCGCGACGGTTACATCCCCCGGACGCCCGAGCAGGTCCCCCCGATCGCCGGGCCGCCCCCTCGAACTTCCCCCTTGCACCGCGCGCACCGTCCCCCTTTGGTGTGCCGTGCAGGGTTCCCCCGATGCAGAGGAGCACGCCATCATGCGTACCGATCTGATCCGTAAGACCGCCCTGACCGCCGCCGGGCTCGCCTTCACCGGCGGCGCCATCGCCGGCCCCGTCACCGCCGCCTACGCCGCCTCCGACGCCAAGCCCACGTCGCAGACCCAGACCGACCGCAAGGGTCACGGTGAGCGGGAGCTCGGTGTGCGCTACGAAGCCCAGCCGAACTTCTACTACTGCGGGCCCGCCGCCACCCGAAACGCCCTGAGTGTGCAGGGCAAGAACATCAACGTCGACGACATGGCCAAGGAGATGGGTACCACCGAGGCCGGCACGAACTCGATCAACGACATCACCCCGGTGCTGAACAAGGAGACCGGTAAGAACGACGCCTACCGGTCCGTGGAGATCAGCACCCCCGACGCCGACGGCAAGCAGACCGACACCCTGCGCGCCGACATCGTCCGCACCGTCGACGACGGCCGGGCCGTGGTCGCGAACATCGCCGGTACCAGCACCGACACCGACGGCGCCACCCACTCCTACGAGGGCGGGCACTACATCAGCGTCGTCGGCTACCGCGACAACGGCGACACCGTGAAGATCGCCGACTCCGCCGACCCGAACACCGCCTCCTACTGGATCAGCACCGAGCACCTCGCGGACTGGATCGCCACCCGCGGCTACGCCACCAGCTGACCCACCCACCGAACGAACCGAAGGGCCGGACCCCACACGGGGCCCGGCCCTTTCGGCATACCCAGGTCACTGTCCACACCCCTCGCCGGCCCGAGCAAGGTCGAGGGGTCATCCGAGCTGGCCAGGCCAGCCCAGCCACCAACCGAGCAGGCAAGGCCGACCGACTGTTTCGCTGGTCCTTTGGAGCTGATGTCGTAGACGAATCAAGGCATCGACGACCGAGTCGAGCTGGTGATTCGTTCACGACATCAGCTCGATAGCGTGCCGAACCCACATACCCAGCCGCTGGGCCGAGCCCGCCTTTGGGGGAAGCCGAACGCGCCTCCGCTCGGCCCCGCCAAGGGCTCGGCCCTGCCAAGGGCTCAGCCGCCGGAGTCGTCCATCTCGGCCCCCTCGGGGACCGTGTCGTCGTCCCGGCTGGCCAGCCAGCCGTCCGGCAGGGCGACCTTGCCCGGCGAGTTGGTGCGCCCGCGCGGCTGGCCCAGGGCGGTCACCGGGAACGGCTCCGTCGGGTCGAGCTTGCCGAGCAGGTCGTCGAGCTGGGCCAGGCTCTCGATCATCGCCAGCGAACGGCGCAGCTCGCCACCGACCGGGAAACCCTTGAGGTACCAGGCGACGTGCTTGCGGAAGTCGGTGCAGCCGTCGCGTTCGCCGCGGGCCGGGTTGCGGGCGCCGGCCACGAACTGGTCCACCAGCAACTCGGCGTGCCGGCGCATGGTCGCCGCCACCTCGCCGAGGGTGGGCAGTCGCCGTTCCGGCCGGCCGTTGAAGGCGGCCTCCAGGTCGGCGAAGAGCCAGGGCCGACCCAGGCAGCCGCGACCGACGACCACGCCGTCCACGCCGGTGTGCGCGACCATCCGCAGCGCGTCGTCGGCCTCCCAGATGTCACCGTTGCCGAGCACCGGCACGTCGAGGGCCTGCTTCAGGGTGGCGATCGCGTCCCAGTCGGCGGTGCCCGAGTAACGCTGCGCGGCCGTCCGCCCGTGCAGGGCCACCGCGGCCACGCCGGCCTCCTGGGCGGCGAGCCCCGCTTCGACGTACGTCAGGTGGTCGTCGTCGATGCCCTTGCGCATCTTGACCGTGACCGGCACCCCGGCCGGTGCCGCGGCATCCACCGCGGCCTGTACCAGTCGGGCGAAGAGCCGACGCCGCCACGGCAGCGCCGCACCGCCGCCGCGCCGGGTGACCTTGGGGACCGGGCAGCCGAAGTTGAGGTCGATGTGATCGGCGAGGTTGCGCTCGACGACGATCCGCACGGCGGCGGCGGTGATCTCCGGATCGGTGCCGTAGAGCTGGAGGCTGCGCGGCTTCTCGTCGTCACCGAACGCGATCATGCGCAGCGTCTTCGGGTTGCGCTCGACCAACGCGCGGGTGGTGATCATCTCGCAGACGTAGATGCCGCCACCCTGCTCCCGGCAGAGCCGGCGGAACCCGACGTTGGTGATCCCGGCCATCGGGGCGAGCACCACCGGCGGCCACACCTGGTACGGCCCGAGAGTCAACGGCCGCAGCACGGGCATGGTCGAGGCAGTCACCGCACAAGTGTAAGGAAGGGCCCCTGCTTAACGTCTGCTGCATAGGAAGGGCTCCGCGTTAACAAGACGCATATCACACCCGGCGACGACAGACGGAGTTGTCCACAACCGGCGGGTTATCCACCGCACGCACGAGCCAGGCCGGACAGAATCGGACCCCGGCGGCATGCTGCGGCGATGCGCGACCTTCCACCCGAGCTGGCCACGACGACCGAGCGGCAACAGCAGATCGCAACCCGGGCTCAGCTACTCGCCGCCGGCTACGACGACATGTACCTCTACCGCCAGGCTCGGCGAGGCCGGTGGCAACGCGTCCTACCAGCGACGTACGCCCTGGTCACCGGGGTCCTGACCGATGAACAGCGACGGATCTCCGCCGCGCTCTACGCCGGGCCGCAGGCGCAGCTCACCGGCATGGCCGCGCTCACCTGGTACGGCTTCCGGCAGATTCCCCGCACTGCCGACGTACACCTGGTGGTGCCGCACGAGGTGCGGCGCCGCTCGGTGGGATACGCCCTCGTCCGACGGGCCCTGGCGCTGGACGCCCGGCCCCGGTCAAGCGCGCTCTACCCGGTCTGCTCGCCCGCGCGTGCGGTGGTGGACGCGGCCCGCGACCTCCGGCAGCTCCGTCCGGTGCGAGCCATCGTCGCCGAGTCCATTCAACGCGGCTTCACCGACCTCGGCACCCTCGACGAGGAGATCCGCCGGGCGCGGCGCAGTCGCACAGCGCTGATCAGGATCGCGTACGCGGAGGTCCTGGCCGGCACCCGGTCGGCACCCGAGGCGGAGCTGCGCGAATGCCTGGCGGGCAGCGCGATCCTGCCGGAAGTCCGGTGGAACCCCCGCCTTGCTACCAGCGATGGGGCGGCGTTGCCGACGCCGGACGGCTACCTGACCGACTCGGCGGTGGCGTTGGAGGTCGACTCACAGGAGTACCACTTCAGTCCGGGCGACTGGGCTCGGACGTTGGAGCGGCACAACGAGCTGAGCCGGCATGGTGTCCTGGTCCTGCACGTCACGCCAGCCCAGCTGAGGCAGCATCCGGAGCGCATCCGACGGACGGTCGAGGACGCCCACGAGTCCCGGCGGGGCGTCGGTCTCACGCTCCGGGTCCGCGTCCGGCCGGCCGTACCCGACCCGGCCGGAGCCTGATCGGGTACGCGGGCACGCCGGTCGCGGAGCCGCAGTGTTAAGAAGGGGCCCCTCCTATACCGGAGGCGTTAAGAAGGGGCCCTTCCTTACCGCTCAGCAGCCGGGGAGGCGCTCGATCAGGTAACGCTCGACCTGGTCCAGGGAGACCCGCTCCTGGGCCATCGTGTCCCGGTTGCGCACCGTCACCGCGTTGTCGTCGAGGGTGTCGAAGTCGACAGTCACGCAGAACGGGGTGCCGATCTCGTCCTGCCGACGGTAGCGGCGGCCGATCGCCTGCGAGTCGTCGAACTCCACCACCCAGCGCTTGCGCAGCAGCGCCGCGAGGTCCTTGGCCTTCGGCGACAGCGCCTCGTTGCGGGACAGCGGCAGCACTGCCACCTTGACCGGGGCGAGCCGCGGGTCGAACCGCATCACGGTGCGCTTGTCCACGCCGCCCTTGGTGTTCGGCGCCTCGTCCTCGTCGTACGCCTCCAGCAGGAAGGCCAGCACGGCGCGGGTCAAACCTGCGGCCGGCTCGATGACGTACGGCATCCAGCGCTCACTCTTGGTCTGGTCGAAGTACGACAGGTCGACGCCCGAGTGCTTGCTGTGCGTGGAGAGGTCGAAGTCGGTGCGGTTGGCGACACCCTCGAGCTCGGCGAACTCGCTGCCACCGAACTGGAAGCGGTACTCGATGTCCACCGTCCGCTTCGAGTAGTGCGAGAGCTTCTCCTTGGGGTGCTCGTGGAGGCGCAGGTTGTCCGCCGACAGACCGAGGTCGAGATACCAGTTCCAGCGCTCCTGGAGCCAGTACTCGTGCCACTGCTCGTCGGTGCCCGGCTCGACGAAGAACTCCATCTCCATCTGCTCGAACTCGCGGGTCCGGAAGATGAAGTTGCCCGGGGTGATCTCGTTGCGGAACGACTTGCCGGTCTGCGCGATGCCGAACGGCGGCTTCTTGCGGGCGACCGTCTCGACGTTCTTGTAGTTGACGAAGATGCCCTGCGCGGTCTCCGGGCGCAGGTAGTGCAGACCCTCGTCGCTCTCCACCGGGCCGAGGTAGGTCTTCATCAGGCCGTTGAACATCTTCGGCTCGGTGAAGGTGCCCTTGTTGCCGCAGTTGGGGCAGTTCAGCTCGGCGAGTGAGGTCAGCGGCTTGCCGTGCTTCTCGGCGTACGCCTCCTCCAGGTGGTCCGCCCGGAAGCGCTTGTGGCAGAACTGGCACTCGGTGAGCGGGTCGACGAACTCGGCGATGTGGCCGGACGCCTCCCACACCTTGCGGGCCAGGATGACGGCGGAGTCGAGGCCGACCACGTCGTCGCGCTGCTGGACCATGGTCTTCCACCACTGCCGGCGGACGTTCTCCTTGAGCTCCACGCCGAGCGGGCCGTAGTCCCACGCCGATCGGGTGCCCCCGTAGATCTCGCTGGAGGGGAAGACGAAGCCTCGGCGCTTGGCGAGGCTGACGACGGCGTCGATACGGTCTGCTGGCATGTTTCCTCCTACGCCGGCTGGCGGTCGGCGGGGGCGAGATGTGGATGGAACGGTCAGTTCGGGACCACGGTACGACCACCGAGGCCCTGAGCCCAGCAGAATACCGGGGGCGGGTCAGCTGACCCCGCAGACCTCCACGCCGCCGGTCTGCCCGTCCTGACCGAGGCTGACCTGCTGCTGCTCCCGGTCGCCGCCGGCGAGCGTCACGTCGACCGGCACGGTCAGGCTGGTGGTGTCCACCTCACCCACCCGGAACGCCGCGACCTGTGGTTCGGCGGCGGCGCGACGCTCGAACTCGGGCCGGGACTCACGCCGCTGCGCGTCGTCGCAGAGCTGGTCGTACGCCCGCCCGTAGTCCCGCTCGACAAGCGCCTGGTAGTAGTCGCCGGTCACGGTGCGGGCCTGCTCCCGGATCGCCTGCACGCCGCTGACGGCCAGGCCGACGACGGCGGTGCCGCCCCCGCCACAGCAGAGCACCAGGGCGAGCGCGCCGACACCGAGGCCGAGCCAGAGCCGGGTACGGCGACCCTCGGTGGGCGGCGCGGCGAACGGCGGAGCCACCCCGGGTCCGGGTGGCGGGGCGGGTGCGGTCATAGGAGCAGCGTAGTGTCCGCCGGCTCAGCGGTAAGGACCCGCAGCCCGATCACTCTGGGCGACGACCACCGCTCCCCCAGGTGCCGCGACGGCCAGCGCCTCGTACGCGGAGGGCTCGTCGACCGACTCGGCGAGCAGCGGCACGGCGCTGACCTTGACTTCGAAGGCGCCCAGCGCCCGCCGGTACGTGCCGACCGACTCCCATTCGGTGACCAGCGACCAGTACCGGGGGTCGTCGAGCGCCCGGACCAGTTGACCGCGCAGGTAGCCGGGACGGGCGGCCAGGGCGGTGAGGGCGGCGTGCGCCCGTTCGGTGAAGTCGTCGGCGACATCGACGTCGACCACGAACCGGTTGGTCACCAGCAACGGGGGTCCCTCCTCGTAGAGTCTGTGGGATGCAGCGTACGCAGCGCCCTCTGCTGGCCCGGTTGGCCGGGGCGAACCCGACGTCGGTGTTCCTGCTCACCCTGGTGGTGGTGCTGGTGGCGTTCTTCACGCCCGGAGTGATCGGCGGGCTGCTGACGCTGGCGCTCGCCGCGGTCCTGATCGCCCTGTTGGCGACGACCTGGGCGGTTCAGGCGCCGCAGACCCGCCTGATCCGGCTGGTGATGCTGACCCTGCTCGTGACGGTGGGCCTCGCGAAGCTCCTCTGACATGCACTCATGCGTTTTTGACAATCATTATCGTTGCCACGGACAGTTGACGACATGACCAACCGCGCCACGTACCGTGTCCTGGCCGCCGTGACCGCCCTGCTCACCCTGGGCGCAGGGGCCGGCTGCTCCACCGGCGACGCCGCCGGCGCCGACCCCCAACGAGTCGACGTGGTGGCCGCGTTCTACCCCCTCCAGTTCCTCGCCGAGAGGATCGGCGGCGACGCGGTCCGGGTGACCAACCTGGCGAAGCCCGGCGCCGAGCCGCACGACCTGGAGCTCAGCCCGAGCCAGGTCGGCCAGGTCACCGAGGCGGAACTGATCGTCTACCTCAAGGGTTTCCAGCCGGCGGTGGACGACGCCGTCGCGCAGAACGGTGGCGACCGGGCGTTCGACGTGACCAGCGTGCAGCCGCTGTTGGACGCGTCGGCCGGCGGGCACGACCACGAGGGCGAGGAGGGGCACGCCGAGGAGAGCGGCGGCAAGGACCCGCACGTCTGGCTCGACCCGACCCGGCTGGCCGGCATCGGTGACCAGCTCGCCCAGCGGCTCGGCAAGGCCGACCCGGACCACGCCGCCGACTACACGGCCCGCGCCGCGACGCTGCGCGCCGACCTGACGGCCCTGGACGACGAGTTCAAGACCGGTCTGGCGACCTGCCAGCGGCGGGAGATCGTGACGAGTCACGCCGCGTTCGGTTACCTCGCCGACAGGTACCAGCTCGACCAGGTCGGTATCACCGGGCTGAGCCCGGACGTCGAGCCCTCGCCGCAGCGGCTCGCGCACGTGATCGAGGAGGCGAAGGAGCACCAGGCCACCACGATCTTCTTCGAGACCCTGGTCAGCCCGAAGGTCGCCGAGACCATCGCCGGTCAGGTCGGAGCGAAGACCGCCGTGCTGGACCCGATCGAAGGGCTCGCCGCCGGCAGCAACGGGGACTACCTTTCGGTGATGCGTACCAACCTGCAGACCCTGCAGACGGCCTTGAGCTGCTCGTGACCGCACCTGTCATCACCGTCGAGCACGGGGTGGTCGGCTACGACGGCCGCCCCGTGCTCCGGGACATCTCGTTCACCGTGACCGCCGGCGAGGTCGTCGCGGTGCTCGGCGCCAACGGCTCCGGCAAGTCCACCCTGATCCGCGCCGTGCTCGGGCTGGTGCCGCTCAGCGCCGGCTCGGTCACCCTCTTCGACCGGCCGTTGCGCCGCTTCCGGCAGTGGGCCCGCATCGGGTACGTCCCGCAGCGCCTGGGCGCCGGCGGCGGCGTACCGGCCACCGTGCGCGAGGTGGTGGCCTCCGGCCGGCTGGCCCGCCGGGGGGTGCTCCGTCCGCCGGGTCGAGCCGACCGCGCCGCGGTCGACGCCGCGCTGCTCGCGGTCGGGCTCGCCGACCGGGCCGGTGACCCGGTCGCCACGCTCTCCGGCGGCCAACAGCAGCGCACCCTGATCGCCCGCGCCCTGGCCGGCGAACCGGAGCTGCTGGTCCTCGACGAGCCCACCGCCGGGGTGGACGCGGCCAGCCAGGAGGCGTTCGCCGGCGCGCTGCGCGACTTCGTGGGTGACGGCGGGACGGTGCTGCTGGTCGCGCACGAGCTGGGCCCGCTGCGGCCGGTGATCAGCCGGGCGGTCGTCGTCCACGAGGGTCGCATCGCGCACGACGGCGCGGTGCCGGACCCGGCCGGGCACCACGCGGCGCCCGACCACGACCACGTGCACCCGCACTGTTACGACGAGCCCGCCGGGCTGTGGAGCAACTGACCCATGGAACTCTTCCAGTACCCCTACATGCAGCGCGCCCTGATCGGCGCTCTGGTGATCGGCCTGGCAGCGCCGGCGCTCGGCATCTACCTGGTGCAGCGCCGGCTGGCGTTGATCGGTGACGGTGTCGGGCACGTGGCGTTGACCGGCGTCGGGGCCGGCCTGCTGCTCAACCGCTCACCGGTGCTGGTCGCGGTGATCGCCGCCACCATCGGCGCGGTCGCCATCGAGGTGGTCCGCGCCCGTGGGCGTACCTCAGGTGACCTGGCTCTGGCCCTGCTCTTCTACGGCGGCATCGCGGGCGGGGTCCTGCTGGTCGGCCTCTCGGACGCGACAAGCGCGAACCTCAACGCCTACCTGTTCGGGTCGCTGACCACCATCTCGCCCGCCGACCTTCTCACCATCGCGGTGCTCGGCGCGGCGATCCTGGTCACCATGATCGCGCTGCGGCCGGCGCTCTTCGCGGTCAGCCACGACGAGGAGTACGCCCGGGTCTCCGGCCTCCCGGTGCGCACGCTGAACCTGCTGATCGCGGTCTCCACCGCGGTCACCGTGACCATCGCGATGCGGGCCGTCGGCGTGCTCCTGATCAGCGCGCTGATGGTGGTGCCGGTCGCCACCGCCCAGCAGGTCACCCGGGGGTTCCGCAGCACGATGGCCGCCGCCATGGCGCTCGGGCTCTTCGCCGCCGGCTCCGGTGTCTGGGTGGCGGCTACGGCGGACACCGCTCCGGGTGCCTCTGTGGTGCTGGTGGCGATCGCGTCCTTCCTGGTGGTGGCCGTGGCCGGCGGTGTCTGGCGGACGCTGCGCCGCCGGGCGACACCGACCGCCGCACCAACGCCGGAACCGCACGAGGTCGTGCTGAGTTGATCCTGATCAGCAGGACGTCGGTGGTATTGGTTACCGTTGCAAGATGACCAGCGCCACGGGTTACGAGGGGTTCGACGGGGCCAGCGAGTTGCTCCGCGCCCTGTCCGCGCCGATCCGGCTGGCCATCGTCAGCGAGCTGGCCGACGGTGAGCGGTGCGTGCACGAGCTGGTGGAGAAGCTCGGCGCCGCGCAGCCGTTGGTCTCCCAGCACCTGCGGGTGCTGCGCGGCGCGGGAGTGGTCCGCGGTTCCCGGCGTGGGCGGGAGATCGCCTACAGCCTGGTCGACGAGCATGTGGCGCACATCGTGGCGGACGCGGTCAGCCACGCCGGGGAGGGATCATGAGCGAGAGCAACGCCGCGGTGCGCAACACCCGGCAGCGCTCGGCGGTGAGCGCGCTGCTGGGTGAGATGGAGGGCTTCCACAGCGCCCAGGACCTCCACGCCATGCTGCGCCAGCGCGGTGAGCGGGTCGGCCTGACCACCGTCTACCGCACCCTGCAGGGGCTCGCCGACGCCGGCGAGATCGACGTGATGCGTCCACCGGGTGGCGAGCACCTCTACCGCCGGTGCAGCGAGGGCCACCACCACCACCTCGTCTGTCGGGCCTGCGGGCGCACCGTCGAGGTGGCCGGCCCGGCGGTGGAGAGCTGGGCCGACCGGGTCGCCGCGCAGCACGGCTACGCCGACGTCAGCCACACCCTGGAGATCTTCGGCACCTGCCCGACCTGCGTCCGCTGACCAAACGCGGGCGTCGCGCTGTGGGCAGCGGCCTCCGGATCACGGCGACGCCACTACTACCTCGACGAACGCGATCTTGTGCGGCGACGGCCGGTCGGCCTCCCGCGCCGATTCCACACCTGTAAGAACCTGGGCGTTCGTGGCACGCTGTCCGGCGTGAAAATCTATGCCGATCGGTTTCCGACCGCCGCCCGTCAGTTGCTCACCGACCTGCTCGTCGTCGCCTGGGTGTACGCGGCGATCCGGGGCGCGCTGTGGCTGCACGACCTGGTGCAGAAGCTCGCCGTACCGGGGCAGAAGCTGGAGGGCGCCGGCAGTGGCCTCGCCGACAACCTCGCCGACGCCGGCAGCAAGGTCCGTCGGGTCCCGCTGGTCGGTGACGAGCTGACCGCGCCCTTCCGGCAGGCGGCCGACGCCGCCCGAGGGCTCGCCGACGCCGGCCGTGACCAGCAGCACCTGGTCGACCAACTCGCGCTCGCCCTCACCATCGCAGTGCTGATCTTCCCGCTCGGCATCGTGCTGTTCGGTTGGCTGCCGCTGCGGGTCCGCTGGATGCGGCGGGCCGGGTCAGCGGCGAAGCTGGCCGCCGGGCCGGCCGGCCGGGACCTGCTCGCCCTGCGCGCGCTGGCCACCCAGCCGTTGGGCCGGTTGACCCGGATCGCGCCCGACGTCGCCGAGGCGTGGCGGCGCGGCGACGACGACACAGTCGACGCCCTGGCCGCGTTGGAGTTGCGCCAGCTGGGCCTGCGCGGCCGAGGCCGCTGAGACCCCGTGTGCATCGGCCCCCGCCGTCCCCTGCCGTGATCAGGTGATGAAAAGTAGGTCTCCACGCCGCTTCTGACCTACTTTTCATCACCTGATCAAGGGCAAGCACTCTGGGTCTGTTGTGCGCAAGCGCTGCGCCAACTCGGGTCCGCGCGGCCGGGGCCGCTAAGGTCTTCGGGTGTTCTACTTCCTCGTCGTCATCGCCGTCCTGCTGCTCGGCTACGCCGCCGTCCTGGTTTCCTTCCTGCGGCGGGGCAAGAAGATCCCGCCTGCGGCGTACCTGGCCCTGGCCGGGCTCAACGGCCTGATCCTGGCTGGCGTGCTGGCCTGGGCTGTCTCCCGCTGATCGGGTGGGTCACGGCTTCGGTGGGATGCGGCGGCGGACGTCCTCGGCGGTGGACGGGCCGGGCGTCCAGCGGGCCACCCAGGGCAGCTCGTCGGACGGGGTGATCACACCCTCCTCCAGGCCCGCGTAACGGCCGGCGAGGATCCGCTTGGCGGCGGCGGTGTCGACCGAGTCGGTGTTGTCCCACAGTGCGGCGAACAGAGCGTCCACCCGCACCCGCGCCTGCCGGCAGAACAGGTCGGCCAGCTCGACGTTCTCCGGTCGGGTGTCCCGTTCGGCGGAGGCCCGGACACAGACGGCGGACATCGCGAACAACTCCGCGCCGATGTCCACCACACGGCCGAGGAACGCCTGCTTGCGCTCCATCTTTCCCTGCCAGCGCGACATCGCGTAGAACGTCGACCGGGCCAGCTTGCGGGACGACCGCTCCACCTGCCGCAGGTGCGCGGCGAGCGGCCCGAACTCGGCGTACGCCGAAGGGCTCTGCCCCCGGCCCACGGCGAGCGTGGGCAGCCACTTCGCGTAGAAGGCCCCGGCGCGGGCGCCGGCTCTGGCCTTGCGGCCCAACCCCGCGTCCGGGTCGATGATGTCGCCGGCCACCGACAGGTGGGCGTCGACCGCCTCCCGGGCGATCAGCAGGTGCATGATCTCGGTGGAGCCCTCGAAGATCCGGTTGATCCGCAGGTCGCGCAGCATCTGCTCGACGGCGGCCGGGCGTTCGCCCCGGGCGGCCAGCGAGTCGGCTGTCTCGTAGCCGCGCCCGCCCCGGATCTGGATCAGCTCGTCGGCGATCTTCCAGGCCATCTCGCTGGCGTACAGCTTGACCAGCGCCGCCTCGATCCGGATGTCGTTACGGTCGTCGTCGGCGAGCAGGCAGCAGAGGTCGAGCATGGTCTCCATGGCGTACGTGGTGGCGGCGATGAAGGAGAGCTTCTGCGCGACGGCCTCGTGCTCGCCCACCGGCCGACCCCACTGGACCCGGTCGGCGGCCCAACCCCGGGCCACGTTCAGCGCCCACTTTCCGGCGCCCACGCACATCGCCGGCAGGGAGAGCCGGCCGGTGTTCAGCGTGGTCAGGGCGATCTTCAGCCCCTTGCCCTCGCCGCCGATGACGTTCTCGGCGGGTACGAACACGTCGTGGAACCGGGTGAGGCTGTTCTCCAGGCCGCGCAGGCCGATGAACTCGTTGCGCCGCTCGACGGTGATGCCCTCGCTGTCACCCTCCACCACGAACGCGGTGATCCCGCCCCGACGCCCCTCGGTGGCCGGCACCCGGGCCATCACCACCAGCAGCGTGGCCACGATGCCGTTGGTGGCCCAGAGCTTCACCCCGTTGAGCCGGTAGCCGGTGCCGTCCTCGGTCGGCTCGGCGGTGGTGGCCAGCCGGGCCGGGTCGGAGCCGACGTCCGGCTCGGTGAGCAGGAACGCGGACACCTCACCAGCCGCGAGGCGGGGCAGGAAGCGTTGCTTCTGCTCGGCGGTGCCGAACATCTTCAGCGGCTGCGGCACACCGATCGACTGGTGCGCCGAGAGCAGCGCGCCGATGGCGGGGCTGACCGAACCGGCAAGCATCAGCGCCCGGCAGTAGTGCAGGTTGCTCAGGCCGAGCCCGCCGTACTTCTGGTCGATCTTCATGCCGAACGCGCCGAGGTCGGCCAGGCCGTGGAACACCGAGTCCGGAATGGAGCCGTCTCGTTCGATGGCCGCGCCGTCCACCTCGGAGGTCAGGAAGGCGCGGAACCGACCAAGGAACTCCTCGGCGCGCGCGACGTCCCCCGGGTCGGACCGGGGCCAGGGGTCGATCAGGTCGAGCCGGAACCGACCGAGGAACAACTCCTTGCCGAAGCTGGGTCGGTCCCAGGTGGACTCGCGGGCGGCCTCGGCGACCTGCCGGGCCTCCTTCTCGGAGACCTGCCCGGCCTCTGCCGGCAGCGGCGCGGCGGCACCGACGGTGGTCTCGGGATCAGGGCCGTCCGGTGCCGGTCGGCCGTTCTGCGTCGTGGTCACGGCTGCCCCCTCGAACCTCGGTGCGGCTGCGTCGACGTGCGCGACTACCGTCACGCTACCCCCGGTTGTTACCCGGGGGTAGCGCTGCGTGCAGATCCTCGCGATCAGCCGGCGCCGAGACTGTCCGGGTCGTCGTCCTCGTCGTCGACGTCGTCCTCACCCCAGTTGCGCCGGACGAACGGCAGGATCACCCAGAACACGAGGAACCAGATTCCGGCCAGGGCACTGAGCGCGAAGGCGATCGGCCGGTCCAGCACGAAGTCGGTGATCAGCAGCACCGCGCTGACCATGGCTATCAGCATGAAGGCGAGGCCACCGGTGGCCATCCGGTGCGCGAACCGCACCAGCTCCGGCTTGCGTCCCTGCCGGAACAGCGCCCGGTGGAACGCCACCGGCGAGATGATCAGTGCGGTGGCGGCGGCCGCCGCGAGCAGCGCGACGATGTAGACGTCTCGCTGGAACTCGCTGGTCCGGGTGAAGCCGTTACTGAACGGCAGGGTGAGCAGGAAGGCGAAGAGGATCTGCACGCCGGTCTGGGCGACCCGCAACTCCTGGAGCAGGTCGGCGAAGTTGCGCTGCCAACGCTGCTTCTCGGTCTCCTTGGACACGCGCTACCTCCGGTCAGACGCTACTGCCGGCGGTCCCGGCCGCCGGCAGCAACGCCAATGCCCCACCCGGCCGAGCGCGAAACAGGTTCACGACATCTGCCGTTCACGTCGGGGACGCAAGTCGGCCGCCCGCCGTGCCGGTGCCGGGCGACCGAGGTACCGGTGGCGGCCTCAGGACCCGCGTCGGATCCGGCCCGCGTACCGGGCCTCCAACTCCGTGTTGTGCGCGTCGCCGTCCGGGATGTTCGCCGACAGGTAGACCGGCGGTCGCTCCCCTGCCGCCAGCAACCGCGCCACCACCTCCACGGTGATCTGCTGGGCCAGCAGCGCCGCGGTGATCGAGGAGACCGCGCCGACCGCGCCGCCACCGGGCAGGGGCAGCGTCGCGTCACCGTACGGCGCGCCGTTGTCGAGCACCACGTCGGCGAGGTCACCCAGCTTGCGCCCGGACGGGTGGCGGGAGCTCATCCGACCGGAGTGCTGCGCCGAGGTGATCGCCACCAGTCCGTGGCCGCGTTCCTTGACCAGGGTGGCGAACTCCACCATCGCGCCGTTGACCCCGGAGTTCGAGGCGAGCACGAAGACGTCGGTGGGCCGCACCGGGGCCAACTCGTAGAGGCGGTGCGCCACACCCGGGTCCCGTTCCAGCATCGGACCGAGCCGATCGGCTGGTTCGCCGCCGAGCAGCACCAGGTCGCGCAGCGCGATCCGGTTGGTCGGCACCAGACCACCCGCCCGACCCGCGATCTCCATGGCCAGGGCCTCCGAGTGCCCCGTGCCGAACGCGTGCACCACACCGTCGGCGCGTACGGCCTCGGCGATCAGGTCTGCGGCCCGGCCCACCGCCTCCCGCTGACTGGCGGCCACCCGGCCGATCGTCTCGGTCACCACGGTCAGGTAGTCCTCGGCACTCACCGTCATGCGTCCTCCGTCGTCCGGTTGCGGGCCAACCAGTCAACCGCGCGCCCCGCCGAGCATGTCGACCAGGGTGCGCCCGGCCGGCACCTCTTCGGCGGCCGACCCGGGCGCGGCGATCGGGCGCCGGCTGCCCGGTCCGCTGCCGTCCACCGCCACTCAGGCCGTTCCGCCGGCTCGGGCCAGGATCGCCTCGGCGAGCGGACCTGGCGCCGCGTCCGGGATCCAGTGACTGACACCGGCCAACTGCACGAAGCGGAAGTCCCCGGTGACGTTCGCCGCGCACGCCTCGGCGGCGGTCCGGCCGATGGCGACGTCCCGGTCGCTCCACACGTACGTGGTGGGCACCGCCACCGGGCCGACGGCGGCCAGGTCAGCGCGGGACATCGCCCGGTACCAGTTCAGCGCTGCGGTGAGCGCCCCCGGCTCGCGCATCGGGTCGGCGTAGCGGTCCACCCGGGTCCTGTCGCCGACCCCGCCGAGCAGCTTGCGCAGCGCGGTGGCGTGCCAGGCCAGCAGCACCTTCTCCGCCTTGTCCGGCTTACGGAACAACGCGATGTACGACGACCGGGCCTTCTGCTGACTGTCGTTGGTCAGGGCGTGCGCCATGGCCGCCGGATGTGGGACGGACACCGCCGTCAGTGTGCGGACCCGCTCGGCGTGCCGGGCGGCGACCGCCCAGGCCACGACCGCGCCCCAGTCGTGACCGACCAGGTGGACGGCGTCCAGACCGAGCGCGTCGAGCACCGCCACCACATCGGCGACCAGCTCGGGAATCCGGTAGTCGGCCACCGCCGCGGGCCGCGCGCCCGGTGAGTAACCCCGCTGGTCCAGCGCGTACGTGCGCAACCCGGCCGCGTGCAGCGCCGGCACGACGTCGTCCCACTCACCGCTGTGCTGCGGAAATCCGTGTAGCAGCAGAACGGGTACGCCGTCCGGCGGACCACCCGTGGTTACCTCGAACGTGAAGCCTCGCGCGTCGACCCGCATGATCGGAAGCGTACTCAGCCGGCGACGGGCCGGCCGCCCGCCGCAGGTCAGAGGAGTGCCCTGCTGGGCCGGCGACCCAGGTCGGTGTTAGCGTCAGCGAGACAACTTCACATCCGACAGGGGAGCGCACAGCGCTGAGAGTGCGGGCACGCCCGCAGACCCTCGAACCTGATCTGGGTAATGCCAGCGCAGGGAGTTCGGTCGACCTCCAGCCGCGCCGCAGTCCGGTGCCACCGGACGCGGCGTGCGTCTTCTCCTGGTTCGATTTACTGAACTGGGAGCCACACATGAAATCCACCACCGACACACACCGTTGGCGCACGATCGACATCGTGGTCGCCTCGGTGATCGCGGTCGCCTTCGGCGTCATCTTCTGGGCATGGGGCCTGCTCTGGAGCGCCACCGAGGGCGCGTTCGCCTTCTTCCCGCCGGCGCAGGCGCTGCTCTACGGCGTCTGGCTGATGCCGGCCGTGATCGGCGGTCTGGTCATCCGTAAGCCCGGTGCCGCGCTCTACTGCGAGACGGTCGCCGCGGTCCTCTCCGCGCTGCTGGGCAGCCAGTGGGCCGGCACGGTGATCCCGCAGGGCATCGTGCAGGGCATCGGTGCCGAACTGGCCTTCGCCGCCTTCCGGTACCGGTCGTTCCGGCTGCCGACCGCGGTGGTGGCCGGCGCGCTGACCGGTCTCAGCGCCGCGCTGTTCGACTTCTTCATCTGGAACGTCGACTACGAGCTGACCGACTACCGCATCCCGTACGCGCTGATCACCATCGTCAGCGCCACCGTGATCGCCGGTGCCGGTGGCTGGCTGCTGACCAAGGCCCTGGCCAACACCGGTGTCCTGGACCGCTTCCCGGTAGGCCGGGACCGCGCCCTGATCTGACCCCCACCAACTCGCGTTGATCATGAGGTTGACGGGTGGATGGATCTTCATAACCACCGTCAACCTCATGATCGACCGTGCAGGGTGGAGCCGGGGCCTGGGAGGAGGTGGGTTTGGTGGGCGGGGTTCTGCTGCGCGGGTTCGGGTGGCGGCACGCTGGGCGGCGGGCCTGGGCTCTGCGCGGGGTTGACCTGCGGGTCGAGGCTGGGGAGCGGGTTTTGCTTCTTGGGCCCTCCGGGGCCGGCAAGAGCACCCTGCTCAGCGCCCTGGCCGGGCTGCTGCCCGAAGACTCCGGCGAGCAGGAGGGCACCGTCGAGATCGACGGGCTCGACCCCCGCAAGGGACGGGAACGGGTCGGCATCGTCTTCCAGGACCCGGAGACCCAGCTCGTGATGGCGCGCTGCGGCGACGACGTCGCGTTCGGGCTGGAGAACCGGGGAGTGCCGGCCGACGAGATCTGGCCCCGGGTGGACGAGGCGCTGCGCCGGGTCGGCTTCCCGTACCCCCGGGACCGCAACACAGCCGCGCTCTCCGGCGGCGAGCAGCAACGCCTCGCCCTGGCCGGCGCGCTCGCCCTGCGCCCCGGCCTGCTGCTGCTCGACGAGCCGACCGCCAATCTCGACCCGGCCGGGGCCGAGCTGATCCGGCAGGCGGTGACCCGCGCGCTGGACGCCGACACCACGCTGATCCTGGTCGAGCACCGGGTCACCGAGGCGCTGCCGCTGGTCGACCGGGTGGTCGTCCTGGAACCCGGCGGCGGGGTCCGCGCGGACGGCACACCCGAGGCCGTCTTCGCCGCCCACGGTGCCGCCCTGGCCGCCGAGGGGGTGTGGGTGCCGGGTCACCCCATCGCGCCCCGTCCGGCCAGCGCCGCGGCCGGGGAGCTGTTGCTCACCGCCGACCGGCTCGGCCTGCCACCCCGGCTGGCCCCCACCGACCTGGCGGTACGCGCCGGCGAGGCACTCGCCGTACGCGGACCCAACGGCGCCGGCAAATCCACCCTGGCGTTGCTGCTCGGCGGACTGCTCCGGCCGGGCACCGGGCGGGTCACCGCGTCTCCGGAGTTGGCCGGCACGGACCACCGCACTCCCCCGCACCGCTGGCGCGCCCCCGCCCTGGCACGACGGATCGGGTCGGTCTTCCAGGACCCGGAGCACCAGTTCGTCACGAGCACGGTCTTCGACGAGCTGGCGCTCGGCCCGCGCCGGACCGGTCAACCCGAGTCGGCCGTCAAGGAGACCGTGGCCGGGCTGCTGGAACGGCTGCGGCTGGCCAGACTCGCCGCTGCCAACCCGTACACCCTCTCGGGTGGTGAGGCGCGGCGGCTCAGCGTGGCGACCGCCCTGGCCACCGCGCCCCGTCTCTTGATCTGCGACGAACCCACCTTCGGCCAGGACCGGCGGACCTGGCGGGAGCTGGTCGACCTCTTCGCCGACCTGCGCGACGCCGGACACGGCGTGGTCGCGGTCACCCACGACGCGGATTTCGTCGCCGCGCTCGCCGACCGCAGCGTCACCCTGCTACCAGCCTCGGGCGACGACCGATGATCAGCATCGAGCCGGTCGCCGCGCCCGGTGCGCCGCTGGCCCGCCGCAACCCGGTGGCGAAGGTCGCCGCAGCTCTGGTCTTCTCGTTCACCCTGCTGGCCACCCTGGACCCGGTGGCCCCGGCGATCGCCATCGCGCTCGAACTCGCCGTGCTGCCGCTGTTCGGCATCCGCTACCGGGTGCTGGCGCGACGGGCCTGGCCACTGCTCCTCAGCGCCGCCGGCATCCTGGTCACCCTGGTGCTCTTCGCCGCCGACCGGTCCGGCCGGGTCCTGCTGGACGCGGGACCGGTGTTCGTGAGTACCGGCGTGCTGCTCACCGCGCTCGGCCTGGTACTGCGGGTCTTCGCGGTGGCCCTGCCCGGAGTGATCGTCTTCGCGACCACCGACCCCACCGACCTGGCCGACGCGCTGATCCAGAACGCGAAGGCGCCGGCCCGGTTCGCCATCGGGGCGCTGGCCGCGTTCCGGCTGGTGCCACTGCTCGGTCAGGAGTGGCAGATGATCAGCATGGCGCGGCGGGCGCGGGGCGTCGACGCGGGACGCAACCCGTTGGCCAAGCTGCGACTGTTCGCCTCCACCGCGTTCGCGCTGCTGGTCGGGGCGATCCGCCGGGGCACCCGACTGGCCGTGGCGATGGACGCCCGGGGCTTCGACGCCGGCACACCTCGTACCGTCGCCCGCCGCCAGCGTTTCGGCCTTGCCGACACACTGCTCATCGTCGGGGCGGTCGCGCTGGCCGGCGCGGCCCTCACGACAAGTGTGCTGCTCGGCGCCTTCCGGCCCCTGATCGGCTGACTCGCACGGCACTGCCCAACGCCGTCTGGCCGAAGCATGGTCGGAGTCGCATGTTCGCATGTCGGTCGTACGCGGGACACACACCGTTCCCCCGACCGGACGAGATTGTTTCGCGGACAAAACTCCTGACCCGACTGGAGCAGCACATGGGCCACGGCCACGCGCATCACCACGATCACGATTTCGGCGGGGGCGGCGATCTGCCTCCGGCGCTCGACCAGTCCGTCCCGGACGTGGAACTGGCACCCGCGGACCTCAGCCGGCGCGGCTTCCTGCGCAATGCCGGTCTACTCGGAGCCGGCGCCGCCACCAGCGTGCTGGCCGCCGGTACGCCCGCGTTCGCCTCCGGCAAGGACCACGACCACGGCCCCGGCGGTGACCACGGCAGCACCGGCGAGTTCCAGTGGCTGGCCGGCGACCACCACATCCACACCCAGTACAGCTCCGACGCCATGTACCGGGTGGTCGACCAGGCCCAGCACGCCAAGGCGTACGGCCTGGACTGGATGGTCGTCACCGACCACGGCAGCGTCGCCCACGCCAAGATCGGCGTGGATAAGGTGAACCCGGACATCGTCGCGGCGCGTGCCCAGCTCAAGGACCTGCTGATCTACCAGGGCCTGGAGTGGAACATCCCGGCCGCCGAGCACGCCACCGTGTTCGTCCACCCGGGACGCAACGAGGTCGCCGTCCTCAAGGAGTTCGAAAACGCCTTCGACGGCACCGTCAAGAACGCTGGTGACAACACCCCTGCCAACGAGGCGCTCGCCATCGCCGGCATCAAGTTCCTCGGCGAGGCGGTTCGCAAGCGCCGCGTCGAGGGGGCGCTGTTCCTGGCGAACCACCCGGCCCGGCGGGGCATCGACTCTCCTCACGAGATCCGCGCCTGGCGGGACGCCGACCCGAGCGTGGCGATCGGCATGGAGGGCGCTCCCGGCCACCAGGCCGCCGGGCTGCCCGGTGGCGGCCGCGCCCGTGGCTACTACGACAACAACCCGTCCCCCGCGTCGTTCCCCGGCTACCCGCTGGAGAGCTACCGCACCTGGGGCGGGTTCGACTGGATGACCTCCACCGTCGGCGGGCTCTGGGACAGCCTGCTCGCCGAGGGCCGGGCCTGGTGGATCAGCGCGAACTCCGACTCGCACGTCAACTACCTGACCACCTCCCAGCGGGGGCCGGACGGCAACTTCGACCTCAACGGCAAGCACAACGACCCGGTGTACGGCCCGCTGAACACCACCGCCGGCGACTACTGGCCCGGCCAGTACAGCCGTACCCATGTCGGGGCCAGTTCGTTCAGCTACCGCGCCGTCATGGACGCCCTGCGGGCCGGCCGGGTCTGGGTGGACCACGCCGGCCTGATCAAGGCCCTCGACGTCCGGGCCCGGGTCGCCGGTGACCGACGCCGGGAGTCGGGTACGCCGCTCGGTGGTGTGCTGCGGGTCAAGCGCGGTACGCGCGTCGAGGTGACGATCGACATCGACCTGGCGGACACCCCGAACTGGTCGCAGTTCGTGCCGGTGCTCAGCCGGGTCGACGTGATCGCCGGCAAGGTGACCGGCGCGGTCGCCGACAAGGACGCGTTCACCGCCCCCAACACGAAGGTGGTGAAGTCCTTCGAGGTCGCCAAGGGCACCGGCAAGGTCTCCTTCACCTACTCCTTCGGCCGGGTGGACGAGCCGTTCTACCTGCGGGTCCGGGGCACCGACGGCAAGCGCAGCCAGCCGGGCCTGATGGGCGCGGGAGTCGACCCGTTCGGCCCGGCGCTGGACGTCACCGGCGCAGCGGACCCGTGGGAGGACCTGTGGTTCTACGCCAACCCGATCTGGGTGCTGCCGCTGTGATCCTGGGCCTCAGCCTGGGGCACCGGACGGTGCGGGAGGCCGAGCACTGGCTGACCGATCAGCTCGGGTCGCTCGACCTGCCGGACCTGGTGGCCTGCACGCACCTGGTTACCGCGCCGTATCCGCATGTGGCGCTCAGCGTCGCCGTGGCAGTGGCGCCGGACCGGTTGACCGGTTTGCCCGCCACCCCGCCGGAGCTGCGGGCAGCCGCTGACCAGGCGGCAGCCGAACACGCGGCCCGCCGGTCCGGTCGGGCGGTGCTCTATCCCGGCGTCGCTCGGATGGTCGGCACGCTGACCGTCGGGGAGGTGGTCGGCCTGAGTGCCATCGAGCGGGTCGCGCTGCTCGGCGGGACGACGGCGGGGTCCGAGGTGCCGCTGGACACCCGGGACTTCGTCCGACCGCAGTGGCGCGACGGTCAACTCGTGCTGGTGGCGATGCCGCACCACTCGGGGGGTGTCGCTCCGTTCGAGGTGCCCGACCCCACACCCTGCTGCGCCGATCACTGAGGACGGTGTGCGGTCCGTCGCTGTCGGCGACGGACCGCACACCGGGAGCGGCGGCCGGTCAGCCGGCCGCCGGCTTCACCGATCAGCTCCGCCGGAAGGCGTACCGGCGGGTCTGACCGGCCCGCTGGCTGCCGCGACCCGCCGCGGACCTGCCGTGGGCAACCGGTGGGCCGGCCTTGGGCGGAGCCGACCGGGCCGCCGGCTCGGCGCCCTCGATCGGCAGCGGTGGCACCGCGGGCAGGACCACCACCTGGTCCAGGTTGGCCGGCGTCAGGTCCTCGACGCTCGGCGCGGTTTCCGGGGTACGGGATTTCTTCGGTTGTCGCCTGGTGGGCACCCTGGCCTCCTTTTCGGGCGAGCCTGGCCGGCAGGCGCACAGCGACCGGGGACGGTCGCGACGCACGGTGGACCGGCGCGGTTCGCGGCTGAACGACGGCCGGGCTGGAGATAGCCCGGCTCTGGCGGACGGATCGGCCCCGGATCGACCACGACGGCCACCGGCATGGCGGCGGTGGCGGAAAATGCGGACGCCCGGGAGCGCACGGACCGCGGCGCGGGGCGGCGGGCCGGCTCGGAAGATGGGGCGTCAGTTACGCATGCCCGAACTCTAACCACCGCCCGGCCGGACGCGCACCCGAATTACTGGCACGATCGGCACATGCTGATCGCGTTCTCGATCACCCCGCTCGGCGGTGACGACTCCGTGGGTGACCTGGTCGCCGAGGCGGTGCGGGTGGTCCGTGCGTCCGGCCTGCCCAACCGGACCGATGCCATGTTCACCACCGTCGAGGGTGAGTGGGACGAGGTGATGGCGGTGGTGAAGCAGGCGGTCGACGTGGTCGCCGCGCGGGCGCCCCGGGTGAGCGTGGTGCTCAAGGCCGATGTGCGGCCCGGGGTCACCGACGCGCTCAGCGGGAAGGTCGCCCGGATCGAGGCCCGTCTCGCCGAGGGTTGACCGGTCGCGCCGGCCTCCACCACCGTCGGCAGCTCTGCCGCCACCCGGAGTATCAGAGGGTGGATCACTGGTCCCGGATCGGCCCACATCACGATAGGTTCGAAACGCCAATAGTGGTGACGAGAGGTGGCGGCACGGATGGCTGAGCAGGCGAGGGCACAGATCGGTGTGACCGGGTTGGCGGTGATGGGTCGCAACGTGGCCCGCAACCTGGCCCGCAACGGCTTCACGGTGGCGGTGCACAACCGCTCGCCGGAGCGCACCCGCAGCCTGGTCGCGGAGCACGGCGACGAGGGCACCTTCGTGCCGGGCGAGACGATGGCCGATTTCGTGGCGTCACTGGAACGACCGCGCGCGGTCATCGTCATGGTCAAGGCCGGTGCGCCCACCGACGCGGTGATCGACGAGTTGGTGCCGCTGCTGGAGGAGGGCGACATCGTCGTCGACTGCGGCAACGCCCACTTCGCCGACACCCGCCGCCGGGAGGAGGCGCTGCGCGCGCAGGGGCTGCACTTCAGCGGCACCGGCGTCTCCGGTGGTGAGGAGGGCGCGCTGCTCGGTCCGAGCATCATGCCGGGCGGCTCCGCCGAGTCGTACGCCAAGCTCGGGCCGATGTTCGAGAAGATCGCCGCGCAGGTGGACGGTGTGCCGTGCTGCATGCACGTCGGGCCGGACGGCGCCGGGCACTTCGTCAAGATGGTGCACAACGGCATCGAGTACGCCGACATGCAGCTCATCGCCGAGGCGTACGACCTGCTCCGCTCCGGTCTGGACGCCAAGCCGGCGGAGATCGCCGAGATCTTCCGCGACTGGAACAACGGCGAGCTGGAGTCGTTCCTCATCGAGATCACCGCCGATGTGCTCGCGCACACCGACGCGGAGACCGGCCGACCGTTCGTGGACGTCGTGCAGGACCGGGCCGAGCAGAAGGGCACCGGTCGGTGGACCGTGCAGAGTGCCCTTGACCTGGGCATCCCGATCACCGGGATCGCTGAGGCGACCTTCGCCCGTTCGCTCTCCGGCCACGTCGACCAGCGAGAGGCGGCCCGCCGGGCTTTCCCGGACGCGGGTGAGAAGTGGCAGGTCGCCGACCGGGACGCGTTCGTCGAGGACGTCCGCCGGGCGCTGCTCGCTTCCAAGATCGTCGCGTACGCGCAGGGCTTCGACCACATCCGGGCCGGCAGCCAGGAGTACGACTGGGACATCGACCTCGGCGGCACGGCGACGATCTGGCGGGGCGGCTGCATCATCCGGGCCCGCTTCCTCGACCGCATCCGCGAGGCGTACGACCAGCAGCCCGACCTGCCGACGCTGCTGGTGGCACCGTACTTCGCCGAGGCTGTCGCGGCCGGAGTGCCGAGCTGGCGACGGGTGGTGGGCGACGCGACCCGGGCCGGTGTGCCGACGCCCGCGTTCTCGTCGTCGCTGGCGTACTTCGACGCGCTACGCGCCGAGCGGTTGCCCGCCGCGCTGATCCAGGGCCTGCGGGACAACTTCGGCGCGCACACCTACCAGCGGGTGGACCGGGACGGCTCGTTCCACACCACCTGGGCCGCCGACCGCACCGAGTCCCCGGCGTAACAAGCCCACGGCCCACGGCCCACGGCCCACGGCCCACGGCCCACGGCCCACGGCCCACGGCCCACGGCCCACGGCCCACGGCCCACGGCCCACGGCCCACGGCAAGATCGTGCTCGATCCATGATGTAGTGGCCTCCCTCTTTCGCGGAGGCCACTACATCCATGTTCGAGCACGATCACCGAAGACGACGGGTGCGCGCCGGCACCCGTCAGTTGATCGTCGCGTGCATTTCCCAGACGAGGATCTCGGCCGGCTCGTCGGCGGTGACCCGTCGGCTGCCGGTCATGGTCAGCCGGGCCGCGTCGCCGGTGCCGAGTGGCCCGCTGCCCTCCAGGGTGACCGTGCCGTTGGGCACGTACAGGTGCACGAAGGGCGCGTCGGGGATGGTGACCTCGTCGCCGGGGGCGAGTCGGGCAGCGTGCAGCGTCGCGTACCGGTTGCGGATCCGGATCGCGGACGCTCCGTCGTAGCGGTCCATCCCGGAGGCGATCGGCACCAGGCCGCCGCGGAGCAGCTCGTCCTCGATCTCCAACTGCTCGTAGCCGGGGTCGACGCCCTGCTCGTCGGGGAGCACCCACATCTGCACGAAGTGGACCGGGTCGCTGTGCGGTTCCTGGTTGTGGAGCCGCCAGGCGTCGTTCTTCTCCGAGTGCAGGATGCCGGTGCCGGCGCTCATCCGCTGCGCCAGCCCCGGGTAGATCACCCCGGAGTGCCCGGTGGAGTCCTGGTGCACCAGGGAGCCACGGAGCACCCAGGTGACGATCTCCATGTCCTGGTGCGGGTGGGTCTCGAAGCCGGCACCCGGTCGAACCACGTCGTCGTTGTTGACCAGCAGCAGGCCGTGGTGGGTGTTGGCCGGGTCGTAGTGCCGGGAGAACGAGAACGAGTGGTTGGAGTCCAGCCAGGAGATCCGGGTGGCGAAGCGGTCCGCGCCACGACGGACGTCGACCGCTGGGGCCGGAGCGGTCACCAGGCACGCTGCCCGGCGTCGGGGGTCGACGGCGCCCAGGTCAGGGCCGGCTCTCCGCTGGCCAGCTCGGCGATCTCGCCGGAACGGAGCTGCGGTGTGTGGCCGAACTCGGCGCAGTGCTGCTCGGCGATCTCGGCACAGATGTCGGCCACCTGCTCGCAGATCGGGTCACCCAGATCGGCCGCGTTCAACGCCATGATCATCTTGTACCGGAGATCCCGCATGCGCACTCCAACCGCCGTCGGCCCGCCCTCTCCGGACCCTACCCGCCGCCAATCCCCAGCATCCGGCGAAACCCACGCACCCACCCACCGCACGACGACCCTCAACGCCTGGGCGTGCCGATCATGGAGTTGTGGTGGTGAATAAAAGTCGCGAAAGCACCTGAAAAGGCCACCACAACTCCATGATCGACTGGGTCATGGGCCGCACAGCACGGCGCCGCCCGCACGGGTGCGGGCGGCGCCTGTCGATCGGGGTCAGAAGAAGCGGCGGCGCTTGGCCTTCTGCGGGCGGATCAGGTCAGCGCCCCTGGTCAGCAGCCGAGTCGCTCCGGAGGGACCACGGCGGGCCTCCAGGGTGTGGCTGAGCCGGCGGGCACCGGCAGCCGCGAGTGGCACCGCGACCGCCATCACCGCCCACTGGGCAATGCGCTTCTGGATCATGTGGGTTCACCTCCGTCAGTGGCTTCTGACGTCACTGATACCCAGAGTGACGTGCGGGTAAGCGCGTCAGCTCAGAACCGGGGCGACCGGGTTGGGCAGCGCGCCGCCGAAGCGCCGGTCCCGCTGCGCGTACAGCTCGCACGCGTACCAGAGGTGGCGGCGGTCGAAGTCGGGCCAGAGCGTGTCCAGGAAGACCAACTCGGCGTACGCGGTCTGCCAGAGCAGGAAGTTGGAGATCCGCTCCTCCCCGGAAGGGCGCAGGAACAGGTCCACCTCCGGAATCTCCGGGTGGTAGAGGTACTTCGCGACGGTCTTCTCGGTGACCTTCGCCGGGTCCAGCCGGCCGGCCGCCACGTCCCGCGCGATCGCGGCGGCGGCGTCGCCGATCTCGGCCTGCCCGCCGTAGTTGACGCAGAACTGCAGGGTGAGCGTCGAATTGCCCTGGGACATCTCCTCGGCGGTCTGCAGCTCGGAGATGACACTCTTCCACAACCGCCCGGGTCGACCCGACCAGACCACCCGGACACCGAGGTCGACCAACTGGTCACGGCGGCGACGGATCACGTCCCGGTTGAACCCCATCAGGAACCGGACCTCGTCCGGCGAGCGCCGCCAGTTCTCGGTCGAGAACGCGTACGCCGACAGGTACGGGATGCCCATCTCGATGGCGCCCTCGATGGTGTCGAAGAGGCTGTGCTCCCCCGCCTCGTGCCCCTTGGTACGGGGCAGGCCGCGGTCCTTGGCCCACCGACCGTTGCCGTCCATCACCACCGCCACGTGCCTCGGTACCGCCTCGGTGGGCAGCGCTGGCGGCCGGGCGCCGGACGGGTGTGGTGTCGGCGGCGTCGGCTCGCGCCGGTTGGCCTTCTTCGATCGGATCACTCGGGTCACTCCCTGTTCGCGCCGTCCGCCCCGGCCTCGACGTCGCCACGTGGCCGGAGCACCACGGCTCCGGTGCCTTCCGGCGGCGAGGCCGCGCCGGCCGCCGAGGGACCCCGGTCGACCAGCGGCAGCGAGCGTAGCGCGCGTTCCAGATGCCACTGCAGGTGAGCCGCGACCAGCCCACTGCACTCCCGGCGTACCCCGGAGTCGGTGGCGTCGGCGAGCACCCAGTCGCCGGTGGTCAGCGCGGACATCAGATCGATGGTGGCCGGCGCGGGGTGGGCCGCGCCGGGTGGCCGACAGTCCGGACAGACCGCGCCGCCGGCCGGCACGGAGAACGCCCGGTGCCGACCCGGGGTGCCGCAGACCGCGCAGGCGATCAGCGCCGGTGCCCAACCCGCGAGAGCCATCCCCCGCAGCAGGTACGCGTCGAGCACCAGGGTGGTGGCGTGCTCGCCCCGGGACAGCGCCTTCAGCGCGCCCAGGGTGAGCTGGAACAGCCGCAGCGACGGCTCCCGCTCCACCGGGGTCAACCGCTCGGCGGTCTCGGCGATCGCACTGGCCGCCGTGTAGCGGGGGTAGTCCCCCAGGAACCGTTTGCCGTACAGGTCGATGCCCTCGACCTGGCTGACGGTGTGCAGAGAACTGCCGTGGTTGCCCTTCGGATCACCGGCGAGCTGAAGGTCGACGTGGCCGAACGGTTCCAGCCGTGCGCCGAACTTGCTGGTGGTGCGGCGGACCCCTCGGGCAACCGCGCGCAGCCGGCCGTGTCGACGGGTGAGCAGGGTGATGATCCGGTCGGACTCGCCGAGTTTCTGCACACGCAGCACCACCGCGTCGTCGCGGTAGAGCTGTCGGCGATACCCGGCCATCGGGCCATTCTCCCTCGGGGTGTGAAATCAGGGTTGGTTCGGGGTGGATGCGCGGTTGAACCCCGATGCGCGCGGCTCTTCACCGGCCGTAGCGTGCTGAGCATGGCAATGCAACCGACCACCGGCGGTCTCCGTCGTCGCGCCGCCGCCCCCGTCGCCCTGGGGCTGGCAACCACCCTCATCGTGCTTGCCGGGTGTGACAACCTGGCCATGCGCCGGCTCGACTACGACGACACCGAGCCGGTGAAGATCACCTCCATCCGGGTGCTGCCCGGGGCCGGCGACGTGGTCGTCCGAGGCACCGGCACGGCGGCGGAGGCGCGGATCAAGCGGGTGGTGCGCTACCAGGGCGGCGAGCCCCAGGCCCGGTACGAGATCAAGGGCAGCGAACTGGTGCTGGACACCGACTGTGGCGACCGGTGCAGCGTCTCCTACGAGGTGACCGTGCCGGAGGGCGTGACCCTCCAGGGCGAGTCCGGCTCCGGCGACGTCGAGCTGAGCCGGGTCGGCACGGTGGATCTGCGGCTGGGCTCCGGCGACGTACGGGTCGTCGGCGCGTCCGGCGCGGTCGGAGTCGAGACGGGCTCCGGCAACATCGACGTGAGCGAGGTGAGCGGGGCCGTCCGCCTGCGCGCCGGATCCGGCGACATCACCGCACGGCGGCTCGGTGGCACGACGGATGCCGAAGCCGGCTCCGGCAATGTCACCGTCGAGCTGGACAAACCGGCCGCGGCGCGGGCGCACGCGTCCAGCGGCGATGTGATGTTGCTGGTGCCGCCGGGCAGCTACCGGGTGCGCTCCGGCGCGGGCTCCGGTGACGCGCGGGTCACCGTCGCCGACGACCCGGCCGCGTCCCTGGTGCTCGACGGTTCAGCCGGCAGCGGCAACGTGACGATCAGCCAGCGTTGACGTCGACGGTGGCCGGCTTCCCGGCCGACCGCTGGGCCGGCACCACGGCCCGGTCGAGGACACGCCCGGCCGGCCGAGCACCGGGCCGGGCGCTCGGCTGCGCACCGTCGGGGGCAGCCACCTCGGCCGATCGCCTGGGGCCACCGGGGACCAACTCCGGGCGGCGGCGGGCGGCGACGTCCTCGACCCAGCCGACGGCGAGGGTGACCAACCCGACCAGCGCGAAGACCAGCAACACCCGGATGGCCAGCCCCACCGGATCCTGGTGGGACCAACCCACCACGTCGACCAGCGGGGTGAGCGCCACCACGAACGGCATGTGCCAGAGATAGATGGTGAGCGCCCGCCGGTTGACCACGGTCACCGCCCGGTCGGCCAGCCGGCTTCGACTCAGCCAGGCCACCCCGGAGGGAGCCCGACCCAGGACGACCAGGATGAACGCGGCCGACCAGAGGGCGTTGCCCAGGTGGTTGTCGTTCAGGTCGTACCCACGTGGCCCGGGATGCCCGACGATCCAGGCGCCGCCGCCCACCGCGAGGGCGAGCGCCAACGGGTACAGCACCCGGCCGGAGAGCCGACGCAGCATCCCGGCGTGATGGGCGAAGCCCAGCATCCACGCTCCGAAGTAGAGCCCGAACTCGCGCAGCACCGGTGGCGCGGGGTAGATCCCCGCCTCGATCGCCACCAGGATGAGGTACGGGGCGAGCAGGGTGGGCAGCGGGGCACGCCGGAACAGCCAGTACGCGACAGGTGAGGCGAGCACGAACCACAGGTAGTCGCGCAGGTACCAGATGACGCTCAGTGCCAGGGCGCCCCAGTTGTTGGCCGGCGGGTCGGCGATCGGGAACACCCACAGCAGCACCCGAGGGCTCACCGGCATCCCGGTGAGCAGCATGGCGGGCACGAAGACCGCCGCGAGCACCCACAACGACGGGAGCAGCCGGCGCAGTCGACGCCCGACCGCCGCCGGCCCGGAACGGGTCAGCGACGCGGCCATCAACGAACCGGCCAGCGCGAACATCACCGACATGGCAGGGAAGACGAGGGTGAGGGTCGCCCACCCCGTCACGTGGTAGACGACCACTCGGACGATGGCCAGGAAACGGAGCAGATCAAGGTACCTGTTGCGCATCAGCCTGCATCTCGGTCGGGGACGCGGGGCGTAATTCCCCTACCCTGCGCGGTGCCCGCGTGAAACGGCCAGCAACCCCGACCAAACGTGAATCTTTCCACCGGCATGACCGAAGACGACCATGAGGTACGGCGACAGCCGTGCCCGCGCCGGCCGGCCCGATCGGCCGGCCGGTCGGTGCGGTGGAATCAGAAGCCCAGCTTGCGCAGCTGCTTCGGGTCGCGCTGCCAGTCCTTCGCCACCCGCACGTGCAGGTCGAGATAGACCCGGCTGCCCAGCAACTCCTCGATCTGCCTGCGGGCGTTGGTGCCGACCTCCTTGAGCCGACTCGCCCGATGACCGATGACGATCGCCTTCTGGCTGGGTCGCTCGACGTACACGTCAGCGTAGATCTTCATCAGTTGACCTTCGGGGATCATCTCCTCCACCACCACGGCGATGGAGTGCGGCAGCTCGTCGCGGACCCCCTCCAGGGCGGCCTCCCGGATCAGCTCCGCGACCATCACCTGCTCGGGGTCGTCGGTCAGCATGTCGTCCGGGTAGAGCTGCGGCGACGGCGGCAGGTAGCCGGTCATCACATCGACCAGAGTGTCCACCTGGTGCCCGGAGACCGCGCTCACCGGCACCACCGCGGCGAACTCCCCCAACTCGCTCACCGCGAGCAACTGCTCCGCCAGGCGGCGCTTGTCCACCAGGTCGGTCTTGGTGACCACCGCCAGCACGGTCGCCTTCAACTCGGCCAACTCGCCGGTGATGAACCGGTCGCCGCGCCCGACCGGCTCGTCCGCCGGGATGCACAGGCCGATCACGTCGACCTCCGTCCAGGTGGACCGGACCAGGTCGTTGAGGCGCTCGCCGAGCAGCGTACGGGGGCGGTGCAGACCCGGGGTGTCCACGAGGACCAGCTGCGACTCCGGGCGGTGCAGCACGGCCCGGATGACGTGCCGGGTGGTCTGCGGCTTGTTCGAGGTGATCGCGATCTTGGTGCCGACGATGGCGTTGGTCAGCGTCGACTTGCCCGCGTTCGGCCGACCGACGAAGCAGCCGAAACCGGCCCGGTACGGCCGTGCCTCCGGGTCCTGCACGGGGCTCACTGGGTCACCGTGCCGAGAACCGTGCCGTCGGGAGCGGCCACGTGGATCGGGGCGTCCACCGCGAGGTCGCGCACCGCCGCGTGCCCGGCGCCGTCCAGCGTCGACGCCTCGGTCACCACCGCCGCGGCCTCCAGCCGGCTCGCCCCGGCCGCCACCGCCGACGCGACCGCCAACTGCAACGCGGTGAGGGTCAGCGAGGGCAGCGCGACGCTGGCCGCCGCGTACGTCCGGCCGTCCTGATCCCGCACCGCGGCGCCCTCCACGGCACCGACCCGTGCGCGGGCGCCCCGGGCCAGGACGACGAGCTTGCCGTCCTCGGCGCTCAGCGCGGCTGACGCGATGGGGGTGGGTTGGGCGGCAGGCGCGGCGGGTGTGTCAGGCATCGGCGGATTGCCTCTCGTCGTCTCGGTAGTTGTCCGTGTCGTCCCCGGGGTCGGCGTGCTCGCCACGCCCCGCGGTGTCCTGTTCGTGGCCCGGCTCAACCCGGCTGACCAGGACGGTGTCGATCCGGTTACGCCGGCCGGTGGTGCCCTCGGCGACCAACCGGAGGCCGGCGACCTCGGCCTCCGCGCCGGGGATCGGCACCCGCCCCAGCGACTGGGCAAGCAGGCCACCGACCGTCTCCACCTCGTCGGTGGGCAGGTCGGTCTCGAACATCTCGCCCAGGTTCTCCACCGGCAGGCGGGCGGTCACCCGCACCGAGGAGTCCGCCAGGCGTTCGACGGGCGGGCGTTCGACATCGTACTCGTCGGTGATCTCACCGACGATCTCCTCCAGGATGTCCTCGATGGTGACCAGACCGCCGGTGCCGCCGTACTCGTCGACGACGATGACCAGGTGGTTGCGGGCCGCCTGCATCTCCGACAGCAGGTCGTCGACCGGCTTGGACTCCGGCACGAAGGTCGCCGGGCGCATCAACTCGGCCACCGGCAACTGCTCGGCCTGCGGGTCGCCGCCCCGGGAGCGGCGGATCAGGTCCTTGAGGTAGAGCACACCCAGCACGTCGTCGACACTCTCGCCGATCACCGGAATGCGGGAGAAACCGGAGCGCAGGAAGAGCGCCAGCGCCTGCGCCAGCGTCTTGCCCTCCTCGATCCACACCATCTCGGTACGCGGCACCATCACCTCGCGGGCGATGGTGTCGCCGAGCGCGAAGACCGAATGGATCATCTGACGCTCGCCGTGCTCGACCACGCCGCGCTGCTCGGCCAGGTCGACCAGCTCCCGCAACTCCACCTGGGTGGCGAACGGCCCCTCCCGGAAGCCACGCCCCGGGGTGACCGCGTTGCCGATCAGGATCAGCAACGACGCGAGCGGGTTGAGCGCCCGGCCCAGCCAGCGGACCATCGGCGCGACCGCACGACCCACGGCGTACGCGTGCTGCCGGCCGATGGTGCGCGGCGCGACGCCGACCACCACGAAGCTGACCACTGTCATCGCGCCGGCGGTCACCAGCGCGGCCCGCCAGCCGGCACCGAAGCTGTCCACCGCGACCAACGCCACAAGCGTGGTGGCGGTCAGCTCGGCGAGCAGCCGCAACAGCAGGAGCAGGTTGAGGTGCCGGACGACGTCACCGGCAACGACCTGGAGGGTCCGGGCACCACGCACACCGTCGCGGGCCAACTCGGCGGCTCGGGCCGGCGAGACCGCGGCGAGGGCCGCCTCGGTCATCGCGATCAGACCCGCCAACACCACCAGGCCGGCCGCGAAGACGATCAGCTGCAGGTCAGGAAGGCCGGCGGTGGCACCGGCCGCGAGTAACGGAGGAGTGGACATCACTGGGTACGGGTCGACCGCCAGCTGGCCAGCAGTCGGGCCTGGAGCCCGAACATCTCCCGCTCCTCCTCCGGCTCGGCGTGGTCGTAGCCGAGCAGGTGCAGCACCCCGTGCACAGTGAGCAGGTGCAGCTCGTCGGCGGGCGCGTGCCCGGCGGTCGCCGCCTGCTTGGCCGCGACCTCGGGGCACAGCACGATGTCGCCGAGCAGGGCAGGCTCGCCGCCGGCCGGCGCGGACTCACCCGGGCCGTGGTCGACGCTGCCCTCGTCCATGGGGAAGGCGAGCACGTCGGTCGGGCCGTCGCCACCCATCCAGTGGTGGTTCAGCTCGGTCATGTATTCGACGTCGACCAACAGCACGGACAGCTCGGCGAGGGGGTTGACCCCCATCTCGTCGAGGGCGTGCCGGGCGACGGCGAGCACGGCGTCGGTGTCGACGTCGACACCGGACTCGTTGGCGATCTCGATGGACAACTGCTTTCCTCTGCTTTAGCGGCGGCGGGCGGCCCGGCCGCCCTGGGCGGGTCGCCCGGGCACGGCATGGACGCCCTGCGCCTGCTGGTTCTCCCGCTCGGCGTCCCAGCGGGCGTACGCGTCGACGATCTCCCCGACCAGCCGGTGGCGGACCACGTCGGAGCTGGACAACTGGGCGAAGTGCACATCCTCGACGTTCTCCAGGATCTCGCGGACCACCCGCAGACCGCTGGTCGTCCCGCCGGGAAGGTCCACCTGGGTGACGTCACCGGTGACGACGATCTTGGAGTTGAAACCGAGCCGGGTGAGGAACATCTTCATCTGCTCGGGCGTGGTGTTCTGCGCCTCGTCCAGGATGATGAACGCGTCGGAGAGCGTACGGCCCCGCATGTACGCCAGTGGCGCGACCTCGATCGTCCCCTGGGCCATCAGCTTCGGGATCGTCTCCGGGTCGAGCATCTCGTGCAACGCGTCGTAGAGCGGGCGCAGGTACGGGTCGATCTTCTCGTTGAGCGTGCCGGGCAGGAAGCCCAGCCGCTCGCCCGCCTCGACCGCCGGCCGGGTCAGGATGATCCGGTTGACCTGCTTGGCCTGCAACGCCTGGACGGCCTTCGCCATCGCCAGGTAGGTCTTGCCGGTGCCGGCCGGGCCGATGCCGAAGACGATGGTGTTCGAGTCGATCGCGTCGACGTAGCGCTTCTGACCGAGGGTCTTGGGTCGGATGGTGCGCCCGCGACGGGAGAGGATGTTGAGCGTCAGGACCTCGGCGGGCCGCTCGGCGCTGCCCTGCTCGAGCATGCCGACGGTACGCCGGACGGCGTCAGTGGTCAGGGTCTCGCCTTTCTCGATGAGTTCGAGCAGCTCGCTGAAGACCCGCTCGGCGAGGGCGTTGTCCGCAGGGTCACCGGTGATGGTGATCTCGTTGCCGCGGACGTGCACGTCACTGTTGACCGAGCGTTCGACGAGTCGGAGGATCTCGTCGCCTGCGCCGAGCAGATTGACCATGATCTTCGAGTCGGGCACGGTGATCCTGGTCTGCACCCGGGGCGGGCCGGGAGGTGGGGTGCCGGTCATAGGTCGGGCCGAAGGGCCCTGCGCCACCTGCTCTCGATCTCGGCGCCGGCCTGCTGGCTGGCGTGCGGACGTTACACCCATCGTATCCGTTCGACGCGGGCCGCATCGCGCCCATTTCCGCTGGCCGCGATCAACGACCGGCCCGGAAGTCGTACCGGTCGAAGGTCTCCTGGTGGCGGGTGAACCGGTACGTCGCCCAGTGCATCCGGACCACCGTGCCGGCCTCGTCCCGGGTCAGCCGCAGCAGCTCACCGGCCTCCCGACCGGATGCCGTGCGGAACACGTCCGGCTGGTCCGGTAGGGGCACGAAGATCGCTGGCGGGCGTCCGGCCGGGTCACCGGTCCCGCGCGCCCGCAGGGAGCCGTCATGCCAGGAGAAGACGTACTCGGAACCCTCGCCCCACCAGCGGCCGAGCACGCCCCGCAGGGCCGCTGGCGCGGGCGCCCCGGGCCGCCATGGCTCGATGTCGGCCGGGTCCTGCTCGACCGCTGCGGCGAGCAGCCGGTGCGTCAGGTCGAACAGCTCGGCCGCCGTACCGGACGAGCCGAGCACCGCGGCGCCCATCGCGCCGGCCGTGCCGTCGCCTCCCCGCCGGCCGTACACGCCGGCGAGGAAACCGGGCATCGCCCCGTCGTGTCCCACGTGCATCACCCGTTCCCCCTGCGGGATCAGGATCAGCCCGAGACCGAAGCCCGCGCCCCAGAGCGTCTCGTCGGTGGTGGTCAGCGGCCAGCGCATCTCGTCCAGCGTCGCGGGGGCGAGCACCGCGCCGGCCGGGTCCAGCGCCGCCGGGTCGGCCAGGAACGCCGCCCAGCGCGCCATGTCGGTCGCGGTGCTCCAGAGCTGCGCGGCCGGGCCGACCGCGCCGAAGTCGGTCGGCGGCTCGGGGTGCGCCTCGTCGGAGTACGCGTCGACCAGGAACCCGGTCGCTGCCGTCGGCCGGGGGGCCACGGTGGTGTCGGTCAGCCCGAGCGGCGTCAGGACCCGCTCGGTGAGCGCCTGCTCCCAGCTCTCGCCGCGCAGCCGGGCGACCAGTTGACCGAGCACGGCCATGCCCAGGTTGGAGTAGTGGAACCGGCGGGCCGCCGGCAGCACCCGCTCGGCCCGGTCCAGCTCGGCCACCAACTGGTCGGCGTCCGGGGCGCGCAGGCTGTCCCACACGTCGCCGAACGGCTCGCGTTGCAGGCCGGCGGTGTGCGACAGCAACCGGCGCACGGTCAGTTCGCCGTGTGCGGGCAGGTCCAGGTGCCGACCCACCGGGTCGTCCAGGTCCAGCAGCCCGTCGTCGCGGCACTGCAGGATGAGCGCCGCGGTGAAGGTCTTGGTGACCGAGCCGATCCGGAACTGGGTGTCCGGCGTCAACGGGCTGTCGGTCCCGGTCTCGCCGACGGTGCAGCTCCAGAGCGGTCGGTCGGCCCGGTGCAGCGCCACCGACACCGCCGGCACCCGGGCGTCGGCCTGCACCCGCCGGACGAGTCGGCCCAGGTGCTCGTGCACGCGGCTGTCCGCCTCGCTCACGCGAGGTCCCGGGCCAGCATCGGGCCGAGCGGCGCACCACCGAGCAGGTGCGCGTGCACGTGGAACACTTCCTGCCCCCCGTACGCGCCGGTGTTGAACATCAACCGGAAGCCGTCGCCGAGCAGGCCCTCGTCCTCGGCCACGGCGGCGGACGTCGCCAGCACGTCGGCGGCCAGAGCGGGGTCACCCTGGGCGAGCGTCGCGACGTCGGCGTAGTGCTCCTTCGGAATGACCAGGACGTGCACCGGCGCCTTCGGGTCGATGTCGCGGAAGGCGAGCGTGGTGTCGGTCTCCCGGACCACGGTGGCCGGGATCTCCCCGGCGACGATGCGGCAGAACAGGCAGTCGGATCCCATCGGGGCAGTGTAAGGAGGGGCCCCTTGTTAACGCCTGCGGTATAGGAAGGGGCCCTTCCTAACATCGGTTGTGACTGAGGCGGGCAGGATGGCCGGCATGACGGATCGGGCGGTACTGGTGACCGGAGCCTCGCGTGGGATCGGCGCTGCGGTGGCACAGGCGTTCGCGGAGAGCGGTGACCGGGTGGCGATCCACCACTGCGACTCCGCCGACGCGGCCGAGGAGGTGCGCGCGCACCTGCCCGGCGCCGGGCACGTGGTGGTTCGCGCGGACCTCACCGACCCGGACGCGGTCCGGGCCATGGTCGACCGGGCCGCCGAGCTGCTCGGCGGGTTGGACGTCCTGGTCAACAACGCCGGGACGTACGGCGACCGGGACGACCCGCACCCGATCTTCGGCGCCTCCTACGAGCACTGGCAGAAGCGCTGGCGGCAGGTGCTGGAGACCAACCTGACCGGTGCCGGCAACGTCACCTGGTGCGCTGCCCAGCACATGCGCGAGCGCGGCGGGCGGATCGTCAACGTCTCGTCCCGGGGCGCGTTCCGGGGCGAGCCGGACCAGCCGGCGTACGGCGCGAGCAAGGCGGGGCTGAACGCGTTGGGTCAGTCCCTGGCCGTGGCGCTGGCGCCGTACGGCATCACGGTCGCCACCGTCGCGCCGGGTTTCGTGGCGACCGACATGGTGACCGAGTACCTGGGCGGCGAGGAGGGCGCGGCGATCCGGGCGCAGAGCCCGTTCGACCGGGTGGCCCGGCCGGAGGAGATCGCCGCCGCGGTGCACTGGCTGGCCTCACCACTGGCCGAGTGGGCCTCCGGCACGATCGTCGACCTCAACGGCGCCTCCTACCTGCGCAGCTGACGTCGGCGCCGACAAGATCCTGGAAGGAAAGCGCCCCCGGAGGGGCCTTTCCTTCCAAGATTTCGCTGGGGGTCGCTAACCAGCGAGCGGTGGACGCGGGAGGGGGTCACCAGCGGTCGAGGCGGGTGGCGAGCACGCTGAGCGCCGCCACTCCGGCGGTCGAGGTACGCAGGACCGACGGCCCGAGCCGCACCGGCCGGCCGCCGGCCTCGCGGAACGCGGTCAACTCGGCGGGGGCGATGCCGCCCTCCGGGCCGACCACCAGGACGATCTCGCCGGTGGAGGGCAGTTCGGCTGTGGTGAGCCGATCCTCGGCCTCCTCGTGCAGCACGAACCCGGCGGCGGCGCCGGCGATCCGACGGGCCACCGTGGCGGTGGACTCGTCCGGCGCGCCGGCCACCACCGGCAGCCACGGCCGGCGGGCCTGCTTGGCCGCCTCCCGGGCGGTGGCCACCCACTTCTCCCGGGCCCGTACGCCCCGGTCGCCGCGCCACTGGGTCACCGAACGCGACGCCGCCCACGGCACGATCTCGTCGACGCCGACCTCGGTCATCGCCTGCACGGCCAACTCGCCCCGATCGCCCTTCGCGATGCCCTGCACGGTGACGATCCGGGGGACCGGCGCGTCCGCGTACCCCCGGGAGGTGACGGTGACCTCCAGGCTGCCCCGGCCGACGGCGGTGACCACTGCGGCGGCCGTGCCGCCCCGACCGTCGGCGAGCAGCAACTCCTCGCCGACGCGCAGCCGCTGCACGGTGGCCGCGTGGTGCCCCTCCGGGCCGTCCAGGGTCAGCGCGTCGCCGGTGGGCAGCGCCTCGACCAGGAACAGCGGTGCGGACACCTCAGGCGTGCCCGTTGAACGCGTCGCGCATCCGGGAGAAGAAGCCGCCCTGCTTGGACAACTCGGCGACCTCCTCACCACGGGTCTTGGCGAAGTCGCGCAGCATCTTCTCCTGGTCCGGGTCGAGCTTGGTCGGCGTCCGCACGTCCAGGTGCACGTAGAGGTCGCCTCGGCCGGTGCCGCGCAGGTGCGGCACGCCCCGGGCCCGCAGTCGCAGCGTGCTGGCCGGCTGGGTGCCGGCCTTGACGTCGACCGTCTCCTCGCTGTCCAGGGTCTTGATGGTCAGCCGGGTGCCCAGCGCCGCCGCGGTCATCGGCACGGTGACCCGGCAGTGCAGGTCGTCGCCCTTGCGGGAGTAGACGTCGTGCGGCCGCTCGTGGATCTCCACGTAGAGGTCACCGGCGGTGCCGCCACCCGGGCCGACCTCGCCCTGCTGGGCCAGCCGGATCCGCATGCCGTCCTCGACGCCGGCCGGGATCTTGACGGTCAGCGAGCGGCGGGTACGGACCCGGCCGTCGCCGGCGCAGGTGGGGCACGGGTGCGGGATGGTGGTGCCGTAGCCCTGGCACACGGTGCACGGCCGGGCGGAGACCACCTGGCCGAGGAAGGTGCGCTGCACCGACTGCACCTCGCCCCGACCGGCACACGCCTCGCAGGTCGCCAGGTGGGTGCCGGCGGCCGTGCCGGCGCCGGAGCAGGTGGTGCAGAGCACGGCGGTGTCGACCGTGATCGGCGCCTCGACGCCGAACGCCGTCTCGTGCAGGTCGAGTTCGAGCCGCAGGATCGCGTCGGCGCCCGGTCGGGTACGCGGACGCGGGCCACGGGCGTTGCCACCGGCACCGCCGAAGAAGGCGTCCATGATGTCCTGGAAACCGACGAACGGGCCGGCGCCGCCCGGGCCCCCGGGGCCTCCGGCACCGCCGCCGCCCGGGGCGAGCGGGTCGCCACCCAGGTCGACGATCTGCCGCTTCCGGTCGTCCGAGAGGACCTCGTACGCGGCGTTGATGTCCTTGAACTTCTCCTGAGCCTCCGGGTCCGGATTGACGTCCGGGTGGAACTGGCGCGCCAGCTTGCGGTAGGCGCGCTTGATCTCGTCATCGGAGGCTTCCCGGCTCACACCGAGAATGCCGTAGTAGTCCCTGGCCACTGCGTTCCGTGTCCTCATGTTCGTCTCGCGTTGCGCCGATCCGGCTGCCGCCGGCCGTCGGCCCTGACTGGTCAGTTCTGGGCCAGCAACTCGCCCACGTAGCGTGCCACGGCGCGCACCGTGGCGATGTTGCCGGGGTAGTCCATCCGGGTGGGCCCCAGCACCCCCAGACCACCGACGATCGTCGCGCCCGGACCGTAGCCGGTGCTGACCACCGAGGCGGCCCGCAGGTTGTCGAACTCGTTCTCGTCGCCGATCAGCACCCGGGTCGTGCTCGGCTCGGTCTCGCCGATGAGCTTGAGGAGCACGACCTCCTCCTCCAGTGCCTCGAGGATCGGCCGCAGGGAACCCTGGAAGTCGAGCAGGCCACCCCGGGTGAGGTTCGCGGTGCCGGCGAGCGCGATCCGCTCCTCGTGCCGCTCGACGAGCGTCTCCAGCAGGACGGTGGCGAGCGTGGTCATGGTCGGGCGCAGCAGGGTCGGCGCTTCCTCGACCAGCGCCTGCACCAGCGGCGGCGTCTCGGACAGCCGGGCGTTGGCGAGCTTCTCGTTGATCAGTCGGCGTAGGTCGGTGACGTCGTCGGCGGACACCGGCCCGGGCAACTCCACCAACCGCTGCTCCACCCGCCCGGTGTCGGCGATCATGACGAGCATCAGCCGGGTGGTGGAGATCGGCACCAGTTCCAGGTGCCGCACCGAGGAGCGGGCCAGGCTCGGGTACTGCACGACCGCCACCTGGCGGGTCAGCTGGGCGAGCAACCGCACTGTGCGGTGCACCACGTCGTCGAGGTCGACCGCGCCGACCAGGAAGCGCTCGATGGCCCGACGCTCGGCCGGGCTGAGCGGCTTGACCCGGGACAACCGGTCGACGAACAGTCGGTAGCCACGGTCGGTGGGCACCCGGCCGGCACTGGTGTGCGGCTGCCGGATGTAGCCCTCCTCCTCCAGCACGGCCATGTCGTTGCGGACGGTGGCCGGGGAGACCCCGAGCTGGTGCCGCTCGACCAGCGCCTTGCTGCCGACCGGCTCCTGGGTGGAGACGTAGTCCTCAACGATCGCGCGGAGCACGGCGAGTTTCCGGTCGTCGAGACCCATCCCCGCACCTCCTGATCGCTCGTCGGCCGCCGGCTCCCTGGGCCGGCCGGGCCGTCCTGGCACTCGACTGTAGCGAGTGCCAGTCTACGTCGGCGTGCCCGCCGGCGCGATGATCAACGACGGCCCGTCGGTGCGGCCCGCGCCACCCCGCCGGACCAATCGGCCCACATCGCCGGGCGGTGTTGCTCTGGTGCGGCGTTGCCAGGTGCCCCTACCGTGACATCCATGACTGAACCTCCTCGCCCTCCCGGCGCGGGTGACCCCGGCAACTACCCGCCGGAGCCGACCTCCCCGGGTTCGTACCCGTCGGCCGAGCCACCCACCGCACCACTGTCCGGGGCACCCGGCCCGGGCGGCTATCCCCCGGCCGGTGGCTATCCGCCGCCCACCGGTGACCAACCGCCGTCAGGCGGCTACCCTCCGGCGGGAGGCTACCCCCCGCCCGGGGGCTATCCCCCGCCCGGCGGCTACCCGACCGGTGGGGCCTACGGCGGCCCCGGCGGCGGCTACGCCAACAGCGAGGACAAGACCTGGGCGCTGGTCGCGCACTTCGGCGGTGCCGCCGGCATGATCATCAGCGGCGGTGTGCTCGGCTGGATCGCCCCGCTGGTGGCGATGCTGGTCCGCGGCAACCAGTCCCCGACCGTGCGGGCGCACGCCGTGGCGGCGCTCAACTTCCAGCTCATCTGGTCGATCGTCGGCCTGGTCGGCTGGGTGTTGTCCTGCATCCTGATCGGCTTCATCGGGGTCATCGCGGCCGTCGTCCTCGGCGCCGTGTTCGGCATCCTGGCCGGGATCAAGGCCAACGAGGGGCAGTTCTACCGCTACCCGCTCTCGGCGAGCTTCATCAAGTGACCTCGGGCCGGCCGCTCCCCCGGCCGGCCCGCCCGCTCAGGGCAGCAGGTCGCGCACGACCGCGTCGGCGAGCAGCCGCCCGCGCAGGGTGAGCACCGCTCGGCCGGCCGCGTACTCCTCGGCTGCCAGCAGGCCGTTGGCCAGCGCCCGCTCGGCGCCGGCCCGGCCGCTGGCGTCGAGCACCGCCAACGGGAGGCCGCTGGCGAGCCGCAGCCGGAGCATCACGTCCTCCATGTGCGCCTCGTCGGCGGTGAGCACCTCCCGGGCCAGGCCGGGGGACGCTCCGGCGGCCAACCGCTGGGCGTACGTCGAGGGGTGTTTGACGTTCCACCAGCGCACCCCACCGACGTGGCTGTGCGCCCCCGGCCCCAGCCCCCAC
Organism: Micromonospora sp. B9E7; assembly: GCF_039871815.1. NCBI lineage: Bacteria > Bacillati > Actinomycetota > Actinomycetes > Micromonosporales > Micromonosporaceae > Micromonospora > Micromonospora sp. B9E7. The sequence continues at coordinate 478,253 of NZ_JBDPLX010000002.1, forward strand.
CAGTCCGCGCCGGTCCAGTAGAGCAGGTTGTGCCGGCACCGGGCCTCGTCGGTGCTGGCCCAGTTGGAGACCTCGTACCAGGAGAGCCCGGCCGCGTCGAGGGCGGCCTCCGCGGCCAGGTAGCGGTCCGCGGCGACGTCGTCACTGGGGTACGCCAGTTCGCCGCGTCGCATCCGGGCGGCGAGCCGGGTGCCGTCCTCGACGATCAGGGCGTACGCGCTGACGTGGTCCACTCCGGCGGCGACCACCTGCTCCAACGAGGCGGCGAAGTCCTCGGCCCGCTCCCCCGGCGTCCCGTAGATCAGGTCCAGGTTGACGTGCTCGAACCCGGCGTCGCGGGCTTCCAGCGCGGCGGCGGTGGCCCGGCCGGCGCTGTGTTTGCGGTCCAGGATCGCCAGCACCCCCGGCGACGCGGACTGCATGCCCAGCGAGATCCGGGTGTAGCCGGCGGCCCGCAGCAGCTTCAACGATTCCGGGGTGACCGATTCCGGGTTGGCCTCGGTGGTCACCTCGGCGTCGGCGGCCAACCCCCAGGTGCGGTCGATGCCGTCGAGGATGCGGGCCAGGTCGTCGGCGGGGAGCAGGGTGGGCGTACCGCCGCCGACGAAGACGGTGTCGACCCGGGGCGGTGGGCTGTCGCCCAGCACCCGGGCGGCGAGCGCCAGCTCGGCCAGGACGGTGTCGGCGTACCCCTCACGGCTGGCGCCGCCGCCCAGCTCGGCCGCCGTGTAGGTGTTGAAGTCGCAGTAGCCGCAGCGACTGGCGCAGAACGGCACGTGGACGTACACGCCGAAGCCGCGCGCGCCGACCGCCGTGGTGGCGGTGGCGGGCAGCGATCCGTCGACAGGGACGGTCTCACCATCTGGAAGGACGCCGGGCATGGCCACTAGTGTGCCCGGCATGACCTCTCCCGACGTCCTCGTGCGGGTCGCCACGGCCCGTGGGGTGACCACCCTCACCCTGGACAGCCCGCACAACCGCAACGCGCTCTCCACGGGCCTGATGACCCAACTGCTGTCGGGGCTGGCCGGCGCGGTCGCCGACGAGTCGGTCCGGGCGATCGTGCTGGACCACACCGGCCCGGTCTTCTGCTCGGGTGCGGACCTGAAGGAGACGGCCGCCGCGTACGCGAGCGGGACGGTGCCCGCCGGGATGCTGGGTGACGTGCTCGCGGCGCTCTGGGAGTGCCCGAAGCCGGTGCTGGCCCGGGTGGGCGGGCCGGCGCGGGCGGGTGGGCTGGGCCTGATCGCCGCCGCCGATCTGGCGGTCTGCGCCGACGAGGCGACGTTCGCGTTCACCGAGGTGCGGATCGGGGTGATCCCGGCGGTGATCTCGGCGACCGTGCTGCCCCGGCTGCATCCGCGCGCCGCCGCCGAGCTCTACCTGACCGGGGACACCTTCGACGGGCGGCGAGCCGCCCAGATCGGCCTGGTCACGGCCTCCGTGCCCGCCGCCAAGCTGGACCCCGCGGTGCGGAGCTACTGCGACTCGCTGGTGCGGGGCGCTCCCGGCGCGTTGGCCGGTGCGAAGGAGCTGCTGCGCCGGCCGGGCACCGCCGAGCTGCGTGGTGACCTGGCGCGGCTGTCCGCCCTGTCGACCAGCTACTTCCTCTCCAACGAGGGGCGCGAGGGAGTCACCGCGTTCCGGGAGAAGCGATTGGCTCGATGGGTGGCCGCTCTGGACGGTGGTTCCGCGGAGCGCGCCGGGTAGGACCGGGAGCCCCGGCTCGTCGTTGGTGGCCGTCGGGGCGCCGCCTCCGTGCACGGCGGCGCCCCGGTGTCGGCCGGGTCACCACGCGGTAGCGCCGCCGTCGACCGGGTAGTTCGCCCCGGTGATGTACGACGCCCGGTCGGAGGCCAGGAACACCACCAGTTCGGCGACCTCCTCGGGTTGGGCGAACCGCTTGAGGAGCGTCTTGCCGGTGATGGCGTCCCGGGCCGCCTGGTTGTCGCCCAGGTCGCGCTCGCTGGCCGGGCTGACGATCGGGCCGGGGCTGACCGCTACCGCACGGATCCCGTGCGGCGCTCCTTCGAGCGCGAGCTGTCGGGTCAGGCCGATGACGCCGGCGTTGGCGGCGGTGTGGCCGACCATCGGGGGGACGTGACCGGCGATCATGCCGGCCATGGAGGCGGCGTTGATGATGACGCCGCCACCGCGCCGCACGAGGTGCGGCCAGGCGAACTTCGACACGAAGTACGGGATGTCGAGTTCGCCGGTGATGGTGTAGCGCCAGTCCTCGACCGAGAAGTCGGGCATCGGGCCGAAGCGGAGCGCCGCGGCGTTGTTGTAGACCACGTCGAGCCCACCGTAGGCCGCGGCGGCGTCCTCGACGAGGGTGCGCACCTGCTCCGGGTCGGTGAGGTCGACCGGGGCGATGCCGGTCATCTCACCGCCGGCGCTGCGAACGAGTTCGACCGTCTCGTTGTTGCCGTCGACCTGGATGTCGACCCCGACGACCTTCGCGCCCTCCCGCGCGAAGATCTGCGCGGCGACGCGTCCCAGACCGCCGCCGGTGCCGGTGACGAGTACGACCTTGCCGTCGAGCGTTCCCATGGAACTCCTCCTTGCTCCAGGACCGGTCCGACCGGGTTCCCCGATCGGGCGGGCCAGCAATTGACATGTCAACCCGTAGTAAGCCCTTGACCGGTCAACCACTTCCCGAGGAGACGGGCCCGTGACGCGCACGACAGGCCAGGCAGGCGCCACCCAAGGCGCGCGCGAGCGGCCAGCGAGACGGGCACCGGATGCCCCCCGATTGTCACCGGGCCGGACTGCGACAGAGAGCCACACCGGTAGGTGAGACCGGGCCCAAAGCGGGAATGTCCCGATCGGCACGCCTCGGCAGAGCCGGTCCCGAACCGCTCAGACGACCCGGAGAGGTCCGCGGGGGACGTACGCTTGGCGGACTGTCGATCTGGGGGTGTGGGTGCGAACTCGGGCAGCCGTGGCGGGTGGAGTGGTGCTCATCCTCGTCGCCGTGATCGCGATCTGGCTCGTCGTACGGCAGGTCGGTGACCGCCTCCAGTTGCCGCTGGCAGCCCGGAAGTGCACCGTGCAGGCCGACGGCCGGGTCGCGCTCGACGCCGACCAGATGGCCAACGCGGCGACCATCGCGGCGATCGGCGCCCAGCGCGGAATGCCCGAGCGGGCCGTGGTGGTCGCGCTGGCCACCGCCTACCAGGAGTCCGGGCTCCGCAACCTCGCCGACGGCGACCGGGACTCGGTCGGCCTGTTCCAGCAGCGGCCGAGCCAGGGCTGGGGCACCCCGGCACAGATCCGCGACCCGCGCTACGCGGCCAACCGGTTCTACGCGGCGCTCAAGAAGGTGCGCGGCTGGGAGAAGATGCGCGTCACCGACGCCGCCCAACGGGTGCAGCGCTCGGCGTTCCCGGAGGCCTACCAGAAGTGGGCCGACGACTCCGAGGTGCTCAGCCGAGCCCTGCTGGGAGACGCCACCGGAGCGGTCGCCTGCACGGTGGGGCGTACCCCGGTGATGCACGGTGCGGCGGCGGCCGCGCAACTGACCCGCAACCTGGTGCTGGACTGGGGGCTGAAGGGCACCGACCCGACCGACCCGACCGGGCTGGCGATCACGCCGGGCGACCAGCGCGACGGCTGGCGGTACGCGCACTGGCTGGTGTCCCACGCCCAGGACCACGGGGTGAAGCGCGTCCGCTTCGGCGACCTGGAGTGGACCGCCCGGGCCGGCACCTGGGACCGGGCGGACGGCGAGCAGAGCCCCGCCGGTCAGGTGGTGGCCGAGGTGTTCAACGAGGGTTGACCGACCCGGATCTCTTAACCGGCGGTCACCGCACAATCGGACAAATGCCTAGCAATACCCCGATTGATCACGGAGAACTCACTCTGCGCAGTTCCCCCGCTGCGGGGGGTCCCACTGCGGACCACGCATCGAAGACGCCCTCCCCGAGGCCATGGCCGTCGCGTTACGATCGGCGGCCTGTGCCAGAAAAGGATTCACCTCATGGGGAGGGGTACGACGCGGTGTTCGATTACGGCGACCGGACCGGTTACGAACCGATCAGCGACACTGACCGCAAGGAGTTTCACGAGCAGGGCTTCCTCCTGCTGCGCAACGTCCTGACGGAGGACCACCGGGCGGCGCTGGAGGCGGCGGTCGACCGCGTCTACGCGGAGGAGCAGGCCAAGGGCACCACCAAGAAGGACGGCACCCTGCACCTGCTGGGCTTCCTGGAGCGCGACGAGCTCTTCGGCGAGCTGCTCACCCACCCGATCGCCTTCCCGTACATGTGGGGGCTGGCGGGCTGGAACATCTACACCCACCACAACCACCTGGACGTCACCCCGCCGGCCGCCGAGCCGGAGAAGCCGTACTGGGGTTGGCACCAGGACGGGTACCGGCAGAACTCCGACCCGGAGACGATGGACCCGAACCTGCCCCGACCGATGTTCTCGCTGAAGGTCGCGTACGTGCTGTCGGACCTCTCCGAGACCGGCCGCGGCGCCACCAAGGTCATCCCGGGCAGCCACCTGTGGAACTCGCTGGACCGGCCCAAGGACCTCAGCGTGCACAACCCGGACCCGGAGGGCACGGTGGAGATCACCGCCAACCCGGGTGACGCGTTCATCTTCGACCGCCGGCAGTGGCACTCACGGTCGACGAACCTGTCGACCATCACCCGCAAGATGCTCTTCGTCGGTTACACCTACCGGTGGATCCGTCCGCTGGACGAGCTGCACCCCGACCTGAACGGCGAGTGGTACCGCAACCGCACCCCGGTTCAGCGCCAGCTGATCGGTGAGGGCACCCACACCGCCAACTACTGGGGCATCAACTGGGACGGGTACGTCGACGACGAGATCCCGCTGCGCAAGGAGCTCAAGGAGCGCGGTCTGCTCGACCGCAGCGTCCCCTGGCTCCGCTGATCTTCCGCTCCTGAGGACGGCCCCCGGTCATCGCCTTCTGGCATGGCCGGGGGCCGTTCCTGTCGGTCCCGGCCCCGGCTACCGTTTCTGTCGGTGGCCCCGGGTCAGCCCCGGGAGGCGAGACGGCGTCGGGCCTTCTCGCGGATCGCCTCCGGCAGGTCCTCCGCATCCAACAGCCGGGGCAGCAACTCCGGCTCCAGGCTGGTCGCCCGGAACACCTCGCCGATGGTCACCCCGTGCGCCGGGCGGTCCACCACCTCGACCGGGTCGCCCGCGCCGACCTCCCCCTCGCGCAGCACCCGCAGGTACGCCCCGGGCGATGCCCGGACGGTGAACCGCTTGATCAGATCCGGTACGCCCCAGAACCCGGCGAAGGTGGTGCAGGGGGTACGCGGCTTGGTGACCTGGAGCAGGGCGGAACCGACCTGCCACTGCTCGCCGATCACCGCACCCGTCACGTCGATCGCGTAGGTGGTCAGGTTCTCGCCGAAACCGCCCGAGCGGATGGTCCGGCCGATCTCGGCCGACCACCAGGCGGCGTCCTCCTCGGCGTACGCGTAGACGGCCTTGTCGGACCCGCCGTGCACGGCTCGCTCGCCGATGAAATCGCCGGCCACGCCACCGGTGAGCACCGCCACCGGCCCGTCGACCGGTCGCTTGTCGATGCCGCTGCGACCGCTCGCGTCGCCGGCCCACTCCGCCTCGGTCACCACGCCGAGGTTCACCGCCGCCACCCTGCCCGTCATGGCGGTCAGCCTAGTGGCGGCACGGTCAGCCCTTGACCGCGCCGGCCACCAGGCCGGAGACCATCCGGCGTTGCACCAGCAGGAAGAAGATGATCACCGGCAGCGTGAACAGGGTGGACGCGGCCATCACCGGCCCCCAGTTGGTGTCGTCGCGGCCGAAGAAGAAGGTCATCGCCACCGGCAGCGTGTAGCTCCCCTGGTCGTTGATGAACGTCAACGCGAAGATCAGCTCGTTCCAGGCCGTGATGAAGGAGAAGATGCTGGTGGCCACCAGGCCGGGCGCGACCAGCGGGAAGAGGACCCGCCGGAAGGTCTGGGCGCGGCTGGCCCCGTCGATGGCTGCCGCCTCCTCCAGCTCCTTCGGCACCGCGGCGACGAAGCCGCGCAGCATCCAGACCGCGAACGGCAGCGAGAAGCCAAGGTACGTGAGGATCAGGCTGGGCAGGGTGTTGTAGAGCCCGAGCCGCTGGATCATCAGGAACAGCGGGATGACCAGCGCCTCCAGCGGGATCATCTGCACCACCAGCAGCATGATCAGGAAGCTGGTCCGCAGCTTGAAGCGGAACCGGGCCACCGCGGTCGCGGCCAGCAGGGCAACCAGGCCGCTGAGCACCACAGTGGAGACGGCGACCAGCGCGCTGTTGAGGAAGAAGTCGAGGAAGCTCACGCCGGGGATCAGGTTGCCGGTCAGGATCTCCCGGTAGTGCGCCAGCGTCGGGTGGGCCGGCACCGGCTGCGGAGTGGCCGAGAAGATCTCGTTGCTGGGCTTCAGCGAGGTCGAGATCATCCAGTAGACCGGAAACGCCGCGAAGAGCGCGACCAGCAGACCGGCGGCGTTGAGGGCGACCTTCTTCACGACTCGTCCTCCTGCCTGAGCACCATCCGAACGTAGAAGCCGGTGACCACGAGCAGGATCAGCGTGAGGATCACCGCGATGGCCGCGCCGAGTCCGTACTTCGGCGGCGGCGAGAAGGCTTCGGCGTACGAATAGATGGCGAGCATGAACGTCGGCCGGTCCTGGGTGCCGCCGGCCAGCACGAACTGCTGGGTGAAGACCTTGAAGTCCCAGATGGTGGAGAGAATGATCAGGATCCCGAAGACCGGGCGCAGCAACGGGAAGGTGATCTTCCAGAAGACCCGCCACGGGCTGGCACCGTCCACCCGGGCCGCCTCGTGCAGTTCGCTCGGCACGCTCTTGAGACCAGCGAGCACGCTCACCGCGATGAACGGGAACGAGTGCCAGACCACCACCAGGGTGAGGATGGCGAAGAAGAGCAGCGGGGAGTTGAACCAGCCGTAGCCGGTCCAGTCGCTGCGGCCGAACAGAGCGTTCGAGAGCCCGTCCGGCAGGGCGTTGAACAGCCACGTGGCGAGGCCGCTCGTGTCGTCAAAGATCCACTTCCAGACGATGGTGCCGGTCAGCGCCGGGGTCGCCCAGGCGAGCATCACGCAACTGGCCACGAAGGTCGCCATCTTGCGGCCGAGCCGGTTGAGCAGGAGCCCGACCAGGGTGCCCAGGACCATGGTGAGCAGCACGTTGGCCGCGGCGAACAGGACCGTGTTGCGCAGTACGGTCAGGAAGAACGGGTCGGAGAGGATGTCGACGTAGTTGCCCAGCCCCACCCACGGCCACTCGCGGTCGCCGCGCAACTGCCGGACGTTGTTCAGGCGGTAGAAGGACATCACCACCACCTGGCCGAGCGGCCAGAGCAGCAGCACCCCGATGATCACCAGCGCGGGCAGGAGCAGCAGGTAGGGCAGGCGGTCAACCCGGCGACGCCGCCGCGCGGGGGTTTCCCGCGCGGCGGCCGTCTCCGGCACCTCGGTCAGCGTGGTCACTTGGCGTTGAGGATGCTTTCCATCTCGGCGGCCGCATCGGCGGTAGCCTTCTCGACCGTCTTCTGACCCTTCATGACCGAGCTGTTCATCGCCTGGGTCACCGTCTTGGTCCGGCTGACCTCCACCCACTTCGGGGTGAGCGGCGTGAGCTTGGTGTTCTGCATGGTGGTGGCGAACGCCGCCATCACCTTGTCGTTGGCGTAGGTGTCACCCGCGACCAGGTCCTGGTAGACCGGGAAGAAGCCGAGGCTGCTCGCGAAGCTCTGCGCGTTCTTCTTGTTCAGCAGCACGGTCAGGTAGTCCCAGGCCAGGTCCTGCCGCTCGCTGTCCTTCCAGATCGCCACGTCCGAGCCACCGGCGAAACCGGGTGCCGCCTTGCCGTCCGGGCCGGGGATCGGGAACGTACCCCAGACCTTCTCGATCTCGGGGTTGTCCTTCTTGATGGCGCCCTGCTGCCAGCTTCCGGCGAAGGCCATCGCCGCCTTGCCGGTGGCGAACTGGGTCCGCGCGTCGATCTCGTTCCAGCCGGCCGCCGCGGGCGGGGCCACCTTGTGCACGGTGACCAGGTCGGTCCAGAACTTGACCGCCCGCTGCGCCTCCGGCGTGGTGTAACCCGACTTCCAGGCGCCGCCCTGGTTGCCGGCGATCTCGCCGCCGGCACCCCAGAGGAAGGAGTAGAAGGGCAGCTCCGAATTGCCCGGCAGGGCGATGCCGTAGGTGCCCTTCTTCTTCGCCTGCACGGCCTTGGCCACGGTGACCAGGTCGTCCCAGGTCTTCGGGGGCTGCACGCCGGCCTCGGCGAACCAGTCGGTGCGGTAGTAGATCGCGCGCACCCCGGCGTACCAGGGCACGCCGTACTGCTTGCCGTCGAGCTGCGCGTTGCGGACCAGGTCGGGCAGCAGGTCCTTGCCGTCGGCCCAGCCGCCCATCCGACCGCTCACGTCGGCGAGCGCCTCCTGGGCCGCCCAGCCCTGGGTCTCGGTGTTGCCCAGCTCGGTGATGTCCGGTCCCTCACCGCCGGCGAGCGCCGCCTGGAACTTCTTGGGCGCCTCCAGCCAGGGGATGTACTGCACCACCACGTCGGTGTCGGGGTGCTTCTGGCGGAACTCCGTCTCGACGGAGTCGAGGAAGGTGTTCTGCGCCTCGCCGCCCTCGCCCATCATCCAGACCGTGAGCTTGCTGTCGTCAGCCGCATCCTCACCGGAGCCCCCGCAGCCGGTCAGCACCATCGCGGCCGAGGCCACCATGGCGGTGACCGGGGCCAGCCGCTTCCACCTGTTCACGCCACTTCTCCCCTCGCGCCGCCTGGAACTAACCTTCTCCGCCGCACCCTAGTACGGAGAATTCCTTTACGACAGTGGGCGGGACTGGCCGAAGCGTGGCGACCGTACCGCAGCGGTCCGACCAACGGCGCTGCGGCACCGGGTCGAAGTCGGGCACACCCGCACGAAAGAGCGCCCGGCCTCGGCCGGGCGCTCTTTCGATTGGTGCTGTCCTGTCAGTGCTGTCCTGCCAGGTGATGCAGGGTCGTTATCGGGTCACGTGATGCAGGGTCGTTATCGGGTCACGCGGCGGCGGCCACCGACACCAGCCACCAGAGCAACCGCGATCGCCGCCACGACAACCTGCACCAGCAGCTCGCCCCAGTCCACACCGCTCGTCTCCGTCGCGATCCCGATCGCCCGCGCCAACACCGTACCCAGCAGCGCCGCACCCACACCGATCAACAGGTGCAGCCAGATCGGCATGTTCTGCCGACCCGGAACCACCAGGCGGCCGAGCGCGCCGACAATGAGACCAACAACGATCGCAGTGATGATGCCCCACACGGTGAGCTCCACGGCCACCCTCCCTCAAAGAATGTCTGACACACGATGTGTGCGCTTCCTGTCGTGACCGTTAGATGCCCGAGCCACCGAAAATCCAAACCGACTCAGTCACAGACAAGTTGTCAGCCGTCGATGCCGGCAGGCTGCGTCGGTTGGATCAGGCTCGCGTCCACACAGGTCAGGCATCATGTTGCCCAGGGCGACGACTCCGACAGAGCTCAGAAAATCCTTCCACCGATCCTGCGGACAACCGCCAGACCGAGGAGGCGCGATGCGCACGCACGCCCCGCCCGCGCGCCCAAACCGGTGATCTCGCGCGCCCACGCCGGTGATCAAGAGGTTTGCGTCAGAATCCGGGGCTCCGATGACGCAAACCTCTTGATCACCGCAGGAAGCGGCAGGCAGCGGCGCAGGCGGCGACGGGGGGGTGGGTGTAGGGGTGGGGTTACTTCTTGGGGGCCTTGTTGTCGCCGGAGTCGGAGGAGAGGGCGGCGATGAAGGCCTCCTGCGGCACCTCGACCCGGCCGACCATCTTCATCCGCTTCTTGCCCTCCTTCTGCTTCTCCAGCAGCTTGCGCTTACGACTGATGTCACCGCCGTAGCACTTGGCGAGCACGTCCTTGCGGATGGCGCGGATGGTTTCCCGGGCGATGACCCGGCTGCCGATGGCCGCCTGGATCGGCACCTCGAACTGCTGGCGCGGGATCAGGGTACGCAGCTTGGCGGCGATGGTGACGCCGTAGTTGTACGCCTTGTCCTTGTGCACGATGGCGCTGAACGCGTCCACCGGCTCGCCGTGCAGCAGGATGTCCACCTTCACCAGGTCGGACGCCTGCTCGCCGGAGGGCTCGTAGTCGAGCGACGCGTAGCCCTTGGTGCGGCTCTTCAACTGGTCGAAGAAATCGTAGATGATCTCTGCGAGGGGCAGCGTGTAGCGCAGCTCCACCCGGTCGGCGGAGAGGTAGTCCATGCCCAGCAGGGTGCCGCGCCGGCCCTGGCAGAGCTCCATCACCGCGCCCACGTAGTCGTTCGGCGTCAGCACGGTGGCCCGGACGACGGGCTCGTACACCTCGGCGATCTTGCCGGTCGGGTACTCGCTCGGGTTGGTCACGACGATCTCCGCGCCGTCGTCCGTGATCGCCCGGTAGACGACGTTCGGGGCGGTGGAGATCAGGTCGAGGTTGTACTCACGCTCCAACCGCTCTCGGATGATCTCCAGGTGGAGCAGGCCGAGGAAGCCGCAACGGAAGCCGAAGCCGAGCGCGCCGGACGTCTCCGGCTCGTAGTCCAGGGCGGCGTCGTTGAGCTTGAGCTTGTCCAGAGCCTCACGCAGGTTCGGGTAGTCGGACCCGTCGATCGGGTAGAGGCCGGAGTAGACCATCGGCTTCGGGTCCTTGTAGCCACCGAGCGGCTCCGCCGCCGGCCGGCTGTTGATGGTGACGGTGTCACCGACCCGGGACTGCCGGACGTCCTTCACGCCGGTGATGAGGTAACCGACCTCGCCGACGCCGAGCGCCTCGGCCTTGACCATCTCGGGCGAGATGACGCCGATCTCCAGCAGCTCGTGCACGGCGCCGGTGGACATCATCTTGATCCGGTCGCGGGCGCTGATCCGGCCGTCGATGACCCGGACGTACGTGACGACGCCGCGGTACACGTCGTACACCGAATCGAAGATCATCGCCCGGGCGGGCGCCGCGGCGTCGCCGACCGGTGGGATGAACTGCCGGACGATCTCGTCGAGCAGGTGCGGGACGCCCTCGCCGGTCTTGCCGGAGACCCGGATGCAGTCGGCGGGGTCACCGCCGATCAGGTGGGCCAACTCCTCGGCGTACTTCTCCGGCTGGGCAGCCGGCAGGTCGATCTTGTTGAGCACCGGGATGATGCGCAGGTCGTTCTCAAGGGCCAGGTAGAGGTTGGCCAGGGTCTGCGCCTCGATGCCCTGCGCGGCGTCGACAAGCAGCACGGCGCCTTCGCAGGCGGCCAGCGACCGGGACACCTCGTAGGTGAAGTCGACGTGCCCAGGGGTGTCGATCATGTTGAGCACCGCGTGCTCACCGGCCCGCTCACCCTCGCGGATGGTCCACGGCATGCGGACGGCCTGGCTCTTGATGGTGATGCCGCGCTCGCGCTCGATGTCCATCCGGTCCAGGTACTGCGCGCGCATCTGCCGGGGGTCGACCACACCGGTGAGCTGCAGCATCCGGTCGGCCAGGGTCGACTTCCCGTGGTCGATGTGGGCGATGATGCCGAAGTTCCGGATGCGACCGGGGTCGGTGGAACCAGGGGCGTTCGCGCCGGGATCGAGCTTCGGTGGCACAGCGGTCCGTTCTGGTCGGCTGACGTGAACAGGCCGGCGCGCCGCCGACCCCCTCTATGTTCCCACGCCGCCGGGGTACGCCCACTGCGCGGGCGATGGATCGGCCCGAGGACCCTCACTCCAACGGCGGCTCGACGAAGAGCGCGGCCAACCGGGGTAGTCGTCGACGCGCCTCCTCCTCGTCGTCGAAGTCCCAGAAGTCGTTGAGGTCCGGTGTCCGCACCGGGTCGCGGTCCGCCGGCAGTTCGGTCGCGGTGGCCTTGCGGTACGCGTCCCAGGGCACCGACAGCATCCGCTCGGCGGAGAACTCCTCGCCGCTGAGCGAGGCCGCCCGCACCTGGGGCAGTTCGGCCAGCGAGTCCGGTTCGGCGACCGCGCGGGCGAAGACCGCCCGCCCCTGGGTCATCAACCAGCCCCGGAAGTGCTCGAAGCCGTCGGCCGAGGCACCGCCGTTGATCAGGTACGCCGCGCCCCACAGGTCCGCCTTGTGCGACGCGGCCAGCACCCGCGTCTGGTGTCGGGCGTACCCGACGATGTCCTCCGGATCGCGCTCGGCGAGCAGGGCGACGGCCCGCGCGGCGACCGGCCCGGGCTCTCCCCCGCCGCCGGCCCGAGCCTCGTCGATCAGCTGCCAGAAGTCCTCGGTCCTCATGGCTTGGCAGTCTGGCAGTGTCGCCGCGCGTCGCGCACGCACCCCGGGGCAGCATGGTGTGGTGTCCTCTCCCCCGTTGCCGCCGGTGCCCTACCACGCGAGTGCCAGGCGTCCGTCGTGGTCGGCGCTGCCGGCGACGCTGCGGGCCGCGGTCGCCGACCGGCTGGGCGCGCCCGTGGTCACCGCCCGGGTCGCGGGCGCGGGCTTCACCCGCGGCTTCGCCGCAGTGCTCCACACCGCCGACGGTCTCCGGGCCTTCGTGAAGGCGGCACCCGCCGCCGAGCAACCGCACCTGGTCGAGTGGTACGCCCGGGAAGCAGCGATCCTGGATCGGCTGCCGGCCGACCTGCCGGCACCCCGCCCCCGGTGGACCCTGTACGAGGCTGGCTGGTTCGTGCTCTGCACCGACGCCGTCGACGGCCACACCCCACGTCTGCCCTGGGCACCCGCCGAGTTGGACGCCACCCTCGCCGGGTACGCGGAGGTCGCCGCCGCCCTGGCCGAGCCGCCGGCCGAGCTGACCGCCCTCGGTCTGCCGCACCTGGCCGACCTGGCCCGCTCGGACATCCTCTGGTGGGAGGAGGTCGCCGCCGGCCGGGAGCCGACCCCACCACTGCCCGAGTCGGCACTGGGCCGGCTGCCCGAACTCGTCGCGCTGGAGTCCCGCCTCCCCCGGTACGCCGCCGAGGCGACCGGCCTGATCCACGGCGACCTGCGGGTCGACAACGTACTGATCGGCGCGGACGGCCGAGCCTGGTTCTGCGACTGGACCTGGGTGTGTGCCGGGCCGGCCTGGTTCGACCTGGCGGGCCTGCTCCTCACCGCGTACGCCAGCGGACTCGACGCGGACCGGCTCTTCGCCACCCACCCGGCGACCGCCGACGCACCCCCCGACGCGTTGGACGCGACCCTTGCCGCGTTGGCCGGCTACTACCTCACCGGCGCCGCGGCGGCACCGGCGACGGCTTCGCCACACCTGCCCGCTCACCAGCGGTGGAGCGGCGAACAGTCGCTCGACTGGCTGTCCCGACGCCAGGGCTGGCGGTGACAGCGCCCGGCGGCCCCACGCCCCGGCGCCCCGACGGCCCGGCGCCCCGACGGCCCGGCGCCCCGACGGCCCGGCGCCCCGACGGCCCGGCAGCCCGGCAGCCCGGCAGCCCGTGATCGACTCGGGTTCCTTGAAGTAGGGCTATCAGCCATGGTCGGATACCGCGGTTTCCACGAAGTCGAGTGGATCAAGCGTCGAGCGTCAGGTTGAGGCCGCGACCCGGGACCGACCCCGTTCGGGCCGAGCCGTTTTGGCTCGTCCCGGCCGACCTGGTAACCTGGCTCTTCGCGCAGCGGTGACGCATGTTCGTCATCACGCGCAATAAGCTGACCAACCCGAGCTATCAAGACGAGGCTGTCGCGTGGCGAACATCAAGTCCCAGATCAAGCGCAACCGGCAGAACGAAAAGGCCCGGCTGCGCAACAAGTCGGTCAAGTCGTCGCTGAAGACCGCCGTCCGGAAGTTCCACGAGGCTGCCGAGGCCGGTGACGTCGAGAAGGCGACCGCGCTCATGCTGGACGCCTCGCGCAAGCTGGACAAGGCCGTCAGCAAGGGCGTGATCCACTCCAACCAGGCCGCGAACCGCAAGTCCGCGATCGCGAAGCGCGTGGTGGCGCTCTCCGCCTGACGACTTCACCGTCAGACTGATTCGGAAAACCCCGGGCCCCAGGCCCGGGGTTTCCGTGTGTCCGCAGTCCGGCCGGCCAGGCTGCCCGGTTCAATGGGCCCGCCCCAGCCGGAGGGTCGCGCGCGGAGCCCGACGGATCAGGTGCCCGGACCCGACGGGTCGCGCGTGAACCCGATGGGCCGCGCGCTGGACCCCACGGGCGGCACGCTGGACCCCTGACAGGTCTCCACCAGGCCGGCGGGCTCAGTCTGGCGGGTGGGCGCGGCGAGCAGGTGGCACCGAGTCTGCGGTGATCACCACGCCGGTGACGCTGTGCGAGATCCACTCCACCTGGGCTCGCCCGACCGCCGGTTCCATCTGGCGGCGGAATCGGTCCCGCTCCTGCTCGGGCACGAGCGCTGCCGAACGGACCACGATCGCGGCCACCATGTCGTTGAGCTTGACCATCGCCGCCACCACGACGGGCAGCACCAACACCGCCCACCAGGTGACCAGTTCGGCGAGGGCGAGCAGCACCGCCAGTGCGATGGTGCCCTCGAAGAAGACGAAGCACAGCACGCCGCCGGGGTTGACGAACCGCAGGCCGAGGATTCGGGCGTAGAGCGGCCGGTACCGCTCCTCGTCCACGGGAATGGTGGCCCACGCCGGGCGGTTCGCCCCCGTCACCTGGCGCTGCCCTGCCGGGCCGCCGCGACGGAGAAGACCGCGCGTTCCAGGGCGTACGCCCGGTCGTCTGAGCCACCCTTGACGGCCGCGTTGCACTCGGCGGCGACCTGCATGGCCCGGACCAGGCCCTCCGGGGTCCAACCCCGCCCCTGCCGCTGCGCCCGCTCGATCTTCCACGCGGGCATGCCGAGGCTGCTGGCGAGCTGGTACGGGTTACCCCGCCCGGCCGACGCCACCCGGGCAACCGTGCGCACTCCGTCGGCCAGGGCGTCGGCGATGGGCACCGGGTCGACCCCGACGTGCAGGGCCCAGCGCAACGCCTCCAGCGCCGCCGGCACGTCACCGACCATGGTGGCGTCCGCCACCGTGAAGCCGGTCACCTCGACCCGGCCCCGGTAGTAACGGGCGACCGTTTCGGCGCTGATCCGCCCATCCGTGTCGGCGACCAGCTGGGAGCAGGCGGCGGCCAGCTCGCGGAGGTCGTTGCCGACCGCCGCGATGAGCGCCTCCGCGGCGTCGTCGGTGCACTTCGCGCCGGCTCGGCGAATCTCGTCCCGGACGAAGGCCACCCGGTCGCGGTGTCCCTTGAGCTTGGCCGCCGGTACGACAGTCGCGCCGGCCGCCCGCAGCCCGTCGGCGAACGCCTTGCCCTTGGCGGCACCCAGGTGCAGCACCAGCAGTTGGACGTCCGGGTCGGGATTTTTCGCGTACGCCAGCAGCGCGGCGACCAGGTCCTTGCGGGCGTCCTGACCGGAGCGCAGGATCAGCAGCCGCCGCCCGCCGAACAGCGATGGGCTGAGCATCTCGGCGATCTCGCCGACGGTGAGCGCAGCGGCCTGGTATTCGCGGACATCCACCTCGGGGTCGACGCTGCGGACCTTCGCGACAGCTTCGGTGACCGCGCGCGTGGCGAGCAGCTCCTCGTCACCGAGGACGAGCAGAATGGGGGCGAGGCTGGCGGGGGTCACGCCGCCCATATTCGCACGCCCCAGGGCGGGATCGTGCCTGCTCATTCGCTGCCTGGTCGGCGCAGCCTGCACACAACGCAAATCCCGACATCTATCTCAATTGCCGCTTAACTCGTAAGTCCGGTGGAGTTGGCCCGCCCCGAACCGGGCGTCTCAGGGCTGCCGGCCCGGTGGCACCCCTCGGTGGGCCACCGCCAGGCCGCTGCTCGTCCGAACCGCTGCCAGGTCGCCATCGGTGTCGGTACGCAACACCCGGGCACCGTCCCTGCTCAACCGACTGAGCAGCCCAGGGCTCGGGTGCCCGTAGGTGTTCCCCGTGCCGACCGGCACCATCGCGACGGCGGGCCGCACCGCGTCGAGGAACCCTGAATCTTGGTACGCCGAACCATGGTGGGCGACTTTCAACACGTCCGCCCGCAACTGGCCGGGGGCCGCCCGCGCCACCATCGCATGCTGCTCCTCGGCCTCCGCGTCTCCGGGGAGCAGGATCCGCACCCCGGCCACTGTGGCGAGCAGCACCAGCGAGTTGTTGTTCGGGTCGGACCTGGTGCCGGCCAGCGGGTACGGCGGGCCGAGCACCAGCAGGTCGACCCCGCCGACGGGATGTCGAGCGCCGGCCGCGGTGGTCAGCACCGCCGCCCGTCCACCGGTCGCCGCCGCCCGGACCAGCTGACGGCCTCCTTCCGGGTCCGTCGACGACGGCGTCAGCACGGCACCCACCCGCCGCCCCCGGAACACCCCGGCCACCCCTCCCACGTGGTCGGCGTGAAAGTGGCTGATCACCAGCAGTGGCACCTCCCGTACGCCGAGCCGTCGCAGGCAGCCGTCCACCGCACCCGGCTCGGGCCCGGCGTCCACCACCACGGCCCGGCCGGGGGCGACCGGCAGCACCACGGCGTCGCCCTGACCCACATCGCAGACCACCACCACCCAACCCGGCGGCGGCCATCCGGCGAGGAGTAACCGCACCGGAAGCGCACCGAACACCGCAGCGACGCCGACGACCGCCACCAGTCGTCGTACCAGTGGCCGACGCACCGCGACCAGCAGCGCGACGGTCAACGCGGTCAACAGCAGCGCGCCCGGCAGCCCGCCCAGCCACGGCAGGGTGCCGCCTGGCAGCCGAGCGCCCTGCCGGGCGATGACCACCAGCCACCAGGCCGGCCAGCTCGCCAGCCAGGCGAGGAACTCGGCACCGCCCGGCCAGATCGGCGACACCATGGCCGCCAGAACGCCCAGCACTGTCGCCGGCGCGATGGCCGGCACCGCCAGTAGGTTGGCCGGCACCGCCACCAGGCTGACCGTGCCGGAGATCCCGGCGACGACCGGGCCACACGCCAGTTGCGCCGCCGCCGGCACGGCCAACGCCTCCGCCAGCCCGGCCGGTACGCCCCGGCGACGCAACCCGTCCCGCCAGCGCGGCGCGAGCAGCAACAGGCCGCCGGTGGCCAGCACGGAGAGCGCGAACCCGGGATCACCGGCCAACTCCGGGTCGACCAGCACCAGCACGGTGACGGCAGCGGCGAGCGCGGGCAGCGCGGCTCGGGACCGACCGGCGGCCAGCGCCGCGAGGCCGATCGCTCCCATCGTCGCGGCCCTTACGACGCTCGGCGACGGGCGGACCAGGATGACGAAGCCCACCAGCGCGACCCCACACAACCCGACAGCGAGCCACGGGCCAGCGCGTGCCCAGCGGGCCAGCAACAACACCGCTCCTACGACAATCGCGACGTTGCTCCCCGAAACGGCATTGAGGTGGGTCATTCCGGTGGCTTGGAAATCCGCCTCGACGGCGGGCGGCAACCGGCTGGTGTCCCCCACCACCAGCCCGGGGAGCAGGCCACCCGGATCGTCGGGCAGCGGGGCGCAGGCTCGTTGCAGGCCGGACCGCAGCGACCCGGCGGCGCGCTGCGCCCAGGACGACACACCGTGCCGCTCCGGCGGACCGTTGGTGCTGAGCACGGCCGCGGTGAGGTCGCCACCGCGCGGAACGCCGAGCCGGCCGTCGGCACTGAGTCGCTGCCCGGGCAGCAGGCCCCGCCAGGCCGGGTCGGTCGTCAGGACGAGCAACCGCACCGACGCGTGGACACTCCGGCCGTCCGGCCCGGTGAGCCGAACCAACTCCGTCGACACCAGCAGCATGCCCGGCCGGCCGGCGCTCCGGATCGGACGCGGATCGTCGCGGACCACGAGGTCGGCGGTGACCGGAGCGCGCTGTTCGGCAAGGGCACGGATCGGTGCTGCGTCCCGAACGGCGACCCGGGCCGCGGTGGCCGCCGCGCCGCAGACCACACCCAGGCCGACCGCGACGACGATCCAGCCGAAACGGCGGAAGGCGGCCCGGGGTTGGCCGAGGCGGCCGAGCAGGTGCAGGGTGCTCACCGCCGTCGCGCCGGCTGCCGCCCCGGCGACCACCACGAGGGGGCGGGCGCCGAGGTGGAGACCGGCGAGCGCGGTGAGCCAGGTGGCCACCGCCAAGCCGGCCAGCCGCAGATCCGGCGGGGAGGTGGGGGCTTGCCCGACGCCCACGCCGCTCGACGCCCCCGGGCCGACGCCACTCACACCGTCACCAGATCCTTGAGCTGCTCGTACCGCGCGTCGCCGATCCCGTCGACCTGGCGCAGGTCGCCGACGGCCTTGAATCCGCCGTGCTGGTCCCGGTGGCTGAGGATCCGCTGGGCGAGCACCGGCCCGACCCCGGGCAGCGCGTCGAGCTGGGCCAACGTGGCGGTGTTGAGGTTCAGCGGACCCCCGGCCGTTGCCGCCCCGCCGGCCACCGGGCCGACCGGTGCCGGCGGAGGCGTCACCCCGATCACGATCAGCTCACCGTCGGTGACCTTGCGGGCGGGGTTGAGCAGCGCCACGTCGACGCCGGGCAGTGGACCGCCCGCCGCCTGCACCGCGTCGGCGAGCCGCGCCCCGGCCGGCAGCCGTACCAACCCGGGCTTGCGGACCTTGCCCGCGACCGCCACCACCAGCTCGCCGGAGCCGGACGCGCTGGGGTCACCCGCCGGGGCGGCCGACGCGGTCTCGCCGACCAGCGGTACGACCGGTTCGGACTGCGGCCGGGACCGCCAGGCCCAACCGGCCGCCCCCAACACCACCACCACGGCGACGACCGCCAACGCCCGCACCCCGCGCCGCCCGGGGTCGAACGCCCCCGGGCCGACCAGTCGCGACTCCGGCTCGACCGTGAGGCCGCCGGCGGCCGGCTCCGCGAGCGGCGACGCGGCCCGGGTTGGCAGCACGCCATCCGGGGGTACGAGGGCAAGCGGCGCGCCACCCACGAGTGCGCCAGCGAGCGGCGCTTCGGGCCGGGGCGGCGGTGCGACAACCGTCTCCGTCAGCCGGCGTAGACGCTGGCGTACCTCTGTCTCCTCGTCGTGCGACACAGCGCGACGCTATGGCGGCGGACGCCGCAGCGGGACGCGCCGCCATCGCCCTGTGGACAAGCAACGCCACTGTGGACAACGCCCTGATCATGCCCCGGTCTGCTATGGCTGCACGGGCCGGGCCGCCGTCGAATCGACCGCTACAGGTACGGCCGAGTGATGATCTCGATCGCGTGTCCCGCCGGGTCGAAGAAGTAGAAGCCCCGCCCACCGTGCTCGGTGTTGGTCTCCCCCTCCCGTTCCAGCTGCGGGTCGGCCCAGTACGTGATGCCACGCCCCTCGACAAACCTCAGGCACCGCGCGAACAACTCGTCGTCGACGAGGAACGCGTAGTGCTGCATCTGGATGTCCACGGGCGGCTCGGCGAACTGGAGCAGCACGCCCTCGTCCAGTTGGACGTTGACGAACGGCCCCCACGACGGTGCCTCCGGCAACTCGAACAGCTCCCGGTAGAAGGCGGCCGAGGCGTTCTTGTCCTTGCTGGCGACGATGGTGTGGTTGAACGTGACTGTCATACGTACCGTCTTCTTCCCGGTCGATCCGCAGACCCGACCGGAAGCTGACACCCCTCACCCAGCCACACCGATGACAAAACCCCGAGGGCACCGACGCCCCGGATCCTGCACGAGAGACGCGTGCATCGCGTCGATCTCGGCGTGGTGGCTGAAGAAGCCAGAACCTCCGGGGGGTAGGCCCATCTGGGGCGCGCACGGAGGCTAACACAGCGGGACGAGGTGGATCGTGCACAGCTTCTGCACCGCCACGGCCGCCACACCGGACCCCGCCGGGTCAGCCGGCCGGACGGCGGTGGACGACGACGCAGGCCAGACCCGGACCGGCGTGGGCGGCGACGACCGCGCCGGCCTCGGAGACGTACGTGTCGTGCAGCCGGTCACCGAACCGCCCGGTCAGCGCGACGAGCAACGCCTCGGCGCGCTGCGGCGCGGCCAGGTGATGCACCCCGAGATCGACGTCGTCGTCCCCGGCCGCCTCGACGGCCAGGTCCACGAGCCGGGCCACCCCCCGGCTGGCGGTGCGGACCTTCTCCCGCAGCACGATCGCCCCGTTTGGCATGTGCATGATCGGCTTGACGGAGAGGGCGGTCCCGAGCAGCGCCTCGGCGGCGTTGATCCGGCCGCCTCGGCGGAGGAACTCCAGCGTGTCGACGTAGAACCAGACGGTGGTGCGGGCGACGGCGGCGAGCGCCGCGTCGCGTACACCGGCGAGGTCGACGCCAGCCTCGGCGGCGGTGGCGGCCGCGATGGCCGGGAAGCCGAGACCCATCCCGGTCGAGCGACTGTCCACGACCTCGACGCGGCCGTCGAAGTCGGCGGCGGCCAGGCGGGCCGCCTCGACCGTGCCGGACAGGGCGGCGGAGATGTGCACCGAGACGATCCCGTCGGCGCCGTCGTCGAACAGTCGGCGGTAGGTGCGGGCGAACTGCTCGGGTGCCGGCCGGGAGGTGGTCGCGGTGACCCGGCGGGCGCTCAACGCCAGGGTGGCGTCGGCCGGCTGGGTCTCCACCCCCTCCAACCCCTCCGCACCGTTCAGGACGACTGTCAACGGCACGACGGTCAGCCGGCGCGCCTGCACCAGCTCGGGCGAGAGGTAGGCGGTGGAGTCGATGACAACCGCGACGGGCATGCCCGGCACGCTAGCCGATCGAGGCGTCGAACGACGAAGCGCGATGACGCTCAGCCGCGACTCAGACGGCGTCGACGGCGACCGGGGCGGTGATCAGGCCGACGTTGTGCGCCCGCAACTGCCAACCCCGGACGTCGTCGTGGCGCAGCTCGGTCCAGTGGCAGTTGGCCAGCGAACCGACGCCACGCAGCACGGCGGCATCCCAGCCGAGCAGGTGACCGACGCCCTGCCGGGAGGCGCCGCCGTGGGTGGCGACCACCACGGTGCCGCCCGGTGCCGCCTGGGCGGCCTCCAGCAGCGCGGCGGAAACCCGCTCACCGAGGTCGTGCAGCGGTTCCAGGTCGACGCCGGGAGCGGGGTCGCCGGCCCGCCAGCGGGCGTGCTCCTCGGGGAAGCGCTCGGCGACCTCGGTGAGGTGCAGGCCCTGCCACTGGCCGAAGTGCCGCTCGCGCAGCCGGGCGTCGGAGCGCACCGGAAGCCCGGTGAGCGCGGCGAGCGCGGCGGCGGTCTCCGCGGCGCGGCTCAGGTCGCTGGCCACGATGGCGTCGGGCCGCAGCGCCGCGAGCAGCGGCGCGGCGGCGCGGGCCTGGTCGCGGCCCAGCTCGTTGAGGGGTACGTCGGTCTGCCCCTGGACGCGGTTGGCGGCGTTCCAGTCGGTGTTGCCGTGCCGCCAGACGATCAGCTTGGTCATTCGGCGGCGGCGGACCCGCTGGCGTCAGCCTCGACCAGGTCGCGGTCGACGAACGGGATGGTGGGGCAGTCCTTCCAGAGCCGGTCGAGGGCGTAGAACTCGCGCTCCTCGGTGTGCTGGACGTGCACCACGATGTCGACGTAGTCGAGCAGCACCCAGCGGCCACCACGCTCGCCCTCGCGCCGCACCGGCTTCGCCTTCTCCGGCAGCTCCAGCAGGCTCTCCTCGATGGCGTCGACGATGGCCAGCACCTGACGCTCGTTGGGGGCGGCGGCGAGCACGAACGCGTCGGTGATGGCGAGCTGGTCGCCGACGTCGATGATCGTGATGTCCTGCGCCTTCTTGTCGGCTGCGGCCTGGGCGGCCGCGATAGCCAGCTCGTGAGCGCGTTCGGAAACTGTCACCGTTCTCCTTCGATCAAGCGTGCGATCCTCCAAGCGTCTCACACCCGGCGATGCCCCGACCGGGCAGTTCTGGTCGGTTTGACGCATAAACAGGGGCATACCGGGCGGGTTCAGCGCTGATAGAGGCTCCGCTTGGCGATGTACTGCACCACACCGTCGGGCACCAGGTACCAGACCGGTTCACCCCGGGCGACCCGGGCACGGCAGTCGGTCGACGAGATGGACATCGCCGGCACCTGGATCAGGCTGACGGTGTCCGCCGGGAGGTGCTTGTCGGTCAGCGGGAAACCGGGCCGGGTCACGCCCACGAAGTGGGCCAACTCGAAGATCTCGTCCAGGTCCTTCCAGGACAGGATGCGTTGCAGAGCGTCCGCTCCGGTGATGAAGAACAGCTGCACCTTGGGGCCGTACTCGGCCTGCAGGTCGCGCAGGGTGTCGACCGTGTAGGTCGGCCCACTGCGGTCGATGTCGACCCGGCTGACCTGGAAGCGGGGGTTGGAGGCGGTGGCGATGACAGTCATCAGGTACCGGTCCTCGGCGGGGCTGACCGGCTCGTCGGCCTTCTGCCACGGCTGCCCGGTGGGGACGAAGACCACCTCGTCCAGGCCGAAGCGGTCGGCCACCTCGCTGGCCGCGACGAGGTGCCCGTGGTGGATCGGGTCGAAGGTGCCACCCATGATCCCGATCCGCCGGATATCTTCCTCCACCCCGTGATCGTAGGCCGACCGGGTCGGCGGCCCATTCCGGCCCGTCGGGTCATGCCCGCGAGGGGCGGCGCCCCGGCGGTGATCGACTCGGTTTTCTGGAACTCGGGGCATCGAACCGGCCCGGACACCGCGTCTTCCTGAAGACCGAGTCGATCATGGGATGCCGAGTCGGTCACGGCGAGCAGACACCGGGTGGCGCCCCGGCCATCCCGCGCCCGACCAGCCTCACGCTGCCGACCTGCCTCACGCCGCCGCGGCGGCCACCGCCGTTCGCGCGACCAGCGCACGGCGCAGGTCGTCGTCGGCGTCGGTCACCACCCGGCGCAGCCCGGGAGCCAGGTCGTCGCGGGCCAGCAGCGCCGTGGCCGCCTCCCGGGTCGGCTGCGCCACCGCGTAGCGGGGGAACGCCAGGGCCGCCACCCGGTCGGCCGTCCAGGGGGTACGCCGACTCGCGGCGGCCGGCATCTCCGCGAAGTATCGATCGACGTACGCAGCGGTCAGCTCGGCCTGCTCGGGTTGCCAGAAGCCCTCGGCGGTCGCCTCCAACAGCCGACCGGACAGATCGGTGTCGCCCACGATGATCTCCCAAGCGGCCTGCTTCGCTGCCGGGTCGGGCAGGGCGGCCCGGCAACGGGCGGCCCGTTCCGCGCCCGTGGAGCTGACGTCGGCGGCTGCCTCGATGGCGATCTCCGCCTCGCCGGCGGCACCCAGCACCACCAGTCGGCGCAGCACCGCCCAGCGCAGCTCCGCGTCGACCTTGAGGCCGGCCGGCACGTCCCGGCCGGCGAGCCAGCCGACGAGCAGGTCGGCGTCGGTGGTCGCGGCGATCCAACCCCGTGCGGCGGCGAGTTGCAACGACTCTCCGGCCGGAGCGCCGTCGAGCAGGCGCTGACACGCCCCGGCGAGCCGGGCCAGCGCGGTCGACCGGGTCAACGGGTCGAGGTAGCGGTCGACGAGCGACCGGCTGAGCGTCAGCACGTCCTCCGCGATGATCACCTCGGTCTCGGTGGGCAGCGCGGCGACCATCAGGTCGACCAGGCCGGTCACCGGCCGCTCCCCGTCGGTCGCCGCGTCCAGCGCCTCGCCCCACAGCACCGCCCTGGCCAGCGGGTCGGTCAGACCGGGCAGCACCAGCGGGACGGCCTCGGCCGACGCCGGGTCGAGACGCACCTTGGCGAAGGTGAGGTCACCGTCGTTGAGGAGCAGCAGCCGGGCCGCCGGCAGGCCCCTCAGCTGACCCAGCACGGTCCGACCACCGTCGACGGCCGGGTCGATGTCCACCTCGTCGCGCTGGACGGTGCCGTCCGCCGCGTAGCGGCCCACGCCGATCCGGTGGGGGCGCAGCACCGGGTGCGACTCGGGTGCGGTCTGCACCACGGCCACCTCGGTGTAGCGGCCGTCGGCGTCGACGGCGACCTCGGCGCGCAACGTGTTGACCTGCGGCTGGCGCAACCACAGCTCGGCCCAACCGGAGAGATCCCGCCCACTGCTGGCGGAGAGGCTGGTGAGCAGGTCGTCGAGGGTGGCGTTGCCGAAGCGGTGCGCCGCGAAGTGGGCGTTCAGGCCGGCGAGGAACGCCTCGTCGCCGAGCCACGCGACCAGCTGCCGCAGCACGCTGGCCCCCTTGGCGTACGAGATGCCGTCGAAGTTGAGCAGGCCCTCGTCGGTGTCGGTGACCTCCTGCGGGGCGATCGGGTGGGTGGAGGGTCGCTGGTCGGCGGCGTAACCCCAGGCCTTGCGGCGCATGGCGAAGGTCGTCCACGACTGGTCGAAGCGCGTCGCCTCGGCGGTGACCCGGGTGCCCAGGTACTCGGCGAAGGACTCGTTCAGCCACAGGTCGTCCCACCAGCGCATGGTGACCAGGTCACCGAACCACATGTGGGCCATCTCGTGGGCGATGGTGCTGGCCCGCTGCTCGCGCTGCGTGTCGGTGACCGCCGAGCGGAAGATGTAGTCGTCGCGGAAGGTGACGATGCCCGGGTTCTCCATCGCGCCGGCGTTGAACTCGGGCACGAACGCCTGGTCGTACTTGCCGAACGGGTAGCGCTCGGTGAAGAGCTGGTGGAACCGGTCCAGGGACTGCCGGGTGACGGTGAAGATCTCCTCGGCGTCGGCGTCCAGGTGCTCGGCCAGCGACCGGCGGCAGTAGATGCCCAGCGGCACACCGTCGTGCTCGGCCCGCCGGACGTGGTACGGCCCGGCGATCAGCGAGAAGAAGTACGTCGCCAGCGGCGCACTCGGGGCGAACTCCCACCGACCGGGTGCCGGGTTGGCGGCCACCTCGGCGTTGCCGGCGACGACCCACTCCGGCGGAGCGGTCACCGAGAGGGTGAACGGGGCCTTGAGGTCGGGTTGGTCGAACGCGGCGAAGATGCGCTGCACGTTGTCGAGGAAGGACTCGGCGTAGAGGTAGGTCTCGCCGTCGGCCGGGTCGACGAAGCGGTGCATCCCCTCCCCCGTCTTGGAATACGCCATCTCCGCCTCGACGACAAGCGTGTTCTCCGCACCGAGGCCGTCGAGCGGCAGCCGGTTGTCGGTGAGCAGGCCGGGGTCGAGGTCACGGTCGTTGAGGCGTACACCCAGCAGTGTGGCGGGCTTGACCTCGGCGAAGGTCGCGGTGCCGGCGGTCGCCCGGAACCGGATCTCGACCCGGGAACGGAACAGCTCCGCGCCACCGGTCAGGTCGAGGTCCACCTGATAGGACTCGACAGTAATCGCCGCGCCACGCGCGGTCGCCTCTACACGGGTCAGGCTCGGCATCCGCTTATCCTGCCCGATGGGGATCGGCACCCGGTCACCACACGACCCTCGGCACTGGAGGAAAGAACCATGGCGCAGCACCCCAAGGGCGACTTCGACCTCTCTCGGGCGGTCTGGCAGCGGGCCGAGGGGGACACCTCCGACAGCGCCGTGGAGGTCGCCTTCGTCGACGATCTGATCGGGATGCGCAACTCGGCCGAGCCGGAAGGGCCGGTGCTGGTCTTCACCCAGGCCGAGTGGGACGCGTTCGTGGCCGGTGCGCAGGACGGCGAGTTCGACCTGGACTGATCGCGCCGGTCGGTGTGCGGCTGCCGTGCCGGTGCCCGCAGTCGGGGTGCCGGCACGAAGCCCTCCGCGGCCGGAGCGACCGCCCCGGGCTGGTGGTCAACCATCGGCCCGGCCTGGACCGTCGCCGTCGCCCCAGCCGAGGCCGCCCGGGCCCGCGGCGTGGTGGAAACCAGGGTGATCGGCGACGTCGACGCAACGCTCGCCGTCCGGGCCGACCGCACCGCAGAACAGCCGCTCGGCCCGCTGCCAGGCGTCCGCCGGCGACAGGGCCGCCGCACCGAGCGCCACCTCCGGGCGGAGCAGGCTCAGCGCCTCCGCGTACGCCACGGCCAGCTCACGGGCCTCGACCGCGTCGGGCGCGGTGAAACCCAGGTGCACGGTGAAGAACCGGCGCGGCCGGGTGGGCCGCCGGGGCGGCCCGATCAGTGACCGCCCGTCACGGCTCCCGCCCAGCGCCCCGAGCGCCCGTCGCTGCCGCCAGTGCGGTGATGTGTTGTCGCGCATCCGCCCCTCCCCCATGGTTGCCCCACCAGCAGCAAACCAGGTTCCGCTGCCCCTGGGAGGGGCCAGCCGGCATGCCGTCGGCGCGGGGATTCAGCGGCGGCGACCGGGGTACACGCAGCCGGCGGCGACCGGCCGCATCCGTGCGTGAGGAGACCCGATGGCGAGCATGCCGGCCGACCGGAGCCCGGACAGCACCCTCGCGCTGCTCCGCGCCGGCTACCGGTTCATCGGCGAACGCTGCGAGCGGTACGACAGCGACGTCTTCCGGACCCGGATCCTGCTCGCCCCGACCATCTGCCTCCGCGGCCGCCCGGCGACGGAGTTGTTCTACGACACCGAACGCTTCCAACGCGCCACCGCCATGCCGCTGCGGGTGCAGCGCACCCTCACCGGTCGGGGTGGTGTGCAGGGCCTCGACGGGCCGGAGCACACCGACCGCAAGGCCATGTTCATGTCGATCATGACGCCGGCCGCCATTCGGCAGCTCGGCCAGCTCTTCGACGACGAGTGGCGCGCTCGGATCCCGGCCTGGGAGGCCGCCGGGCCGGTGTCGCTCTACGACGAGCTGGGCCGGCTGCTGACCCGGGTGGTGCACGCCTGGGCCGGGGTGCCGCTGCCCGCGTCGCAGGTCGAGGACCGCGCCGTCGAGCTGCACGCCATGATCGAGGCTCCGGCGGTGGTCGGCCCCCGGCACTGGCGGGGACGCCTCGCCCGTCGTCGCGCCGAACGCCGGTTCGCCGACCTGGTCGAACGGACCCGGGTCGGTCTCGCGCCGGCGCCGGCCGGCAGCGCCCTGGCCGTGATCGCCGAACACCGGGACGGGCGGGGCAACCTGCTCCCCCGTCGGATCGCGGCGGTGGAACTGCTGAACGTGCTGCGCCCGGTCGTCGCCGTCGACCAGTACATCACCTTCGCCGCGCTCGCCCTGCACGACCACCCGGGCTGGCGGGACCGGGTCCGCGACAACGACGAGGCCACCGAGCACTTCGTCCAGGAGGTACGCCGCTACTACCCGTTCTTCCCGATCGCGGCGGCCCGGGTCCGGCGCTCCTTCGACTGGCAGGGCCACCACTTCCCCCGTGGCCGACGGGTGCTGCTCGACCTGTACGGCACGAACCACCACCCGACGCTCTGGCCGGAACCGGAGCTGTTCCGTCCGGAACGGTTCGCCGGTCGACGCGTGGACCCGTTCGAGCTGATCCCGCAGGGCGGCGGTGACCACTGGGCCGGGCACCGGTGCGCGGGTGAGTGGATCACCATCGACCTGATGAAACGGGCGGTCGCCAACCTGACCACCGCCATGCGCTACGACGTGCCGGTCCAGGACCTGACCCTGGACCTACATCGGATGCCGGCGCTGCCGCCCCTCGGCCTGACCCTCACCAACATCCGCCGCACCGACTGATCGGACGATGCTCGTGCGCGGTCGACCACGGCGTGCAGGGGTACGACGGGCACCGGATCGGCCGGTCCGCCTGCCGATGACGTACGTGCTGCCGCTGCGCTGGCACTCCGACAGCGGTCTGGTCGAGTTGACCGACTACCTGCGCTGGCTGGCCGACCGCGTCGACGTGCTCGTGGTCGACGGCTCGGCACCGGACCTCTTCGCTCGGCACGCCGGCGCCTGGGCGGGGCTGGTGCGGCACCTCCCACCCAACGCCATCGGTCCCGGCCTCAACGGGAAGGTGGTGGGCGTACGCACCGGCGTACGCGCGGCAGAGCACGAACACGTGGTGATCGCCGACGACGACGTCCGGTACGACCAGGCCGGGCTGACCGCCGTGCACCTACTGCTCGACCAGGTAGACCTGGTCCGCCCGCAGAACTACTTCGACCCACTGCCCTGGCACGCCTGGTGGGACACCGGCCGGACGCTGCTCAACCGGGCGCTCGGCGCGGACTACCCGGGGACCCTCGCCGTGCGTCGCAGCGCCTTCCTCGCCGTCGGCGGGTACGACCCGGACGTGCTCTTCGAGAACCTGGAACTGATCCGCACCATGCGCGCGTACGACCGCTCCGAGGCCGCGCCGGCCTGGCTGTACGTACGCCGGCTGCCTCCGGACGCCGCGCACTTCCGAAGCCAACGGGTCCGTCAGGCGTACGACGATCTGGCCCAGCCGGCGCGCCTGCTGACCGCGCTCGCGGTCCTGCCGGCACTGGCGGCGGCGGTCGCGGCCCGACGACCCACGCTGGTACTCGGCGCGGCCGCCGGCACCGTCGCCCTCGCCGAGGTGGGTCGCCGCCGAGCGGGCGGCGCCGTGGTCTTTCCTCCGACGACGGCGCTGGCGGCGCCGGTCTGGCTGCTGGAGCGCGGGGTGTGCGGTTGGCTCGCGGTCGCCCAGCGCTTCCTGCTCGGCGGCGTCCGGTACGGCGACAGCCGGATCCGCCGGGCCGCCCACCCGACCCGTGCCCTGCGACGCCGCCACCACTGACCGCACCCCACGACGCGACAGCTCGCGGTCACCGGGGTGGCCGCGAGCTGTCGGGATGGCGGTGGAATCAGGAGTTGACCTGGTGCCGGGACTGCTGAGCCTGGTCCCTGACGTCGTGTGCGGCGGACCTCGTGTCGTCCTTGACCGCGTGCACGGCGTCCTGAGCGGTGGACTTCACCGACTCGGCGGCCTGCTGGGCCGGCCCGCGCAGCTCCTCCTTGAGCTCGCTCGCCACCGCGCCCAGCTTCTCCGTCACCGCGCCGCCGTGCTCGCCGACCCGCTCCTTGAGCTGGGTCGCGGCCTGCTGCTCACGGCGGGAGGCCGGGATCAGCGACGAGGCCAGCCAGCCGACGCCGAACGCGATCAGACCGGCGGCGAGAGGGTTGCCCTGGGACTTCTGCCGGATCACCCGCGGAGCGCTGTGGGCGGCGTCGTTGACCGTGGCTGCGGCCGACTGCGCGGCGTCGCTGACGCCGGAGGCCGCCGACGAGGCGCGGTCGCCCACCGAGTGGGCGGCATGGCCGGTGCCGTGGCCGAGGTCAGACGCGGTTCCCATGACCTTGTCCCTCACATTCTGCAGAGCGGAACGGGCCCGCTGCTTACGGTCGTCGACGACGCGGCTGGGGCTGACCTTGTACGCCAACGCATCCACATCGGAGCTGAGGCTGTTGCGGGTGGCTTCGATCTCCCGGCGGATCTGATCGGGATCGGTGCTCATCGGGTGACTCCCTCCGGGTGCGGCTTGAGCGCGTCGGGGATCCGCTGCACGCTGTCGTTGGTCTGCTTGAGCCCGCGTACGTGCTGGGCGTTCTTCTTCGCCATGGAGTAGAGGGCGGCGGCGACCGCGGCCCAGATCACGGCCACGATCAGCGCGGCCAGGCCGGAGTCCATGACGTTGTCGAGAAACTGCCACACGGCGATGGACACGAAGAGCGCCACCATGTAGCCGCCGAAGCCGGCCCCGCCGAAGAGCCCGGCCGCCTTGCCGGCCTTCTTGCCCTCCTGGCGGATCTCGGCCTTGGCCAACTCGACCTCCTGACGCATCAGCGTCGACAGGTCGGTGGTCACCTGACGCATCAGGTCGCCCAAAGAACTGCTCTTCACCTCGTCGGCGGTGTGCGGGGCACCCGCGTCGGGGTGGTAGCCGGCGCCCGGTCCGGGCCCCTGCGTCGGCATGGTCATGCCGTCGCCTCCCTTCGGATGACTCGGCGGCTCACGGGCGGGGGCTGCCGCTGGACGGCACGCCCGGCAGCGGATCGGTCTGGGTCACCGGCGGTAGCGGCTGACCCGTGCCGGAGTGCTGCGGGTAGTCGCCCCGGGTGGGCTCGGCGTAGCTGCCCGGCGTCGGGTCGGCGTAGCCACCGGACGTCGGGGCCACGTAGCCGCTCGGCGTCGGGGCGGCGTAGCCGCTCGGCGGGACAGCGTCCGGCGTGCGGGGCGTCGGCGTCGGCGTCGGGATCACGGCGGTCTGCTCCGGGTCGTACGCCCCGGCACCCCGGTAGGTCGAGGATCCGTTACCGGAGTCGTCGCCAACGGCGGAGATGCTGCGGGTCAGCCGGCCGGCGAGCACGCCGAGAACCGCCGCGCCGACCAGGAAGGTGCCCGGGTTGCGCCGCGCGTAGTCGCGGACCTCGGTGATCAGGTCACCGGGCTCGCGCTCCTCCAGCCAGCCGGCCACACCGTGCACCCGGTCGGCGGCCTGGCGGGCCAGCTCGGTCACCGGGCCGGCCTGGCCACCCTGCTCGGCCATCGAGCGCATCTCGTCCGCCAGCGAACGCAGTCCACCGGCGGCCTTGCGCTGCTGCTCACCGGTCTGGCTGGCGAGCTGGGTGCGGGCCTCGCCGTACAGGTTGCGGGCCTGTCGGGCCGCCTCACGGCCGACCTCGGTGCCCTGCTCCCTGGCGGTCTGGGCGACCGCGCCGCCAGCGTGCGCGGCCTCCGAACCAACCTGGCGCGCCTGGTCGCGGACGCCACCGCCGTTGGCCGACTCCTGCCCGTACGTGGAAGACGTAGGTGAAAGATCGTAAGACATGATGTCCCTTCCGCTCGGAAAGTCGTCGCGGTTGTGCTGGGGGGATGCCGTCGCGTCGCCACGACCGCTGACCATTCACCTACCCTGCGTTCTGGCTTCCATACCTCTTCGTGCATTCCTCTGCGCGGCTGGTCGGATCGACTTCAAAATGGAGGATCGTCGGGCTGCGTCACCACGCCGCTGCGGACAGTGAGGTTCGCGAGGGCTGGCAGATCCACGGAGGGGGCAGCGATGGCACGAGGCGCGCGAGGTGGCCGACCGGCCGCTCCCCGACCCCGGGTCCAGTTGGCCGCGCTGGCCGTCGCCGGCGTCTTCCTGCTGATCGGCGTCCTCGGCTTCATCCCCGGCATCACCACCGACTACGGCGAGCTGAGATTCGGCGGACACCACTCGGACGCGCGGCTGCTCGGGCTGTTCCAGGTGTCGATCCTGCACAACGCGGTGCACCTGATCTTCGGGCTGGCAGGCCTGGCGATGGCCCGCAGCGTCGCCGGCGCCCGCGTGTTCCTGGCCGCCGGCGGTGCGATCTACCTGGCACTCTGGCTCTACGGGCTGGTGATCGAGGCGATCAACCCGGAGGGCGGGGCGAACATCCTGCCGGTCAACGACGCCGACAACTGGCTGCACCTCGCGCTCGGCTTCGGGATGCTCGCGCTCGGGCTGCTGCTGTCGAACCAGGCCGGCACCGGCGGACGCCTGGACAGTCCCGCCGACCGCCGCTGACCTGGCGCTACGGGTTTCGCGGTCGCGCTGGCGGGGGTAATGGACCAGCGAAGGAGGTGCGACATGCCTCGTTGGCTCCGCGACAACGCGCTGGCCGTCGCCATGCTGGGTGCGTTCCTGGTCTTCCTCGTGCTGCAGAGCGTCTTCGGCTGGCAGACCCACAACGAGGAGCTGACCGAGTTCGGAGCCGCACCGCTGACCTGGTCGGCGTACCTGACCAGCGGGCACTTCGTCGAAGCCGTCTTCGAGAACTGGGAGTCGGAGTTCCTCCAGATGGGCGGGTACGTGCTGCTCACCGCGTACCTGGTGCAGCGGGGTTCGGCCGAGTCGAAGCCGGTGGACCAGACCGACCGGCCGGAGGACGACGAGTGCCGAGCCACCCCGCAGTCACCGTGGCCGGTACGCGTCGGTGGCCTGCCGCTGGTGGTCTACCGCAACAGCCTCTCCCTCGCCCTGCTGCTGATCTTCGCCGGCTCGTTCGTCGGGCACCTGCTCGGCGGCACCGCCGCGTACAACCAGGAGCAGGCACTACAGAGCGGCGCGCCGCCGATCGGGGTGTGGGAGTTCCTGGGCACCAGCGACTTCTGGTTCCAGTCCATGCAGAACTGGCAGAGCGAGTTCCTCGCCGTCGGCGCGCTCATCCTGTTGAGCGTCGTACTGCGCCAGCACGGCTCACCGGAGTCGAAGCCGGTGACCGTGGCGCACGCCAGCACCGGCGCGTGAGCGGCGAAGGAGGCGCTCGTCAGGCCGCGACCGGCAGCCGCTTGGCGAAACAGACGCTGTACGGGTTGCCCACGTACTCTCCGTACACCGGGATCGGGTCGTAGCCACAGGAGGTGTACAACCCGATCGCGGCCGGCAGGTAGGTGCCGGTCTCCAGACAGACCAGTGAATGCCCCTGCCGGAACGCGCACTCCTCGAGCGCGGCCAGCAGTTGGCGGGCGATGCCCCGCCCCCGGTACGCGGGACGGACGTACATCCGCTTGACCTCGCCGGTCTCGGCGTCGAGCGCCTGGAGCCCTCCGCAGGCGACCGCCCGACCGTTGACCACCACCGCCAGGTAGCGGACGTCGTCGTGCGGTACGAAGACCTGCCCGTCCAACCCGCCGTCGGCCTCGCGCAGCTCACGCTGCTGCGCGACGACGAGGGCGGCGATCTCCGGATCGGTGGCAGGCCGGGACTCGATCAGCATCACCCCACGCTAGGACGGGTGGATTTCGCGGAGGTTGCCGGAAATCAACCCGATCACGGAGCGCAACGAACTACTCGGCGTCGTCCTCGTCGATGTCGTCGGACGCGTCCGCGCCCACCTCGTCCTCGGACCGCACCCGACGGGCCTTCCGAGCGGCGAGCCGGTCCGCCGCGGAGGCCCGGTTCGACGTCTCCTCCAGGCGGACGTCGGTGCCCCGGTTACCGGGTACGAACTCCACGCCGGCGAAGAGCGTCGGCTGCCAGTCGAACTCGCGCTCGCCGATCCGGACCAGGTCACCGGGCTGCGCGCCGGCCTTGGCCAGCTTGTCCTCCACCCCGAGCCGGGCCAGCCGGTCGGCGAGGTAGCCGACCGCCTCGTCGTTGTCGAAGTTGGTCTGCTTGACCCAGCGCTCGGGCCGGACACCGTGAACGGTGAACGAGCCGTCCGCCTCGGCGGTGATGGTGAACCCGGCGTCGTCCACGGCGATCGGGCGGATCACGATCCGCGTCGGCTCGGCGGGCGGCGCGGCCTTGCGCTCCGCCTCGACCAGCTCGGCCATCGCGTAGGTCAGCTCCTTGAGCCCTTCCCGGGTGGCGGCGGAGACCTCGAACACCCGGTAACCGCGCTCCTCCAGGTCCGGGCGCACGATCTCGGCGAGGTCCCGGCCGTCCGGCACGTCGACCTTGTTCACGGCCACCAGCCGCGGGCGCTCGGTCAGCCCGCCGTACTGGCTCAGCTCGGCCTCGATGGCGTCGATGTCGGCGACCGGGTCGCGTCCGGGCTCCAGGGTCGCCGAGTCGATGACGTGCACCAGCACCGCGCAACGCTCGATGTGCCGGAGGAACTCCAGACCCAGCCCCTTGCCGGTCGCCGCGCCGGGGATCAGACCCGGCACGTCGGCGACGGTGAAGGTGTGGTTGTCCAGCCGAACCACGCCGAGGTTGGGCACGAGGGTGGTGAACGGGTAGTCGGCGATCTTCGGCTTGGCCGCGGAGATCACCGAAATCAGCGACGACTTGCCGGCCGACGGGAAGCCCACCAGCCCGACGTCGGCGACGCTCTTGAGCTCCAGCACGATGTCCAACTGGTCGCCGGGCTCGCCGAGCTCGGCGAAGCCCGGAGCCTTGCGCTTGGCGTTGGCCAGCGAGGCGTTGCCCCGCCCGCCGCGCCCACCACGCGCCACCTCGAACGTGGTGCCGGCACCGACCATGTCGGCGAGCACGGTGCCGTCGGTGGTCTGCACGACGGTGCCGTTCGGCACCTTCAGCACCAGGTTCTGGCCGTTGCCGCCGTCCCGGTTCGAGCCGGCGCCACCCTTGCCGTTGTCGGCCTTGACGTGCGGGTGGAAGTGGAAGTCGAGCAGCGTGGTCACCTGCGGGTCGACCACCAGCGAGACGCTGCCGCCATGCCCGCCGTTGCCACCGTCCG
This sequence comes from Micromonospora sp. B9E7, assembly GCF_039871815.1. Taxonomy (NCBI): domain Bacteria; kingdom Bacillati; phylum Actinomycetota; class Actinomycetes; order Micromonosporales; family Micromonosporaceae; genus Micromonospora; species Micromonospora sp. B9E7. The sequence continues at coordinate 512,051 of NZ_JBDPLX010000002.1, forward strand.
GCCCACCGAAGGGCTTGAACTTCTCGCGGTGGATCGAGACACAACCGTGCCCACCATCGCCGGCCTGCAGATGCAGAACGACCCGGTCAACGAACGTTGCCACGGTGTCAATCCTTCCAGCGAGGTCCATCCCCGCACTTCGAAAAAAGCTAAGCGGGCCGGGACCCGTAGGTCCGCGGCCCGCTTAGCCCGAGAACTACTGCTGCGGAACGATGCTGACGGTCTTGCGACCGCGCTTGGTGCCGAACAGGACCGCACCGGCGGACAGCGCGAACAGCGTGTCGTCGCCGCCACGGCCGACCAGGTCACCGGGGTGGAACTTGGTGCCACGCTGCCGGATGATGATCTCACCGGCGCTGACGACCTGACCACCGAAGCGCTTCACGCCGAGTCGCTGGGCCGCGGAGTCACGACCGTTACGCGAGCTGGACGCACCCTTTTTGTGAGCCATTGGAGGACGACCTACTTCCCGCTGGAGATGCCGGTCACCTTGACCTGGGTCAACGGCTGACGGTGACCCTGGCGCTTGTGGTAGCCAGTCTTGTTCTTGAACTTGTGGATCCGGATCTTCGGGCCCTTGGTGTGCGCGGCGATTTCGCCGGACACCGCGACCTCGGCAAGCTTTGCCGCGTCGGTCACCAGGTCGTCACCGTCGACGAGGAGCACCGCGGTGAGCTTCACCGCGTCACCGGGAGCACCGGTGAGCTTCTCGACCTCGATCACGTCGCCCTCGGCGACCTTGTACTGCTTGCCGCCGGTCTTGACGATCGCGTACATCGGAGGCGGACTCCCTGTCGTTGAGGCTGCTGGCGGTCGTCCCCGCGGCGGCTCGCCGGGTAGCAGTGCACGGCGGCGCGGGCACACGGGAACTCGGCACACCAAAAGTGCGCCGCAGGCAAGAGTACGCCATTGCCGGCCCGGACCCCAAACCGGCCCGCCCTGGTCAGCGTGCGCAGAGCTGATCGAGGCGCTGCTGGAGCCGGTCCAGCTCGGTCTCGTCGATCGACTCGACGTCGGCACCGAGCGCGGCCACCTCGGTGCCGAGGTCAGTGAGCATCGTCTTGAGCTGCGGGTCGGTGGCCCGCTCCGACTGCTCCCGCAGCTCGGTCCGCCAGCCGTCCAGAGCCGCCTCGGCCCGCCCGCGGGCCACCTCGCCCGCGCTGCTGTCGCCAGCGCCCACCGCCGCGACCATCCGACCCAACTCCGCCACGTACGTCCGGACGGCGGTGGTGCTGGCCCGCTGGGCGGCGGCGCAGACCTGCGTGGCGTCGCCCGCCGCACCACCACCGGCCGGCCCGGAAGCCGGGCCCTCGGTAGCCACCCTGGTCACATCCGGCCCAACGGTGCCAGGCCGGTCGGCCGAGCACCCGAGCGCGCCGGAGAGCACGGTGACCAACGCGGTGACGGCGAACAGACGACGCATCTTCTTCTCCTGACCCGGGGGTGACCGGTCCTGGGCCGGGGCGGCCGGAACGGCGAGGTCCCTCCCCCGTCACTTTGCCGGGGAAGGGACCTCGTCAAACACTTGGCAGGTCAGGCGGTCACGGGCGCGTCCGGCGACGGGTGCCACCTCGGCGCGAACGACGCCGACCGCCACCGCCCTCGGTGGTGTCCTCGTCGCCGTCACCGTCAGCGAGCGCGTCCGGGTCGTCCGCCGCGGCCAACCGGGCCGACTCACCCTGCTGGGCGTCGGAGACCGCCGGAGCGGCGGCGGTGTCCGACTCGTACCGGGACAGGTCGTAGCCCATGGTGTCCTGGTAGTCGGCGTCCGCTTCGGCGCTGGTGTCGGTGTCGGTGTCGACGACCTCGACGACCGTCCGCTCGGTTGGGGCGTTCTTGCGCGCCCGGCGGCGGGACGAGGTCGCCCCCTGCTCGGCGGCCGGAGCGACGGGCGCCGACGAGGCGACCGCCTTGACCTTCTCCCCCGCACCGGCGGCGCGCGGCTTCTCCGGCACCGGCTCGGTGTGGATGATGACGCCTCGGCCCTTGCAGCACTCGCAGGTCTCGCTGAACGCCTCCAGCAGGCCCGCGCCGATCCGCTTACGGGTCATCTGCACCAGACCGAGCGAGGTGATCTCGGTGACCTGGTGCTTGGTGCGGTCCCGGCCGAGGCACTCGGTGAGTCGGCGCAGCACCAGCTCCCGGTTCGACTCCAACACCATGTCGATGAAGTCGATCACCACGATGCCGCCGATGTCGCGGAGCCGGAGCTGGCGGACGATCTCCTCCGCCGCCTCCAGGTTGTTACGGGTGACGGTCTCCTCCAGGTTGCCCCCGGAGCCGGTGTACTTACCGGTGTTGACGTCGACGACAGTCATCGCCTCGGTGCGGTCGATCACCAGCGAGCCACCGGAGGGCAGGAAGACCTTGCGGTCCAGGCCCTTGATGATCTGCTCGTCGATCCGGTACTCGGCGAAGACGTCGCTCGTGCCGACGTGCCGACGTACCCGGTCCACCAGGTCCGGGGAGACGTGCGACAGGTACGACTCGACCATCTCGTACGACTGCTCGCCCTCGATCACCAGCTCGCGGAAGTCCTCGTTGAACAGGTCGCGGACCACCCGGATGACCAGGTCGGGCTCCCCGTAGAGCAGCACCGGAGCGCCACCCTCGGCGGCCTTGGCCTGGATGTCCTCCCACTGCGACTGCAGACGCTTGACGTCACGGGCCAGCTCGTCCTCGGTGGCGCCCTCGGCGGCCGTACGGACGATCACGCCCGCGCCGTCCGGAACCAGCTTCTTGAGCACGTCCCGCAGCCGCTTGCGCTCGTTGTCCGGCAGCTTGCGGCTGATCCCCGACGCGTTGCCGTTAGGCACGTAGACCAGGTGCCGGCCGGAGAGCGCGATGTGGCTGGTCAACCGGGCACCCTTGTGCCCGATCGGGTCCTTGGTGACCTGGACCAGCACCGAGTCGCCGGAGCGCAGCGCCTGCTCGATCGAGCGGGCCCGTCCTTCCAGACCGGACGTGTCCCAGTTGACCTCGCCGGCGTACAGCACCGCGTTGCGGCCCCGGCCGACGTCGACGAACGCCGCCTCCATGCTCGGCAGCACGTTCTGCACCTTGCCCAGGTACACGTTGCCGGCCATCGTGCCGGAGGAGTTGCGGGTGACGTAGTGCTCGACCAGGACGCCGTCCTCCAGGACCGCGATCTGGGTGCGGTCACCACGCTGACGGACCGCCATCACCCGGTCGACAGCCTCCCGGCGTGCCAGGAACTCCGACTCGCTCAGGATCGGCGGCCGGGTACGCCGCTGCTCCCGGCCGTCCCGGCGGCGCTGACGCTTGGCCTCCAGGCGGGTCGAGCCGGAGACCCCCTGCACCTCGTCGACCGTTCGGCGCGGCTCGCGGATCTTCACCACGGTCGGGACACCGTCGTCCGCGGCACCCTCCGTGTCGCCCGCACCCCGACGACGACGACGACGGCGACGACGGGTCAGACCATCCCCACCCTCGGCCTCCTCGTCCTCGTCCCCCTCGGCCTCGGCCTCGGCGGTCTCTTCCTCGTCGGCCTGCGCCGCCTCCTCGGACTCCTCGTCCTCGGCGTCGTCGGCCCCGCCCTTGCCCCGGCCACGCCCGCGGCGACCACGCCGGCGGCGTCGGCGCGCGGCGGCGCTGTCCTCGTCGTCCTCGTCCGCCTCGGTGGCCTCCTCGGCCTCCTCGACGGGCTCCTCCTCGGCCTCGACGGCCTCGACCGGCTCAACCGGCTCGACGTCGCGGCGGCCACGCCGGCGGCGGCGGGACGGCTCGGCGGCCTCCTCGACGGCCGGCTCCTCGGCAACCGGGGCGGACTCCACCGGCCGGGTCACCGGCACGGCGTCCGGCTGGGGCGCCATGAACAGCACGGTGGGCGCGGAGAGAGCGGCCCTCCGACGACGCGTACGCGGCTGCTCCGGCTCGACCTCGGCTGACTCGTTCGGCTCGTCGGTCACACCGGGAACCGCCACACCTGGCGGCACCTCGCCCGAGCGGTCCTGCGCGCCGCTGGTCCAGGCCAGCTCGGCGGCGGTCGCACTCGGAAGGGTCTCCGTGTCGTCCAGCTCGGCCTCGGCCTCGCGCAGGTCGGACTCGGCCGGCTCCTCGATCGCGGGCGGCTCCTCGATCGCGGGCGGCTCCTCGACGGCAGCCGGGGTGGCCTTCTTGCGTCGGGTCCGGGTCACCTTGACCGGCGGAACCACCTCGGCCGACGCGGTCTCCGCCGAGGCGGCGACGAGCGGCTCCTCGGCGGTGGTCTCGACGGGAGTGGCCTTGCGGCGACGCCGGGGGGTCTTCGGGGCGACGTCCAGGTCGCCGGAGACCGGGGCGAAGACCTCCGCCTGCGGGGACTCCACGCTGCCGGTCCCGCCGGTGGTCGCCTCGATCGGCGCGTCGGTCTGCTCCGGCTGGTTGAGCGGGGCGGCCCGGCGGCGGGTCGCCCGGGTACGCCGCACGGGCGCGGCGGGCTCGGCGATCTCCGCGCCGCCCGCGTCCTCCGGTCCGACCGGAGCCGAACCAACGGCCGTGGTGCTGTCATCAGCGGTCTCGCCGGCCGGCTGTGAACCGGTCCGTTCGCCGCCCTCGGGCTCGTTCTCGAGCATGGACGTTCTCCAGTTCTGGCTACCCCGGGCGCGGGTGAGCGCTGCCACGCAGGGTCGCCGCAAAAGTGTTTCCGCCGGGCGCGCGTGGTGCGCGACCGCCGAAGTCTGCCTGCCAGAGCACGGACCGTCGGTCAGTGCCCAACGATGGCTGCCCCGTCGCGGTCCGCATCCAACGGATCCACGATCGCACCCTGCGCGGTCAACGTGCCCTGAGCCAGCCGGGTCACCCTCGGCGAAACCGGCGGCTCCAGGTCGGCCACCACGCGGAGGCCGGAAAGGACGTCATCGGGCCGTACGGACGGGGTGACCTGCCGCACGACCAGTTCGAGTATCGCACACGGGACGGCCGGCGCCCCGGAAGGCGTCGGCGTCGCTGCTGAGGCATCGATGGACATCACCGCGGCGCGGGAGTCGAACGTCCGTCGCCCCTGCTTGGTCATCCGCTCCACCAGCACCTCGTCGGCGGCGACGAAGGCATCCACCGCCGCGCGCAGCACCGCCGGGTCCACCTCGGGCATCTCGATGTGCCACAGCGACGCCTCGATCCGGTCCGGAAGATTGCCGCCCTCGGCGATCACGGCGTCCAGGACGTCCAGCCCTGGCGAGAGCGCGGCGTCCAGCGCGGCCCGCAGCGCCTCCGGGTCGACCGCCGCCTGGAGGCCGATCTCCAGGTACTCCGCCTCGCTCGCCACCCCGGTGGGCGCGGCGCTGGCGTAGGAGATCTTCGGGTGCGGGTGGAAACCCTGGGAGAAGGCGACCGGCACGGCGGCCCGGCGCAGCGCGCGCTCGAACGCCCGGGCGAAGTCCCGGTGCGAGGTGAATCGCAGCGGTCCGCGCTTGGCGTACCGGATGCGGACGCGCTGGACGACCGGTGCCTGGCCGCCCTCGGGTTGAGGCTTTCTGGCGATCGTGGGCTCCTCGGGTGTACCTGCGTGTCCACCCATCCTGGCGCAGGGCTCGTGCCGGTGGGCAGCCGGGGCGGTCGATTCGCCTCGGCAGACGGGGCAAACCGGTCGGCAGGGTCGTGACCACCCCCGCGAAGGCCGACGGCCGGCCAGCGACCCGAAGGTCACCAGCCGGCCACCATGATCGGGGACCGGTTATCGCTCCCCCGGCGGCGGGCCGTCACCGGACGGAGGGGCGTAACCGGGTGGGGGCGGGTAGCCGGGCGGCGGGGCGTAATCCGCGCCCGGCGACGGGTACGCGGTGGGGACCGCCCGGTCGAGCAGTTCATCCGGAACGTCGGCAGCCCGGGCCGCTTCCCGGCGGTACCGACGGCGGTTCCAGATCAGGAAGACCGCCAGCCCCAGCAGCAGCACCAGCACCACGGCGACACCGATGACCACGACCATGACCTGCTGGTCGGTGGGACCACCGCGATCGCCGTGCTCGGTGACGTCGAACTCCTCGTCCGCACCCTCGGCGCGGGCCGGGCCCGGGTCGGTCACCGCGGCCGGGTCGAGCAACGGGTTGGCGGTGACCGGTGGCACGTTCGCGGTCAGCGCCTTCATCGGGTCGATCACCCCGAAGCCGTACTGCGGGTCCCGTCCGGACGGCCCGGCGTCCCGCGCGGTCCGGATGATCCGGTTGATCACGCTCGGAGCCTTGAGGTCCGGATACTTCGCCCGGATCAGCGCGGCGAGACCGGAGACGATCGCGCCGGAGTCGGAGGTCCCGTCGCCCCAGCCGTAACCCCCCTCGTTGGCGACGTTGTAGATGCCATCGCCGGGAGCGGCGACCACCGCCTCCGGCCCCTTGACGGAGCCGGACCAGAACGAGCCACCCCGGGTCGTACCGGTCACCGCGATCACACCGGGGGTGTTGGCCGGGTTTCCCACGGCGACGTGGCCCCTCGCGGTGTTGCCGGCGGAGGAGACCACGACGACGTCGTGGTCCAGCGCGTACTTGATCGCGCTCACCTCGTCGGGGCTGGCGAAGCCCGGGGCACCGAAGGACATGTTGATCACCTTGGCACCGCCGTCGACGGCCATCCGGATGCCGAGGGCCACCGCCGTGTCACTGTTGGTCCCGGTGCCCTTGCGCAGCTTGATGGGCAGGATCTTCGCGCCGGGGGCGATGCCGTCCACTCCGTCTCGGCCACCGCTCTTCGCCGCGATGATGCCGGCCATGTGCGTGCCGTGCCCGTCCTCGTCGGCGCGGCCGTCACCGGAGGCGCCATAGCTACGACCACCGGCGAGCACCTGACCGCGCAGGTCCGGATGGGTGGCCTCGACACCGCTGTCGAGCACGGCCACGACCACGCCCTGCCCGGTCGAGATCTTGTGCACCTGGTCGATCCGGAGCTCATCCAGATACCACTGCTCGGCCCGCCGGGGCGCGGCAGCCGCCGGCTGGGCGGCTCCGACGACCAGGAACCCCGCCAGCAGGCAGGCGACCACCGGCCGGAGGCCCGCGACGTTCACCCTCATCCGTCCGTCCTCATCGAAGGATGCCCGGGGACGCCCCGTCACCGGGGCCCCACGGATCGTCGTCCTCAGTCAACCACGACGAGTGCTCGGAGCCACTGCCGCCGCCGTGCCCGGCGCCCCCCGCGCCGCCCATCATGCCGCCGCCCATCATCCCGGCGCCGCCGACTCCGGCACCGCCACGCGCGCCGCCCGCCATCCCGGCGCCACCCGCGCCAGCGGCGGTACGCAGCGCGTTCGCGGCGCTGGTCATCGGTGGCACCTTTCCGTTGCCGCCGCCCACCATGCCGGGAATGCCGCCGACGCCGATCCCGCCGCCCAGGCCACCGCCGGCACCGATCCCGCCGGCCGAGCCCACGCCGGGCCCGCCCCCGAAACCACCGCCGGCGCCCCCGAGACCGGCGCTGCCGACCCCGGTGCCACCGAGGCCGCCACCCAGGCCGCCGACGCCGCTCGGGCTGGCACCGGCCAGACCGCTGCTGTAGCCGTCGTCGCCGTCCGGGTAGCCGGAGCCGGTCGACGGAGGCGTGAGCTGACCGGCGGCGGAGGGCGAGCCGCCGCCGATCGCGCCAGAGGTGGTCGGGGAGAACGGGTCGACGGTGGACGTCGGACCGCCCCCGTCGCCGAGGCTCGGTGGTCTGCTGCCGATCGCGGGGCCGCCACCACCGATGTCGGGCTTCCCGCCGAACTCGCCACCACCGATGTCGGGTCGGCCCGTCGGTGGAACCCGGGTGTCGCGACGAATGTCGTCGATATCGGCCCCATCCGGACCGATCACGGTGAGCTTGGGACGCTCGGTGTAGACCGCCTGGGGCAGCGGCGACATCGCCGCGTTCGCCGCCTGCTGATTGTCCCGGTACCAGTTGTCCAGGTGGGACTTGGTGTCCCACCAGCCGCCCCGCTTCTGGTCGCCGGCCTGGCCATCGACCTTCATGGTCGCTTCCAGGTCGTCGGCCTTGTCGCGGAACGCGCCGTCCGCGTACGACGCCGGGTTGTTCTGGTAGTCCTGGCGCAGCGCGGCGAGGAACCCTGACGAGCTCTCGCCGTCGCGGGCGTCGTCGAGCTCGGTGCCGTTGGGCAGGCTCCACTCGTTGAAGCCGAAGTCGTCCATCAACGGGATCGGGATCGTGGAGACAGACTTGCGGATGTCACCCTCGATCCGGATCAACGCGCCACTGACGTTCGTCGCGTCGGTGATCAGATCCTCGATCTGCTTGCCGATCTTGCCCAGGTGCTCGCGGTACGCGTCACCACCGCTGCCCTTCCAACCGGCGAGCATCCCGGGCAGACCGCCGACGTGCGGGCGTTCCTGGCCCGTCGCGATCGGACCGACGAACGATCGACCGACGAGCGCGTCCCGTAGGTGTTGCAGGCCACTGGAGAGATTGCTCCACCCCGCTCCGACCGAACCGACGGTTTCCGGGTCCGCGGAGAGCGTCACCTCGCGGACGCACCGCTCCCAGGTTCCTCCAGCCATGACCGTCCCCCTCAGGCCGTGTACGGGTAGGTGGGCGTGCCGCCGGCAGCGGGCGGCGGAGCGGCGGACTCCAGCAGTCGCTCGATGTCCTTGCCGTTGGCGGCGTTACGCGCCTCGGCGTCGCGGAACGCCTTGGCGATCTCCTCGGTGCCCTGCTTCAGGGCGGCGAGCTTCTGGGCGAGCGTCGTGAGGTGCGCCTCCATGTTGCCCGTGGACGTGGTCAGGGCCGCCCACTGCATGCGGGCGTCCTCGTACGCGCCGAACGGGGTGCCGTTCGGAACGGTCTGGGCGTTGTTGCTGTCGCCCTTCATCCGTTCCTTGATGCGCTCCATCTCGTAGCTGAGGGTGTCCTCGACGTACTGCTTCAGGCGCTCGACGTACGCCGCCGCGGCGTCCAGGTCCTCGACGCTGACGTGCAGATCGCCGGTGCTCGGCGGCGGGATGCTCCCCATGCGATTCCTCCCCCGTTCCCGACCCCGCCGGGTCGGTCCATGTCAGACGCAGCGTATCGAAGTCCGACCAAGTCGGGGCAGCCCCCGTTCGCCGCCGAGGCCCACCGGAACATGTCGATGCGGCACGACGGCGACGCGGCGCGGAGCCCGACCAACGCCAACGGGCCCGCGAGACGCGGACCCGTTGGATGACATCGGAAGTGGAGAGTAGTGGTCACCGCCACCCGGCGCTGCCCCGAAGGCGAGGTCAGGCGGAGTGGTCGCCGGCCGGCACCTTCATGCCGTTGCCGCCCAGCGGGGTGAGCGGCAGCAACTTCTTGCCGGTGGGGCCGATCTGGATCTCGGTGTCCATCGACGGGCAGACGCCGCAGTCGAAGCAGGGCGTCCACCGGCAGTCGTCCTGCTCGAACTCGCTGAACGAGTCCTGCCAGTCCTGCCAGAGCCAGTCCTTGTCGAGGCCCGAGTCGAGGTGGTCCCAGGGCAGGACCTCCAACTCCTCGCGCTGCCGGGTGGTGTACCAGTCGAGGTCCACCCCGAACGCCGGCAGCGTCTCGGCCGCCGCGTCCACCCAGCGCTGGTAGGAGAAGTGCTCGCTCCACCCGTCGAACCGGCCGCCGTTCTCCCACACCTTGCGGATCACCGAACCGACCCGCCGGTCACCGCGGGAGAGCAGCCCTTCGATCAGCGACGGCTCGCCGTCGTGGTAGCGGTAGCCGATGGCCCGACCCAACGAGCGGTCCGAGTTGATGGCCTGCTTGAGGATCTTGAGCCGGTGGTCGATGACCTCCGGACGGTCCATCGCGGCCCACTGGAACGGGGTGTGCGGCTTCGGCACGAACCCGCCGATGGAGACCGTGCAGCGGATGTCCTTGGAGCCGGTGGCCGCCCGACCGGCCCTGATCACCTCGTGCGCCATCTCCGCGATCTCGAGGACGTCCTCGTCGGTCTCGGTGGGCAGGCCGCACATGAAGTAGAGCTTCACCTGCCGCCAGCCGTTGGTGTACGCGGTGACGACCGTACGGATCAGGTCTTCCTTCGACACCATCTTGTTGATGACCTTGCGGATCCGCTCGGACCCGCCCTCCGGGGCGAAGGTCAGGCCGGTACGCCGCCCGTTGCGGGACAGCTCCTGCGCGAGGTCGATGTTGAAGGCGTCCACCCGGGTCGACGGCAGCGACAGCGAGACGTTCGTGCCCTCGTACTGCTGGGCGAGGCCCGAGCACATGTCGCCGATCTCGGAGTGGTCCGCCGAGGAGAGCGACAGCAGGCCCACCTCGTTGAAGCCGGAGAACTCCAGGCCCTCGCGGACCATCTGCGCGACCGTGGTGATCGACCGCTCCCGGACCGGACGGGTGATCATGCCGGCCTGGCAGAACCGGCAGCCCCGGGTGCAGCCCCGGAAGATCTCCACCGCGTACCGCTCGTGCACCGTCTCGGCCAGCGGGACCAGGGGCTTCTTCGGGTACGGCCAGGCGTCCAGGTCCATCGTCGTGCGCTTGTGCACCCGGAACGGCACGTCCGGCCGGTTCGGCACGACCCGCTGGATCCGCCCGTCCGGGAGGTAGTCGACGTCGTAGAAGCGCGGCACGTAGACGCTCTCGGTGCGGGCCAGCCGCAGCAGCAGCTCGTCGCGGCCACCCGGGGAGCCCTCGGCCTTCCACTCCCGGACGATCGCGGTGATCTCCAGGACCGCCTCCTCGCCGTCGCCGAGCACGGCGGCGTCGATGAAGTCGGCGATCGGCTCCGGGTTGAACGCGGCGTGCCCACCGGCCACGATCACCGGGTCGGCGTCGGTGCGGTCGGCGGCCAGCAGCGGAATGCCGGCCAGGTCGATCGCGGTGAGCATGTTGGTGTAGCCCAGCTCGGTGGAGAAGGAGAGGCCGAACACGTCGAAGTTGCGTACCGACCGGTGCGCGTCGACGGTGAACTGCGGCACGCCGTGCGTGCGCATCAGGGTCTCCAGGTCCGGCCAGACCGCGTACGTGCGCTCGGCGAGGGTGTCCGGCAGCTCGTTGAGCACCTCGTAGAGGATCTGCACGCCCTGGTTGGGCAGGCCCACCTCGTAGGCGTCGGGATACATCAACGCCCAGCGCACGGCTGCCGCATCCCAGTCCTTGGTGACCGCACCCAGCTCGCCACCGACGTACTGGATGGGCTTGGAGACCTGGGGCAGCAGCGGCTCGAGCTGGGGCCAGACCGAGTTGGTCGTGGTCGCGCGCGGCGTCGTGGACGGGGCACTCATGATGCCCAAGGGTACGCGCCCGCCCGGCGGTGGCGACGCGGTACTAACCTCGGACCGGCGCGAGAGGAGATTGCCGCGATGCCCGAGCCCCAGCCGGGAGCACGGCCGGCCGACGGGAGCACCCCGGGCACAGAGCCGGACCGCGATCCGGCGGCCGCCGAGAAGCCGACCTCCCCACCCGTACCGTCGGACCAGCCTGAGCCCTCGACGCGGCCGACGGCTGCCGACCAGCCGAAGCCGTCGGACCAGCCCGAGGCCGCCGCCACCGAGGACGTCCCCGCGCCCCGATGGAGCGGCTCGGCCTCGGTGCCGCCCCCGTTGCCGCGCCGACCCGCCTGGGGTGAGTCGGCCGAGCCGACCCCGCCGCAACCCGTGCCCGTCGGGCTGCCGGAGCACCAGACCCCGGTCGACCCGTGGGCCGGGGTGGACACCGGCGGCTGGGACCTGCCCTCCGCCGAGCTGCCCCCGCTGCCTCCGACGACGCCCTACCCGGTGCCGCCGACGACTCGGCAGTGGTCCGGTCCGCCCGCTCCCCCGGTCGGGTCGCACCCGGTGCCGCCGCCGGTCGCCCCGGCGCCGCCGGTTGCGCCGGTGTCGCCCGTCGCCCCGGTGTCGCCGCCGGCTGCCCGGCCCACGATGCCGAGTCGGCAGATGTCGCCGCCCGCACCGGCGCCCGCACCGGCCAGACCGCCGAAGCAGCGCCGGGGCGGGCGACCCAGCACGCCTCCGGCCGCGCCACCGCCGGGTTGGCAGGCCCCCAAGGGGTACGTGCCGGTCCGCCGACGCCGCCGCTGGCCGTGGCTGCTGCTGCTCACCCTGGCCTGCTGCTGTGGTTGCCCCGCCTACTACGGGTTCCCGATCTCGGCCCAGTACCCGGCCCGCGCGGCACTGCCCGAGCAGGTCGAGGACCTCACCCTTCGCCAGGACAACCGCAGCGCGGAGACCGCGAAGCAACTGGAGAACGAGGTACGCCAGGAGCACCTGCTGGCCGAGGACACGTTCGCCGGCGTCTACTCCACTACGAGCGGCAAGCGGGTGACCGTCTTCGGCGGCACCGGGTTCCGGCTGACCCCGGAGGCGGACGCGGAGGCCGAGATCAGCCGGCTCGCCGACCGGTACGCGCTGAACGCCCCGGAGACCGTGGACACCGGCGTGCGTGGCCGGCACGAGCGCTGCGCCGTCGGCCGGGCCGATGGCAGCGACGTGGTGGTCTGCACCTCGGTCGACCACGGCAGCATCGCCACCGGGGTGTTCACCCGGCTCTCCGTCACCGACAGCGCCACGCTGCTGAACACCCTGCGCGCCCAGATCGTCCAACCCGAGGGCTGAGGAACGCCCCGCCGGTCAGGCGTCGCGGGTCGGGTCCGGGTGGGCGCGGGGCGGGGCGTAGCGGGGGACGTACTCCTGGCCGGTGAGCTTCTGGATCTCGCTCATCATCTCGTCGGTCATCTGCCGCAGCGAGGTGCGGTCGTCCGGCCGGCCGCTGAAGTCCAGCGGCTTGCCGAACCGGACGGTGATCTTGGCGGTGCCGGGCCGGGGCACCCGGGCGCCGATCGGCTGCGCCTTGTCCGTGCCGATCATGCCGACCGGGATGATCGGCACCCCGGCGGCGATCGCCAGCCGGGCCGCGCCGGTGCGCCCTCGGTAGAGCCTGCCGTCCGGCGATCGGGTGCCCTCCGGGTAGACCACCACCAGGTCACCGCCCCTGAGCGCCGGGATCGCCGCGTCGAACGCGGACAGCGCCGCCCGACCGCCGGCCCGCTCGACGGGAATGGCACCCAGGCCGGTGAGGACGAACTTGGAGATCGCGCCCTTCACCCCGGTGCCCTTGAAATACTCCGACTTTGCCCAGAATGCCAGGTGTCGGGGCACGACCGTGCCGAGGAACAGCTCGTCGGCCACCGAGAGGTGGTTGCCGGCGAAGATCGCGCCGCCGGTCTCCGGCACGTGTTCCAGACCCTCCACGGTCGGGCGGAACGCCACCCGCAGCGTGGGCGCCACGGTCAGCTTGCCGATGGTGTAGAGCAGGGGCACTGGTCCTCCGGCAGATGAGGTGCGAGCGGGCGGTGTCACGGTAGCGGACGCCTCCACACCCCGCAGACGGAGGTGTGGAGGCGTCCGCGCCCGCGCGCTACGAGCGGCGAACGATGACCGTGACCTGCTCGCCCTCGCCCACCTCACCGGCGAAGCCGTCGAGGCCCTCGGCGAAGTCCACCGCATCGGCCAGCACCTCGCCGGAGACGAAGTCGAGGTACGCCGACACAGCCGCGCGCACCTCGTCGGAGGCCGACACCGACACCACGATCCGGTCCGACACGTCCAGGTCGGCGTCCCGTCGGGCCTGCTGCACCACCCGCACCACGTCGCGGGCCAACCCCTCGGCGGCCAACTCCGGGGTCACCTCGGTGTCCAGCACCACCACACCCTCACCGCCGGGCAGCGGCGCCGAGTGCTCGGCGTCGGCGGCGACCAGCCGCAGCTCGTACTCGCCCTCGGCGAGGGTGACGCCGGCGGCCACCGGGGCGCCGTCGACCAACTCCCACTCGCCCGCCTTGACCGCCTTGATCACCTGCTGCACCTGCTTGCCGACCCGCGGACCGAGCGCCCGGGGCACCACCGTCAACACCTGCTCGCAGTACGCGGACAGCTCAGCGCTGAACTCCACGGACTTCACGTTGACCTCGTCGGCGACCAGGTCGGCGAACGGACGCAGCTGCTCCGCGACCGGCGAGGCCACGGTCAGCCTGGCCAGCGGCAGCCGCACCCGCAGACCCTTGGCCTTGCGCAGCGACAGCGCCGCCGAGGCGACCGCCCGCACGTTGTCCATCGCGGCGACCAGGTCGTGGTCGGCCGGGAACTCGGTCGCCTCCGGCCAGTCGGTCAGGTGCACCGACCGCTCTCCGGTCAGGCCGCGCCAGATCTCCTCCGCGGTCAACGGCGCGAGCGGCGCCACCACCCGGCAGAGCGTCTCCAACACGGTCCAGAGCGTGTCGAACGCGTTGACGTCACCGGACCAGAATCGGTCCCGGGAGCGGCGCACGTACCAGTTGGTCAGCGCGTCCAGGTAGGACCGGACGGTCGCGCAGGCACCGGAGATGTCGTACGCGTCCATCTGCGCGCCGACCGTGGCCACCAGCTCGTTCGTCTTCGCCAGCACGTACCGGTCGAGCAGGTGCGTCGAGTCGGTACGACGGCGCGCCTGGTGCCCGTCGGCGTTGGCGTAGAGCGTGAAGAAGTACCAGACGTTCCACAGCGGCAGCAGCACCTGCCGGACCGCGTCGCGGATGAGCGTCTCGGTCACCGCCATGTCACCGCCGCGCAGCACCGGCGAGGACATCAGCATCCACCGCATCGCGTCCGAGCCGTACGAGTCGAAGACGTGGTACACGTCCGGGTAGTTGCGCAGGCTCTTGGACATCTTGCGCCCGTCGGAGCCGAGCAGGATGCCGTGGCTCAGGCAGTTGCGGAACGCCGGCCGGTCGAACAGCGCGGTGGCCAGCACGTGCATCGTGTAGAACCAGCCGCGGGTCTGCCCGATGTACTCGACGATGAAGTCACCCGGGTAGTGGTGCTCGAACCAGTCCGCGTTCTCGAAGGGGTAGTGCACCTGGGCGAACGGCATCGACCCGGACTCGAACCAGCAGTCCAGCACCTCCGGCACCCGACGCATCATCGACCTACCGGTCGGGTCGTCCGGGTTGGGGCGGACCAGGTCGTCCACCGCGGGCCGGTGCAGGTCGGTCAGGCGTACGCCGAAGTCCCGCTCGATGTCGGCCAGCGAGCCGTAGACGTCCAACCGTGGGTAGTTCGGGTCGTCCGACTTCCAGGCCGGGATCGGTGAGCCCCAGAACCGGTTGCGGCTGATCGACCAGTCCCGCGCGTTGGCGAGCCACTTGCCGAACGAGCCGTCCTTGATGTGCCCGGGCGTCCAGTTGATCTCCTGGTTCAGCTCGACCATCCGGTCCCGGAACTGGGTCACCGCGACGAACCACGACGACACCGCCTTGTAGACCAGCGGGGTGTCGCAACGCCAGCAGTGCGGGTACGAGTGGGTGTAGGTGTCCTGCTTGAGCACCACCCCCCGGTCCTTCAGCTCCCGGATCACCGGCTTGTTGACGTCGAAGACCTGCTCACCCTGGTACGGCGGCACCAGCGCGGTGAACCGGGTGTGGTCGTCGACCGTGACGATGGTGGGGATGCCAGCGGCGTTGCAGACGTTCTGGTCGTCCTCGCCGAACGCCGGTGCCAGGTGCACGATCCCGGTGCCGTCCTCGGTGGTGACGAACTCCGCGCCCAGCACCTGGTAGGCGTTCTCGCCGGCCTGCTCGACGAGGAAGTCGAACAGTGGCGTGTAGCGGCGGCCGACCAGGTCCCGGCCGTACACCGTGCCGACCTGCTCGTAGCCCTCCAGCTCCTTGGCGTACGCGGCCAGCCGCGCCGCGCCGACCACGTAGCGGTCCCCGTCGCGTTCCAGCACGGCGTACTCGATGTCGGGGCCGACGGCGAGCGCCAGGTTCGACGGCAGGGTCCACGGCGTGGTGGTCCAGACGCCCAGCTTGACCGGCCCGCGCACCAGCTCCGGGGCGGACTCGTCGGCGGTCAGCCCGAACCAGACCGACAGCGTCGGGTCGTGTCGGTCCCGGTACACGTCGTCCATCCGGGTCTCGGTGTTCGACAGCGGCGTCTCACACCGCCAGCAGTACGCCAGCACCCGGAAGCCCTCGTAGATCAGACCCTTGTCGTGCAGGGTCTTGAAGGCCCACATGACGCTTTCCATGTAGTCCAGGTCGAGGGTCTTGTAGTCGTTGGCGAAGTCGACCCAGCGGGCCTGCCGGTTGATGTACCGCTCCCAGTCCTGGGTGAACTCCAGCACCGAGGTGCGGCAGGCCTCGTTGAACCGGGCCACGCCCAGGTCGATGATCTCCGCCTTGCTGGTGATGCCGAGCTGCTTCTCGGCCACCACCTCGGCGGGCAGGCCGTGGCAGTCCCAGCCGAAGCGCCGCTCGACGTGCCGCCCACGCATGGTCTGGTAGCGCGGCACCACGTCCTTGACGTAACCGGTGAAGAGGTGACCGTAGTGCGGCAGGCCGTTGGCGAACGGCGGGCCGTCGTAGAAGACGTACTCGTTCTTGCCGTCGTCGCCGGCCGGGCGGGCCTCGACCGACGCCTCGAAGGTCTTGTCGGCCGTCCAGTGCTCCAGCACCCGGCGCTCGACCGCGGGCAGGTCCGGGCTCGCCGGGACACCGGCGGCGGTCGGGTCGTGCAACGGATAGGCCATCGGGGGTTGCTCTCCTCGCAGCTCACTCATCGGTGGGTCTGCGAGGACGAGCTTCTCCGGGTGCGCCTCGACGACGCTCCCGGGTGGCCCGCGGTACCACCCCGCTTGACGGTCAGGATCGACCGCCCGCTCGTTGACCGGCTGTGACGGGCCGCACCCGTCCGGTTCTACTGAGCCGGTTGCCCGGCCGTTCTTCCGGAGGCTCGCCGGTGATGGCCGGGTCATCGCCTTTCGGTGCTCAACGATACAAGACTGACCTGCCACCCCGCCGCCGAGTGATCCCGCACGTGAACGCGCCTTGACCGCAATGCTGCTGCGCGAGGAGCACCGGTACGGCAAGGTCTCGCTGCGGGCGTTCTACCTGCGGCGGTTCTTCCGGATCATGCCGGTCTACCTGCTGGTGCTCTTCCTGACCTGGGCGCTGGCCCGGCTCAACGGCACCGGCGAAGCGGTCGAGCGCCTGATGGCGTACTACCTGCTCCTGCTCAACGACTTCATGCCCTCGAACGCCCCCTACCTGCACTCCTGGACGATCGGGATCGAACAGAAGTTCTACCTGTTCTGGCCGGCCATCGCGTTCGTGCTGGTGACCGCCGTCTTCCGCCGCCGGCTGGCGGTCACCGCCGGTCTGATCGTGCTCCTGATCGCGATGATCCCGCCGGACATCGCCTGGCTGAGCTGGCCGATCCACTACGTGGCCATCCTGTTCGGCTGCCTGGTCGCGGTGGTCATGCACCACCCCCGGGGCTTCGCCGTGTTCCAGCCGCTGACCCACCCGGTGACGGCTACCGCGGTGATCGTGCTCTTCGGCGCGTTCCACTGGACCGTGCAGTACTGGCCGGTCCGGTTCGGGCCGGAGGCGCTGATCGGCACCTACGCCGCCGGTGCCGCCGTGCTGCTGCCGGCTCTGCTCTCGCGCAGCGTGCTCGCCCGTGGGCTGGGGCTGCGTCCGCTGGTCTTCGTCGGCGAGCGGTCGTACTCGATGTACCTGATCCAGTCCATCGCGGCACGGGCCGCGATCGGGCTCCTGCCGGCGCTGGGGCGACGCAGCACCGGCGTCTTCCTCGGCGCCGTGGTGGTGGCGCTGATCGCCGCGGACGTGCTCTACCGCTGGGTCGAACTGCCCATGATCGAGATCGGCCGTCGGTTGGCCGCCCGGGTGACCCGGCGCGGGCCGAGCGGCGGTGACGGCACGACGTCGACCGCGCCCGCCACCGAGGACGTCCAGATCCCCCGCCCGCGTGCGGTGCTGGCCGACACCGCCCCTGCGGCGCGCGGCTGACCCCTCCCGGTCGCCCCGGCGGGCATGAGCGGGGTCACACCGCCGGATTGTCACGACCAGCCCCGGTCGGTCCGTCGTCTCGGTGTCGGAACCGATCGGGGAGGTAGAGCCATGGAGCGGATGAACGCGGCCGAGGTCGCGCCGCAGGGATACAAGGCCGTCCTGGGCCTGGAGAAGTACGTCCAGACGAACGTCGACCACACCGTGCTGGAGCTGGTCAAGCTCCGCGCTTCGATGATCAACGGGTGCGCGTTCTGCGTGGACATGCACAGCCGGGACGCGCTCGCTGCCGGCGAGTCGAGCCGGCGACTCTTCGCGGTGGCGGCCTGGCGCGAGGCACCCTTCTTCGACGAGCGGGAACGGGCCGCGCTGGCACTCACCGACGCGGTGACCCGGCTCGGCGACCACGGCGTGCCGGACGACGTCTGGGACGCCGCCGCGAAGGTGTGGTCGGAGAAGGAGCTGGCAGACCTGGTCCTCGCGATTGCCACAATCAACGTGTGGAACCGACTGGCGGTCACCATGCACGCGGAGCCTCCGGCTCAGGTGTGACGACCGAGGCGGCGCAGGCGGCCGGTGCGCTCCAGGCGCACCGGCCGATGCTGCTCGGGCTGGCGTACCGCCTGCTCGGCAGCCGCCACGACGCCGAGGATGTGCTCCAGGAGGCGTACCTGCGCTGGTTGGGCGTGGACCGCTCGACGGTGGCCGAGCCGCGCCGCTACCTGTCCCGGATCGTCACCCGGCTGTCCCTGGACCGGTTGCGGGCGCGGCAGGCGGCCCGCGAGACGTACGTCGGGCCGTGGCTGCCCGAGCCGGTGCCGACCGAGCCCTCACCGTTCGGGCCGTTGGACCGCGCCGAGTTGCGCGACTCGCTCTCCACCGCCCTGCTCCACGTGCTGGAGCGGCTCAGCCCGCCGGAGCGTGCCGTGTACGTCCTGCACACCGCCTTCGACCTGCCCTACGCCGAGATCGCGGAGATCCTGGACCGGACCACCGAGGATTGTCGGCAGCTGCACCACCGGGCGGTCGCCCGGGTACGCCAGGAGCAGCGTCGGTTCACCGCCAGCCGCTCCGAGCGGGAACGCCTGCTGGACGCCTTCCTCGCCGCCGCCCGCGACGGTGACCTGGCGACGTTGACGAACCTGGTCGCCGCGGACGCCACCGCGTGGAACGACGGCGGTGGCCGGGCACGGGCCGCCCGCAACCCGGTCAACGGGGCGGACCGGGTCGCCCGCTTCTTCGCCGGGATCTACGGGCCCGCCCGGGAATGGTCGTTTCGCCGGCTGGAGCTGAACGGCGAACCCGCCGCCCTGCTCACCCGCGCCGACGGCAGCCGTTACGCGCTGACCGTCGCGGCAGCTGACGGCCGGATCACCGAGATCTACGTGGTGGGCAACCCGGCGAAGCTGCCGCCGGTCGACTGAAACCCGCCGTCAACCCCGCGTCGACGGCCCTGGTCAGCCCAGCTCGGGGAACCAGAGCGCGATCTCGCGCTTGGCGCTGTCCGGAGAGTCGGAGGCGTGCACCAGGTTCTCCCGGTTGGACAGCGACAGGTCGCCCCGGATGGTGCCGGCGGCGGCCTTCCGGCCGTCGGTCGCACCGACCAGCCCGCGGACCACGTCGATGACCTGGTCGCCGGAGAGCACCAGGGCGACCAGCGGGCCGCCGGTCATGAAGTCCTTCAACGGCGGGTAGAACGCCTTGTCGACGTGCTCGGCGTAGTGCTCGTCGGCGAGCGCCGCGTCCATCGTCCGGTGCGCCATCGCGTCGATCCGCAGCCCCTTGCGCTCGAAGCGGGAGAGGACCTCGCCGACCAGGCCGCGGCGGACCGCGTCGGGCTTGATCAGAACGAGGCTGCGCTCATCCGGGCTGTTGCTGGACACGCTGGGTTCCTCCTGTACGCGTTGAACGCTCGAGATCGGTACGGTCAGCCTAGCGACCCGGTCCCGGCGCCGGCGCGGCGGCCGGTCTTTCCCCCGGTGGCCGATCCGGCCTAGCCTGGCCCTGACCCCCGGGAGGTCCACTGTGGCGAATGGCGGGAACCGGCCCATCGCGCCGGTACGCAAACTGATCGGCACGGTGCTGGGCACCGTGGCCACCTTCGTCGTCCTCTTCGGGCTGGGCATGACCAGTTGGGCCATCGTGGCTCTCGGGGTCGCCCTGCTGGTGCTGGCCATCGCACTGGCGACCGTACGCGGCGGCGGACGCACGTGGGTGGTCGGCGTGGGGCACGTGCACAGCGCCTCCGAACCACCCACCCAGTACGCGTTCGGCCGCTGTGAGCTCCAGCTGGTCATCGACGCGCCCGGCCTGCCGCCGCGGTCCAAGAAGATCATCGAACCTCGGGTGCCGGTGTCCAAGTGGCCGTCGCTGGGCCAGACCCTGCCGATCCGGGTCGCGTTGGACGACCAGCGGCACGTCAAGGTCCTCTGGGACGAGGTGCCGACCCACGCCGAGACCGCCGCCGCCGTCGCCGACCTCCCGCCGGAGTTCGCCGACGCCGACGCCATGGACGAGGTGCTGATCCAGCAGGATGCCCCGCCGTGGGCCGACCGCGCCCCGGACGACGACTTCCGGGACGACTTCCGCGACCCACACGGCGATCCCTTCCGCGACCCGCACGGCGACCCTTTCCGCGACCCGCACGGCCCCGATCCGGTACGCACCGATCCCCTGCGCTCGGATCCCCTGCGCGACGACCCGGGCGTCGCGTCCGAGGAGCGCGAGCCCGTGGTGGTGCACCAGACGCCGGGCGGCCCGGTGTTGGAGGGCGTCGTCGTCGGACAGCAGGCCGGCGGGCTACCCCGGCGGGCCACCCCGGCGCCGCGCACGGCCCCCGAGGAGCGCTTCGACGAGCCCGACCCCGGCCGGTACGACCTCCCGCAGGACGACCGGTCGACCCCACCCCCCGGGGTCCCGGTGGAGCCGCAGCCCGCCCAGCGCTCCGACCCGGCCAGCGCCCAGCGCTCCGACCCGCCACCCGCGCAGCGGTCCGGACCGGGCACGACCGACCCGCTGGATCCACTCGACCTCCCGCTGGACGACCCCTCCCCGACCCGTGCGGGCCGGGAGAGCGTGACCGACGAGGAACTGGACCAGGCGATCTTCGGGTTCGACGCGGCGTCGGCCGCGGATCCGACCGGGCCGATCAGCGGAGTCGGGCTCACCCTGCTGGTGACCGACCTGTCCCGGTCGCTCGGCTTCTATCGCGACGTGCTCGGCTTCAGCGAGGTCGACCAGGGCGCCCACAACGCCGTACTCGCCTCCGGCACGACCCGGCTCGTCCTACGGGAGGTGACCGGGGCGGCGCCGATCAGCCGCAGGTTGGTGCACGTCAACCTTGAGGTGAACGACATCGAAGCGGCGTACGAGCGGCTCCGCGGATCAGGCGTCCGCTTCACGTACGCGCCCCGGGTGGTCAACCGGGGCACCAAGCTGGAGGTGTGGGCGGCGGCGTTCCGTGACCCCGACGGCCACGGCATCGCGCTCACCCAGTGGCGCGAACGCGCCGACGCCTGACCCGACCGCGCTCGCCTCGGGTGACGCCGACCGCGTCAGCCGAGGATGACCCGGCGCACGTGCAACGCGTACGCCCAGACCAGGGCGAAGATGACGCCCAGCCCGAACAGCGACCAGTGCAGCAGGCCGCCCAGGATCAGCAGGCCCTGGAGCACGGTGCCGGCGTTCCAGGCCCACGGGCGGCGCATCATGCCGGCCAGCACGACGGCGGCCACCGCCAGTGCCACCACCGCGCCGATCGCGGCGCCGCCGAGGTCACCGCCGACCACCCGGATCGGCTGGATCGCCAGCAGGAGCACCAGTGCCTCCAGGCTGAGGGTGCCAGCACCGAGACCGCGTACCGCCCGCTCCGGGTTGCGCAACCCAGAGCGTCGCGGCTGCCCGGCCGTGGGCTCCTCCCCCACCGGCTGCTCGACCGGCAGGCCGGTCGGGTCCTCGGTGGGGTGCGGGTCCCGCTCCGGGCTGGTCATCGCTTCAACAACCGGCGCGCGTCGGCGACCGTCACCACGGAACCCGTGACCAGCACCCCGACCCCGCTCAACTCACCGGGGACGTCCTCCTCGGCCAGGGCCACCGCCAGCTCGATCGCGTCCGGCATCTCCTCGGCCGAATCCACCCGCTCCTCGCCGAAGATCTCGGCCGCCAGCGCGGCCAGTTCCTCCGTCGGCATCGCCCGTGGTGAGCTGTTGCGGGTGACCACCACGTGATCGACCACCGGTTCCAGCAGCTCCAGCAGCGCTTCCGCGTCCTTGTCGGCCAGTACGCCGATCACGGCCACCAGCTTGCTGAACGCGAACTCCTCCTGGAGCGCGGTCACGGTGGCCTTCATGCCGTGCGGGTTGTGCGCACCGTCCAGCAGGACGGTCGGGGCGTTACGGACCCGCTCCAACCGCCCCGGGGAGCTGGTCGAGGCGAAGCCCTCCCGGACCGCCTCGATGTCGAGCTGACGTCGCGCCCCCGCACCCAGGAACGCCTCCACGGCGGCGAGCGCCACCGCCGCGTTCTGTGCCTGGTGGGCACCGTGCAGCGGGATGAAGACGTCGTCGTACACGCCACCCAGCCCTTGGAGGGTGAGCACCTGACCGCCGACCGCGACCGCCCGACCGAGCACGCCGAACTCACCGCCCTCCCGGGCGATGGTGGCCCCGACCTCGGCGCAGCGTTCGAGGAGGGGACCAGCCGCCTCCTCCTCCTGGGCCGCCGAGATCACGGTGGCCCCCGGGTGGATGATGCCGGCCTTGGCCAGCGCGATGTCCTGAAGGGTGTCGCCGAGCCACTCGGTGTGGTCCAGCCCGATCGGGGTGATCACGCAGACACCGGCCTGGATCACGTTGGTGGCGTCCTCGGCGCCGCCGAGGCCCACCTCGACGACCGCGATGTCGACCGGCGCGTCGGCGAACGTGGCGAACGCCAGCGCGGTGGTCATGTCGAAGTACGTCAGCGGCTCGTCCGACCGCGCGTCGACCAACTCGGCCAGCGGCTTGATCTCCCGGTACACCGAAGCGAACCGCTCCTCGCTGACCGGCTCCCCGTCCAGGCTGATCCGTTCCCGCACGGTCTCCAGGTGCGGGCTGGTGTAGCGGCCGGTGTGCAGCCCGAACGCCCGCAGCAGCGAGTCGATCATCCGCGCGGTGGAGGTCTTGCCGTTGGTGCCGGTCAGGTGGATCGCCGGGTACGCCCGCTGTGGGCTGCCGAGCAGGTCGAGCAGCGACTCGATCCGGTCCAGCTCGAAGACCATGCGGGTGAAACCACGGGCGTTCAGCTCCGCCTCGACGGCGGCGAAATCGGTGCGGTCGGTCACGAGGAAAGTGTCTCCAGAGCAGCGTTGATCCGGACCAGGTCGGCCTCGGCGGTGGCGAGCCGGTCGCGGATCTTCGCGACCACCGGCTCGGGGGCCTTGCCGATGAAGGCGGGGTTGTCGAGCTTCGCCCGGGCCTGCGTGACCTCCTTCTCGGCGGCCGCACGGTCCTTGGTGAGCCGGGCCCGCTCGGCGGCCAGGTCGATCGACCCCCGGGTGTCCAACGCGACACCGACCGCGCCGGGCATGGCCAGCGTGGCGCTGGCCTGGAAGTCGTCCCCGGCCGGGTCCAGCCGGACCAGCGAACGGATCAGTGGCTCGTGGGCGGCGATGCCCGCCCCGGTCAACCCGTCGAGGCGGGCGGCCACCCGCTGCGTCGGGCGCAGCCCCTGGTCCGAGCGGAACCGACGGATCTCGGTGACCACCCGCTGCACACTCGCCAACTCGGCCTCGGCGGCGTCGTCGACCAACGCACGGTCGGCCACCGGCCAGGCGACGGTCTGCACCGTCTCGCCGCCGGTCAACGCGAGCCACAGCTCCTCGGTGACGAACGGGATGACCGGGTGCAGCAGCCGCAGCAGCTGGTCGAGCACGTGCCCGAGCACCCGGCGGCTGACCTCCGCCCGCTCACCACCCTCGGCGAGCACCGGCTTGCTCAGCTCCACGTACCAGTCGCAGACGTCGTCCCAGGCGAAGTGGTAGAGCAGGTCACACACCTTGGCGAACTCGTACGCCTCGAACTGCTCGTCGACCTCGGCGGTGACGTGCGCCAGCCGGGACAGGATCCAGCGGTCGACGGTGGAGAGCTGCTCGACGGGCGGCAGGTCCCCGGTGGTGTGCGCACCGTTCATCAGCGCGAACCGGGTGGCGTTCCAGAGCTTGTTGCAGAAGTTGCGCGAGCCCTGGCACCACTCCTCGCTGACCGGGACGTCCTGACCGGGGTTCGCACCCCGTGCCAGGGTGAACCGGGTGGCGTCGGCACCGTACCTGTCGATCCAGTCCAGCGGGTCGACCACGTTGCCGAACGACTTCGACATCTTCTTGCCGAACTGGTCACGCACCATGCCGTGCAACGCGACCACGTCGAAGGGCGGCCGGCCGTCCATCGCGTAGAGGCCGAACATCATCATCCGGGCGACCCAGAAGAACAGGATGTCGTACCCGGTGACCAGCACGCTGGTCGGGTAGAACTTCGCCAGGTCCGGGGTCTGCTCGGGCCAGCCGAGGGTGGAGAACGGCCACAGGCCGCTGGAGAACCAGGTGTCCAGGACGTCCTCGTCCTGGTGCCAGCCCTCGCCGGTCGGAGGCTCCTCGTCGGGGCCGACGCAGACGATCTCGCCGGCCGGGCCGTACCACACCGGGATGCGGTGCCCCCACCAGAGCTGACGGGAGATGCACCAGTCGTGCATGTTGTCGACCCAGGCGAAGTACCGCTTGGCCAGCTCGGCCGGCTCGATACGGACCCGACCGTCGCGCACCGCGTCACCGGCCGCCTGGGCCAGGGGCGCGGTGTTGACGAACCACTGCAGCGACAGCCGCGGCTCGACTGTCGTCTTGCAGCGCGAGCAGTGCCCGACCGCGTGCACGTACGGGCGCTTCTCGGCGACGATCCGACCCTGCTCGCGCAACGCCGCCACGATCGCGGGCCGCGCCTCGAACCGGTCCAGCCCTTCGAACGGCCCGGGCACGGTGATCACACCGCGCTCGTCCATCACGGTCAGCGCGGGCAGGTCGTGGCGCTGGCCGATCTCGAAGTCGTTCGGGTCGTGAGCGGGCGTCACCTTGACCATGCCGGTGCCGAAGGACGGGTCGACGTGCGCGTCGGCCACGATCGGGATCCGCCGGCCGGTCAGCGGCAGCTCGACCTCGGTGCCGATCAGGTGCTGGTAACGCTCGTCGTCCGGGTGCACCGCCACCGCGGTGTCGCCCAGCATCGTCTCGGCCCGGGTGGTGGCCACCACGACCTCGTCGCTGTACCGGATCGAGATCAGCTCACCGTCGTCGTCGGTGTGCTCGACCTCGATGTCGGAGAGCGCGGTCAGGCAGCGCGGACACCAGTTGATGATCCGGTTGGCCCGGTAGATGAGACCGTCGTCGAAGAGCTTCTTGAAGATCGTCTGAACGGCGCGGGTCAGCCCCTCGTCCATGGTGAAGCGCTCGCGGTCCCAGTCGACGGAGTCGCCGAGACGACGCATCTGGCCCAGGATGGCGCCGCCGGACTCGGCCTTCCACTGCCAGACCCGCTCGACGAACTTCTCCCGGCCCAGGTCGTGCCGAGACAGGCCCTCGCCGGCGAGCTGACGCTCGACCAGGTTCTGGGTGGCGATGCCGGCGTGGTCCATACCGGGCAGCCACAGCGCCTCGAAGCCCTGCATCCGCTTACGCCGGGTCAACGCGTCCATCAGCGTGTGCTCGAACGCGTGGCCCATGTGCAGTGAGCCGGTGACGTTCGGCGGCGGGATGACGATGGTGAAGGGGGGCTTCTCGCTGTCGGCGGAGGCCCGGAAGTGCCCGGCGGCTACCCACTGCTCGTACCGTCGCTGCTCTACCTCGCCCGGCTGGTACTGGCCGGCAAGGGTCGGGGCGTCGGGGCGGTGGGCATCCAGTCTCTCGGTCACCTGACAAGTCTACGGAGGGCTTCTCCGGACCTGACGTGCGCCACCTCTCGTTCGCGTACGGTGTCGGCTATGTCCGACGCACATCTCACCGAGCGTTCGCTCGACGGCGGCCAGGAGCCGGTCGAGCTGAGCGAGGAGCCGATCCAGCTCAGCACCCGAGACTCCGGGGGCGACCCCGCCGAACGGTCCGGCGGTTGGTCCCGGCGACGCAAGATCGGTTGGGCGGTCGCGTTGGTGGTCGGCCTCGCGGGCGCAGGCGTGCTGGGCGTCGGCGGATGGCGGGTGGCGCAGCAGAAGGACACCCAGCTGACCTCACCCGATCGGGTGGCGGGCCTGACCCGCGACGACAGCGAACGGGCGAAGAGCACCGCCGACTACCTGCGCAGCGGCCTGGCGGCGAATATCGAGCTGGACCGCAGTTTCGGCACCGTCTACCGCGACCCTGCCGACGACAAGCGCTCGGTGCTCATCTTCGGGGGCACCACCCTGCTGTGGCAGCCGGAGCGCGACCTGGACAGCCTCTTCCGGCTGATGTCGGACGAGACCGGCTCGGTCAGCGGACTGCGCGAGTCCCCCGCCGGTGACCTGGGCGGCGTGATGAAGTGCGGCAGCACCAGTGGCGAGGGCGGCGACTTCGCGGTGTGCGGCTGGGCCGATCACGGCAGCGTCGTGATGGCGATGTTCCCGGGCCGGTCGGTCACCGACGCCGGCGGCCTGATGCGCAACCTCCGCCAGGAGATGCAGACCCGGGGCTGATCGAGCCCAGTGCCAGTCAGTGTCACCGCCCTGACCCGGGGCGCTTCCTGGCACCCTGCGGCGGCATCGGCACCGTGCGCGCCTCCTGCACACGGATTTCGGCCCGGAACCGGTGCGCGGCGGGATGCCACATCTCCTCGAACGGACCCATGACCTCACCACCGATGCCACGACGACGTACCCGCGCTCCGAGCCACGTGAGGATCCCCAGGATCGCCGCCACGCAGGCTGCGACCACCAGGAAGATCAGGACCTCATCCACGCGTCCAGCCTAGCGGCGCCAACGCCTCGCACGCATTGATCGACGTCGTTTCGCCGATGTGGCGGCATCTCCTGCGGTGAATACCGCCACATCGGCGATCTGGAGTGGATCAACCAGTTGCGCGGGATACGCAGATAAGGCCACCCCGCTAGGGGTGGCCTTATCTGGAAAGATTGTCCGGCGGCGTCCTACTCTCCCACACCCTCACGAGTGCAGTACCATCGGCGCTGGAGGGCTTAGCTTCCGGGTTCGGAATGTAACCGGGCGTTTCCCCTCCGCCATGACCGCCG